>NZ_JAVHLD010000010.1 GCF_031082295.1 Humidesulfovibrio sp.
CTGCGCGCGGGGGCCATCCCGGTTGCGACCCTCACGGCCCACTTCGCGCTGACCCCCTCGGTTTAGGTTTTTGAACCTGATCCCCGCAACCACTGCTATGAGCGGGTCCAGAGTTCAATTTTTTCGACCGATTTTCATGGTTTTCACGCCGCAAGCGCGACGTCGCCAAAACCGCCACACTTTTAAATACCCAGAATTACACAAGATATATTTTTATTTTACCCGACTGCACACATTGGCACGCATCCTGCTCTATGCCAAGTATCCTTCCTTCCTTTGCAGAAACCAGCTTCCCTGGGGTGGTCCCACGGGAAGCTGATTTCATTTCAGGCCCCAGCGTTCTCCCGCACCCAATTCCTCCCAAGGAGACGCCCCCGCCAGCTTCACACCGCGGGGCCGAACCGCGTCTTCACCGTTCGCATCCCCCTGCCCACTTTGTGCATCTTTGCCGTTTTATGGCACGATTATGCTTGTCATGTGCCCCACGTTCATCTATCTGATTGATTGCTGGGCCACACCCAAGCGAGTATCCGCCATTTCAGGAGGAGTTCCATGTCCGCAGCAGGCTGGCGCCCGCAGACACCGCTGCTCACCGTGGACGTGCTGGTGCACCTTCCTGGGCGGGGCATCGTGCTGGTGGAACGCAAGAACCCGCCCCACGGCTGGGCCTTGCCGGGCGGGTTCGTGGACCTGGGCGAGAGCTGCGAGGCCGCGGCGGTACGGGAGATGCGCGAGGAGACGGGGCTTGAGGTGGAGCTGACCTCGCTGCTTGGAGTCTACTCCGACCCGGCGCGCGACCCGCGAGGGCACACGGCGAGCGCAGTGTACACGGCCCAGGCCCTCAACCCGGACCAGCTCCAGGCGGGCGACGACGCGGCCAAGGCGCAGGTGTTCCCCTTGAACTCCCTGCCCCCCCTGGCCTTTGACCACGGACGGATCGTGCGCGACTATGTCACCCGGCTCTCGAGCCTCCGCCCTCCCGGCGGGGATCCGGCAGCCTGATCCAGGCCGGGCGCTCCTGGCCCTGTCAGCGAGAGGATTTTCATGGCCAAGCCTCTTGTTTTGTTCATGACCTCGGAGATGTACCCCTTCTCCAAAACCGGCGGCCTGGCCGACGTTCTGGGCGCGTTGCCGCTGACCTTGCACCGCCTGGGCGTCAACACCGCCGTTGTAACGCCCATGTACGGCCGCTTCGCCACCTCCGGGTTCAACCTGCGCCTGCTCACCGAGCGCTGCCCCGTCGGCTATCCCTGGGCGCCCATCACCGCCGAGATTTACCAGGCCGACTACTACGGAATGCCCGTGTACTTCGTTGGCCGGGGCGAATACTTCGACCGCAGGTTCCTCTACAACACCCACGCGGGCGACTATTTCGACAACTGCGAGCGCTTCAATTTCTTCTGCCGCGCCACGCTGGAATGGGCGCGCAGGCTCGACTGGGCCCCGGCGGTCATCCACGCCCACGACTGGCAGAGCGCGCTGGTGCCGGCCTATCTGCATTTCTGGCGGCGCACCGACCCCTACTGGAAGGACACCAAGACCGTCCTGACCATCCACAACCTGGCCTTCCAGGGCCGCTTCGCCTCGCGCCTGTTCTTCGAGTCCGGCCTGCCCGCGGAGGCCTGGAACATGAACGGGGCCGAGTTCTACGGCGACTTCAACCTGCTGAAGACCGGCATCGCCTACGCCGACGCCGTGACCACCGTGAGCCCCACCTACGCAGAGGAGATCCTGACCCCGGAGTTCGGCTGCGGGCTGGAGGGCATGCTGCGCCGCCGCCGGGGTGCCCTGCGCGGCATCCTGAACGGCGCCGACTACTCCGTGTGGGACCCGCGCGACGACAAATTCCTGCCGTGCATCTACCGCTCCGGCAGCCCGGAGGGGAAGCGCGACTGCAAACGCGCGCTCCTGAAGGAAATGTGCCTGCCCGACCAGCTGGAAGACAAGCCGGTGCTCTCCTTCATCGGCCGCTTCCGGGGCCAGAAGGGCGTGGACCTTTTGGTCGACATCATCCCGAAGCTCATGGAGCACGAGATAGGGCTCATCGTGCTGGGCGAGGGCAAGCTGGAGCATGAGGCCCGCCTGCAGGAACTGGCGGAGCAGCACCACGACAGGCTCTGCGTCATCGTGGGCTACTCCGAGGACCTGGCCCACCGCATCCAGGCCGGCTCGGACATCTTCCTCATGCCCTCGCGCTACGAGCCCTGCGGCCTGACGCAGATGTACGCCCTGCGCTTCGGCACGCCGCCGGTGGCCACGAACGTGGGCGGCCTGCGCGACACCATCGTGCCCTACCCGCACCCGCAGGCCACGGGCTTCACCTTCGCCGACCCCGACCCCGAGACTTTCTACCGCACCATCCTTGAGGCCGTGGACCTGTGGAAGAACAAGAAGGCGTACTGGCGCGGCATGGTCGAACGCGCCATGAACCAGGATTTCAGCTGGGAAAGCTCTGCCGCCCGGTACATCGAGTTGTACCGCTCCCTGGGCGCGCGAGTTTAGTGGAACCTGTCAGGCGGCCCGGGGGGGCTGCGTTCAAGGGGGATCAATCATGCCGCTGACCAAGACGTTTTCCAAGGACAAGAGCAAGTGCAAGGTGGTCTTTTCCCTGCCAGTGGACAACGCCGAGGGGGCCAAGAAGCTCTTCCTTGCTGGCGAGTTCAACGAATGGAACCCCACGGCGCTGCCCATGCGCAAGGCCAAGGGCCAGTTCACAACGACCCTGACGCTGCCGGCCGCAACGCCCTACCAGTACCGCTACGTCACCGAGACGGGCGTCTGGCTCAACGACACCGAGGCCGACTGCTACGTGTACAGCGCCTTCGCCGACGCCGACAACTCGGTGGTCGTGCTCTAGCGCCTTGCGGTCCGGCGCGCTTCTGCGTTAAGCCCTGTCGCATGACGCCACGCACACGCAGAAGCACGCCGAGCGCCGCAGCCTTTTGGAGCCGCCCATGACAGCGACGGCGTGCTCCCCCACATCCCTTTGCTCCTTCGCCGGGGCCGCCCAGGTGCTGCCGCGCCTGCGCACCCTGGCCGCCAAAGCGCCCCAGAGCCTGGTCATCGAGGGCGGCGCCGAAAGCGACCGCAGAACCGCCGCCCTGGCCTGGGCCGCCACCCTCAATTGCACCGGCGCCCCCGCAGCACGCCCCTGCTGCACCTGTGCCGCCTGCGTGCAGATCCCCCAGGGCGTGTTCATGGACCTCAAGGTCTTCGGCCTCGAGGAAAAGATCACCACCGACGAGGTGCGCGACGCCCTGCCAGAGTGGGGCCAGCCGCCGCGCGGCAAGGGCCTGCGCGTGAGCATCTTCCACGGCGCCCACGAATTCCACCCCGCCGTGGCCAACCTGCTGCTCAAGACCCTTGAGGAGCCCCGGCCCGGCAACGTCTTCGTGCTCCTGGCCCCCCAGCGCGAGCGCCTGTTGCAGACGCTGGTCTCGCGCAGCTTCGTGCTCACCCTGCCCTGGCCCGAGCCACAGCCCCCGGAGCCGGACGTGGCCGAATGGCTGGCCGCCCTGCTTCACTTCTGGGACACCGGGCAGGGCTGGTTCGAGCGCACCGGCACAAAGGGCGCGGCGGACCGTTCCCTCAGCCTGCGGCTGCTCTCCGCCTGCCAGCGCGAACTGACCCTGGCCGTGGCCGGGAACACCCAGGCCTCCCCCGTGGCCAAGCGGCTGGCGCGGCTCGGCCCTGCGGGTCTGCGGCGCTTCGACCTGGTGCTGGCCAGCGCCCAGGAGGCCCTGAACCAGCCCACGGTGATGCCCGCGCTGGTGCTGGACTGGATCGCCACGACCATGATCGCCAAGCGCTAGCCAGCGCACCGCCAGACAACAGCCTCGACGGGCCGCTCAGAAGGTGCGACGGCAGGGGGTGGGAGGGCTAGAAGGCCTTGATCCTCGGGCAGGCGGACTTCTTGGGGATGAAGATCTTGACCTCCGGCCTGGAGGGAACCGTCCGGGCCAGATTCTCGCGCAGGAAGGTCAGCGGCGACAGCGACAACAGCTGCGGCGGATTGTCGAAGCCCTGGCAGAAAAGCTCGCCCCAGTTGGTGGCGTAGATCACCGAAGCCTGGAGGATCTTGTTCTTGTCCGGCGGCACCGGCAGGTTCAGGATTACGTAGGCCCTGGTCACCTGCTCGTCCCGCAGGTACTCCTCCATGTCCGGGTTCAGAATCTCGTGCCGCGGGAAGAAGGTCGTCAGGTCCTGCAGGAGCGCCTGCATGTCCATCACCGCGATGGGCGCCAGGGTCTTCTCGGCCTGCACCGCCAGTCCCGGCACATAGATGCCGTTGACCACGATCCAGGCCAGCAGCCGCGCCACGTCCGTGTCCCTGCGGATGGGCTCGAGCGACTCCACCGCGGCCTTGCCCGTGGCCTTTTCCTTGCCCTTCACCGCCCAGACCGTGCGCTTCCCCGGCGCCTTTTCCGCATAGAAGTACAGTTCGGTGAAGGCCACATCCTCGGACAGGAAGGGCACCAGGCTTACCTTGTGCTCATGCTGGGCGAAGTTGGAGGCGATGCGCCGCCCCAGGCGCGTCAGGTCCTGCGGGGTGATGCTCGCGGACGCGCGGTCGGCCTTGAGGCCGCCCTGGATGCGGCGATAGGCCGCGATCATGAACTGGTTCACCAGCCCGCCCAGGCGCATGGAATTGGCGAAGGTGTCGGTCGCCCACGTGGCCTGCGCCACCTGGCTGAACTCCGGCGGCAGGTACTCCGCCTCCACATCGGCCTTGAGCCACAGGCACTCTGCCAGGAGGCCCAGCGCGCCCTCGTCGCCCAGGGCGGCGTAGTGCGAGTGGATGGAGGAGAAGAGCGCCAGGTACGGGTCCACCCACTCCAGGCGGGAGCGGCCGCGCATGACCGCCTCCTTGATACGGTCGCACAAGAGCCGCATGGTCTGGCCCTTGTCCGCGTACTTCTCAAGCAGGCCAAGCTTCATCACCGACTTGTAGGGGCTGTGCAGGGCCTTGACCATCTGCCACAGGCACGCCCCGAAATATTCGCTGGCCGGAATCGGTTCGGGCTGGCCCAGGTCGACCAGTTCCCCCGCCAGCCGGGGGTCCAGCACGGAGATTTCGGCCAGGAGCGACTGGGCAGTGGCGGCGTCGGCCCCGGGAGGCGCGGCCCACCAGAGCAGGTCCTTTCCCGCGAGCCGGAGCGCCGTGCGGTAGAACTCCTCCTTCAGCAGGGCCGCCTGGGCAGAGCCGGAGCTCTCCTTGTCGCTCATGCCGAAGGAATTGGTGCGCACCTCGTCCAGGGTCATGGCGAAGAAGTGCACCTCCAGCCCGAACTGCTGGTCCGCCCAGACTTCCAGGGCCGCGAGCTTGCGGCGCAGACCGTCGCGCACCTCCTGCGCCGAGCCCTCAGGCTCGTTGTGGCAAACCCAGCAGTCGATGTCCGAGGACGGCTTCTGGGCCACGGAGCCCAGGCTGCCGATGGCGTACAGGGCGTCGATGGTCAGAAGCGGCGCAGCCTTCGCCGTGGGAGCCTGGCCGGGAAAGTACTTTTCCAGCAGGGCCGCATCCACTCGGACCTCCGGGCCGCCCAGGGCGCAGGCCGGAACGTTGCCGAGGCCCTGGGCCTTCTCGAAGACATCCGTCACCAGGAGCTGCGGGAGCAACGTCAGGAACACGCCCTGGGCCTCGGTCAGTCGCTCCCTGGCCAACTCCATGCGGCGCTGGTTCTGGCCGCGCATGGCCGCCAGGGTCCTTCTGGCCTCGTCCAGGCGCACATAGCGGCCCACGCAGGCTGCCACGAAGGCCGCGCCGGACTCGGTGCGCAGGGCCGGGGGCAGCTCGACAAGCGCAGGATCGCCCCCGGACAGCAGCTCGGCCAGGGTTGCCCAACTCGCCTCGGCCAGGTGCGGGTTGTCCGTATGCCCGCCCAGCACGGAGATTCCGCGCATGGAGCAACGCGCAAAGCTCCCCCCCTGAACCTCGCAATGGCGCAGGCGGGCATGGGCCAGCGCGCAGTCCTGAAACTCGAAGCCGCGCCAGACACTGCGCTCCAGCACCGAGCCGGACAGGTCGCAACGGGCGAAGGAGCTGTGCGTCTGGGCCACCGTCTGGGCGCGCAGTCCTGAAAATGAACAGGCTCTGGCTGTGATGCGATCCATGCGCACCTTCGTCAGATGCGTTTCGGCCAGGCAGGACTCCGTCAAGGCGCACCGGGAAACGGTGCAGGAGGACAGCCGCAGGCGCGCGGCATCGCAGCGTTCGAGCGCGCAGCCGCTGAAGGTGCAGCCTTGGAACTGTGCGCCGCAAAGATCGACGGCTGAAAACGTGCAGCCCTGGAAGGTGCAGCTCTCGAACCGGCAGCCCGCAAGGTTGCAGTTGCTCAGGCGGAGCCTGCGGAAAGTGACTGAGGAAAACTGGCTGGCCGAGAGGTTCACCGAGGTGAGGGTGGACCCTTCCAGGCTCTCGCCGCTCAGGGTGGAGTTCGAATAGTCCTGGTCCTTCAGCGGACTCAAGGCGTCCTTCAGGGCCTCTGCCAAGGAGGGGCGGCGCTGGCTCGCGGCCTTGGCCGGGACCTTGGCCGCCGCCGGTGGCGCGAGCAGCGTGGCGCTCTCGGCCGCATCCCTGGCGGTCTGGGACGAGAATATCTGCGCCAGAGCCTGCACCGAGGCCTTGTCCAGCATGCTCTGCAAGGCCTTTGCGGCACGGCGGAGAAATTCGGCCTCGACCCGGGCCAGGGCGAGGAAGACTCGGCCCATGACGGCCTCGCGGTCAGCAGCGGGAACGTCCGGCAAGAGGGACGCCAGGCCGAGCCTGGGCAGCAAGGGCGCCAACGAGAGGGCTCGCTCATGCGTCTCGCCGCCCTGGCGCAGCATGTCCGCAAGCACGAGCCCCAGGAGCTCCGGCTCGGCCTTGGCGGCAGGCAGCAGCAGCCTGGGAGCATCGGGGGTTGCGGCCAAGCGGCGCAACTCCACAAGCAGGGCGGGCTCTCGGACCTCCAGATCAGGGGCTGCGCCCAGAAGCGGGGCCAACCGGCTCGGCCCGTCAGCACCGGAGACGCGAAGCGCATAGCCCAAGGCCTCCACGTGGATGGCCGGGCTGGACAAGCTCTCGGCGGCCTTGAGCAGCGCCCCGGCCGTTGTCGCGCCGGGCTTGCCCGCAAAGGCGTTGGGCAGGGCCTCGGCCAGGCAACTCGAGAGCAACGCGTCGCGCAGGGGCTTGGCCAGGGGCGTGCCTTCGTCGGCGAGAGTCCCCAGGAACTGCAGCGCGCCCTTGGGGTCGCAGCGGGCAGGCGTGGGCAGCAGGCTCTTGAGCCAAGCCGTGTACTGCTTGTCGTCGGCCTGGGGGCTCAGGCACATCTCATTCACGATGCTCAGGTAGTCCGCGCTGGAAAGCGCCTGGAGAATCGGCGTGACCTGCGGCAGGGGCAGGCTGCGGGCCTGGATGTGCAGCATGGCCAGGCAACGGCCAAAGCGCCCCAGGGAAGCCAGGGCCTGCAGCACCCGCGACGCGAGCGCGACATCGCGCAGGGTGCGCACGACGCTGAACAACTGCCAGGCAACCTCGCCAACGGTGGCGGCGCCCTGGGGGGCATCGCCGTGACCGGCGGGCAACTCCGCAAGAGCGGAGAGAAGCCCCGGCAGGACCTTGATGGGGTCGCCGTTTTCGGCGCGCGCATGCCGCCTGAGGGCCTGGGCGATTTCCACAGCAGATTCGCTCATCAGACACATATATAGCGGAACGGTCGCAGAGTCGAGTCCTGGGAGGAGACAAGAAAAGTAAAAAATATTTTACCAGGTCTATTGACAGGGCCATTTCACGTCGATAATAAGCAGGCATAACCATGATGACTCATGCCCCCCATGATGTTGTCAAACCCTCTTTAATTTAGCCGGAAGGAAGGAACAACAATGAAGAAGGCACATCTCATCATCTTCGCCGCCTTGGCGCTTGTCGCCACCCTGAGCCTGGGAACCGCCTTCGCGGCCGACAAAGGCGGCATCTATGTTGGCGTCAAGGGCGGCTATGAGTACATGGACCACGGCAAGAGCGGTGTGAGCGACTCCAAGGCCGCAGCCACCAACAACAACGCAACCAACGAGTCCTGGTCCGACAAGAACAGCTACACCGTCGGCGGCGCCCTCGGCTACAACTTCGCCGGCATGGGCCTGCCGGTCCGCGCTGAGGCCGAGTACCTGTACCACAACCAGTTCAAGTACAGCGCCACCAACTCCACCACCGGCGCGTTCAACGCCAAGATGGACATCCATACCGTGTTCGCCAACTTCTACTACGACATCAAGACCGGCACCGCCTTCACCCCGTATGTGGGCGCTGGCCTGGGCGTGGCGTGGATCAACCAGAAGGTCTCCAGCACCTTCACTGGCTGGACCGCTGCCACCGATGACGTCAGCAAGACGACCACCAACTTCGCCTGGAACGTGGGCGCTGGCGTCGGCTACTCCTTCACGGACAACATCATCCTCGACCTTGGCTACCGCTACACCAGCTTCGGCGACGGCAAGAAATTCTCCAGCACTGACGGAACCATCGAGTTCCAGGCCAAGGACATCAAGTCCCACGAGGCCCTGCTCGGCCTGCGCTACCAGTTCTAACTGGCACACAAGGATCATGACGAGGCGGCCCTGCGAAAGCGGGGCCGCTTTTTTTGCGCGCTCCACCCACCTGCAGACAAAGAAAAGGGCCAGACCGGACAGCTCCGGCCTGACCCGCTGAATAATCGCGCCCGGGGGGTGCTCTACGCCCCGGCAGCGACGAAAGCGGCGTCCACCATGGCCTGGGCCTCGCGCTGCAGCAGCTTCAAGTGCTCGCGCCCGAGGAAGCTCTCGGCGTAAATCTTGTAGATCTCCTCCGTGCCCGAGGGCCGCGCCGCGAACCAGCCGTTCTCCGTCACCACCTTGAGCCCGCCGATGTCCGCGCCGTTGCCGGGCGCGCGCGTCAGCTTGGCCTGGATGGCCTCCCCGGCCAGGGTCGTCGCCGTGACCATCGTCGGCGTCAGGGTCTTGAAGGCCGCCTTCTGGGCGGAGGTCGCGGGGGCGTCCATGCGCTCGTAGACCGGACTGCCGAAGCGCGCCGTGAGGTCCGCGTAGTGCATGCCGGGATCCTTGCCCGTGCGCGCGGTTATCTCCGCGGCCAGGAGCCCCATGATGATGCCGTCCTTGTCCGTGGTCCAGACAGTGCCGTCCTTGCGCAGGAAGCTGGCCCCGGCGCTTTCCTCGCCGCCGAAGCCGTAGGAGCCGTCGAGGAGTCCGTCCACGAACCACTTGAAGCCCACCGGCACCTCCTTGAGGGTGCGCCCAAGGCTCGCAGCCACGCGGTCCAGCATGGAGCTCGACACCAGGGTCTTGCCCACGGCCGCGTCCGCGCGCCAGCCGGGCCGGTTGCGGAACAGGTAGTCCACGGCCACGGCAAGGTAGTGGTTGGGATTCATGAGCCCGGCGCTTCTGGTGACTATGCCGTGGCGGTCGAAGTCCGGGTCGTTGCCGAAGGCCACGTCGTAGGAATCCTTGTGCGCGATGAGCCCTTGCATGGCGTAGGGCGAGGAGCAGTCCATGCGGATCTTGCCGTCCTTGTCCACGGTCATGAAGGAGAAGGTCGGGTCCACCACCGTGTTGACCACGGTCAGGTTGATGCCCCAGCGCTCGGCGATGGGCGCAAGAAACCCGATGCCCGAACCGCCCAGCGGGTCGGCCCCGATCTTGATGCCAGAAGCCTTGATGGCCTGCATGTCCACCATGTTACCGAGGTCTTCCACGTAGGGCGCCACATAGTCGATCTGGTGCGTCGTCTCGGCCTTGAGCGCGCGCTCAAGGGGCATGCGCCGCACCCCGGCCAGGCCGCTGCGCAACAACTCGTTGGCCCGGTCCTGAATGGCCTTGGTGGTGGAGGTGTCCGCTGGGCCGCCCTCGGGGGGGTTGTACTTGAAGCCGCCGTCCTGGGGAGGATTGTGCGAGGGGGTCACCACCACGCCGTCCGCCTGCCGGTTCTGGGGGCTCCTGTTGTGGCAAAGGATTGCGTGGGAGATGACCGGCGTGGGCGTGAATCCGCCGCCCGCCTGAATCATGACGTCCAACCCTTGCGCCGCGAAGACCTCAAGGGCCGTGGACAGGGCAGGCGCCGACAAGGCGTGGGTGTCCATGCCCATGAACAGCGGCCCGCGGATGCCCGCCGCCGCGCGATGCTCCACTATGGCCTGGCTGATGGCCAGGATGTGCGCTTCGTTGAAGCTGCCGGCGCCGCTCGTCCCGCGGTGGCCGGAGGTGCCGAAGCTGACCAGTTGGGCCGGGTCAGCGGCCTCGGGCGTGATACGCGAATAGTCCGCCAGGAGGCGCGGAATGTCGGAGAGGAGTTCCTGTGGGGCGGGTTTTCCTGCCAGCGGGTGAACGGCCATGCTGCCTCCGTAAGGTTCGCCAGGGCCTCAACCCTTGCTTGCGGTGAGTTCCGTGAGCCTCTTGTCCAACTCGCGCACCCGCACGGCCAGCACCTCGCAGAAAATGCGGTAGAGGATCGACTGGACGAGGTAGGTGTCCTTGGCCGTCTGGCGGTCCAGGATGGATGCGTCAACGGCCACGACCAGGGTCGGCGTCAGGGCCTCGATGCTGGCCGAGCGGGGGCTGCCGTCGATGATGCCCATCTCGCCGAAGACGTCCCCAAGCCGACGGATGGAGCCTACCTCAACGCCCTTGACGGAAATCTTCAGGTCGCCCTTGATGAGGAAAAAGACCCAGGCGTCATAATCTCCCTCGCGAATGATCAGCTCGCCTGGATCGTACTTGCGCATGCGCGACATGCGCACGACCTCCTGAATCATGCTCTCCTCCAGGGAGGAAAAGGCCGGAATCCTGCGGAACTGTTCCAGAGTCTCGGCGTTGGTCGGGTCGAACTCATGTTCCCTCATCATGGCTACCTCGCAAAAGGTTCTTCCATGCAAGATGCCTGAATCTTTCGCTTCGGGCAAGCCGCAGCTGGTGTCCTCGGACGGAAATTCATAGGCCAGGCGCGGCATGCCCTATGTCTTTCCGCGCAGACGACCCGCCGCCCTTGATCATGCGAACCGGCTGGGGTATTGGGGGACGTGGCCCGCCATATTCGAGCCCGCCGCCGACAGGCCACAGGCAAGGACAACCGAGAGGAGCGCATGGACACCAGCCCCAAGAATGTGCGGGAACACATCGCCCGCTCCAAGTTCTTTCTACAGCGCAAGGACATCCTGAAGAGCCTCAAGTCCCTGGCCTTGGCCTTGGAACTGCTGGGCTCCGGGCAGATTTTCGGGCGCGAGCGCATCGAGATCGACGTGCTCATGGAAGAGGCCGTGCGCCTGGTGGTGGAACAGGAGGGGCTCAAGGCCGCCTTCCCCGCCGGCACGGCTTACAAGAAAGGCAAGGAGCGCGAGCTGTCGGCCCTGTTCAGCCGCGTGGCCACTGCCCTTGAGGCGGTGTTCGGCAGGGCCAGGAAAGAGGAACGGCGCAAGCAGCTTGCGGAGCTCGACGAACTCATCCTCGCCGGACAGGCAGAGCTGGACCAAGGCCAACCCATGGAGGCCCGCAAGCATTTCCGCCGCGCGGTGGAAATCTGCGGCGACGAGCCCGGCCTCTACGCCGATCTTGGCAACCGTTTCTTCCTGGCCGGACTGCTGGCCGAGGCGGTGGAATACTTGCTGAAGAACATCGAGGTGGCGCCAGGCGAGCTGCGCCCCTACCCGCTCCTGGCCCAATGCTACGATTCGCTTGGCGACGCCGACAAGGCCGAGGATATCGTACGCGCGGCCCTGCGCCGCTTCGGCCCCATGGAGGCCATGAACCTGCGCCTGGCCAAGGGCGCCCTGGAGCGCCGCAACTGGGGCGAGGCCCTGACCAACGCCCAGGCAGTGCTCAAGCTCAACGCCACGAACCAGGAAGCGCTCAAGCTGGCCGCCACCGCGAGCCAACACATCTACGGCGACCCCCTGGCCTATCAGCGCGAGGACGCCCGCCCCAGCAGGGAAGGCGTGGAGGTCAAGCTCGACCTCTAGGCGTTGTCCCAGCCCCTTGGCGCAGCCGTCGCTCAGGCCCGGCTGGACGGGCCATACTTCCGCAGCACCCGCTGCAGATCCTCGATCTGGACCGGCTTGCCGACGTGATCGTCCATGCCCTCGGCCAGGAAGCGCTCCCGGTCGCCGCTCATGGCATAGGCGGTGAGCGCGATGATGGGCACGCGCGGGCGCTTCTCCATCTTCTCCAGGCTGCGGATGACGTGGGTGGCCTCCACTCCGTCCATCTCCGGCATCTGCACGTCCATGAGCACGCAGTCGAAATTGCCGCTGCGGTGCATGGCCACGGCCTCAAACCCGTTGACCGCCGTGACGACCTCATGCCCCAGGCGCGACAGCAAGAGCTGTGTGGAGAGCTTGCTCACGGGCTCGTCCTCCACCAGCAGGATGCGCAGGCGCTCCGCCTGCTCGTGCGCACCCAGGTGGTCGCCGTGGTCCGGCCGCGACAAGCTGGGGACAATCGAGCCCAAGGGCAGTTCGACTTGGAAGGTCGTGCCCGTTCCCACCACGCTTTGCACTTCGATGTGCCCCTGCATGAGCTCGACAATGCGCCGCACTATGGCCAGGCCGAGCCCAGCGCCCTCGAATTTGCGGGTATGGGAGCCGTCGGCCTGGGTGAAGCGGTCAAATATTCGCTCAAGCTTGTCGGCCGGGATGCCTATCCCGGTATCGGCCACCGCCAGATGGAGCCTGACCCGTTCGATCTGCCCCGCGTCGGACTGTGATGCGCCGGGCTGGTCCGCGCCGAGCCGCGACACCTCGGGCTGAGCACTGGCCGTGACGCGCACGTGCCCTGCCGAGGTGAACTTCACGGCGTTGCCCACCAGATTGAACAGCACTTGTCTGAGCCGCGCCTCGTCACCCAGCAGCAGCTCCGGAACGCTCGGATCCACCCTGAACTCAATGGACAGTCGCTTGTCCGCGCAGGTGACCCGGAACAGGTTGCCGACGGTTTCGAGCGTTTCACGCAGGGAGAAAGGCTCGTTGTGCAGGGAGAGCCCACCGGCCTCCATGCGCGAAAAATCAAGGATATCGTTCAGCAGGGACAAAAGCCTGCGGCCCGAGTCGTAGGCCATGTCCACGTAGCTGGCCTGTTCCTCCGGCGTGTTCTTGTCGCGCAGGAGCTGCAGCATGCCCAGCACCCCGTTCAGGGGCGTGCGGATCTCGTGGCTCATGTTGGCCAAGAACTCGCTCTTGGACTGGCTGGCGTTCTCCGCCGCCCTGCGCGACTCCTCGGCCTCACGCAGGCTGCGCCGCAGCCAGTTCCCACCGACGACGATGCCTGCAAGGCCGGTAACCCAGATGCCGACATGCGCCCCGAAAATCGTCCAGGCGTGCCGCCGGAAGGCCTTCAGCTGCGCCCCCATGGGGACGCTGACGCTCAGGCCGCCGCGCAACTCCCCTTCCTTGTAGCCTTGCTTGCCGTGGCACTTGAGACAGCTTTTCTCCGTATAAAGCGGACGCATGAGCCGAAAGTACTCCGCCCCGCCGCGATTCTCACGAGAGAATATCTCTGTCTCGCCGCGTTCAAAGGCGCGCAAGCACTCGCGCTCCCAGGGGTCCGGGGCGTTGCCCGGGCGGATGGGGTTCAGGCTGGTGATATGCCCCTGGAGGCCGTTGCTGTCGCCTTGCAGCTCATGCACCTGGCGGGTCATGTAGGCCGGATTGATCAAGGTCAGGAGCTTGCCCTTGTCCGTGCGCACGTCGCGGTCGGGGACGTCGAGATAGGGATTGGGCTGGTTGACTTCGCTCACCGCCACATACACCCCGCCGCGCAGGGCGTTCCAACGCCGATAGGTGAGATCCTTTTCGACGGCGGTGCGCGCAAGCATGTGAATCTGCTCCACCACCCCCTCTCTGTCGCCCACAATGGCCATCCAGCAGGACAGGCCTACAACGATGGTCCAAACTAGGCCAACCAAGACGATGTGGTGACGTTTCTGCATGCGAGCGCGCCTCAGGTTGCTTGGGGCCAATGGGTACCGCCCCCTGCTCACTACAATACTCGACAAGCCCAACTGAATCTAGAGCATTTTTGTGGAGAATGTAAAGCTTGACCCAAAAAAAGGCCGAAGCCCTTGCGGACTCCGGCCTTGTCATTTGGCTGAATCGGGAGCTGGCTAGTACATGCCGCCCATGCCGCCCATGCCGCCCATGCCACCCATGCCACCCATGCCGCCGCCGGGCATGCCGCCGCCAGCCGCGCCCTTGGGCTCCGGCTTCTCGGCGATGGCGCACTCGGTGGTCAAGAGCAGGCCGGCCACGGAGGCGGCGTTCTGCAGGGCGATGCGGGTCACCTTCTTGGGATCGATGACGCCAGCCTTGATCAGGTCCTCGTAGACGCCGGTGCCGGCGTTGTAGCCGTAGCCGTCCTTGCCGGCCTTGACCTTCTCGACCACGATGGAGCCCTCGACGCCCGCGTTCTGGGCGATGGAGCGCAGGGGCACCTCGATGGCGCGGCGGATGATGTTCACGCCGGCCAGCTCGTCGTCGTCAACGCACTTGACCTTGTCGAGCGCCTTCTGGCTGCGCACGAGGGCCACGCCGCCGCCGGGGACGATGCCTTCCTCGACAGCCGCGCGGGTGGCGTTCAGGGCGTCCTCGACGCGCGCCTTCTTCTCCTTCATCTCGGTTTCGGTGGCCGCGCCCACGTGGATGACGGCGACGCCGCCCACGATCTTGGCCAGGCGCTCCTGAAGCTTCTCCTGGTCATAGCTGGAGGAGGATTCGGCGATCTCGTTGCGGATCTGCTTCACCCGGGCGGTGATGTCGGCCTTTTTGCCCTTGCCGTCCACGATGGTGGTGGACTCCTTGTCGATGACGATGCGCTTGGCCTGGCCCAGCTCGGCCACGGTCAGGGACTCCAGGCGCACGCCCATGTCCTCGGACACGCAGGTGCCGCCGGTCAGGATGGCGATGTCCTGCAGCATGGCCTTGCGGCGGTCGCCAAAGCCGGGAGCCTTGACGGCGGTGACGTTCAGGGTGCCGCGCAGCTTGTTGACCACCAGGGTGGCCAGGGCCTCGCCCTCGATGTCCTCGGCGATGATGACGAGCGGCTTGCTCATCTTGGCCACCTGCTCCAGCACGGGCAGCATGTCCTTCATGGAGGAGATCTTCTTCTCGCTGATGAGGATAAGCGCGTCTTCGACTTCGCAGGTCATCTTGTCCGGGTTGGTGACGAAGTACGGCGACAGATAGCCGCGGTCGAACTTCATGCCTTCCACAACGTCCAGTTCGGTCTGCAGGCCCTTGGCCTCCTCGACCGTGATGACGCCTTCCTTGCCGACCTTGCTCATGGCCTCGGCGATGATGTTGCCGATGGTGGGGTCGTTGTTGGCGGAAATGGTGCCGACCTGGGCGATCTCTTTCTGGTCGCGGGTGGGCTTGGTGAGCTTCTCAAGCTCGGCCACGATGGCCTCCACGGCCTTGTCGATGCCGCGCTTGATGGCCATGGGGTTGCGGCCGGCGGCCACAAGCTTCACGCCCTCGGAGAAGATGCCCTGGGCCAGGATGGTGGCGGTGGTGGTGCCGTCGCCAGCCACGTCGGAGGTCTTGGAAGCCACTTCCTTGACCATCTGGGCGCCCATGTTCTCGAACTTGTCCTCGAGGTCGATCTCCTTGGCCACGGAGACGCCGTCCTTGGTGATCAGCGGGGAGCCGAAGCTGCGGTCGATGACCACGTTGCGGCCCTTGGGACCGAGGGTGACTTTCACGGCGTTAGCCAGCTTGTCGATGCCAAGCTTCAGCTTCTCACGCGCTTTGGCGTCAAAAATGATCTCTTTGGCCATGGTGTGTGCTCCTTAAAAATTTGTGCCATGCGGCGGGTTATGTTTGTGCGGGGCTGAACCCTGTGAAACCCCCGAAGGGGGTCCGAAGGGCCTATTTCTCGACGATGGCGAGGATGTCTTCCTCGCGCAGCACCAGGTGCTCTTCGCCGTCAACCTTGATCTCCGTGCCCGCGTACTTGGTGAACAGCACCATGTCGCCAGCCTTCACGGCCATCTTCACGAGCTTGCCGGATTCGTCCAGCTTGCCGGGGCCGGCGGCGATGACTTTGCCGCGCTGGGGCTTTTCTTTGGCGCTGTCGGGGATGATGATGCCGCCGGCGGTCACTTCTTCGGACTCCAGACGTTTCACCAGAACACGGTCATTGAGGGGCTTCAACTTCATCGCTTCGGTCCTCCACAGGGGTGTGTGTGTTGTTGTGCGCCAGCGTGCGCCGAAGTCCGGCGGACGGGCGCCTGTTGACTAAAAAGCGCCCCGCACTTGGCGCGGGGCGTTTCAGGCATGGGGAAGATAAACACCAAGGGCGCGCTGTCAACACGCGCGGGCGAAAAAAACGCGCCTACGTCGTTGTCTTCTCCACCGGCTCGCCGCCAGCGTCGGTCATGGCCGAGCGGCCGAAGAGCTCGCACAGGCCGCGCAGGTCCTCGGCCAGCGCCCGGCCAAAGGCGCACAGGCACAGCCGGTCCTGGGGCAGCCGCCAGCCCCAGTTGCCCTTGGTGGTGCCGGGGATGTTCATGCGGTGGCCGGCGTCCAGGTCGAGCAGGTCCTGGGCGGGAATCACGGCGTCCCTGGCCGGGCTTGCTAGCGCCAGGCGGATGAACTCGCGCACCACGTTGCCAGCGGTGATTTTGCGGCCCAGGTAGCGCGCCAGCACCCGACGCAGTCCGGGCCCGGCCTCGCCGGACTCGAACCAGCCGCGTGTGGTGTTGTTGTCGTGGGTGCCGGTGTAGACCACGCAGTTCTGTTCGTGGTTGTGCGGGGCGTCCGGACAGGTCGGCGTGTGCGGCCCGAAGGCGAACTGCAGGATCTTCATGCCCGGCAGGCCGAAATGCTCCTTCAGGGCGATGACGTCGTCGGTGATGACGCCGAGGTCCTCGGCGATGAGGGGCAGGTGCCCGTGGGCCTCAAGGAGCGCGGTGAGCATCTCACGGCCCAGGGCCGGAACCCACTCGCCGTTAATGGCGGTCTTCTCCTCGGCGGCAATCTCCCAGTACCCGGCGAACCCGCGGAAGTGGTCCAGGCGCACCAGGTCGAACAGCCCGAAGTTGTGCCGCATGCGGCTGATCCACCAGGCAAAACCCTGGGCCTTGCAGGCATCCCAGTCGAACACGGGGTTGCCCCAGCGCTGGCCGGTCTCGCTGAAATAATCCGGCGGCACCCCGGCCACGAAGATGGGCATGCCGTCCTTGTCCAGCTTGAACAGCTGCGTGTTGGCCCAGACGTCGGCGGAGTCGTGGGTCACGTAGATGGGCACGTCACCCACCACTTCCACGTCAAGCTTGGCGAGTTCGAAGCGCAGGCGGCCCCACTGCCGGAAGAACAGCCACTGGCAGAACTCGAAGAACACGATCTCGCGGTGCAGCAGGGTGCCGTAGCGCTTGAGGGCCTCCTCGCGGCGCAGGCGGATGTCCTCGGGCCAGGCGGTCCAGGGCGCGCCGCCGAAATAGTCCTTGAGGGCCATGAACAGGGCGTAGTCCGGCAGCCAGGAGCAGTTGTGGACCTGGAATTCGGCAAAGGCGGGCTCGCTTTCCAGGCCGCCCGCCTCCAGCCTGCGCTCGAAGACCTGGCGCAGCATGGCGCCCTTGGTGCGCTCCACGGCCTGGAAGTCGACCCGGTCCTGCTCCGGCAGCGCAAAGGTGGAGAGTTCCCGGCGCGTCAACAGACCGTCGTCGCACAGGCCATCGGGGCTGATGCACAGCGTGTTGCCCGCAAAGGCCGAGAAGCTGGAGTACGGCGAGTTGCCCAGGCTGGAGGCCGTGGGCGCGATGGGCAGCATCTGCCAGCGGCTCTGCCCGGCCATGGTCAAAAATTCCGCAAAGCGCAGGGCCTCCGGCCCCAAGTCGCCGATGCCATAGCGTGAAGGCAGGGAGGTGAGGTGCAAAAGCACACCGCTGGTTCGCCGCATGAAGTCTCCTTGGGGGCGCCGCCGGGAGCGCCAGAGGGACGCCGAGGCAACGGTTGCGCCCATGCTACACGGAACACGGGAGGAGCGGAAGAGGGGCACGCGGCCTGGGCAAAAATGCCCTGGCACGCAAGGTGCAGCAGCTTCGGCCATGGAGCCCCGCCGGGGCTCGAAGGAGGCCACCATGCCAGAAGCCGGCAGACAGCCCGTGCGAGATCAGGTGTTGGAGGCCCTGGGCCAGACCCAGGACAGCCTGCACGAACTGGATTACGAAGACGTCGCCATTTCCGCGGCGGGCCTGGCGCTGGTTCGCCAGGCGGCCACCCTGGTGCTGCGCCGCGTCAGCGGCATGGCGGCGGAAGAGCTGCCGATTTCACGAGCCCTGGCCCTGTTCCTCGACCACGTGTTCTGGAACGAGGCCACAGGCGGGCTGATCCTCTGCGCCGACCTCTCCGAGAAGAGCGTCTGCCTGCCGATTCCCGCGGACTGCTGGGGCATCAAGCCCCATATGGGCCACATCCAGTAGGCGCGCCCGGCCTGTCGCCCCGGAAAGGCCGAGGCGACGGCTGCGGGCCGGGCTGGCCGCCTTAACTAGCGGGTGAAGGTCTGGCTGCGGTCCGGGCCGACGGAAATCAGCCCGATGGGAACGCCGGAGAGCTGCTCCATGCGCTCCAAATAGGCTCTCGCGGCCTTGGGCAGCCCCGCAAAGGAGGTCACGCCCGTGATGTCCTCGGTCCAGCCGGGCATGGTCTCGTACACCGGCGTGACGTAAGCCATGCCGTTCTGCTCCTGGGGCGGATACTTGATCCGCTCGCCCCGGTACTCGTACTCCACGCAAATCTTCAGTTCCTTCAGTCCGGAGAGCACGTCGAGCTTGGTCACGGCCATCTCGGTGGGGCCGTTCAGGCGCGCGCTCTCGCGCAGGACGACCATGTCCAGCCAGCCGCAGCGGCGCTTGCGGCCCGTGGTGGCGCCGAACTCCCCGCCCTTTTCCTGCAGGTAGTCGCCGGTGGCGTCCAGAAGCTCGGTGGCGAAGGGGCCGCCGCCCACGCGGGTGGTGTAGGCCTTGACGATGGCGATGATGCGCTCAAGCATGCGCGGCGAGCAGCCCGAGCCGGAGGCCGCGTTGCCCGACACCGTGGTGGACGAGGTGACAAAGGGATAGGTGCCGTGGTCGATGTCCAGGTGCGTGCCCTGGGCGCCCTCGAACAGCACGGTGCCGCCGTCGGCCACGGCCTGTTCGATGGCCGTGGACACGTCGCCCAGGTAGGGGCTCAGGCGCTGGGCGAAGGGCAGAAGCTCCTGGAACACCTGTTCGGGGTCCATGGGCTCGCAGTCGTAGAGCTTGGCGAAGAGAACGTTCTTCTCCTCCAGGGCGCTTTTAATCTTCTCGCGCAGGAGTTCCGGGTCGGCCAGATCCGCGGCGCGAATGCCGCAGCGGTGCATCTTGTCCTCGTAGCAGGGGCCGATGCCCCGGCCCGTGGTGCCGATCTTGGAGCCCTTGGAACGCGAACCTTCCCTTGCCGAATCCAATGCCCGGTGATAAGACATAATCACGTGGGCCTTCTTGCTGACCATGAGCCTGGCTGGGGACACGTCCAGGCCCTTGGCAGCCAGCGTGTCGATCTCGCGCAGGAAGACCTCGGGGTCCAGCACCACACCGTTGCCGATGAGACAGATTTTCCCCGGGTGCAGAATGCCCGAGGGGATGAGGTGCAGAATGCACTTCTCTCCGCCCACCACAAGGGTGTGACCCGCGTTGTTTCCCCCCTGGAAGCGCACAATGGCTGCAGAATCCGCAGCCAGCATATCCACGATCTTGCCCTTGCCTTCGTCGCCCCACTGGGACCCGAAGACCACGATATTTGACATGAAGGCTCCTTATGGCTACTTGCCCCGTCCACGCGTGACGAATTTTTTGCGCAAGCGGATGATTTTCGTAAAAGAGGAATCGACACATGTCAACAATTGCCCCGGACAATGCCCCCAGATGGGCGCGCCAATTCAGGCGCGAGCACATCATCATGGGCCTCTTGTCCCTCGCCCTGTTCGGGCTTGTGCTCCACTACATCAGGACGCTTCCCCTGCCGAAGACCCTGATCGTGGCGGCCCCCATGCAGGCGCGCATGTCCGACACCTCCGGCATCAGCCCGGAGCAGGAGCTGCTGGAACGTTTCCGCATGCTCAACAATGGAGTGGAGGTGCGCCTGCTGCTGACGCGCACCCCTGAGGAAGCCCTGGAGATGGTCGAGCAGGGCAAGGCCCAGATCGGCCTGGCCCTTGGCGTGGCCCCCACCGAGGCCGAACGCCGCGACAGCCTTGACGCGGACAAGAAGCCCCGCGTGGCCTTTGGCCCGGAATACGACCGCCAGCCCATCTACGCGGTTGACTGGGACGAGGGCTACCTGCCGAACGGCAACATTCGGCCCGCCATGGACGAACTGTTGCGCGTGGCCGCATCCTTCTCCCAAGACCCGGTGCTCGCCCCGGCCCTGCCGCTGGATGCCCTGCATCTGCTGCTGCCCTTCCTGCCCGAGGTGCGCGACGTGGCCCCCACAGGCCGAGAGGCCGGGTACCGCTTCGTCTGGCGCACCGACGTGCCCAAGCTCGACAAGGCCATGCGCAGCTTCTGGAAGCAGTTGGCCTCTGACGGCACCCTGCCCGCCCTGCGAGAGCGCACCATGGGTTTTCTGCCCGAGGATCCGGACCCCTTCGAGATGGAGATACTGCGCCGCACCCTGGCGCTCTATGTGCCGCCCCACGCCGGCACCATCGCCAAGGCCGCCCGCAAGTGGAAGCTTGACCCCATCCTGCTCACTGCGGTGATCCACCAGGAATCGCACTTCGACCCGGCCGCCGTGAGCGCCACGGGCGTGCGCGGGATCATGCAGCTCACCGGAGACACCAGGGAACGCCTGGGCGTCACCGATCCAGGCAACGACGACGAGGTCATCACCGCCGGAGCCCGCTACCTGGACATGCTGCGCGGCCACTTTCTTGAACAGGGCTACAGCCGCGACGACGC
Organism: Humidesulfovibrio sp.; assembly: GCF_031082295.1. Classification (GTDB taxonomy): domain Bacteria; phylum Desulfobacterota; class Desulfovibrionia; order Desulfovibrionales; family Desulfovibrionaceae; genus Humidesulfovibrio. Next base: position 20,936 of record NZ_JAVHLD010000010.1, read on the forward strand.
CATGCTGCTCGGCCTGGCGGCCTTCAACGTTGGCCAGGGACACGTGGAGGACGCCATCAGCCTCGCCGGCAAGGGCCTGCCGGGCCTGCCGGGCTGGGTCGCCGTGCGCAGGGTGCTGCCCGCCCTGGCCCGAGAGGACGTGGCCAAAGACACCCGGCATGGTGTGTGCCGAGGTTTCGAGGCCGTGGAATTCGTGGATAAGGTGCGCTACTTCGCCTACGCGATCAAGGGGCTAGTCCACCAGGTCGGGCCGAAGCGGGATGAGCTTTCCGGCCTTCGGCTTGCCCTGGCGCGCTGAGGAGCGGGCCGGAGCCTTGGGGGCGGCCGGAGCCGACGACTGGTCGGGTTCGGACGAGGACGAGGCGGCCTGCCCGGGACGGCCTTCCGGCGCGGTCAGGTTCAGCATGCCCAGGTCGAGCCCGGGACCGGGCACGCCGGAGCGCGAAGCCGCCAGATTGTAGTTGAAGAGCTGATTCTTCATGCGCACCGACTGGATGACGCCGAAGATCAGCGCGGCTTCCTCCCAGCGCCTGGTGGGCTCGAAGCGGCGAACGATCTCCGCGTACTTCTCCCACAGGTCCATGAGGGAGGCCTCGTCAAAGGCGACGATCTGCCGGGCCAGCTTGGCAAGGGCGTTTTCCAGATATGACTCGGCCATTGTTGTGAACCTCCGTGGGCCGCGAACGCGGCGTGTGGAGGCTTGCTATCAGAATTCCCGGCACTCGCCAATGGCTGATCTGGCGCATTGCCCGCCGGGGTCGGCTGTGCTAACTGGTCCGTTGCCGGATGCGCGAGCGCGCACAGGACGTTACACGAAAACAAGGATGCGGCCATGAGCGAACTGAAAAAGATGTATACCACCCTGCTGCGCGACCACTTCCCCGACGACCTGCGCTTGCAGATCGGCAGCCAGGAACTGGTCTACAAGAAGCGCACCTGGAATATCGGCGGTGAAGTGCGCGGCCTGCGCTACGGCGAGAACCCGGACCAGCCCGCGGCCCTGTACGAGCAAGTTGGCGGCGAGCTTATCCTGGACGGCGTGGCCTTCCGCGCGCCCGGCCAGGGGCTCGTCTCGGCCCTCACCGAGGAGCACATGCTCCAGGCCGGCAAGCACCCCGGCAAGACCAACCTGACCGACGTGGACAACGGGCTGAACATCCTGCAATACCTCACCGCCCGCCCGGCCGCCGTCATCCTCAAGCACAACAATCCCTGCGGCGCCGCCTGGACCGACCTGGGCATCGCCGAGGCAGTGAGCCGCGCCTTCTGGGCCGACCGAATCGCCGCCTTCGGCGGGGCCGTGGTGGTCAACCGCCCTCTGACCAAGGAAGCCGCCGAGCTCATCAACTCCTTCTATTTCGAGGTGGTGGCCGCGCCCGAGTTCGAGCCCGGCGTGGTGGACATCCTGAAGGCGAGAAAGAACCTGCGCATCCTGAAGATCCCCGGCATCGCCAGACTCGACGAGCTGGCCCGCTCGCCGTTCCTTGACATCAAGAGCCTGTTCGACGGCGGGCTGGTGCTGCAGAGCTCCTTCCAGAGCCGCATCCGCGAGGCCTCGGACTTCCTGCCCGCCACGGCGGAAAAGGACGGCGTGACCTACACCTCGCGCAAGCCCACCGCGAGCGAGATGCAGGACCTCATCTTCGCCTGGTCCATCGAGGCCGGGGTCAGCTCCAACTCGGTGATCTTCGTGCGCGACGGCGTCACCACGGCCATCGGCACCGGCGAGCAGGACCGCGTGGGCTGCGTGGATTTGACCATCACCAAGGCCCGCACCAAGTATGCCGACCTGCTCTCGTTCAAGGAGCAGAACTGCTCCATCTACGAGCTGATGCTGGCCGCCCGCGCCGATGCGGCCAAGGCCGAGATCCTGGCCGACATCCGCAGGCGCTCCGACGAGGCGAGGGGCGGCCTGCCCGGCTCTGCGCTCGTCAGCGACGGGTTCTTCCCCTTCCGCGACGGCGTGGACCTGTGCCTTGCCCAGGGCGTCACCGCCATCGCCCAGCCCGGCGGTTCCCTGCGCGATTATGAAGTCATCCGCGCGGTGAACGAGGCCAGCCCCCAGGTGGCCATGGTCTTCACCGGCCAGCGGTCGTTTAAGCACTAGGCCGCAGGATCTGATGTCGAACCCCCCCAAGCTTTCCGGCTTTCTCAAGCCGGGCTCGGTCGTCGAATTTCTCCAGGACAACGAGGCGCACATCGCCTGGGTCCTGGAGGAATCCGGCGGACGCCTGCGCCTGCTGACCCGCACCCGCCGCGAGGTCAAACTGCCGGACTCGCGCCTGCTGCCCTGGACCGGGCCAGAATATCCCGCCGGGGCCACCCGAGAGGAGATCAGCCACCGCCTGGAGGCCCTGGAGACCCGCCGCCGCGAGATCATGGCCGAGCTGAACCCGCTGGAGCTCTGGGACATGGCCCAGGGCGAGCTTGAGCGCGCGCCCGTCGAATGGTTCGCCACGCTGCTCTGGCAGGAGCCGGGCGTCAACGAGCTGGCCGCGCTGGGCCGGGCGCTGCTCGGCGCCAAGACGCATTTCAAGTTCAACCCGCCGGACTTCGAGATCCACCCGGCGGACAAGGTCGAGGCCAGGCTGGCCCAGGAACGCGAGGCCAAGGAACGCGAGAGCGTGGTCAACGCCGGGCACGCCCTGCTCACCGGGCTGTGGAACCGCATCAAGTCCGGCCAGCCGCCGCTGCCCCCCGGCACGCGCGACCTGCCCGAGGCCCGCATTCCCGACGACGAGGTGCTGAAGCGCCTGCACGCCGTGCTGCTGGCCCAGGTGGCCGGGCGCTCCGCCTCAAGCAGCGAGCACGACGCCCTGGCCAAGTTCTGGGAGAGCCTCAAGAAATCCCTGCCCGACGTGCCGCACCTGCCGTTGCAGTTGGCCCAGGCCTGGGGCCTGCTGCCGCCGCACCACAATCATCTGCTGGACGAGGCCGGGTACGCCTGGGGCGACGAGTGGTCCGCCGAATTCGCGGACGAGATCTTCGAGCAGTTGAAGCGCTTCGACGACCTCGCCGCCAGCGCCGCCAAAGACGGCGGGCTCGACCCCACGCCTTTTGTGAGCATCGACGCGGCCACAACGCGCGACATCGACGACGCCTTCTTCGTGGCCCGGGCCGAGCTGCCCGGCGGAGGCGAAGGCTTCCGCTGCGCCATCGCCCTGGCCCGGCCCACGCTGGCCTGGGACTTCGGCGGCAGGCTCGACCGCGAGGTCATGAACCGCGTCACCAGCCTGTACCTGCCCGAAGGCTCCGGCCACATGATGCCCGAGAGCCTGGGCACCGGCCATTTCAGCCTGGCCGAGGGCCAGCCCAAGCCCGCCCTGGTGGCCGAGTTTCTGCTCGACGAGCGCGGCGAGGTGCTCGATACCACCCCGCGCCTGGCCTGGATCACCGTCACGCGCAACATCGCCTACCCCGACGCCCAGGCCACCCTGGACGCGGATTCCGACGCGCACCTGAGCCTGGCCATGCGCCTGGCTCGGCTGCTGCTCGACCGCCGCCTGGAACGCGGGGCCGTGGTCATCGACCGGCCCGAACCCGTGGTGAGCCTGGAGGGCGAGCCCGGCGACGTGCGCGTATGCATCGAGACCCGCGCAGGCTGCCCGGACGCGGAGCTGCTCGTCAGCGAATTTATGATCCTGGCCAACTGCGGGCTGGCGCGCTGGGCTGGCGAGGTCGGCGTGCCGCTGCTGCACCGTACCCAGAACATCGCCCTGCCCCCCAGCGCCACCGGCGTGTTCAACGACCCCGTGGACATCGCCCGGGTGGTCAAGCTGCTGGCTCCGCCCGCGCTGGAATGCACGCCGCGCCGCCACGCGGCCCTAGCCTGCGAGGCCTATGCCACGCTGACCTCGCCCATCCGCCGCTACGTGGACTTTCTGAACATGGCCCAGATTCAGGACTACCTCGCCACCGGCGCCCCGCGCCTGAGCCTGGCCGAACTGGAAGCGCTGATCCCCACGCTCTCGGCGCGCATCCAGGAGGTGGGGCAGATCCAGCGCTTCCGCCCGCGCTACTGGAAGCTCGTGTACCTGGCCCAGCACAAGCGCGAGAGCTTCCCGGCCCTGGTGGTGGATGACACCGGCCCCTACCCCACCCTGGCGCTGCCCGACTTGCAACTGCAGGTGCGCCTGCCGCGCAACATGCTGGGCGAAAAGGCCCACCCCGGCATGGCCGTGACCGTGCTGTTCGGGCGCATCGACCCGCTGACCAACGAACTGAAGGTGCTGGAGGCGCAGGAAGCGGAATAGCGCTTCATGCCATCCATTTTCCGCCCCCCTCTGTACAAGCCGCCAGGATTCTGTCACATCTGCGCACATCGGCCCCTTGCCGGTCTGCGCTCCTTCGCGCAGCTCCGCTCGCAAGAGCACGAGCCGAACCAGAGGTCCGCCATGCACTACCTCACCCTGGTGGCCATCGCGAAGGACGAGACGCGAAACCTGCGCGAATGGCTTGTGTACCACGCCATCCTGGGCGTCGAAGCCTTCATCATCTACGACAACGAAAGCAGCGTGCCCATACGGGAGACCCTTGCGCCTTATATGCGTGACGTATTCCTCACCGTTGTGGACATACCGGGCCAGAACATGCAGGCCACCGCGTACGCGCACGCCTTGCGCGATTTCGGCAACACGACGCGATGGATGGGCTTCATCGACCTTGATGAATACATCGTGCCGCACGCAACGGACGATCTGCGCCATCTGCTCACGGACTACGAGGACTACGCCGGGCTGGTCATCAACTGGGCCATGTACGGCTCCGGCGGGCACATGAAACGCCCCCACGGACTGATGATCGAGAACTACACAACGCGGCTGCCCTTGAGCGATTCGCAGAACGTCCATGTGAAGTCCATAGTGAAGCCGGCCTGCACGCTGCACCCCATGTCGCCCCACAGCTTTGCCTACCGCCAGGGCTGTTTCGCCGTGAACACGGACCGCATGCCCATCGCAGCACCCTTCAGCCCCGTGTGCCACGACAAGGTGCGCGTCAACCACTACTTCTACCGCTCCCAGGAGGAGTTCCAGGAGAAGATGGCGCGCGGCCGCTCGGACTGCAACGCACCAGAATACCAACGCTCCATCGACTGCTTCAACAACCAGCTCCATGCCCCGGCCGAGGAAGACAGATGCGCCACAAAATATCTAGACAAACTCAAGACTCTGCTGAAGGGCGATGATCCGGCTGCAGTCATCGCGTACCCGCGCCGGAGCATCGCGCAAGACCAGCCGGGCTACCTCACGGCCTACGTGGACGCGGCTCGGCGCTGCGACACCGATGGGGCCGAGGTGATCTTGCGCGAAGCCCTTGCGCGTTTCCCGGACGACCCGGTGCTCATCGCCGTGCGGGCGGGCACCCTGCGCCTGTCGGGCGACCTGCCCCGCGCCCTGGCCGAGGCCAAGCGCTCCTTAAGCATCATCCCCACGGCCCAGGGCCTCACCGAGCTCGCGGCGGTGCACCGGGCGCTGGGCGAGCACGCCCTGGCCGAGAAGGTCAAGGATTACCACGATTACCTGGTCCGGTTCGGGCATTTGAACTAGCCGCGCGCATCCGTAACGCAAACGAAAAGGCCGGAGCCCCATCGGAGCCCCGGCCTTCTGCGTTTCCCGTCTAATCTGGTCTAGCAGACCTTGGCGGCCTGCATTTCCTCGGCGGTGAAGTCCCACACGGTGCCGTGGGGCGGCAGCGGCTCGTTCTTGAAGAAGTCCGGCAGCTGGTCGTCCTTGGCGGTGAAGCCAGCGGCGGTGTTGAAGGCGATCTCGTCCTTCAGGGTGTTGATGCCCAGGTTCACCACGTCGTCCACGGTGTAGGGCTTGCCGGTGAGGGCCGCCACCAGGTCCGCGATGCAGGGCACGCCGTCGGCGTTGTCCAGCACGGCGAAGGCCACGAACAGGCACAGGCCCAGGGCGTCCACGGCGGCGGTGGCCACCTGCAGGTTCTTGCTGATCTCGATCTGGCCGGCCTTGCCCGTGGGGGCCACGTCGCCGCCGACCTTCAGGATGTTCTGGCACACGGCGTAGCCGGCGGTGTGGTCCGCGCCCTGGGTGGTGGTGCAGTAGGTCACGCCCACGCCCTTCACGCTGCGGGGGTCGTAGGCGGGCAGGGCCTGGTTCTTGACCACGGGCACGCGGTCCACGCCGAAGGCCTGGGCGGCGAAGCCCGTGCCGTTGCCGATGATGCGGCCCATGGCGTCGGACTTGTCGCCCACCTTGCGGATGAGCTTCTCGGCGGCCTTGCCGTCGCCCCAGGCGATGATGCCGCCTTCCATGGCCATGGCGATGGTGTTGCCGAGCTCGATGGTATCAAGGCCCATGTCGTCGCAGGCGCGGTCGAGGGCGGCGATGTCGTCCAGGTCCTTGATCAGCGTGTTGGCGCCAAACGCCCACACGGTCTCGTACTCGAAGCCGCTGGTCAGGTACTTGCCGGCCTTGTCCACGTACTCCTGGGAGCACTGGATGATGCAGCCGGTGTGGCAGCCGTGCTTGACCTTGCCGCCGCGCTTGGTGATGGTCTCGGCGATGGCCTCGCCGGAGATGGCGGCGGCGTGCTCGAAGCGGCCGTCGCGGAAGTTCTTGGTGGGCAGGGCGCCCGCCTCGTTGATGATGTTCACCAGGATGGCGGTGCCGAAGCCCGGCAGGCCCTGGCTGGTGACCGGGTGGCCCTTCAGGATCTCGACCCAGCGCTTGCCCGCGGCCTTGAACTTCTCGGCGTCGACGCCGGGGACCATGCTGCAACCGGCGTCGTCCAGAACGATGGCCTTGACCTTCTTGGAGCCCATGACCGCGCCCAGGCCGCCGCGTCCGGCCGCGCGGGACGGACGGCCCTCGGGGTCGGAGAACTGCACAGAGGCGGCCATGCGGCAGGTCTCGCCGCCGGGGCCGATGAGCATGGCGCCGATCTTGGACCCGAACTTGGCCAGGATCTTGTCCATGCAGGCGTAGGTGCCAAGGCCTTCCATCTCGCTGGCGGCCTCGAACTTGACGCCGTCCTTGGTGATGATGATGTTGGTGAAGCCGGCGCCTTCCTCGGGCTTGTCCTCCAGCACGATGGCCAGGATGCCCAGCTTGGCGAGCTTCTGGGCGAACTGGCCGCCGGAGTTGCTCTCCTTGATGGTGCCGGTGAGGGGCGACTTGGCGCCCAGGGAAATGCGGCCTGAGTTGGCGACGATGGTGCCGGTCAGGACGCCAGCGGCGGCCACCAGCTTGTTGGCGGCGGAAAGAGCGTGGGCCGTGGCCGGGACTTCGTCCAGCACGATGCGGGAGGTCAGGGCGCGACCGCCCAGGCCCAGGTATTTGCCCAGTTCCTCGAACTTGAATTCCTTGGTGCGGGTGTTGATGCGCAGTATCTTCGACATGTTGTCGCTCCTGTGTTTATGGTTGCGAAGGCGCGCGGCCTTGACTAAGCGAGAGGCTCAGCTGAAGATACGTATGGGAAGCGAAAAGTCAAACATATTTGGCTGTTGTATCACTCATGACATATATCAATAGTGACATAGTCACGGAGGCCCAATGCCCGGAGCACACAACCTCACGGTCACGGCGAGCCGAGAATCTCTGCTGGCCCTGACCCCCATCCTGCGCGAAGGGGTCGGCATCGGCCTGCGGCCCGGCATCAGCCTGCGTCAGACCATGATCCAGGACCTGGGGTTCTGCCCCACGTGCGTGGAGGAGCGCGTGCAGACCGTGTTCCTCGACGGCTCGCCCGTGGACGACATCGACGCCGACCACGCGGTGGCGGGCTGCACCCTGGCCCTGGCCGGAGCCCTGCCAGGCGTGGCGGGCATCGCCATGCGCCGGGGCAGCCCGGTGGGCGTGTTCCGCGAGGGCATCGCCCACGGCATCGCCCACGAAGACGAGGCCGCCTCGACCGCGCTCCTGCCCGTCACGCTCAAGCTTTTCAACACAGTGGCCATTGAATGCCTGGCGGCAGTGCTCGAGCAGGGAGTGGAACTGCGCGCGGGCCGACTGGCCGAACTGCTCGCGGCAGACCCCGACGCCCTGGCGACGGCCTCCTTCACGCTCAACGGGCAGGACGTGGACCGCGCCGCGCTCGTCACCGCGTTGACAGGCCAGGCCGGAACCCTCCGCCTCACCGCCGAGCACGCCGAGACGAACGCCCCGACCCCTGACCTCGCGGTCCTGGCCGACATCGCCGAGACCGCAGGCCGGGCCATCATGAAGGTGCGCGAGGCCGGCTTCCGGGTGGAGTACAAGGAAGACCACTCGCCGCTGACCCGCGCCGACCTGGCCTCGCACGAGACCATCCTGCGCGGCCTGGCGGAGAAATTTCCCGGCGTGCCGGTGCTCTCGGAAGAAGGCGCGGCCATCCCCGCCGAAAAGCGCCAACGCTGGAAGCGCCTGTTCATCGTGGACCCGCTGGACGGCACCAAGGAGTTCGTGAAGGCTCTGGGCGAGTTCTGCGTGTGCATCGCCCTGGCCGAGGACGGCTACCCGGCGCTGGGAGCCGTGCATGTGCCCGTGTGGGGCAAGACGTATGTGGGCGGCCTGGGCCTGGGCGCCTTCCTGCGTGAAAACGGCGGCGCCTGGACGCCGATCAGCGTGCGCCACCCCGACCCGGCGGGCCTCACCGTGCTGGCCAGCCGCTCCCACCCCTCGCCCGAAACCGACCAGTACCTTGCGTCGATAAACGTTCGCGAGCGGGTCACCGCGGGCAGCGCGCTGAAGTTCTGCCTGGTGGCCGAGGGCAAGGCCGACCTGTACCCGCGCCTGAACACCGGCATGCGCGAATGGGACTCCGCCGCCGGGCAGGCCGTGCTCGAGGGCGCTGGCGGCAGCGTGCTGGAACTCGTGGACGGGCAGCCCGGCCCGCGCCTGGCCGTGAACAAGCCGGACCTGAAGAACCCGGCGTTCATCGCCTCGGCAACGCCGAGAGCGTAGCCGGGGGCGCTGCCCAGCGCCCGATCAACGCGACGACCTTAAGCTAGGGTTGCTGCTCGTTTGGCGGTGAAACGGCGGCGGGAGGGGAGCCCTCCCCCACCCCTACTCCTCGCCCGCCGCGATTTCGCGGGCGCTGACTTCGAGCGGGTCGAGCACAGGCAGGTCTTTCTCGGGCGCGGCGGCCAGTTCCTTGAAGCGCCGGGCCTGAACGAGCACCCGCGATTCGAGCGAGCTGACGGTCTTGTTGTAGGCGTCGACCGCGCCGGTGAGGCCCTTGCCCACGCGGGCGAAGTGCTCTGCCAGGGTGACGATGCGCTTGTAGAGTTCGCGGCCCAGCTCGCTGACCTGCTGCGCGCTCTCGGCGACCTTTTCCTGCTGCCAGCCGTAGGACACGGCCTTGAGCAGCGCGATGAGCGTGGTGGGCGAGGCCACGATGACGTTCTGTTTCACCCCGACCTCGATGAGCGAGGGGTCGAACTCCAGGGCGGAGCTGAAGAAAATTTCCCCGGGCAGGAACATGACCACGAATTCCGGGGTGGGCTTCAGGTGCTCGCAGTAGCTTTTCTGGCCCAGCTTGGCCATGTGGTCGCGGATCTGCCGGGCGTGGGAGAGCATGTTCTGCCTGCGCGCGTCCTCGTCCTGGGACTCGTAAGCGTTCAGATAGGCTTCCAGCGGGGCCTTGGCGTCGACCACGACGTTCTTGCCGCCGGGCAGGCGCACGATCATGTCGGGCCGCAGGCGGCCGTCCTCCGTGGTGACCGACGTCTGCTCGGAGAAGTCGCAGTAGTTCACCATGCCCGCAAGCTCCACCACGCGCCGGAGCTGCATCTCGCCCCAGCGGCCGCGAACGGTGGGCCGCCGGAGGGCGTCGACGAGCTTCTTGGTCTCCTTCTTCAGGTCCACCTGGTCCGAGGCCAGGAACTTCACCTGCTGGGAGAGCTCAACGTAGGCGTTCTGGCGGCTCTTTTCCATTTCCTGGATTCGCGCGTCGACCAGGGTGAGGGATTCCTTGATGGGCTTCACCAGGCCCTCGATGTTCTTCTGGCGCAGCTCGAGGTCGCCCTTGGCGGCTTCCTGGAAGCTCGACAGGTGGGCCTTGGCCAGCTCCACGAAGTTGGCGTTGTTGTCCTTGAGGGCGTTGGCGGACAAGGCCTTGAAGGTGTCCTGCAGCTTGGCCTGGAGGTCTTCCAGCAGGGCCTGCTTTTCCGTTGCCGCCTTGCGCTCCTCCTCCATGCGCGCCACGAGGTCGCCCTCGCGCACCTTGAGGGCGGAGAGCTCCTCGTTCTGAGCGCTCAGGCGCGCTTCCAGGGAGGGCAGGCGCGCGGACAGCTCGTCGGCCTTGGCCTCGGCGCTGGCGCGGCGGCTTGTCTCGGCCAGCAGGTCCTCGCGCAGGGACTTCGCCTCGCCCTGGGCGGCGTCCAGGTCGCAGCCGAGGGACGCCAGGCGCTCCTCGGCCCCGCGCAAGCGCTCGGCCAATCCGGCCTCGGCAAACCGGGCCTGGGACAGTGCGGCCTCAGCCTCGGCGCGCAGGGCGGCGCAGTCAGCGGCGGCGCGGGCGCGCAGCAGCACAAAGACAAGGCCCGCACCCAGCGCAAGTCCCGCCAGCAGTGCGGGGAGCATCGACATGTCCACGGCTAGCCCGCGATTTTCTTGAGCAGCCAGGCCATGTTCTTGCCCAGGGTGCGCATTGTGGCAATGGCCTCGTCGTCGCCGTTGACCTGTCCGGGCTCGCGGCCAAAGCCCATGTTCCAGTAGCTGGAGCCGGGCACGACCATCTGGCCGATGAAGAAGAAGTGGTTCAGGGTGTCGAAGGTGTGGATGGCCCCGCCCCGGCGCGCGGTGACAACGGCGGCTCCGGCCTTGCGCTGGAGCATGTCCTCGTTGGCGCGGGCGACCATGCCCGAGCGGTCCATGAGGGCCTTCATGTTGGTGGTAACATCGGCGAAATAGGTGGGCGAGCCAAGCAGGATGCCGTCGGCAGCGAGCATCTTCTCGATGTAGCTGTTCATCTTGTCGTCATCCACAGCGCAGCGCTTGTCCTTGTTTTCAAAGCACTTGTAGCAGGCGATGCAGCCCTGCAGCCCCTTGGGGCCAAGCTGCACCAGCTCCGTCTCGAAGCCCTCGCTCGAAAGCTCCGCCAGGGCCGTGTTGAGCATGATGGCGGTGTTGCCGTTGAGCCTAGCGCTGCCGTTGATTGCCAAAACCTTCATGCACTGCCTCCTTGCGTTTCGTTCAATATGCGTTCGGTCCACCGAACGCCCTGGGTCGCGGCACCGTCCAGTGCGCCCACGGCGGTGAAACCGACTGCTATGCGCCGGGTCTTCTCGTCCGGGGCGCTGATGCCCCGCACAAGACCGGCGTACCAGTAGTGTTTGAACTGCTTCTCCTTGAACTGGAACAGGGAACATTTGAGCACCACCGGGCTGCCGGGTTCCAGCCCGGGCGGCACCAGGGCGGCGCGCAGCTCCATGGCCAGCCCGCCGGGAGAAATATCGGTGACGGCGTTCTCGCCGCCGTTCTGCCCGTCGTAGGCGTTGATCCAGATGTCCGGCGCGGCCTCGGGGAAGAACAGGCGGCTGGTCTCGGCGTCCGCGGCCCAAAGGCGCACGTGCACGAAGCGCGGGTCGCTGACGCGCTTGCGGGCGTGCCTGCGGCGCGACACTGCCTCCAGCAACAGCGGGGGCCGCAGCACCACCTGCGGCAACTCAAGCGAGCTGTGGACCGCCACCACCTCGGTCTGGAAGGAGTTCACCCTGGCCCCCCCCCGGCGCATCGGGGCGAAGTAGCAGGTCAAGGCCAAGCCGGGACGCAGCTCCAGGGATCCGGCGCTGTCCAGCAGGTCGCAGACAAGGCCGTCCGGGCCGATGCTCTTGGGCAGGCAGCGGGCCTGGGGTTCGCCAGCATTGCCGGACAGCAGGTCCAGAGGCGCGGCGTGGCGTATCAGCTCAGCCATGAGGGCCTGGGGCGAGGCGACCACGGGCGCGGCTGGCTTTGGCCGGGGCCAGCCGAAGCGGCCCAGCGCGAAGCCGCCCACGGCGGCAAGAACCACCGCGAGCGCGAAACCTGACCACAACGCCACATCCCCCATGCACAGCTCCATTTTCTACGGACTGCGCACAGGATACTTGGCCCGCGCCAGGGTTGTCAAACCTCGGGAGAAATCAGAAGAAAAAAAGTGCGGAAGGGGCTAATGGAACACGTCGTAGAGCTCGGGGCTCACGTCGACGACGAACATGCCCGCCTCCACGCGCATGCGCACGTTGAGCTCAGGGATGAGCGCCATGTCCTCGGCCACATTGGCCCACTTGCGCAGCAGGGCCTTGGGGTCGGCCTCGTCCACCGGAACGCTCTCGGCTTGAATCCACTCGTCGCTCATGGTCGGCCTCCCTGGCCTAGATGTAGACCCGCCGGTTCAAGCCCAGCAGGCAGAAGACTTCATAGGAAATGGTGCCCCACCACGAGGCCAATTCCTCGGGGCTGATGGCCAGGGGGCCTTCGCCGCCAAGCAGGGTCGCCCACTCGCCGGGCCGGGCATCGGGGATGTCCGTGACATCGCAGGCCGTGAGCTGCATGCAGACCCGCCCGATGACAGGCGCGCGGCGGCCGGCGATGAGCATCTGCGCGCTCTTGCCGGTGAGGCTGCGGCTGTAGGCGTCCGCGTAGCCCGCGGCGACGATGGCCACGCGCATGTCGCGCTCCGCCGTGTAGGTGCAACCGTAGCTGATGCAGCAGCCTCTTGGCAAGGAATGCACCGAGGCGATGCGCGTGCGCACGGTCATGGCCGGGGTCAGTCCGCGCCCCAGGTGGTCCCAGGAGGTGCCGCCGAAAGGGTTGGCCCCGTACAGGGCGATGCCCGCGCGCTGGCTCTGGTGGTGCAGCGTGGGGTGCCCCAGGATGCCCGCGGAGTTGGCCAGGTTGGCCTCCACGCTCAAGCCGGCCTTGGTCAGGGTCGAAAGGATGAAGGTGAAGCGCTCGGCCTGCCCCATGAGGTAGTCCACGGACTCGGGCTGGTCGGCGGTGGCCAGGTGCGAGCTGACCATGACCGGGCGCACCAGCGGGGCCTCGCGCAGGCGGTCCAACAGCCTCGGCAGGTCCTCCACGGCGAAGCCCAGGCGGGCCATGCCGGTGTCGAACTTGAGGCTCATGTCCAGCCCCTTGCCCACGCGCGCGGCCTGGCGGGCCAGGGCCTCCAGCTGCCGGAAGCTGCCGATGAGCGGCAGGAGCGAATGCTCCCAGAGCAGCGGATAGTCTTCGGGCTCAAGGGGCCCCAAAAGCACCATGATGCGGCTCTTCAGGCCTTTTGCCGTCAGGTGCTGGCGAAGAGCCGCGCCCTCCTCCACCGTTCCCACGGCGAAGGTGTCGCAGCCTTCCTGGGCCAGCGCGCTGGCGACCTCGGTCAGGCCGTGGCCGTACGCGTCGGCCTTGATGACGCCGATGACGCGGCTGCCACGGCTGCACAAAAGGCGGTAGTTGGCCCGGATCGCCGCCAGACGGACTCGGACCTCAAGCTTGTTGAAGGCTATGGTCATGGGACGAAAGACTCCTGAACGCACAAATCTCAGAGGGTAGAGGAAGCGCCGTGCGTTCTTTGGCAGAGTTTTGGCTCCCGCGCAAGATGCGTAGGCCTCTATACCGCGCTACGGCACAAAAATACGTATTTCACTTCCGTTTGAACAGGCGTTCCAGGTCTGCCGCTCCAAAGGCCACGGCGACAGGCCTGCCGTGCGGACAAAAGTCACGGTCCGGAGTGTCCAGCCAGACCTCCAGCAGGCTCAGGGCCTCGTCCACGGCCAGGGGCTGCCCGGCCTTGATGGCCGACTTGCAGGAGAGCATGGTCCACAGTTCCGCCAGCCCGCCGGTGCGGTCGGCCAGGGCGTCGCGCAGGAACTCGGCGGCCTTCCCCGCAGGCAGGCTGGGCGGCACGCCGCGCACGGAAAGCTTGCCCGCGCCGGACATCTCCAGCAGGAACCCGCAGGACCGCAGTTCGTCCCAGAGTTCCTGCGCGCGCGCGGCCTCGGACGGATGCAGGGTGAGTTCCAGCGGCAGGGCCAGGGGCTGGGAGTCTCCGCCGCTGCGCGCCCGGCGCATGTTTTCAAGGATCACGCGCTCATGGGCCGCGTGCTGATCCACCAGGACGAGCTTGCCCCCTCCCTGGCGCAGTACCAGATACGTATCAGCGATCTGGCCCAGGTACTCAAGCCCGCCCTGAGACAAGGGCCTCGGCTCTGGACCGGCCGAGAGGTGGGCCGGACCGGGCCCGGGCGCAAGTCCCGGGGAGGACGTCGGCTCAGGCGAGCGTTGGCGTGGGGCCAGGGGCAGCGGCACCACGCGCTCGCGTTCGGGGTTGGAGAAAGCCTGCCAGCCGCGCAGCATGCCCGGCTTGTCGCCCAGGGGAGCGGCACCCCGGCTCTCCGCGCGGTCGGCCGACGACCCGGCCGCGGCCCCGGAAGGCGGCGGCGTCCAGGCCTGGGAGCCGTAAGAACCGCCGGAACGGATGGAAGAGCTGTAGGACGCGCTCTGTTCGGCGAGGGCATCGGCCCCGGCGGCAGGGGCCAGGGCCAGGCGCACCAGGGCGAAAACCGCGCCCTCGTCGCGGAAACGCACCTCCTGCTTGGCCGGGTGCACGTTCACGTCGACCTCTTCCGGTGGCAGATCGAGAAACAGCACCACCTGGGGATGCTCGCCGGAAAGGATGCGGCCCTTGTAGGAGTCGCGGGCGGCGCGGGCCAGCAGGCGGTCCTGCACAGGTCGCCCGTTGACGTAGAACAGCATGCGGTCGGGCCGGTTCTGGGCGTGGGAAGGCCGTCCGGCCATTCCACGCGCCCTGAGTTCGCCGTGCTCACGCGAGAACTCGACCAGGCCCTCCAGCACCGCCGGGGGCCAGAACTGGCTCAGGCGCGCCTGGAGCGTCTGCCCGCCTGGCAGGCGGAAGACCTCGCGCCCGCCGAGAGTCAGGGAGAAGGCCACGTCCGGCCTGGCCAGCGCCATGCGCATGAGGACTTCCTGGCAGCGCTTGGCCTCGGTGGCCTCGGTGCGCAGGAACTTGAGCCGGGCCGGGGTGCTGGCGAAAAGGCGGCGCATTTCCACGCGGGTGCCCGCGGCCAAAGCCGCCGGACCTTCGGAGAGCACCGCGCCGCACTCCACGTCGAGGCGCGCGGCCTCCGGCTCATCCTGCACGCGGGAGGTCAGCGTCAGGTGCGACACCGAGGCGATGCTCGGCAGGGCCTCGCCGCGGAAGCCGTAGCTGGTGACGGAGAAAAGTTCGGAAACGCTGGCGAGCTTGCTCGTGGCGTGCCGGGTGACGGCCAGGGAGAGCTCCGCCGGGGGAATGCCCGCGCCGTCGTCCTGCACTACCATGCGGGCCACGCCGCCGCCTTCAAGCGTCACATCGACCCGGGCTGCGCCAGCGTCAAGGCTGTTCTCGACCAGTTCCTTGAGCACGCTGGCCGGACGTTCCACCACCTCGCCGGCGGCGATCTGGTTTCGCAGTATCTCTGGCAGGAGGGTGATGGCTTTGCGCGTCATGCGCGCGAGCATGCCTTTAGGGCTTGCCGAAATCAAGCAGGTTGAAGCGCAGTTCCAGACTCTGGTCGGAGGGCTTGCGGCTGAAAAGCAGCTGCACGTTGTAGCACTGGTCGGTCCAGGTAAGGCCGACGGTCTTTTCCAGGTCCGCATTCCCCGCGATGTCCATGCGGTAGTCCGAGGTGAACTTGAGCTTGTCGGTCAGTTCCACGTCCACTCCGAGGCGCAGGGCCTGGACGTCCTTGGTGCGCTGCCGCTTGTACTCGTCCAGCGGATAGAGGTAATCGTACCCGAACCGCATCTCGCCCAGCTTTTCCTTGCTCAGGGTAAGCATGTGCTCATGCTCGGTGGGGCGCCCCAGGTAGGGCGAGTAGAAGGTCTTTGAAGTCAAGGTGACATACTTCTGCGGGGTCACGGCGGCCTCGACCATGATGTCCGAATACGGCCTGCGGGCATAGGTGCCCAGCGCATCCTTGCGCGCGGCCTCGTCACGGTCGAAGGACTGCTCCAGGCGCAGGCGGAGGAAGTCCAGGTAGTCCGTGGCCGCCACCGGGATGGTCGCATTGCCGTTGGGCGCGGCCACGACGCTGGTGCGCCTGCGGTCCAGCACGTTGGTCAGAGAATAGGTGATGGTGTTCTTGCGCTGGATGCGGTCCAGGGCGTCAAAGGAGGGCAGCCGGTTCTGGGACTGGGGAGCGGGGATGTAGGCGAATTCCAGTCTTGGGGCCACGCTGTGGCGCACGGCGCCCCACTCGCTTTTACCCACATTCTCCGCCTTGGCCTCCAGGGGGTTGTTCAGCGTAAACACGCGGCTCATCTCCGTGAAGGCTGAGAACCCAAGCTCCATGTAGGTTCTGTGCGGGGACTTGTTGTTCGTGGTGGCGGGTGGCTCGTTGGTGTACCCTCCCACTCCGTAAGACGTGGTGCGCAGGCCGATGCTCGGGATCACCGTCACCGGCCCGGCCGCCAGGGGCAGGCTCACCGTGGGGTGGACGTCCGTACGGAAGCCCCGCGTACCGTACTTGCGCCAGAAATAGTCGAAACGGCCGGAGCCCTCCCATTCCAGCGGCGTGCCGGGTATGGAGTCCTTGAAGGCGAAGGCGTGAATCTCCGGGATGGTCTGGGTCGTGGGGTTGGCCTTGGCCGAATTGTTGCCGTTCATGTAGGCCAGGTTCTGGGTCCAGACCGTCTTGCCGACCACGCCGTAGCGGTCCCAACTGCGGGACAGGTAGGCCGTGCTGCTGCGGGTGAGGGAGTCGGCCACGTCGATGTCGCGGCCGAATTCCCGCAAAAACGTTTTGCGGCTTGCGTCGAAGCCCGAGAGTCCGCCGCCGAACTCGCGCAGGTAGTTCTGGTCGCTGACCATGTCCAGATCCAGCTTGACCTGCCAGGCCGGGTCCTTGACGAAACCGTTGAACTTGCTGCGCAGCCACCAGCGGTTGGAGTTCGGGCGCGTCAGCCCGTCGCCCTGGAGGTAGAGTTCCTCCTGGCTCGAGTTCGCGGCGGTCTTGCGGTCATTCAGGATGTCAAAGCGCCAGTCGCCCTTGGTGTCCAGATTTTCCGTGTGGCGGTATTCCAGGCCCTGCATGAAGCCCCGACTGCTCATGGCGTTCTCGAAGAACGTCAAATCGCGCTCGTCGTCGAGCACCTGGTAGTAGGGCTGGTTCACCGACACCCCGCGCCGTTTGCTGTAGGAAATATCCGGCACGAGAAAGCCGCTCTGCCGCCTGGCGCCACCGGGCAACGACATGAACGGCAGGTAGGCCACAGGGGTGTCCTTCACGTTGAAGCGCGTATGCCAGAGCTTGGTGCGGCCGTCGATGTTGATGTCGCCCTCTTCGGCGGTGATCGCCCAGGCGGGCTTGTCGCCGTCGCAACCGGTGACCTTGGCGTTCTGGAAACGGTAGCTCGACGCGCCATATTTGCGGATGGTCTCGCTCTGAAAATAGATGTGCGGCTTGCCCACGAAGACCTTGCCGCGCTTGAGCCAGCCGAGCATGTTGGACAGGTCGAACTCGGCCTCTTCGGCCTCCAGGATGTCGCCTTCCCAGGCCACGCGCACGTTGCCCTTGAGCACGACCCAGCGGCTGGCCTGATAATAGCGCATGAAATCGGCCTTGAGCGTGTTCAGGCCTTTGACCAGCAACACGTTGCCCACGGCCTGGATGTATTCGCTGTCGTGCTGGCCTTCGATGCGGTCGGCTGAGAGCTTCCACTGGTCCGGACCAAGCTCCTGCTCCACGGCGAAAGTGGGCGGCGGCGGCGGAAGCAGCGATGCCTCCGCGCCCGGCGGGCTGACGCCCATGCGCACTTCCGGGCCGTTCCCGGCCAGGCCTGGCCCGCGCTGGGCGACGTCGTGCCCGAGAAGCAGGTTCTCGGCGAAGACCGGCGGCTCGGCCAGCGAGGGCGTCGGAATGTCGACGCTTGTGCTGATGCCGGGAGGGGGCGGCACGCGCACGGGCTGCGCCGCCTCCATGCGGATCTGGCGGACGGCTTGCGGCTGCGCGGACGGAGGCGACACCGGGAGGCGAACCTCCGGCCCGTCGGCGGTGCCTATGACCGCAAGGGTAGGCCCCGCCAACAGGCAGTGGAGCAGCCCCAGGGCCAGGAAGAGCACATACCGCTTACGATTCAACCGCTTGTCGTCCTTTGTCTTTTTACCCGTTCCGAGAATCCAGGTAGGGGTCGTCCTTGTCGAGATACCCGGTCACATAGTCCCGGACGCCGTCTTCCAGGCTGGTGAGCGGGGCCGTGTATCCGGCGGCGCGCAGCTTGTCCATGTCGGCCTGGGTCCGGTACTGGTACTTGTCGCGAATGGCCTCCGGCATCTCGATGTAGCCGATGTCCGGCGTCTTTCCCATGGCCGAAAACACGGCACGCGCCAGATCGTTCCAGGTACGAGCAATTCCAGTGCCAACATTGAACACCCCGTTCACCTGGGGGTTCTCCAGCAGCCACCAGAGGATGTCGACGCAATCCTTGATGTAGACGAAATCGCGCATCTGCCCGCCGTGCGGATACTCGGGCCGGTAGGACTTGAACAGGCGCATGGCGCCGGTCTGGCCGATCTGCTTGTGGGCCTTGCAGATGACGCTCATCATGTCGCCCTTGTGATACTCGTTCGGCCCGAACACGTTGAAGAACTTGAGGCAGACGATGCGGTCGAATATTCCTGCCCGATTGGCCCAGAGGTCGAAGAGGTGCTTGGAATAGCCGTACATGTTGAGCGGCTTCAGGTTCTCCAGCCCAGCCATGTCGTCGGAGAAGCCCCGCTCGCCGTTGCCGTAGGTGGCCGCGCTGGAGGCGTTCAGGAACCGCACGGAGTTCTTGACCGCAAACCGGCAGAGCACCTGGGTGTAGCGCAGGTTGTTCTCCATGAGATAGTCGGCGTCGAGTTCCGTGGTGCTGGAGCAGGCGCCCATGTGGACGATGCCCTGGGTGCCAAAGGGATCATCGCCCTCGGCCATGAACTTCAGGAACTGGTCCTTGTGCAGGTAGTCAGAATATTTGAGGTTCACCAAATTCTTCCACTTGTCGCTGGAGGCCAGATTGTCAACCACCAGGATGTCGTCGATGCCCATCTGGTTCAGCTTCCAGACCATGGCGCTTCCGATGAAGCCAGCGCCTCCGGTGACTATGTACATGCAACGTCTCCCTTTATCTGTTTGTGGTCATCTAGCCTGCGGGACCAGGCACGCACCGTTTGCCCGAACCTTAAATTCTATCTCCTGCCGCCACGGTTGGCAACTGGCCGAAGCCTCCCCCCCCTCAGGCCTTAAAACGCCTAGCTTTATATTGCCATTGCCAAGAACATTTCCTATAGTACGTTGCGGTCGCAAACCCTCTCCCCCGCGGCCGGCTCTGGGGCACACTGAAATCCAAGGAGATTTTTCATGAGCATGCGCAAACGTTTTCTTTCCATCGCCGTGCTGGCGGCGCTCTCTGTTTTGCTGCTGGCCGTGCAGGCTCCCGCTTCGACCATGAAGCCCAAGGTCGACAATTTCATCCTCTTCGTGGACCACTCCGGCTCCATGGCGATGTCCAGCGACACCTTCAAGGGCATGAAAATCGCTCTGGCCAAGGAACTGGCCACCAAGATGAACGCCGAAATCCCTGAGCTTGGCTACGTGAGCGGCGTGAACACCTTCGCCCCCTTCGGCACCCAGCTGGCTCCCACCAAATACAGCAAGCCCGCCGTGGCCGGCGCGCTGGGCAAGATCAGCACCAACTACGAGATATACGGCCGCAACACCCCCATGGGCATGGGCCTGAGCGATCTTGATGGCGTCCTGGCCAAGATGAGCGGCAGAACCGCGGTGATCATCTTCACCGACGGCGACTCCAACTACGGCATCGATCCCGTTGCCGAGGCCAAGGCTCTCTACGCCAAGTACCCCGACCGCCTGTGCATCCACGTTGTCAGCTACGCCGACAACGCCCGCGGCAAGATGGTCGTTGACGAGATCCGCGCGCTGAATCGCTGCACCGTGGTCGGCGATCCCAAGGCCCTGGCCGACGCTGGCGCCCTGAAGCAGTACGTGCGCGACGTGTTCTACGATGTCGTCGAGGACGCCCCGGCCCGCTCCATGGCTCCGGCCGCCGCCTGCGAGTCCATCACCCTCGGCAACATGAACTTCGGCTTCGACAAGTACGCCATCACCCCGGACATGGAGCCCGCCCTGGAGCAGGCCCTGGCAGTGCTGAAGGAGTCCTCCTGCAAGCAGTTCGTGGTTGAAGGCCACACCGACAGCATCGGCACCGTCGCCTACAACCAGAAGCTCTCCGAGCGTCGCGCCAACTCCGTGGTCAAGTGGCTCACGGGCAAGGGCTTCGACGGCTCCAAGCTCGCCCCCAAGGGCATGGGCAAGCTCGCCCCCAAGTTTGACAACAAGACCGCCGAAGGCCGTCACCTGAACCGCCGCGTCGAGATCCTGAGCAAGTAAGCAAGTCCATTATCGTCCGCTGGCTGCGGGACACATGTTCCGCAGCCAGCCGGACCTTCCGGAGTTCCTTGATGCGCTTGAAAACCTTCCTGACCGCGCCCCTGCTCTTCCTGGCCATGGCCCCGCAGGCCCTGGCCGTGGAGCCTTTCCTCACGCTGCCCGACACGCCCTCCCAGTCGGGAAACCAGCTTGAGAGCGCCCTGCCGCTTCAAGCCACCGCGCCCGTCTACATGGACCAGCTCCTGGCCCGCGAGCATGAGCGCTTCACGCAGTTCGCCACCGAGCAGATGCACCGCATGAACGCCAACATCATCGGCGGCAGGCACAGCATGCAGGTGCAGAAGCACGGCAAGAACCAGTACCGCGCGTCCTACAAGGCCATCGACGTGGAGGGCATCGTCTGCCAGGTGCGCCGCAGCGAGAGCAACCCCAATTATTACGTGGGCAGCGTCATCTACAAGGAGCACATCCTTGAGAGCATCGCCCAGGCCCCGGAAGCCTGCCGCAAGGGCCAGTTCGTGCGCGTTTCCGAGAAGTCCAACCGCATCATCTACAGCTCCAAGCATGGCGGCGGCTGGCAATAGCCCCGTCCCGCCAAGGGCTTTTCCCCATGTCGAGCGTCCCGACCCACGCTGATGTCCGGTTCTGGCGCGACCAGAGCCTTCCTGGCGTCGAGGCGCGCGCCTCCAGCTACACGAGCCAGGCCTTCCGCACCCACACCCACGAGAGTTGGTCCGTGGGCCTGGTCGAGTCTGGCAGCACGCGCTTCACCCTCTGCGGCGCGTCTTACGCCGCGAGCGCAGGGCAACTGGTGGTCATCGGCCCGGGCTTACCCCACGCCTGCAACCCGGACACGGCCTCGGGCATCTCCTACCGCATGTTCTACCTCGCGCCGGGCTGGCTCGCCGGGGCGTCCCCGGACAACGCTCCGCCGCGCTTCGCCAAGCCCGTGCTGGACGACCCAGGCCTCTTCGCCCTCTTTGGCCAGCTGTTCGCCGCGCTGTTCCAGGGCGCGGGCGCCGGGGACAGGCAGGCGCTGCTCCTGAGCGCCCTGCGCCTGCTGGTCGCGCGCCACGCCATTCGGCCAGGCCAGTCAGACGGAAGCAGGGCCGAAAACCCTGCCGTGGCCAAGGCACGGAAGCGGCTGGCCGCAAATGTGGGGATTTTTGTGCCGCTGGGCGAACTGGCGCAGTCCGCCGGACTCTCGCCGCACCACTTCCTGCGGGTGTTCAAGGCCGCAACGGGCCTGCCGCCGCACGCCTATCAGATTCAGCAGGCCGTGGAGCACGCCAAGCGGCTGCTGGCCGGGGGCGCTCCCATCAGCCAGACCGCCCTGGACGCCGGGTTCGCCGACCAGAGCCACTTTTCGCGCATCTTCAGGGAATTCACGGGGGCCACGCCCCGGCAGTACCTGACCGGCAGCGTGGGGCGCCAAGCCAAAAGCCTTTAAAGTTTCAGGCCGCGGCGGCCCCCTTGCGCAGCATCAGGAAAAGCCCAAGGGCTATCATGGGCAGGCACAGCACCTGGCCCATGCTCATCCAGCCCATGGCCACAAAGCCCAGCTGGGCGTCCGGCTGCCGGAAGAACTCCACGGAAAAGCGGAAGGCCCCGTAGCCGATCAGAAACAGCCCGCCCACGGCGCCGGCCTTTCTCGGCCTGGTCGAGTACGCCCACAGGATGACGAACAGGGCCAGGCCCTCCAGCGCGGCCTCGTAGAGCTGCGAGGGATGGCGCGGCAGCGGCCCGCCCGTGGGGAAGACCATGGCCCAGGGCGCATCGGTGACGCGGCCCCAAAGCTCGCCGTTGATGAAGTTTCCGAGCCGACCGGCGAGCAGCCCCGGCGGCACCAGCGGCGCCACGAAGTCGCCCACCTCCAGCAGGGACTTGCCGATGCTGCGGCCATACAGCCAGGCCACCAGGATCACCCCCGCCGCCCCGCCGTGGAAGCTCATGCCACCCCGCCAGATGGAGAGGATCTGCTCGGGGTTGCTCAGGTAATAGGACAGGTCGTAGAACAGCACGTAGCCGATGCGCCCGCCCAGCACCACGCCCGCCACGGCCCAGGTAATGAGGTCGTCCACCTGGTTGGCGGTCCAGCCGGAGCCGGGCCGGGCCGCGCGGCGGCGCGCCAGAAACCATGCGGCGGAAAAGCCCACGGCGTACATGATGCCGTACCAGCGAGCGGCCAGCGGGCCGATCTGGAGAGCGATGGGGTTGATCACCGGATATTCGAGCATGTGCGCCTCCTCGATAACTGGGCAGGTGCGGAGCGTCCTGGCTTGCAGGCCGCGCTGGCAACGCGTGTTTGTTTCCCGCGGAAAAATACGCTAGGGTCGCCTCCGGCCAGCCGGAACCTCTGACTTTTTCCGGCCCGCGTCAACCCCGGATGATCGGCCCAGCACATCGGCCAAGACGAAAGGCCCGGAAACATGGCCTCGGCCACGACGGAGAAGCAGCATGGACGCGCACAAGGAACTGGACATACTTGAGATGCCTGTGGAGGCCCTGGCCGCCTACTGGCTCTCCATCAAAAAGCTACTGGACACGAAGAAAGACCTCTCGCTGCTGGCCATCGAGGCCGAGAACACCTCCGAGCCCTTTGTGCGCCACCTGCTCGACACCGCCCAGGCGGGCTTTTCGCCGGAACTGGCACTGACCCTGGCCAAGGCCAAGCGCGGGGTGCTCCTGACAGAATTCCGCCGCCGCATGGAGATGATGCGCCGGGCGCTCACCGGCCTGGCCGCTTCGGAAAACCCGCGCCTGACGCTGCTCGGGCTCAACGCGCTGGTCAGCACTTCGCCCTTCCACGAGCCGCGCACCTTTGAGCTGGCCACGGCGCTCATGACCACCGTGGCGCAGAAGGACGCGGACCTGCCCACCCTGCTCGGCGTGGACCACAAGCTCAAGGACGACCGCCTGGTGGTGAAGCTGCTGTTTTACGCCATCAGCACGCGCAGAAGCGGCAAGCAGGCCCTGAACGACTTCCTGCCGCACCTGCGCGCCGGATTCTTCGCCGAGGGCCTGTCGCTCTGCGCGGACGGCTTCGAGGCAGAGTTCGTGTCGCAGCACCTGGCGAGCATCCGCGACGCCGCGCTTCTGGCCACGCGCCGCAAGATGGACATGGCCACCCAGCTGTGCCTGGCCATCAAGGCCGGGCTCTCCTACGACGACGTGTTCCGGGTGGCCCGCGCCTACATGCTCTAGCCCACCTGACGCCCCAAGCCCCTTTGACGGAGGATGACCGTGCGCCGACTCCCCCTGCTTTTCTGCTGCCTGCTCCAGCTCTGCGCGTGCGCCGCGCCCACGGTCCAGAAGCAGGTGCTCGCCCCCGCCCCGGCGGAGGAGGTCGCACGGCTCACGCGCCTCAAGGTGGTCGCCTTTGACAACGACGCCACGGGCCAGGTCCGCGCTGCGGTGGAAAATGCCCTGGCCTCGGTGGTGGTGGAAGGTCGGCCCTACTTCACCCTGGTCGGCGCCAACGCTCCGGCAGGCGGCCTGGGCAAGCCCATGCAGTGGCTGAGCACCAGCAAGCCCACGGCCCGGCCCATCCGCTACGGTTCGGAAGGTACGGTACAAGGCAGCGTGGCCCACAACGGCTGGACAGACAACCGCTACACCGAAAAGCGCAAGGAGTGCGTGGCCGAGGACGCCAAGGGCACCTGCGTGCTCTGGGCCAACAGGAACATCCCCTGCACCCGGCGGGTGGCCCGGTTCAGCTTCACGCCCCGCGTGGTCGACAAGGACACGGGAGCCGTGCTTCTGACCCAGGAGTTCACGGAGTCCGGGCAGAGCAGCGCCTGCCATGACCGGGGCGGGCCAGCCAGCGGCGAAAGCCTGCTCTCCTCCGCTCGCGCCAAGGCCATCGCGCGCTTCCGCGACCACGTCTCCCCGCATGTGGTGACCATGGACATCCCGCTGCTGACCGACGACGACTCCGGCATGACCTCGCAGGTCAAGGCCGAGATCGCGCGCGGGGTGGACTTCGCCAAGGCCCGGCAACCCGGCAAGGCCTGCGAGCTCTGGCGCGCTGCCGCCAGCGGATACGAAGCGGGGTACGCCCTGCCCTACCTGTCGGGCGTATGCGCGGAACTCCAGGACGACTTCGACCAGGCCGAGGGCTTCTACGCCCTGGCCCAGAGCCGCTCGCCCAAGCCCGTGCCGGAGATCGCCGCGGCCCTTTGGCGCATCAAGACCGCCCGGGCCGACCAGGACCGGCTGGAGCAGCAGCGCAAGTAGCGTTCACAAGCGCTTCCAGTAGAATACGCTGTCCACGGCCATGACCGGAAAGGACTCCGGCAGCGCGATCTTGTCGATGCGCTCAAAACCGTTCTTTTCGTAAAAACGGTGCGCGGCCTGAAACCGTGTGGTGGTGCCAAGAAAGATGTCGCGCAGTCCGCTCGCCGCGGCATGCTTCAGCAGCGTGTGCAGCAGCGAGAAGGCAACGCCCGCGCCGCCTAGTTCAGGAGCTGAGGAATAGCCTCGGCGCCAGTCCCGCCGAACGAACATTTTCCGTAACGCGCCCTGCCCGTTCCCGATATCCAGAAGCGCGATGCTGCCGACCACCTCCCCGCCAGCCCGAGCCACCCAGAAATCGCCACAGCCACGGCGGTAGAAGCCCGGCGCGTCCAGCAGGTCGGGTTGGTCCGCAGCCGTTATGGGCAACGCGAATTCGTTTCGCTGGATGGTGCAGATGAGGTCGAGCATGCCCTGGCGATCGGCGTCGGCATAAGCGGAGATGGCTAAGGCGCGAGCGATCATGCCAGTCTCGGCTTCAGGACAGCCCGGCCATCATGGAGCCGATGCGCTCCACCTGAGCCTTGTCCGAGGCCGGGAACAGCCCCATGACGCGCCCCCGGTACAGGACCAGGATGCGGTCGGACAAAAGCAGCGCCTCGGTCAGGTCACCGGTGACCAGCAGCACGCCCGTGCTCTGGCGGGCCTTGAGCAGGAGCTGCCACACGGCCTCGGTGGCCGCGATGTCGAGCCCCTGGGTGGGCTGTTCGGCCACCAGCAGGCGGGGATGGCGGCGCATCTCGCGGCCAAGGACGAACTTCTGCAAATTGCCGCCGGAGAGCTGCCAGGCCTGCAGATCGATGCGGCCGGGCTGCACGTTGTGCGCGAGCACAATCTCTTGCGCGGCCTTGCGCGCGCGGGCCCGGTCCAGCCATATCCCGCGCGAGAAGCCCTCCCGCGTGGTCAGGAGCAGGTTGTCCGTCAGGTCCAGCGCACGGCAGGTGGCAAGCCCGGAGCGGTCCTCCGGCACCCAGGCCAACGCGCCGTCCCAGTCGTGGTGCTCGTAAAACTTGTCCCAGTTGTGGCCCAAAAGATCGAGCTGCCCGCTCTCTGGCCGAATGAGGCCGCAGACGGTCTCCACCAGCTGCTGCTGGCCGTTTCCGCCCACGCCCAGCACGCCCAGCACCTCGCCCTGGCGCAGGTCGAAGCTCACATCGTCCAAGAGCGCGCCGCCCGCGCCCTGCATGGACAGGTTGCGCACGGAAAGCACCAGGGGACCGGGCTCCACAGGTTCGCGCTCCACGGTGAGGAGCACGTCGCGCCCGACCATGCGCCGGGCCAGGTCCGCCGGGGAGGACACCTCCGAGGCCAGGAACTCGCCCTCGATGCGCCCCTTGCGCAGCACGGCGATCTCGTCCGCCACGGAGAGCACCTCCTCCAGCTTGTGGGAGATGAACACGATGGCCTTGCCCTGGGCGCTCATGTTTCGCAGGGCCTCGAACAGCGCCTCGGTCTCCCCTGGGGTGAGCACCGCCGTGGGCTCGTCGAAAATCAGCACATGGCTCTTGCGGTGCAGCAGCTTCAGAATCTCCACGCGCTGGCGCTCGCCCATGGACAGGTCGCCCACGCGGGCCGCCGGGTCGATGGCCAGCCCGAAGCGCGCGGCCAGCTCGGCCACAGTGGCCCGCATGGCCTTGGGATCAAGGACGAAGCCTCCCTCCTGTCCCAGGAGCACGTTCTCGGCCACGCTCATGTCCTCCACGAGCATGAAATGCTGGTAGACCATGCCGATGCCCGCCGCGATGGCCTGTCGCGAGGACGAGAAGGCCATGCGCTTCCCGGCCACCTCGATGTGGCCCTCGTCGGGCATGAAGCGCCCGGCCAGCATGGCCATCAGGGTGCTCTTGCCCGCGCCGTTCTCTCCCAGCAGCGCCTTGATGCGCCCGGGCATGATGGACAGGCTGATGCAGTCGTTGGCCACCACGTGACCGAAGCGCTTGGTCACGCCCGCCAGGCGCACCAGGGGCAGCACGTCCACAGGGCCGATGTCCGGATCATGCAGATCAAGAGAGTTGCGCATGGCCTCGCTCACGGCCTACCCCACCGGCTCGATGTTCACGCCAAGGGCCGCCGGAGCCGCGGAATTTCTCGCGGTCGGGCCGTTCTTGCGGGCGCTCCTGGCCCGCGCGGCCGAGAACACCAGCACCACGATGGTCAGCACGTAGGGCAGCATGAGCAGGAGCGACGAGGGCACGTTGGTGCCGGAGGCCTGCAGCCTGAGCTGGAAGGCCATGACCCCGCCGAAGAGATACGCTCCGGCCACGGCCCGGCCAGGACGCCAGAAGGCGAAGATCACCAGTGCCACGGCCACCCAGCCGCGCCCGCCGGACAGGCCGGTTGTCCACAAGTGGGTGTGCGCCAGGGACAGGTATGCCCCGCCCAGGCCGCACAGCAGCCCGCCCAGCAGCACGCCCGAGAACCGCAACCGCTGCGGGTTCCGCCCTGCGGCGGAGGCGGCGTCCGGCATTTCGCCCGCGGCGCGCAGGCCCAGGCCGAAGCTGGTGCGCCAAAGCAGAAACCACACCGCCACGGGCGCGAGATAGGACAGGTAGACCAGGGCGTCCTGGCGGAAGAATATGGCGCCCAGCAGCGGGATGTCCGCAAGCAGCGGCACGGCGAACTGGTGGAAGCCGTCCGTGGACTGGCCGATGTACGGGGTGCCCAGGAAGTTGCACAAACCCACGCCGAAGATGGTCAGCGCCAGGCCCGAGACCACCTGGTTGCCCAGGAACACCTGGCAAACCACGCCGTGCAGCCCGGCCAAAAGCGCCCCGGCCAGCCCTCCGACGGCAAGGCCCAGCCAGGCCGATCCGGTCAGGTGGCAGGCCATGAACCCGGCGAAGGACGACAGGGCCATGATGCCCTCCACGCCCAGGTTGAGCACACCGGCGCGTTCGGAGATGATCTCGCCCAGGGTGGCGTACAGGATGGGCGTGCCGGCCTGCACCGTGGCCGCCAGCAGCGCGATGATGAGTTCCGGGCTCATGCCTGGGCCTCCTCGGGCTGGGGCGAAGCCTTGGGCGCCGCCGGACGTGCGCGCTTCAAGCTCACGGAATATGTCAGGAAAAACTGCCCGGCCAGCACGCAGAGCAGGATGGCGCCCTCCATGATCTGGCCGAAAGCCGCCGGTATCTGGAGCTCCAGCTGCATGGCCTCCACGCCCACGCGCAGCGCCGCCAGCAGAAAGGCCGTGAAGGCGATGGGCCAGGGCTTGAGCCGCGCCAGCCAGGCCACCACGATGGCCGTGTAGCCGTAGCCCACCATCAGGGTCGGCTGGAGGCGGCCGAGGGTGGCCGAGGTCTCGATGCTCCCGGCCAGTCCGGCCAGTGCCCCGCCCAGCCCCATGACCAGCAGGACCAGGAACCCGTAGGGCAGCCGCGCGTAGCGGGCCACGCGCTCGCCCTCGCCGCAGGCGGCCAGCTCGAAGCCCAGGCGCGTGCGGTTGAGAAAAACGCTGTAGGCCACGCCCGCGAGGGGACAGGCCAGCAGGCCCCAGTGCAGTTTTCCGAGCACCCCGGGCCAGATGCGCGAGAGCTGCGCGGCAGGGGGGAACTCAGGACTCATGGGGAAGCCGAAGCTCAGGGGATCCTTCCACGCGCCGAACACAAGGTATTCCAGCACCAGGATGCCGACATAGTTGAGCATGAGCGAGGAGATGATCTCGTTCACGCCAAGGCGCAGGCGCAGCCAGGCGGGGATGAGCCCCCAGAGCGCGCCCAGGATGAGCGCCGAGAGCAGCATGAGCGGCATCAACACCACCGCCGGCTGCCCGCCGAAGGTGAGCGCGGCCCAGGTGGCGCCCACCGCGCCCAGGGCGAACTGGCCCTCGGCGCCGATGTTCCATATCTGCATGCGGAAGGACAAGGCCACCCCAAGGGAGCAAAGGAAGATGGGGATGGCCTTCAGGAGCGCGTCGAGCAGGGCGTGGGTCTGGCCAAAGGCCCCCCGGAAGAGCACTGCAAGGCCACCCAGGGCGGGCTTTCCGGCCAGGGCGAGCATGAGCGCGCATACGCAAAGAGACAGGGCCAGGGCGCACAGGTAGACCACCGGTGCGCCCCGGCCCAAAGCTTCTTCGCGTTTGTGCAAGGTCAGGAGCATCTGTCTCCTTTCGGCTACTGCACGCTGCCGACGACGCCTTCAACAAACCACGTCATGCCGAGCAGTTCCTTGTCCTCGGCCTTGACGCCGTCGGCAATCTTGATCTTGCCGCCCTGGTCCTTGATGGGGCCGACGAAGATCTTGTCCTCGCCCTTGACCAGCTCGGCCTTCTTGGCCAGGACCTTGTCGGCGACCGCCTTGGGGACCATGGGGCCGAAGGGCGCGATGTCCACGATGCCCTTGTCCATGCCCCACCAAATGGAACGGTTGCCGGTCCACTTGCCCTCGCGAACTTCCTTCACGATGGCCTCATACAGCGGAGCCCAGTTCCACACGGCCGAGGTCAGGTGCGCCTTGGGCGCGAACTTGGCCATGTCGGAGTTGTAGCCGATGGAGTACTTGCCGCGCTGCTGGGCGGCCTCCTGCGGGCCGGGGGAGTCCTGGTGCTGGGCGATGACGTCGGCGTTCACGTCAAGCAGGCTGATGGCGGCGTCCTTCTCCAGGGCCGGGTCGAACCAGGTCTTGGTCCAGACCACGCGCACCTGGGCCTTGGGGTTCACGCTGCGCGCGCCAAGGGTGAAGGCGTTGATGCCGCGGATGACCTCGGGGATCGGGAAGGCGGCCACGTAGCCGATGATGTTGCTCTTGGTCATGGAGCCGGCCACCATGCCGGTGAGGTAGCGCGCCTGGTAGATGCGGCCGAAGTAGTTGGAGACGTTCTCACCGGCCTTGAAGCCGGAGCAGTGCATGAACTTGACCTTCGGGAAGTCCTTGGCCACCTTCATGGTCGGGTCCATGAACCCAAAGCTGGTGGTGAAGATCAGGTCATAGCCGCTGCGGGCCATGTTCTCGATGACGCGCTCGGCGTCCGCGCCTTCCTTCACGGCCTCGACGATGGAGGCCTTGACGTCCGGCAGCGCCTCGATGGCCATGCGGCCCTGGTCATGCGCCCAGGAGTAGCCCGCGTCGCCCACGGGCGAGGTGTACACGAAGCCGACCTTGAGTTCGCCGGTCTTGGGGCCTTCGGCGGCCGGAGCGGCCTTCTCGGCAGGCTTCTCGGCGGCCTTCTCGCAGCCGGTCAAGACAAGGGTCAGGCCCAGGGCCAGGGACAGCGCACATGCGCCAACGCTCCGCAACAGCTTTTTCATGAAATCCTCCATTCTGGTGTGCCCCGGAAGCGGCCAGGGCGGCCGAGTTCAGTATATACAGCCGGCGGCCCGCACTGTTCGTCGGGCCGTATAGTCCACGTGAGGCCTGAGCGCCCCTACTCCTTGATCTTGGCGATGGGCGGCACGAACTGCGCGCCCGCGTCCCAGGGAAACAGAATCCAGGTGTCCTGACTGACTTCGGTGATGAAGGTGTCCACCAGGGGACGGCCTTCGGGCTTGGCGTACACCGTGGCGAAATGCGCCTTGGGCAGCATCTCGCGCACCATGCGCGCCGTGCGTCCCGTGTCCACCAGGTCATCCACCAGCAGCCAGCCGTCGCCGTCGCCCTCGGGGCGGCTGCCGAGCAGGCAGGCTTCACCGCGCTCCTGCCAGTCATAGCTTGAGACGCAGATGGTGTCGATGTGCCGGATGTCGAGCTCACGCGCGAGGATGGCCGCGGGTACAAGGCCGCCGCGGGTGATGGCGTGGATGCCCCTGAACGGCCCGCGCTCCATGAGTCGCCAGGAGAGAGCCCGGCAGTCGCGGTGCAGTTGCTCCCAGGAGACGGGATAGATCTTGTCGTAAGGTTTCTGGTCCACCAGGCGCCCCTTCTTGGAGGGCCGACCTATAGCCGAGAGCACGGGCAGAGGCAAGCCCAAGCGTGAAGCGGCCCCGCTACGGCGTTGCGGGGCGTCGGAAAACCTAGGCCCGGCGGCGCAGGCGCTGCGAGCCGAAGATGGCCGCGCCGAACACGCCGGAATCCTCGTTGATGTTCAGCATCACCGGCAGGCCGGAGAGCAGGTCGTGGTGCGAGGGCGAGAGCCGGAACTCCTCCATGAAGGCGGGGTGCTCCACCAGGATGGGATTCTTGGCCGCCACGCCGCCACAGAGGTAGACCCCGCCCAGGGCCAGCACGGACAGGGCGTAGTTGCGGGCCGCGCGGGCATAGAAGCGGGCGAACCATTCCACCGTGTGCGGAAAGTTTGGCAGGCGCGGCGCCAGCATCGCCGGGGTCAGCACCTCGCCGGCGAGAAACGCGTGCAGGCGGGAAAGCCCGGACCCGGAAACCACGGCGTCGCCATGGCAGTAGGCCAGACCAGTGGCGCGGCGGACATATTCCCCGTAGGCGTGCTCGTTGTCGCCCACGAAGGGGAAAGCCACGTGTCCGGCCTCGGAGGGCACGGCCAGGAAACCATTGCGCCCGTCCGGCACCAGGGCGCAGTGGCCAAGCCCCGTTCCCGCGCCGATGACCGCCACGGCACCCCCCACGACGAGGCGGGCATCGGAGCGGCTGGCCTGCAGCACGCGGGCATCGCGCACGGCGCGGCTGCGGCTGGCGAAGGCCTGGGCTGCGAAGTCGTTCAGCAGCGCACCGCGCCCAAGCCCGACTTTGGTGATGTCGTACAGGTCGATGTTCCACTTGATGTTCGGCGGGCGGCAAAAGCGCCCCTGCACCGGCCCGGGGACTGCCAGCACGGCCAGGTCGCAGGAGGAGGCGGCAAAGGGCCTCTGCTCAGAAAAGAGAAGTTCCAGCAGGGCATGCAGGGACTCGGATTCCTGGGTCGGCAAGCGGGCGATGCTCAGAAGACGCGGCTCATCAGCCTCTCCGAGAAGCTCGAAGAAACCAAAACGGCTGTAGGTGCCGCCTATGTCCGCTGCAAGAATCCGCTGCATGCGCCCCGCGTGGTCACGTTGAGGATAGTCGCGCCAACCCGTTCAGCGTTGAACACCTATATTAAGCTAGCAGAAGATGAGGAAAAAGACAAAGGGGGGAGCCAAGCTCCCCCCCCATTCTGCGTGCGCTGTAAAGAATGCTACACGGCCCGCGCCAGCGGCGACATCCGCAGGTGCCCGGGCGAGGGCATCTCCATTGGCTGCGGCATGGGCACTGCATCGTTGAAGGGCTTGGGCTCGCTGGCCTCGCGGTGTTCGTTGGCCGCGCGTTCGTTGGCAGCGCGCTGCCGGGTGATGTACTTCTTGGTGATGGCCCGCAACAGCTCGGTCTTGCCCGTGCGCTCGTCCGGAGAGAGGAAGCTCGTGAGCTTCTTTTCCAGCCGGTGCGAATTCTGCTCCTTGGCGATGGCGATGATGCCCTCCATGATGAGCTTCTGGTTCAGCATCTCGGCATTGGTGTTGAAGTTGATGCTCTCGGCGATGGGCGCCAGGATGAGGTTCGAGATGACCACGCCGTAAAGGGTCGAGATGAAGGCCACGGGGATGCTCGAAACCAGGGCCTGGGTGTCGTTGATGCCGGAGAGCATGCCGATGAGGCCGATGACGCTGCCCGCCACGCCGAAAGCCGGGGCGGCCTTGGCCATGGTCTGGAACACGCGCTCGCTCTGCTGGCGGCGGTCCTGGAAGAAGCTCATCTCCGTGTTCAGGAATTCACGGATGTCGCGCTCCTTGTAGTTGTCCACCAGGAAGGCCACGGCGCCGCGCAGGAATTCGTCGCCAATCTTCTGACGGATGGCCTCGAGGGACAGGACGCCCTCCACGCGCGACTTCACCGAAAGTTCCAGCAGCACGCGCACGATGTCGTCCGGCGTGGGCTGCTTTCTCGTGTAGCAGCTGCGGGCCACCAGGAAGGCGGTCCGGATGCGCTCGAAGGGGTAGCTCATGAACAGGGCCGCGAAGAGCCCGGCCACCACGATGAGGAAGGCCGCCATGTTCCAATACACGGCCAGACCGCCGCTCATCCAGAACCCGCCGATGAAGATGGCCGTGCACAGGCCGACGCCCAGCATGTTGCGCTTGCTCATAACAATCCCCCTTACATGTCAGTCAAGACGAGCACTTCCACCCGCCGGTTTCGCCTGCCCGCGTCTTCCGCCGAGGTCGGGACCTCAGGCTGGAACGAGCCGCGCCCGGTGACGAGGAAGCGCTTTGCATCGAGTTTCGCCGTACGGATGAAATATTCTGCCACGCTGGCGGCCCTGCGGGCAGAAAGCCCCAGGCTCTCCGCCTCGCCGCCGTCCTTGCCGCCCGCCTCGCCCTCGGCTGCATGGCCAACCACGAGCACGGCCCCGCTGCTCACGCGCAGGATCTCGGCAATGCGGGCCAGATAAGGCGCGCTGTTCTGCGCGAGGTCGGCCCCGCCGGGCGCGAAGAACAGGTCTCCGCGCAGAAACACGCGCACCTGGCGGTCGGTCTCGCGCACCACGGAGATGCCGAGGTTGTCCGACTGGTAGTAGGTCTCGCGCTTCGCCTGGCCGGCTATGTCCTGAAAGGCCTTGCCCCCGCGAACGGGATCCTCGAGCTGGCCCAGGAAGGCCTGCATGGGATCGGTGGGGGCCTTGGTCTCCGCGACGGGCTGACGCGGCGGCGGGCTCTGGTCCTTGTGGGTGCTGGAATAGATGAACAGCGCGGCGAAGACCACGAACATGATCATCATCAGGTCCGACCAGGGGACCGCCCAGTCGGCGAAATTTCCGCCGCCCGCTAGAATCCCCGTTCTTCCCGGACCATGTCCGCTGTGCCTCTCGCGTCTGTTCATGCGCACCTCGCATCGGCTTCCGCCCTGGGATGTTCCGAGGGTCGGCGATGACATCCAAGCAAATTGTCTGCCAAGACTGTAATACACTGCATCGACAGCGTTATTTCCGGCAGCGCAAGGACCGGGCGGCGGAAGCGCCAAAACTCCGGCGTTCCCAAAAGGCGCGCTCCAGGCTATGCTCCGGGCCGGAGGTGAACCATGCGCATCCTGCTCACCGGGGCCAGCGGTTTTCTTGGCGGGATCTTCTGCCGAGAGCTTGCGGGAGAACATGAGATAACCGGCCTGTGCCAATCGCGAGAGGTCCGCCAGCCGGGAGTCTGCGCCAGGCAGCTCGACTTGACCGACGCCCGCGCCGTGGCCGAGCTGCTCCGGGCCGGGCGCTTCGACGCCGTCGTCCACGCCGCCGCCCTGTCCAATCCCAACCAGTGCCAGCAGCAGCCGGAGCTCTCGCGCCGGGTGAACGTGGAGGCCACCACGGTCCTGGCCGACCTTTGCGCGCAAGCGGGCCTGCCCCTGGCCTTCACCTCCACGGACCTCGTGTTCGACGGCCAGGGCAGCCTCTACGCCGAGGACGCGCCCCCCTCCCCGGTATCGCTCTACGGCGAGCACAAGGCGCTGGCCGAGCAGGCCGTGCTGGCGCGCCACCCCGAGGGCGGGCTGGTCTGCCGCCTGCCGCTCATGTTCGGCCGCTCCGAGCCCGGCGCAACGTGCTTCCTGGACGGCTTCCTGGCCTGCGCGAAACGCGGCGAGCCCCTGCGCCTGTTCGAGGACGAGTTCCGCTCGCCAGCCGACGCCGCCGACGTGGCCCGCGGTTTGGTGCTGATGCTTGAGCGCGGGGCCAGGGGCATCCTGCACCTGGGCGGGCCGGAGAGGCTCTCGCGCCTGGAGTTCGGACAAAAGCTCAAGGAGGCCCTGCGCGCGCCCGGCCCCGGTGCCCATGTCGCACCGGAGCTTACGCTTGTGCCCACGCGCCAGGCCGATGTGCCCATGGCCGCACCGCGCCCGCGCGACGTGTCGCTCTCAAGCGGCCGCGCCGTGTCCCTTGGCTTCGCCCCGGCCACCGTGGCCCAGGCCTTGCCGCGCGTGCTCAGGCAAGCGCCCACGGCGGATTGACTCGAACCGCAAATGGAGTCACAAGCCCCCGCATGACAAACGCATATCTTTCCGATGCGCCCCTGGGCGCCTACCGCACGCTTTCGGCCCTGGTGCTGGCCTCAAACTCTCCGCGCCGCCGCGACCTGCTGGGCTCGCTCGGCCTGGCGCTGGAAATCTGCCCGAGCAACGCACCCGAGCCGCCGCCCCTGCCCCTGGAGGAGCCTTGCGACTACGCCAAGCGCATGGCCCGCATGAAGACCCTGGACGTGGCCGTGCTGTACCCGGAGTGCGCCGTGCTCGGCGCGGACACCATCGTCGTGCTGCCCGCCAGCGAGGCGGCGCCCGCCCAGATTCTCGGCAAGCCCGCGGACGAGGCCGACGCCCTGCGCATGCTGACCCTGCTCTCGGGCCGGGCGCACCAGGTCGTCACCGGCTGCTGCCTCGCCCTGCCCGGGCAAGAGGAGCCCCTCTGCTTCGCGGAGGTGACCGAGGTCGCCATGCGCGCAAGCACCCGCGAGGAGCTCGCCGCCTACATCGCCACGGGCGAACCCGCGGACAAGGCCGGGGCGTACGCCATCCAGGGCCTGGGCGCGTTCCTGGTGGAGCGCGTCTGCGGCTCGTACACCAACGTGGTGGGCCTGCCTGTGGCCGAGTGCGCGCGGCATCTGCTTGACAAGGGCCTCATCGCGGCGAGATAGAATGCTCTGAGCGCGTTGCCCTTGCGCCAGGAGACACCATGACCGACGCTTTTGCCGACAAGGCCGCCGCCTGGGACGACAACCCTGTGCGCGTGGCCGTGGCCCGGGCTTTTTTCCATGCCGCCCTGCCCCTGGCCGGGGCCGCCGCCAGCGGAAACGTGCTGGACTTCGGCTGCGGCACCGGGCTGCTCGGCCTGCTGTTCGCGTGCGCCGCCCGCAGGGTGGACATGGTGGACACCTCGCCCGCCATGGCCCAGGTGCTGCGCGCCAAGATCGCCAGCCAGGGCCTGGGCAACGTGGCCGTGCACGTGGGCGAGCTGACGGATCTGGCCCTGCCCGAGGCCTCCTTCGACCTCGTGATCTCACTGAACGCCCTGCACCACATCGCCGACATCCCCCCGGTGCTGGCCCAGCTCGCCCGGCTGTGCGCGCCCGGCGCGCAGGTCCTCCTCGCCGACCTGATGGCCGAGGACGGCAGCTTCCACGGCGCGGAGACGGTCCAGCACAACGGCTTCGACCCCGACGCGCTGAAGCCTCTTTTGGAGTCGTGCGGCCTGCGCGTCCAGTCAACCCTCCAGCACCACACCATCCGCAAGCCCGACGCGGCTGGCGCCATCCGCGACTATCCGCAGTTCCTGCTGCATGCCTGCAAGCCCTGACCGCATGATCCTGACCGCCACAATCTGACAGGAGGCCCGCCATGACCGCCAAGGACACGCAATTTCTCGCCCCTGATGGGCTTGTCGACCGTGTGGCGCTCGCCATCGCCACCCTGGGGCCTGCAGGCCGGATGCCCGTCGCTCCTGGCACCTGGGGTTCGGCCCTGGCGCTGATCCTCGCGCCCTGGCTGTTCACCCCGCTGCCCCTGGCCTGGCGGCTGGGCGCGCTGGCGAGCATCCTCGTGGTGGGCGCGTGGGCGGCCTCCCGCGCGGAGGAAATCCTGGGCGAGACCGACCCCGGCTGCGTGGTGGTGGACGAACTCCTGGGCCAGTGGACGGCCTTCGCGCCGTTCCACCTGTTCGCGGGCTTCGGCTGGTCGTCCAGCTGGACGGCCCAGACGCCCTGGGAGCTTCTGATTCTCTTCGGGCTGTTCCGGCTCTTCGACATCCTCAAGCCCTGGCCCATCCGCGCCGTGGAACAGAGCGTGCCGGGCGGCCTGGGCATCATGCTCGACGACCTGGTGGCCGGGCTTTTCGCCGCCGCCGCCTTCATTCCCATTCGCCTGTTTCTTTAGCCGCCAGACTAAAGGACGCAAAAAAACCGCCGCAGCCCAAAAGGCCACGGCGGTCGTCTTGCCGCGTCGGGTGCCGACTAGTTCTGGATCTTGAACTCGTCGCGACGGTTCTTGGACCAGGCGGCTTCGCCCTTGCCCGGATCAAGCGGGCGCTCCTTGCCGTAGCTGACGATGGTCATGCGGCTGTCGGCGATGCCCAGCTGGTTCAGGAACTGCTGTGCGGCCTTGGCGCGGCGCTCGCCCAGGGCGAGGTTGTACTCGCTGGTGCCGCGCTCGTCGCAGTGACCTTCGATGACGATGTTGAACAGGGAATACTTCTTCAAGGTTTCGGCCTTGGAGGTGAGCACGTCGCGGCTCTCGGGGGTCAGCTCAAAGGAGTCGAAGGCGAAGAAGATCATGTTGCCGAGCTCGCGCTGGGCCTGCTCGCGCTGCTGGGCGCGGATCTCGTCCTCGGTCAGGCTGCGGGACTCAGGCGCGGCCGGCTTCTGCCAATCGGTGTCCTTGTCCGTGATTTCCACCTTGGTGGCCCCGGCGGGCATGGAGTCGGCGGTTTTCTTGGCGCAACCGGCGCCGAAAGACACCAGCATGACGGTCAGCAGCATAAGGCCGAAAATACGTTTGGCGTTCATCTGTTCCTCCTTTGTTTTCCTGCACTTGCGTGCTCGTCGTATTGTACGAAGTGTTGTTCCATTAACACAGTTTCCTGCTCAATTCTTATAGCTTCCCCCTATTTTTTGGGAAAATCAAGGGCAATGTTGTTCCACCTAATTCAAGGCCGTGGCCACGCCCCAGGCCGGGGCCATGGCGTCGCCGGGTCCGGTGGGGATGAGCCTGGCCGGATCGCCGTAGCGCGTGGTGACGTAGATCTTGGTGCCGCCCCCGCGGGAGGAGGCGAAGGACACGAAGTAGCCGTCCGGATCAAAGCTGGGGTCCTCGTCGCTGCCGGGGCCGAAGCTGATCTGCCGCTCCTGGTTCGCCACAAGGTCGCGGATGAAGATGCGGTGGCCATCGCCGGTCATCCGCGCGAAGACCACAAAGCGCCCGTCAGGGCTGAGCGAAGGCCGGGTGTTGTAGGTGCCGTCGTAGGTCACGCGGTCCACCGCGCCGGTGTCGCGGTTGAGCAGGAAGATCTGCGGGCCGCCCAGTCGGCCGGAACAGAACACCATCTTGCGGCCCGAGAGGTCGAACGAGGGCGAAACGCCGATGGCCCAGCTGGGCGCCAGCGCCTTGCCGGGGCGGAAGTCGGCGTCCAGCAGGTAGATGTCCGGGTGGCCGTTGAGCGACAGCGAGATGGCGATCTGGCCGTCCGGGGTGAAGGTGGGGCTGATGGCGATGTTGCCGGGGAACCTGCGCAGCCGCGACACGCGCGAGCCTCGGTCCCAGATGCCCAGGCGGTGGCCCAGGTCGGAGATGTTGGTGTAGGCCAGCTTGCCGCCGTCCTTGGACCAGGAGGGGCTGACGTTGAAGCCGCCGTCATGGGTGACCTGCTGCAGGCCGCGCCCGAGGGCCGAGGCCGTGAACAGCTCCTTGCCGCCGCCCACCTTCTTGGAGAAGGCCAGGGTGGAGTCGAAGAAGCCGCTCTTGCCGGTGAGCACGCGCATGAGCTGGGCGCAGAAGCGGTCCGCCACGTGCGCCACGCCGCTCTGGTCCACCTGGCTGTAGGCCTTGCCCACCAGCAGCTTGCGCGTGAAGGTCTCGTAGACCCGCGCCTCGATGTCCTGGCCCGCGCCGCTGATGGTCATGACCAAGTCGATGCGCGAGAGCTGCAGCGGCTTGAAGTCGATGTCCTCGGCCTTGACGCCCTTGCTCGGGTCGCCGCCCAGCACTTCGCTCAGGTAGGCAACGCGCAGGAACGGCAGGAAGCCGAGGTCGCCGTTGACGTACTCGCCGAAGTTGCGCGCCAGGTTGGTGGCGGGCTGGCCGCCTGCCCCGCGCGCGGGCAGAACCAGAATGTTCACGCGGCTCTGACCGGGGCCGAAAATGTCCACGGAAAGGGTCTCCGCGGCGCGGACGCTCTCGCCGGTGGCCAGCACCAGAAGCAGGGTCAGTATCCAGATTTTTGTTTTCATGGCTTTTTGCGGACCGGGAATTACTTCCGCAGCTCCTGCAGGTTGAAGGTTATGCGCAAGGTGTCCAGGCTCTTGGTGCGCGGCGGCGGCAGCTTCTCGGTCTCATGCACGGCGCGCAAGGCCGAGTCGTCGAAATCCGGCTTGCCCGAGGGCGTGGCCACGCGAGAGCCGGTGATCTTCCCCTGCTGGTCGATGTTGATCTCCACCACCACGGCCACGTTGGTCTCGGTGCCGAAGGCCGGGTAGCGCCAGTTCTTCTTGATGATCTGCTTCACTATGTCGCCGTAGACGCTCATGAGGCCGGAGCCGGTGCCCCCGGCGCCAGTGCCCTTGCCGCCGCCGGCGCCGCCGGGGCCGGTGCCGCCAGCGGTGAAGATGTTGCCGCCCTCCGACTTGCGCAGGGCCTCCAGCGCGCCGGAAACCTGACTCTTCTTGGCCTCCTTGGCCTTCTCCGCAGCGTTCTTGGCCGCGTCCTTGGACTTCTCCGCCACGTCCTGCTTCACGTCCTTGAGGGCCTCTTTCAGCAGCTCCTCGCGGGAAAGCTTCTTCTCCGCAGGCTGGGGCGGGGTCTCGACCTTCTTCTCTTCCTTCTTCTCCGGCTTCTTCTTTTCCTCAACCTTCTTCTCGCTGATGGCCTTGGAATCGTCGCGCACCAGCGGCTCGGGCTTCAGCTTCTCGGCCTGGGGCGGCGGTGGGATGGCCGCGGCGGAGGCGTCCTGCTGCTCGGTCGCGGCATCGGTGGGGGGCGCGCCTGCGGCCTCGCCCTTTTCCCCGGCGGCAGGGTCCTCGGAAGGATTGAGCGACACCAGATCAACGGTGTACATGGGCTTGTCCATGTCCACCTTCAGGCTGTTGCCCACGCCGAACACCGCGGCTGCGACAAGCAGCGCGTGCAGTGCCAGCGAAAGCAAGAATCCTGTGGTCTGCCGGGTGTCGTGCACCAGATATCTCCGCGCTCGGGCCTAGCTGGCCGGGGCTTTTGGACTGGCCTTGGCCGTGTCGCCAGGCTTCTGCTCATCCGCAGACTCGGCCACGATGCCCAGCTTCTCGATGCCCACGCTCTTGATCTCGCCCATGACCTTGACCACCACGCCGTAGGCCACGTCCTTGTCGGCGCGCAGGTACAACTGCTTGTTCTGCGACACCACCAGGTTCTGCAAATGGTTGCGCAGGTCCTCAAAGGGCACGTTGTACTCGTCGAGGTAGATCGCGCCGTCCTTCTTGATCGAGAGCACCAGGTGGTCGCTGCCCGCGGGCAGGGTGCGCACGCTTCTGGTCTTGGGCAGGTCCACGTCCACGCCCTGGGTCAGCATGGGCGCGGTGACCATGAAGATGATGAGGAGCACCAGCATCACGTCCACGAAGGGCGTGACGTTGATCTCGGCCATGTAGCCGCGCGGGCCTTTGCCCACAGCAGCGCCCATGCGTTCCTCCTAGCCCTTGGAGCTCGAGGCCCAGGAGACCTCGCGCTCAACGCGGTTCAGGAAGGCTCCGGCGTAGTTCACCAACTCCGTCTCCACCTCGCCGAGCAGGGCCAGCAGGTAGTTGTAGGCGATGGTGGCCGGGATGGCGACCACAAGGCCGATGGCCGTGGTGACCAGTGCCTCGGAGATGCCGGGGGCGACCGTGGCCAGCGCGGCGCTCTGCGACAGGCCGATGGAGTGGAACGCGTGCATGATGCCCCAGACCGTGCCGAACAGCCCGATGAAGGGCGCGGCGTTGGCGCAGGTGGCCAGGAACGAGAGCGAGCTCGACAGGCGCTTCATCTCCTCGTTGACGCCCTGGCGCAGCACGCGGCGCAGGGTGTCCTTCACCAGCATGCGCTTGCGCTCGCGCTCAATGTCCGCCTTCTCCAGCTTGCGGAACTCGCCCACGGCGAGCAGCCCCACCCGCGACAGGGCGGTGTCGCCGTCGCGGCTCACGGCCTGCAGCCCGCCGGAGAGATCCTCGGCGTCGTTGAACAGGGTGTAGCCCTTGGTCACCTGCCGCCGGGTGCGCTTGTACAGGATGATCTTGGTGAAGATGATGGACCAGCTCCCCACGGACATGAGCACCAGCAGCGCCAGCACCGCCTGCACTCCAAGGGTGGCCCCGAGCATCATGCCCAGTATGCCGGTTTCAGGAATCATGCGCGTCATCCTCCTCGTGCGGCGGCAACTGCCGTGCCTGCCCGCGTGTGCGCCTGTCGGCCTTCGGGCCGGGGCGCGGTCTGCAGCAAAAGTTCCTCAGCGCTTGCCGCGGCAGCGCTGCACGATTTCCCAGGCGTTGGCCTCGGTCTGTCGATATTCCTCAAGGGTCAGCCCAGCGCCGAAGGCCACCTTCTGGCGCATCTCCGCGCTGGCAAGATCGCCGGGGGCGTGGGCGTCGTTGTCGAT
This sequence comes from Humidesulfovibrio sp., assembly GCF_031082295.1. Lineage (GTDB taxonomy): Bacteria > Desulfobacterota > Desulfovibrionia > Desulfovibrionales > Desulfovibrionaceae > Humidesulfovibrio. The sequence continues at coordinate 61,807 of NZ_JAVHLD010000010.1, forward strand.
GACGAGCTTTGCCCCGAAGCGCCTCGCCATGGCCGCCACGTGGCCGTTGGCGTAGCTGTGGCCGCGCCGGGTGGTGATCTCGAGCGCCACGCCGAACTCCGCCGCGAGCTTGACCTCCACCTCGGTGATGAGCCCCGGGTGGGCCAGCACGTCGACCCGCGCCTCGATGGCCGCGAGGTTGGTCCCCTGGATCACCGGCTCCACCACGGTCTCGCCGTGGCAGACCACGATCTGCGCCCCGGCGTCGCGCGCCATCTGCGCGAAGTCGGCCATGAGGGCAGGCGGCACGTGGGTCAGCTCCACCCCGGCCAGCACGTCCATGTCGAAGAAATGGGAGTACGGATCGGTGAGCTTGCGCACGCTCTCGATGATGAACTGGATGTTGCTCGCGTCGGCATGGTCGGTGATGGCCATGGCCTTGTAGCCCGCGACCTTGGCCCGACGGATGAGCTCGGCGGGGATGAGCTCGCCGTCGCTGTAGGTGGTGTGCATGTGCAGGTCGATCATTGCCGCCTCACATTTTGTACTTTGTCTCGTCGGTGGAGAGCTTTTCCAGCTCCTCGGTCCACTTCTCACGCTCCGGCCCGCCAAACTCGGCCTTGGCCCCGTCCAGCGTACGCGTTCCCGCCTCGGCCAGCACGCTCTCGGCCACGCGGATGGGCACTCCCGTGCGCACCGCCAGGGCGATGGCATCGGACGGGCGGCAGTCGATGCGCTTGAGCTCCATGGCCCCGGCAGGCCCGTGGGCCACCAGGATCTCGGCGTAGAAGGTGCCCTCGCGCAGGGCGACCACCTCCACGGCGGTAATCACGCCGCCCAGACCGCCCACCACGCGCACGAGCAGGTCGTGGGTCATGGGCCGGGGCGTCTCCACGGCGTTCAACACAAGCGAAATGGCCATGGCCTCCACCGGGCCGATCCAGATGGGCAGGGCCAGATCCCTGGCCTCGTCCTTCAGGATGAGCACCGGGGACTGGGCCTTCTCGTCCAGGGCCAGGCCGAAAATCTTCATCTCTACCATGGCGGGGCCACCTCCTCCCCCAGCAGGGAATGGTTCTTGGCCTCGACGATGCGCGCGCGCACCATGCGTCCGCAAAGAGCCAGGCCGGACGCCTCCGCGTCTCCCCCGGCCCCTGGCAGGCGCGGCCCGCTCATGCGAACGTTGACCACGCGCCCACCCGGATCGCGCCCGCGCCAGAATTGCGCGCCTTCGTCCTGGCGGCGGCTCGGAGCCTCCAGCAGAACGTCGGCCTCGCAGCCTTCCAACGCTTTTAGACTTTCTTTAGTAATGACATTTTGCAAAGACTGCAAGCGCAACAACCGCTCCTGGCCTATCTCGTCCGGCACCTTCGGGCTCATGCGCAGGCTGGCCACGCCGGGGCGATCGGAATAGCGGAAGGAGAAGCTCGACTCGAAGCGCACGCGCTCCATCATCTCAAGGGTTTGCGCAAAATCGTCCTCGGTTTCGCCGGGGAAGCCCACGATCAAGTCCGTGGTCAGGGCGATGTCAGGCCGGGCCTGGCGCAGGGCCTCGACGATGCCCAGATAGCGCGCGCGGTCGTACTTGCGGCCCATGCGCCTGAGCACCTCATCGCTACCCGCCTGGAGCGGCAGGTGCAGGGCCGGGCAGAGGTTCTCAAGCTCGCCGAAGGCGCGGATCACGGCGGGATCGATGTCCTTGGGGTGCGACGTGGTGAAGCGCAGCCGCAGGAGGCCGGGAAGGGCCGCCACCCGGCGCAGCAGCTCGGCAAAGCCCACGCCCGTACCGCCCGCGTCGAGGCCGTAGCTGTTGACGTTCTGGCCGAGCAGCGTGATCTCCCGCGCGCCTTGTTCCACCCTGATGCGGCATTCGGCCAGAACGGCCTCGGCGGAGCGCGATTTCTGGCGGCCGCGCGTGTAGGGCACGATGCAGTAGGCGCAAAAGTTGTCGCAGCCCTGCATGATGTTCACGAAAGCCTGGGCCGAATGGCCGTCAGGCACGGCCTCAGGCTCGCCCGCGTCGACGTCGAAGGCGGGCTCGGGGGTCTTGGTGGACAGGGTCAGCACGTCTTCGCGCTCGGGATAAGTCCCGAGGAAATCCAGCAGGGCGATGCGCGCTCTGGCGTCCTCGGCCAGCTGGTCCAGGGCGTCCGGCGCGCCGGCGATGCCATCGGACCCGAAGACCAGGCGCACGAAGGGAAAGCGCTCGAAGAACCCGCGGCCGATCTGCTGGGCCACGCAGCCGCCCACGGCCGCAGTGAGGCCGGGCTTGCCCCGACCAAACGCGGCCAGCCGCCCCAGCTCGCTGTAGACCTTCTGCTCGGGCTTGTCGCGCACGCTGCAGGTGTTGACCACGAACAGCCAGGCGTCCTCTTCCGGCACTTGCCGCCAGCCCCGGCTCACCAGGGCGCGGGCCAGCCAGTCGGAATCGCCGACGTTCATCTGGCAACCGAAAGTGACGATGTGGAAGGTCTTGTCCAAGGGTACTCCGTCGGGGCGATTTCCTGGCGGGTCAAACAGCCGCGCCCACGGGCGGGCCATTATGCCCCTTTGCGGTCCAGGTCAACGCCCCCCCTGCCCCCACAGGCGGCGCGGCACGAACATGGGCACGCGGCGGGCGTAGTCAGCCCACACCGGGCCGAGCTCGCGCGAGAGGCGGCGCTCCTCGAACAGGGAGCCGACGACCATGTACAGGCAGCCGAACAGCGCGAAGACGAAGCCGCCCAAGGTCAGGCTCGGCTGCATGGCCAGGAACAGGATGCCGCCCGCGTGCATGGGGTGGCGCACCAGATTGTAGGCCCCGGTGCTGGTGAAGTCCTTGCTCATGTCCGCCTCTTCCGGCGGGCGGCGGCGCAGCAGGCTCACCAGTTGCGTCACGCCGAGCATCTTGAGCCCGTGCATGGACATGCCCGCCCAGCCCAAAAGCGCCAGCCCGGCCAGCTGCAGCGCGTGCATGCCGTACCGGGGCAGCCCCTCCACGGCCCAGAGCAGCTGCGGCAGGTCCGGCTCCTTGGTCATCACCAGGTAGAACGTCCACAGGCTGATAGCGCTGTAGGCCGTGGGGTAGAAAACGTAGCGCGGGCCGAGAAGCAGCTCGAAGGCGGCCTTGACGCGCCGGGCGGCCATCAGGCTGTGCAACGCGCCCCAGCCCGTCCACAGGCCGAAGGCGTAGCCCGCGTTGGCGAGGACTTCCGGGGAGAACGCCTCCGGAGTCGGCATGCTCACGCCGCACCGCCGAAATACCCCGGCAGCCAGCCGTCGAGGAAGCGCAGCACCTGGGCCGCGTTCTCCGGCACGGGCTGCATGGCGTCGAGCACGCACTCGGCCTCGGGGTCCACCTCAAAGGGCACGTCCACGCCCACCACCTCGCCCAGGCCGGGCACTTCCTGGCCCGTGCGCCTGCGCATGAGCGCCTTCTGGTACATGCCGGGGGTCACGGCGTAGCCGCGCGGGTGGGCCTGGCCGCGGACGGCCTCGCGGCGCATGGCCTCGGGCAGGGGGCAGTTGACGTAGACCTCGGCGAAGCGCGGGATGAGCGCGCGGGCCTCCTGGCGCACGGACAGCCGGTGGCCGGTGGCGTCGAGGATGACGCCCATCCCCTGGGCGGCCAATTCCGCGGCCTCATGCGCGATAAGGCTGTAGGCGACCTTGCGCTCCTCCTCGGTATAGGCGGGCTTGGGGAAATAGCTCTTGCGACGCTCGTCCATGACGAGCAGGGCCACGTCGCGCCCCTGTCCCACCAGCTCCGTGTGCACGGCGCGAGCGATGGTGCTCTTGCCGCTGCCGGGCAGGCCGGTGAACCAGAGAGCCCAGCCGCTGTCCATGGTGCCTGGGGCCATCGCCTACTCCAAATACCTGTTGGGGTGCCGCCAGTCGAACACGTCGTCCTCCAGCACGCTGGTCAAGAAGCGCACCAGCGCCCGCCTCACGGGAAGCGGGTGGTCAGGATACCACTCCGGCGAAACGATGACCAGCCCCCGGAACACGAAGAACGGCGCCATGACCCGCAGCATCTCGGCATCGCCGGTGCGGTCCAGGTATTCCTCGAACAGGGCGTTCCAGAGGGCCAGGAAGGGGCCGTCCAGCGTGGCCCCGTCATGGCCGTTGTTTTGGCCGTGCAGCAGGCCGAAGAGCAGATAATTGGCCGCCAGGGTGGCCACGTCGCCCGCCGGCTCGCCCCACTCGCCCCGGCTGCGGTCGAGCACCGAGAAGCCCTTGCGCGCCTCCACCGGGCCGTCCACCAGGATGTTCCAGGGGTGGAAGTCGCCGTGGACCGCGGCCAGGCGGTGCGAAAAGCCGCGCAGCTTCCAGCGCCAGTCGATGAGGCGCTTTTCCAGGGCCATGAAGTCGGCCTCGGGCAGAAATTCGCAGGGGTGGGGGAAGGCCTCGTCGACGAGGCCCATGATGCACTCGCTGGCGCCCAGCAGGTTGCGGATGTGCCGGTAGTAGAGGTCCGGGTCGTCCTTGCGGGTGGCGTGGATCTCGGCCAGCCAGCCGGCGAAGGTCCGGGCCTGGGCAACGTCGCCGGGACGGAAGTCGCCGTGGCCGATGCGGTCCAGGTCGCGGAAGTAGTCGTAGCCCTCAAGCTTCTCGTTGAGGATGAAGAATTCCTGGGGGGTGAACACCGGAACCAGCCGGTTGCGGCCGTCCACGTAGCCCAGGCCCAGGGGCCGCACATGGCGCGGCAGCAGGGCGCTCGTCTCGTACTGGAACAGGAGGATGGCCGCGCGGTCCCAGTAGAACTGGTGGCCGTACTTGTCGCCGCGCATGACCGAGAGCACGCCCTCGCGCACCTCGCCCCCCACGCGGAAGCGCACCAGCAGCGGCTTGCCGTAGCCGAAACGCTTGATGCCCTGCTTGTCCAGGGTGCCGATGGCGCCGAGGTCAAGCAGCTCCGCCTCGTCGCCATAGGCCTGGCGCAGGTACTCCGCAACGCTCTCCGGCTTCAGGTCGATCATGGACCCTCCTTGAAGCTCAGGTTGAAAGCAGCGGGCGCGCACCGGCGCACCGGCCCATGGCGACGGCGGGCAGGTCGTCCCTAGAGGCTCCGTCCGAAATGGGTGCTCAGCTGCTCGTTGACCATGTCCAGGGTGAAGTAGTGCTCCTGGGTGCCCTTGCGCTCCACGCACCAGGCCGCGCAGATGGCGCCCAGAGCGGCGGCCTCGGCCAGGGTCTGGCCCAGGCACAGCCCTTTGAGCAGCCCGGCGCGGAAGGCGTCGCCCGCGCCCGTGGGATCCAGGGCCTTGGCCACCTTCACCGCGGGCACGCGGGTCTCCTTGTCGCCCTCGGCGATGATGCTGCCCTGCTCGCCCAGGGTGGTCACCAGCGCGCCGGTGCGCTGCAAGAGCTCGGCGCGGGATAGCCCGGTGGCCTTCATGACCATTTCGAGCTCGTAGTCGTTGGTGCACAGGGCGTACGACCCGGTGATGGCCTGGGCCATCTGTTCACCGGTCAGCGCCGTGATCTGCTGGCCGGGGTCGAAGATGTAGGGGATGCCCGCCTGCTTGAAGTACTCGGGCAGCTCCACCATGTCGGACACGTTGCCCGGGGAGATGATGGCCATGACCTTGCCGTCGTGCTTGGCCGGGAACTTGTAGCCGCAGCGCTCGCGCATGGCGCCGGGGTTGAAGCCGGTGATCTGGTTATCGGCCTGGTCGGTGGTGATGTAGGCTCCGGCGGTGAACTGGTCGTCCACCTTGCGGATGCCCTCCTGCGACAGCCCGAGGTCGTCCAGGCGCATGCCGTAAGGCCCGAAGTCCTTGCCCGCGCAGCCCAGGATGAGCGGCTTCTCGCCCAGGAGCGCGAGATTGTAGGCGATGTTTCCGGCGGTGCCGCCGAAGTATTCGGCCATGCCGTCCACCAGGAAGCAGACGTTCAGGATGTGGATCTTGTCCGGCAGGATGTGGTCCGCGAATTTGCCGGGAAAATTCATGATGCGGTCAAGGGCCAGGGAACCGGAAATGTAAAGCTGCATGAAAGCCTCCAGGTCGTGCGGGGAGCCCCGCCGGGTGTTCGAAAGAGTCGGCCGCGCGGGCCGGTTCAGCCGGTGGCGCCGGTGCCGTCAGGCTTGGCGGTCTCGGCGGCGATCCAGTCGAGAAATGCCGGGTGGCCGCCCTCGATGGGCAGCACCACCACGCACGGGCAGTCGTAGCTGTGGGCCTGCGCGATGGACCGGGTCAGCTCGTCGGCCAGGGCCTCGGTGGTCTTCAAGAGCAGCACCACCTCATCGGCCTGCTCCAGCTTGCCCTGCCACCAGTAAAGCGAGCGCATTCCGGGCAGGATGTTGGCGCAGGCGGCCAGCCGACGCTCCACGGCCAGCCGGGCCAGGGCCTCGGCCTCGGCCAGGCTCGGCGCGGTGACGTAGACCAGGCGGGCGGCCAGACTTGCGACCGGGCGGGCGGACATGGGGCCTGGCTCCTCGCCTACTGGCAGAGGGGCTTGGCCCCGGGCTTGGCCGTGCCGAGGTAGTCGGCCACGGTCTTGGCCTCGGCCTCGGTTAAGTTCGCGCCGTTTGAGACCATGCGCTGGACCGTCTGCTTCCAGACCTCGGGCGTGCGGTTGCCAAGCTTTTCGCAGATGCGGCCAGTGGAGTGACAGCCGGAGCAGCGTTCCGCCGTAAGCTTCGCAGCCCCGGCATCGGCAGAGACCAGGGAGGCAAGCAGCAGGCCAGTATACAGGCAGACGACGATAATCATCAATTTTTTCATGATGTTCCTTGTCCTCCAAAACACATTGCCGAAACGGTCGGAGCGCCCCGCATGCCGTTTTTCAACCACATATCCGGCCCGGTGGCAACGGAAATCCGCGCTCCGGCCTTGGCTTGCATCCAGGTTCGCCCTCGCTTGCATCCAGATTCGTCGGATGCTACCCCACGCCAGAACAAAGCGCGCACAGGAGCACCCGACCATGCCATCCGTCCGAGAGCGCAGCCAGGCCATCTTCGCCCGCCTGGCCGCCCGCTACCCCGACCCCAGGCCCGCCCTGGACTTTCGCGACGCCTGGGAGCTTCTCGTGGCGACAGTGCTGGCCGCCCAGTGCACCGACGCCCGCGTGAACCAGGTGACCCCGGTGCTCTTCGCCCGTTGGCCGATGATCGCCGACCTGGCGGCGGCCGACGTGGCGGAAATTGAGGACGTGGTGCACTCCACCGGCTTCTTCCGCAACAAGGCCAAGAACCTGAAGGCCGCGGCCCAGCGCGTCATGGAGGTCTACGGCGGGCAGGTGCCGCGAACCATGGCCGAGCTGGTCACCCTGCCCGGCGTGGCCCGCAAGACCGCCAACATCGTGCTCGGCAGCGCGTTTCACATCAACGAAGGCATCGCCGTGGACACCCACGTGACACGCCTCGCCTTCCGCCTCGGCCTGACAACAAGCAGGGACGCCGTCATCATCGAGCGCGACCTGATGCCGCTCTTCGACCAGGCCCAATGGGCCGACATCAACCACTACCTCGTGTACTTCGGCCGCGAGGTCTGCGACGCGCGCAAGCCCAAATGCGCCGACTGCTGCCTGGCCGAGCTCTGCCCACGCAAAGGACTCTAGATGACCCACAACGCATCCAATCTCGGCCAGTTCACCGTCCAGACCACGGACGGCGCCGCCCGGCGCGGAAGCCTGGCCACGGCCCACGGCGTCATCCAGACGCCCATCTTCATGCCCGTGGGCACGCAAGGCTCCGTCAAGAGCCTGTGTCCGCAGGACCTGGACGACGCGGGCGCGCAGATCATCCTGGGCAACACCTATCACCTGTACCTGCGCCCCGGCGACGACCTTCTGGCCCGGCGCGGCGGCCTGCACCGCTTCATGGGCTGGGACAAGCCCATATTGACCGACAGCGGCGGGTTCCAGGTGTTCAGCCTGAAGGAGATCCGCAAGATCTCCGAGGAAGGCGTAGAGTTCCGCTCGCACATCGACGGCAGCAAGCACTTCTTCTCGCCCGAGAAGGTCATGAGCATCCAGAACAACATCGGCTCGGACATCATGATGGTGCTGGACGAGTGCGTGGCCTACGGCGCGGACCACGGCTACACCGCCAAGTCGCTCGAACTGACCACGCGCTGGGCCAAGCGCTGCCGCGTGGCGCATCCCAGGCACAAGAACGGCCAGCTCCTGTTCGGCATCATCCAGGGCGGATTCTACAAGGACTTGCGGGAGACGAGCCTGGCCCAGCTGGCCGAGATCGACTTCGACGGCTTCGCCATCGGCGGCCTGAGCGTTGGCGAGAGCATCCCCGAGATGTACGACATGTTGCACCACATCACCCCGCTGATGCCCGCGGCCACGCCACGCTACCTCATGGGCGTGGGAACCCCGCTCGACATCCTGGAGGGCATCGCAGCCGGGGTGGACATGTTCGACTGCGTGCTGCCCACCAGGAACGCGCGCAACGGCACGCTCTACACCTCGCGCGGGAAGGTGAACATCCGCCGGGCCGAATACCGCGAGGACGACAGCCCGCTGGACCCGGACTGCGGCTGCTACACCTGCCGCACCTTCACCAAGGCCTACCTGCGCCACCTGTACGTGGCCCAGGAGCTTTTGAGCTACCGCCTGAACTCGCTGCACAACATCAGCTTCTTCCTCGACCTGACCCGCCGCGCGCGCGAGGCCATCGAACAGGGACGCTTCGCGGAGCTGAAGCGGCGCTACACAGATATCTTCCGGCCTGGAGCGGATGCGGAGACTGGCGCATGAAGCGGTACCTGGCGCTCTTCCTCCAGGCAGTCGGCGCGCTGACGCTGCTGGGCCTGATGATCGGCACGGCGCTGGTGCTGACGGCTGGCTGGTGGCTGCGCATGGACGACCAGCCCAGGAAGGCCGACGCCATCGTCATTCTCGCCGGAGACATTCACCGTGCCATTTACGCCGCGGACCTCTACCACCAGGGCATGGCGCCCGTGATCATGTTGGGACGCCCGTACCAGGGGGAGCGCGACGTGCTGTGCGACCTGGGCTTCTCCTGCAAAACCCAGATAGAAGCCATGGAGCAGGTGCTCCGCGCCAAGGGCGTGCCCCCAGGCGTGCTGCAGTTGTTCGGCAAGGACCACATGAGCACCGTGGAGGAGGGCGAGAGCCTCGCCCGGGAGCTGGGGCCAGAGCCCAAGACCCTCCTCGTCGTCACCTCGCCCTACCACTGCCGCCGGGCCAAGATGATCCTCTCGGGCATTCTGCGCCAGCACGAGCTCATCATGCCGCTCACGCCCTACGAGCGCTTCGACAAGATCTGGTGGAGGCACCAGGGCTCGGCCTCGGCGGTGGTGAGCGAGGTGGCGAAGTTCGTGTTCCATTACCTGGGCACGCCGTTCAGGGCGCACCCGGCGGCGGCGAACTAGGGCTCTCCGGCGGGATCTCAGGCCTTCTTCACGTCCGTGCGGCAATCAGGGCACAGGCCATACAGGTCCATCTTGTGCCGCGCCAGCGAGAAGCCGTAGCGCCCCGCCAGTTCCTCCTGCCTGCGTTCGATGACCGGGTCCACTATCTCGATGGTGCGGCCGCAGCCCTCGCAGATGAGGTGGTCGTGGTGCTCCACCCCGAAGTGCGGCTCGTAGCGGGTGATGCTGTCGGCGAAGCTCACGGCCTGGGCCAGGCCGCACTCGGCCAGAAGCTTCAGCGTGCGGTACACCGTGGCCTGACCGATGGCCGGGTCGCGGCGCTTGACCTTGGCGTAGAGTTCCTCAGAGGAGACGTGGCCCGGCTCGCCCAGGAAGATGTCGAGGATGAGCCTGCGCTGCGGGGTGATCTTGAGGCTGTTCGCCGCGAGATAGCCGGCGAAGACCTCGTGCGGGGTCTGCCTGGGCGTAGGATGTTGTGCGGCGCTCATTGAAGACTCATAGGGAATGCCCGCGCCCGCTGTCAATGCCGTGCGAAACGCTCTTTCTCCCGTCCAAAGGCCCGGAAGGCATTGACAGCCTACCCTCCCTGGGGTGTAGTGACTGCGAGTCACACAGGTTTAGAAACCGGAGGAACAGGCTGTCATGATCGAACTCTCTCTTTGGGTGCTGGGCGCGGTTGTCGCCCTGGGACTCGTGGCCTGCCGCCTTGCGCGCAAGCCGAAGAAGGAGCACGACCTGGAACTGCTGGACTTCGACTTCGACAAGATCAAGACCTACGAGAAAGACGGGCGCAAGTACCCGTTTTCCTACTAGGTTTCGCCCACCACCAGTATCTTCTCCACCAGCAACGTTTCCGCGTCCTTGCGCACGAACTCCGCCAGCGTCACGTTGGCTTGGCTCTCACGCATGGCCTGGGCAAAGGTCTTGAACAGCGCGTCCACACGGCCGTCGTCTGCCAGGAGCACGTCGCAGTCGTCCCCGTTGCCGCATTCCAGCACGGTCGCGGCCACATCCGCCAGCCGGATCAGCTCGGGCGACACGGCCAGGCCATACCCCCGGTTCTCCTCCTCGCCGATCTCCACCGTCATGCCCGCCTGGGTCAACATATCCAGCACCCCGCCCAGCACATCCTCGGGCAGGCGAAGGGCCTGCGCGGTTTCCGAAAGAGGCTGCGGCGCCTGGCCGGTCTGGAAGCGCGTGGCCAGGTGCGCCAGCGCCAGCACCGCCGTCTTCTGGCGCGAGAGCGGGCTCAGGCTCTCGGAGAGGCCGCGGCGCACGTAGGAGTGCACGCGCTGGACGGCGAAGGAGATCTCCGCGCCCAGGAGCACCAGCACCCAGCTGATGTACAGCCAGACCAGGAACAACGGGAGCTGGGCGAAGCTGCCGTAAATGGCGTTGTACTTGGTGAAGCCGATCTGCCAGTTGATGTAGGCCCACTGGGCTATCTGCCACATCGTGCCGGCGATGACGCCGCCCAGGGCGGCGGACTTGAGCCTGACCGGCGTGTTGGGGATGAAGGCGTAGGCAAAAGTGAAGCCCACCCAGACCAAGACCAGGGACACGCCCTTGAGCAGGAGCTTTTCCAGCCAGTCGTAGGCCGGGTTGGTAACGAAGGCGTGCACCACGCCGGTCTTCTGCATGGCCACGGAGAAGCTGGCGGCGATGAGCACCACCAGCGGACAGATGACGATGATGGAGAAGAAGTCCGTGAACTTGCGCCAATTGGTGCGGCCCCTCTTCACCGCCCAGATGGTGTTGAAGGCGCGCTCCACATTGCTCACCGTGGTGAACACGGTCAGCAGAAGCGCGCCCACGCCCATCCAGCCGAGGGTCTTGACGTTGGTGTTGCCGATGTACTGGAGGATCTTGTCCACGACCTCGGTTCGCCCGGCGGACACGCCCATGAGGAAGTCGCGGAAGAATTCGGCGTTCTGCAGGCCGAAACCCTTGGAGATGGAGAAGGCCACGGCCAGCAGCGGCACGATGGAAAGGATGGTGGTGAAGGTGAGCGCCGAGGCCCGGATGATGCAATGGTCGGCCAGAAATCCAGTCACCACCATGTACAGCACCCGAGAGGCCATGTAGGCCCGCCGCCGCCAGAGGTCCAGCCCGGCCAGCTCCTTGCTCCAGATTTCCTGCCGGAAATGGCGCGCCACGCGGCCCCTGACCTTCCCAACTTTCCCCTTGACCATGCTCCTCCCCTGCTCCTCTCGCGCGCTGCTTAGAACAGCAGATCCTTGAAGAATTTTATGGGCTTGAGAGGGATGCCCAGTATTTCCTTGAGCGTGTTGTTCAGCAGCATCCCGGCCCGGATGTTCATCTCCGGGTCCTTGAGCCGCCCGTAGACCTTGATGGGCACGTCCGGCACGCCGGGCATGTTGGCGTTCAGGTTCACGTTGATGGTGTCGTCGGCAATGGAGAAGCTGCCCCGGCCGGTGACGATGTTGTCCGGCCCCTCCAGGCGGAAATCCCTGTTCCGGAACACCCCGTTCGACACCGAGAACTTTGCCCCGGCCTGCCAGAACGGCGTGCCGACGCGGCGTTGCGCTCCAGCCTGGGGCGTGGCCCCGGGGGGCGCGGCGCGCCTCTGCTGCGTCGTGTCGGCATTGCCCGAAAGCGTGTAGGAGCCGTCGATGATCTTGAAGGCCGCTGCTCCCTCAAGCGTCTTGAGATACTCGGTGTCCGTGTCTCCGGCGCCCGTCAGGTCCAGGGTCAGGTCAGTGCGGCCCGTGACGTACTCCTTGCCCACCCAGCCCAACATGAAGCCCCCGGCCTGGAAGCCCTTGGCCGCCAGGACCACATGCAGCCGCATGTCCTGCTGCACGGCCTGGGCCGTGATCTCGCCGTTGAGCTCCCCGCCATAGAACTCCGCGGCGAGCGGCTTGACGGTCAAGGTGCCGCCCTGGGCCGCAACGGTCGCCTTGAGGCGGCGCGCCGTGAGACCATGGATTTTGAGGCTGCGGAAGGCGATCGTGCCGTCCAGGTTCAGGCTGCGCAGATCCTCCACCGGCAAAGGCTCCGGGGCCGGGCGCTGGTCGCTTTTGGCCGAGCCCCTGGCCACTGGCTCCGGAGCGGCCCGGTAGCGATCCAGGTCGAGCTGGTTGGCCTGCAGGACGAAGGACTGCCTCGGCGCGTCAAAGTCCGTCACGGAGTAGGTTCCGCGCACACCGGTGTCGTCCACCTGGGCATTGAGGTTGGTCAGGTACACGCCCTTGGCGGTCAAGACGATGTCGGCCTCGCCGGTGACGCGGGTCATCACCTTGCGGTCGGACGGCTTGAGCGGCTTCATGTCCAGGGCCGAGACCACGCGCCTGGGGTCGCCGTCCAGGCAGCGCACGTGGCCGCTCAGGCTGTAGCCGGAGCCGAGTATCTGCGTGCCGGAGAGGCTGCCCGCCAGGTTCAGGCCGCACGATTGGGCGGTGGCGCTGGTGAGAGTCAGGGTCTGGGTGGAGAAATCCGCGCCGCCCTTGCCCGCAAAGCTGGCCTCATTCTCGCGCCTGGGCAGGAACCAGCCCTTGAGGCGCCCGGACAGGCTCAGGCCGGACAGGGCCACGCCACCCTTCTGGCCGGGCCGAGCCAGGGCCGAGAATCTGCCGTCCAGGTTCAGCACGGGCTTTGTGCCCGTCATGGCAAGGGAGCCATCCGCTTGGAGCGCCCAGTCCGCGTTCCCCGCCAAGGCCGGGCTGAACCGGGCCTGGGCGGAGAGCGACGAATAGGCCATGCTCTTGCCCTTGCCCGCTGCCTTGCCCGCGCCAGCGGCCTTGCCAAAGTCCAGGCTGCCCGGCCCGATGCTCAGGAAGGCCTCGCCGGTGGCCCGGCGAAGCAACTGCGACACTTTCTCCTTGGGCGAGGCCAGGGCCTTGCGCACCTCGGCCCGAACGCGCGCCTCAGTCCGGCCGGACAGGCCGCCCTCCGCTTTTCCGAGCCAGGGCACATGGCGCGCGTCGACGCCTTCCAGCCGCAGCCCGCCATTCACACCCAGCGTTGGGGCCTGCGGGGTTCCGGCAAAGACCGCCGCCAGCTCCCCGGCGAACAGGCCGCCCTGGGCCTTGGCCGGCCTGAGGTCCGCCCGGTGGTTGCCCTCCGAGGCGGCCCACGAGAGCTCCGCCTCCTGGGCGGTGACGCCTGCGAGCTTGAGCGTCTCAACCTTGACGAGCCCCTTGCCGGTCACGCCGCGCAGGTAGTCCAGTGGCAGGTCTTCGACCAACAAAGGCTTGCCCGTGGCGTTGGTGCTAAACGCCGCGGCGTAGGCGTCGGCATCCAGGCGGTCCGCGGCGAAATCAAAGTCCAGCCCGGGCTTGTCGCCGAAGCCGAGGCGCAGCTTTCCCTTGATGCGCGACGCGTCGAGCTTGAACCCTTCGCTCTGGAACCGCATCTCGTCCTCGTTGGCGAAGAGCTCCACCGGGCCTTCGGCGCTTGAAAGCACGCCCTGGTGCTCCGGCGGGATGGTGTTCGGGAAATAGGCGTTGATGACCGCGCGCGGGCTCACGCGGGATGCCACCACCCGCCCGCGCATCTCGAAACGGTCCAGAAAGTCCACAAAGGTCAGCTCGCCCGCAAGATCCGCGCCCAAAATTTTGATGCGCAGGTTCGACAGGTGCAGGTCCTTCTCGTCGTTCTCCAGGGTCACACCGGTGGCGACCTCGGCCCAGCGTTCCTTCTCCGGCATGAAGGTGCCGCCGACGGTCCCCTGGGCCACGGTCTCGCTCAGGTGGAGGCGGCTCTGCGCTTCATCCCAGTGCACCTTGCCCGTCACGTCCAGGCGGCTGTCCAGGCCGGGACGGGGCCAATGGAAGGAGCAGCTCAAGGCGAAGGCCAGGGGCTTGCCGCTCTCGATGCGCCCGGTGCTCAGGCTCAGATCGGAAACCACGTAGGACTGGTTGCGCTTGTCATCGACCAGGGTGGCCTTGCCGCCCTTGATGCGCACGCCCCTGATGACCACCTTGCGGAACTTGGTGTCCTGCGCGCCCAGGGCCGTCTCGCCCTCGCGGATGCGCTTGACCAGCGCCTCCCAACTGCCTGTCCCCGCAGGGTCGATGCGCAGAGACACCTCGGCGTCCATGAACTCCACCATGTCGAGCGACAGGCGGCGGCGAAGCAACGGGATGACCCTGATGTGCGCCGAGAGCGAGTTGGCCTTGAGCATGGGTTCCGGGCCGAAGCCCGGCGCGTTGCCCAGGGTGATGCCGTTCGCGTAGATTCCCAGCCAGGGGAACACGCTGACCCCGAGTTCGCCCTCAAGACTCACGGTCTGGCCCGTGGCGTCCTGCAGGAGCCGGGCGAATTCCGCGCGGAACTCCGGGGTGCTCATGTAGCGCGAGACGTACAGCACCGCGCCTCCGAGGAGGAGCACGAACGCGGTCAGTCCGCACAGGAGGAGGAGCAGCAGTTTCCGGCGCATTGGGTCAGCTCGCCTTGTGCCTCGAGAGACGTTTGACATTGCGGCGCCAGACGGCTGCCCGCGACTTGTGCTATAGCTGTTTCACGCCGCCCCGGCAAGGTCGACCGCCGCTGGGATGCGGTTCTGGCGCAGGGAGCAGCCGGGGGTCAGGAGGAAGGGGCGGCGTTGCCGAGCCCCTCAAGCCCGACAAGGGCGATCCCCGCCTTGTCTGCGAAGGCCACAGTGGACTCCAGATCGAAGAACAGGCTTCTGCCGGCCTCAACGCCCAGGCAGGTGGCCCCGGCCTTGGCCATGAGGCGCACCGTGTCCAGGCCGACGCTCGGCAGGTCTGCGCGCTCCTCCTGGCCGGGCTTCACCACCTTGACCACGACGCAGCCCGCTCCGGCAAGCTCGCACCCGCGCTTGATGGCGGCGTCGGTGCCTTCCAGCGCCTCCACGGCTGCCACGATGCCCTCGCGCAGGACTACGCACTGGCCGATGTCCAGGCGCCCGAGTTCGCGGGCCATGGCGGCCCCGGCGCGCAGGTCGGACCATTCGCGCTCGTCCGGGGCGCGGCGGCCCAGCACGCCCGGCGGGGTCATGAGGCCCGGCGCATAGGCCTGGGGCGGCACAACGGTGATGCTTTCCGATTCGAGCAGGGTCGTGAAGGCGCGCAGGATGGCGTCGTCGCCCTTGCCCTTGAGGGAGAAGATGAGCTTCACGGCGCGGGCGTCGAGGTGCCGGATGTCCATGACCCCCGGCTTGTTGATGGACCCGGCCATCATGGCCTCTTCCACCTTGTTTTCCTTGAAGAAGTCGAGCAGCTTGGCCAGCTGTCCCAGCTTGAGCTCGCAGGACACGTCGGCCAGGGGGTAGACTTCGGGGTTGGTGTGCCCCTTGAAGCCCACCACCACAAGGCGATGCCCGGCGTCCTTGACGCCGCGCGCCACCAGCACCGGGAACTGGCGTCCCCCGCTGATGAGTCCGACGACCTTGGCGGTTTGGTTCATGGATTCCCCCGCGAGGCTGCGGCCCGGGTCGGGCTAGTCGTCGCCGCCCGTGCCTCTGCCCGCATCGCTGGTGATGCCGCGCACCGTTCCGCGCACGAACTCCACCAGCCGCTCGACCTCGGGAACGTTCGGCAGTTCCTCCAGAGCCTTGGCCAGCGCCTCGTCGCGCATGAGCCCGGAGCGGAAGATGATGCGGTAGGCCTTCTTGATGGCGCCGATGGTGGCGCTGGAGAAGCCCTTGCGCTTGAGCCCGATGAGGTTCGGGCCGTAGAGCTTGGCCCGGGTGCCCTGGGCCAGCATGTAGGGCGGAACGTCGTTGCTGTAGCCGGAAAGCCCGCCCAGGAAGGCGTACTCGCCAATGCGCGCGAACTGCTGCACGGCGGCCATGCCCGAGACGATGGTGTGGTCGCCGATGTCCACGTGCCCGGCCATGCTCACCGCGTTGGCCACGATGACGTGGTCGCCGATGCGGCAGTCGTGGGCCACGTGCGCATACGCCATGAACAGGCAATGCGAGCCGATGGTGGTCTCGCTGTGGCCCTGGGGCGTGCCCCGGTGCACGGTGACGTACTCGCGAAAATGGTTGTCCGAGCCGATGCGAACCCAGGTCTCCTCGCCCTTGAAGCCCAGGTGCTGGGGGGCGTCGCCGATGCAGGCGTAAGAGTGGACGTGGTTGCGCGGCCCCATGCTGGTGAAGTTCTTCACCTGGGAGAAGGCGTCAAGCGTCGAGCCATCGCCGATCAGGACGTTCTCCTCGATGACGCAGTATGGTCCGACGGTGACGTCTTCGCCGAGCTTGGCGCCCGGATGCACCACCGCAGTGGCATGGATCTGTGTGGGCACTACATCTTCCCCTTGTCCACGACGGCGGCGGTGAAGATGCCCTCGGCCACGAGGTCTCCGTCCACGGTGGCACGGCCCTGCATTTTCCAGATGTTCAGCTTGCGCTTGATGACGCTGGCTTCCATGTTCAGGCGGTCGCCGGGGACCACGGGACGGCGGATCTTGACTCCGTCGATGCCGGTGAAGAGGAAGAGTTTGTCCGAGGAGTCGATGCCGAGTGTCTTGACCACGAAGATGCCGCCGGTCTGCGCCAGGGCTTCAAGGATGAGCACGCCGGGCATGATGGGCTGGCCGGGGAAATGCCCCTGGAAGAAATTCTCGTTGAAGGTCACGTTCTTGTACGCCGTGATGCCCACCCCGGACTCGAAGGAGACCACGCGGTCCACCAGCAGAAAAGGATAGCGGTGCGGCAGCATCTGCATGATGCTGCGGATGTCGTCGACAAAAGCCGGGGCGTTGCTCATGCTTGATTCTCCTTGTCGTCTATCCCTGTGGCCTTCTCCAGCCGCCGCACGCGGCGCATGAGCTCCGGCAGCTTCGGCAAACTCTTGGAGACCTTCAGGTAGGTCATGATGTCCATGCTGGGCGAACCGCCGGCGATGTAGCCGGGCGGGAGGTCCTCGCCAACGCCGCTTTGGGCCGAAACCTGAACGCCGTCGCCCAGGCTGATGTTGTCGCGCAGTCCCACCTGGCCGGCCAGCACCACGCCGTTGCCCAGCTTGGTGCTGCCCGCGATGCCCACCTGCGAGATGATGAGGCAGTGCTTGCCTATCTGCACGTTGTGGGCGATCTGCGCCAGGTTGTCGACCTTGGTGCCGTCGCCAATGCGTGTGGCGTCCAGGGCGGCGCGGTCGATGGCCGTGTTGGCCCCGATTTCCACGTCGCTGCCGACCTCGACGATGCCCACCTGCGGGACCTTAACGTGTCCGGCGGGGCTTTGGGCGTAACCATAGCCGTCGCTGCCGAGCACGGTCCCGGGATGGATGATCACGCGGTCGCCGAGAACGGTTCCGGCCATGAGCACGCTGTTGGGATACAGGGTGCAGGCCTGGCCGAGCACGCAGTCCTCGCCGACGTAGACGCCGGGGAACAGGGTCGTGCCCGCGCCGATCGACGCACGGGCGCCGATGAAGGCGAAGGGGTACACGGTGACATCGGAGGCGAGGACGGCCTCGGGGTGGACGAAGGCCTGGGGGCTCACGCCCGTCAGGCAGCCCTGTGGCCTGGCGAAGAGAGCCACCACCCGCGCCCAGTCGAGCTTCGGGTTCTGGCTCAGCAGGCAGGGGCGGTCCTGCGTCGCGAACTTCTCCTCGCACAAAACAGCGCCAGCCCGACTTTGCGCGAGCTCCGGAAGGTGCTTCTTGGTCAGCAGCGGAGCAAGCTCTGTCGGGCCGGCCAGGGCCAGCGTATTGACTGCGGCGATTTCAAGATCGTGGCCGGAGAAGGTCAAACCGACCTTTCCGGCCACTTCGGACAAACGCATTGCAGGGCTCCGTCTTACTTCTTGGGACGCTTCGCCCAACCCTTGTTCAGCTCAAGGGTCACGATCTTGGTGATGTCGCTGGCGGGCTCCACATAGTAGGTGATGCCCGGCACCTTGGCGATGAGCAGGGTCACGCCGTTCTTGGCGCAATAGTCGCGCACCACTTCACCCAGCACCTGCTCGATCTCGGCGAGCTTGCTGCTCTGCTCACGGTTGGCGGCGTTCTGGAAGCGGCGCATGTTTTCAGTCAGCTCGAATTCCTTGCGGCGAAGCTCGCGCTCCTTGTCCTGGCGGGCATCCGGAGCCAGGCCGAAGGCCTGCTTCTGGAAGTTCTCCTGAAGCTTGATGAACTCCTTGCGCTCACGCTCGATCTTGTCGCTCTCTGGCTTCAACTTGGCTTCAAGCTGCTTGATGGCCTCAGCGCCGGGCTCGGAATTCTTCACGGCCTCGTTGGGGTCAAACGCGGCGATCTTGACCGCTCCGCCGGCGGCAAAAGCCACGGACTGAAGCAGGAAAAGGAACAGGGCGAGGGCCAGAAACTTACGCATGTCAAATTCTCCTTTCACCGATTGTTGATACAAACTTTACAGCTTGGCTGCCGGACTAGAAAGTCTGGCCCATGCTGAACTCAACCTTGGACTTGGTGCTTTCGTAAAGTTCATCCAGACCGTAGCCGAACTCAAGCTTCAGCGGCCCCATGGGCGAGAACCACTGGATGCCGACTCCAACGCTCTTATAGAGGCCAAGCGGCGGAGCAGCCAACCTGCGTGTCGGGCCGCTGAACGGCATCTCGCCTTCCTTCCAGGAGTTGCCCATGTCAAAGAACACGGAGCTGATGATGCCCATCTTCTTGCTCAAGGGGTACAGCAGATCAAGATTGTTGAAGAACATCTTGTCGCCGCCAATGGCTTGCCCCGTGGCATCATCAAGGGGTGAAATCTTGCGCTGGGAGTAGCCGCGCACAGTGCCCACGCCGCCCAGCGTAAAACGTTCACCAAGGGGAACCTTGGCGTTGGTCCAGTTTCTGCCCACCCAAGCGGTGGCCGCATGGTTCTTAATCACCAGGTCGCCGATGAGCCCCTGATAGACAGTGAAGTCGTAGCCGAGTTTGATGTAGTTATCGTGCCCGCCCAAGATGGCGCCGCCGTTTGTTACACTGACGGTATTGATCGTCCCTTCCGTGGGGAGAGTCATACCGCCGCCATTGGTGGTATTGCGCGACAAACTGGCCGTCGCGGCGCTTGCGATGTGCACGCCTTCCGCATCGACAATGGACGAGGCCGCGCCAGTGGCGACGTCGTAGATGTCGTAGCGGTCCAGGCGGTAGCTCCACGAAAGGGTGGTGTACTCGCCAACAGGGTAGGCAAAGTTCAGCGTGGTGCCGATGGTGGAGCGCTGGTAGTCGGTGTAGCTCTCATCCTTATTGTACGCCTGGAGGCCAACGCCCAGGTTGCTGTCATCCCAGCGCGGATTGAAGACATTAAAGGTGTAGCTTGTCTTCTTCTTGCCCCACTGCCCGGCAAGCCCTGCCCCCCAGCCCTTGCCGAACATGTTCTGCTCGTCAAGCGCGCCTGCGAAATAGACACCGTCGTAGGTTGAATAGCCGATGCCGCCGCCGATCTTGCCGGTATCCTTGTCCTTGACCCTGATCTTCAGGTCCATTTCCTCGGGGTTGCCGGTGGGAACGGGCTCGATGTCCACAGCGGAGAAGTAGCCGATCTTGTCCAGGCGCTCGGTGGAGCGTTTCAACAGCTTCCCATTGAAAAGAGCACCGTCCGCAAGGCGCATCTCACGCAGGATGACGTTGTCGCGGGTCTTGGTGTTGCCCTCGATGAGTACCCGACGGATGTAAACCTTCTGCAGCTTGCGCATGACATAGATCACGTCCACGGTCTTCTCTTCCGGGTGGTCGTTCATGCGCACATTGGCTTCAGCGTAGGCGTAACCGAAGTTGTTATAGTACTCGGTCAAGGCCTTCAGGTCGTCGCGCACCAGGGAGCGGTCGAGGTAGTCTTTCTTGTTGGCGGCAAGGCTCAGCTTGGTCTCGGCAAGGAGCTTGTCCTGGTCGGCGATGAGATCGCCCTCGATGGTGACCTTCTCCACACGGAAGCGCGCGCCTTCCTCCACCTTGAAGGTGATGTAGATGCCGTCTTCCTTGAACTGGATGTCAGGGCTGCCGACCTTGGCGTCGATGAAGCCGCGGTTGTTGTAGTAGGCGGCCAGCGCGGAGGTGTCGCGCTCAAGCATGTCCTCTTTAAGGATACCGCCCTGGCTGAACCAGGAGAACAACCCGCGCTCCTTGAGCACCATGTCGTCCTTGAGCTCGCTCTCAGACAACTGCTTGGCACCCTCGATGGTGATTTTTTTGATGTAGAGCTTCTGACCTTCCTCAATGACGAAGTTCAAGCGCGCCTGGCCCTGCCCTGCAGACTCGATCTCGTGGGAAACCTTGATGTTGTAGTAGCCGTCTTTGCGGTAGAGCTCACGGATGGCGGCAATGTCCTCGGCCAGAACCTTCGGATTCAGCACCGCGCCCTTGCGGGAATTGACCACTTTGAGCACGGTGTCGGAAGACTTTTCAGAGGCGCCCTTGACGCCCAGCGCCAGAATGCGCGGCTTCTCCACCACCTGGACGACCATCTTCTTGCCCCCGGCGACATCACGCAGGAGGATCTTCACATCGTCAAAATATCCCAGGTCATACACGGCCTTGAGGTCCGTGTTGACGGCCTTTGCGTCCAGGACCTCGCCTTTCTTGGTGGTCAGGCGCAGCAGCACGACGTCCTTGTCCAGGGCGTTGGTGCCCTCGACGTCGATGTCGACGATGCGCTCCAGTCCGAGCAGGTCGCCCTTCATCTTGGTGACGAGGTCGTCCACGGCGGGCAGAAGGTTGATGAGTCCCTCGCGTGAGGTGAACACGGGCATGGGGGCCTTGAGGCCGAAAGGATCGGTGACGCGGGCGTCAATGGACAGGGTCTCGCCCAGCTTGCTGAAGCTGCCGGTGATGGCGTAGCCGGCGTTGGTCAGCAGTGCGACCTCTTTCGCCGCGGAAGGGGCGGACGCGTCGAGTCCCTTGGAGGCCAGGGCCTTTTGCACGGTGTCCTTGTCGATGACGGTGAAGCCCGCCTCGCGAAGGCGGTCCGCAAGAAGATCAGGAAGCCCCTGTCGCAGGTACTTCAAGTCTTCTCCGGCGTTCACCTCAAACGGCATCACGACCACTGTGACCTCGCGAGGCGAGGTGACTGCGGCGCGCAAGGACCGTGGCGCGGCGCTCACGGCCAGGAAGGCCGTCAAGAACGCCAGCGCGAGGAAAAATTTTGTGCTGCTACCCCTGGGCATAGAGAACTCCCGAACGCAACTCGAACCGCCGTCCCATGACGCCGGCCAGTTCTATGTTATGCGTTACGACCACGAATGTCATCCCCAAGTCCCTGTTCAGGGACACCAGGAGTTCGCCGACCATTCTGCCCGTTTTTTCGTCCAGGTTTCCGGTGGGCTCGTCGGCCAGCAGGGCCTTCGGGCGGAGCAGGATGGCCCTTGCGATGGCCGCCCTCTGGCGTTCTCCGCCGGAAAGGGTCGTCACCGCGTGGTCCATGCGCTGCCGCATTCCCACCATCACCAGGGCCTCTCGGGCCATTTCCAGGGCTTCGGCCCTGGTCTTCCCGGCGATGATGCCGGGCATGGCGACGTTCTCCAGGGTCGTAAACTCCGGCAGCAGGTGGTGGAACTGAAAGACGAATCCCATGTCCCTGTTGCGCAGAACGGCCCTGCGCCGTGCGTCCAAGACCGCCAGATTCTCGCCGCTGAAGAAAATTTCTCCACTTGTCGGCGCGTCCAGAGACCCCAGAAGGTGCAGGAGGGTCGTCTTCCCGGAACCCGAGGCGCCTAGTATGGCAATGGATTCCCCAGGGTCCACGGTCAGATCGATCCCGTCAAGCACCCGCAGGCGCTCCCCTGGCCCAGCAAATTCCTTGCCAACCTTGACCAAGCGGTATAGCGGCTCTTTACTCATAACGCAAGGCATCCGAAGGCTTAAGGGCCGCAGCGCGCCTGGCCGGGTAGATCGTCGAGAGGTAGCACAAGGCAAGCGCCGCCACGCCGATCAGCGCCATGTCAAAAAATTCAAGCCTTACGGGTAGATAGTCCACGGGATAGACATCGCTCGGCAGTTTGATGAACTGGTACTTCTTGAGCAGCAGGGCCACCGGGATGCCGATGCCGTAGCCGAGCGCCGTGCCCACCGCCCCGATGAAGCTGCCCTGGTACATGAAGATGCGCCGGATGTTCGTCTCGTCCGCGCCCATGGCCATGAGCACCGCGATGTCCTTTGTCTTCTGCATCACCAGCATCACCAACATGGTCACGATGCTGAAGGAACCCACCAGCACGATCATGGCCAGGATGATGAACATGGCCGTCTTCTCAAGCTCCAAGGCGGCGAAAAGATTGGCGTTCATCTCCTGCCAGTTGCGGACGAACACGGGAAAATCGTGCAGCCTGGCACGAATCTGGTCACTCACGGTCCCGGCGGCGTACACATCCGCCAGCCGCACCTCCAGCCCGGAGACGACATCGCCCTTGAATCCCAACAAATTTCTGGCGGCGTCCACGGTCACGTAGCCCAGGGTGGCGTCGTACTCGAACATGCCGGTTTTAAATATCCCGGCCACCCGGAAGATCTTGATCTTCGGCGTAAAGCCGACTGCGCTCTGGGTTCCCGTGGGCGAAAGCAGGTTCACGGAGTCTCCCAGGACAAGGCCCAGGCGCTTGGCCATCTCCGCGCCGATGATCACGCCGGGCAGATCCTCGTCTTTCTCCTCCAAATCCTTGACGCTTCCCGAAACCATGTCGCGGGTCAGGCTCAGTACCTGGTCGGCTGTGGAGGGCTCGATGCCGCGCAGAACCACGCCCTTGACCCCGCCCTTGGCCGACAGCATGACCTCGGAGTACACGAACGGGGTGACGCCAGTGACGCCCGGCACCTGCCGGCACAGCTCGGCCATGAGCTGCGGCTGGCGGATGCCGCCGGAAAAGGCGCTCACCAGCACGTGGGCGTTGACGCCCAGGATCTTGTCGCGCAGGTCCTTGGTGAACCCGTTCATGACGCCGATGACCACGATGAGCGCGGCGACGCCAAGGGCCACGCCGCATACGGCGAACAGCGAAATGATGGCGATGAAGGACTGTTTGCGGAGCGCGAAAATGTAGCGCAGGGCGATGAACAGTTCGAAGTTCATGCAGGTCCGGTAGCCGGACCGGCAGGCCCGGATGAGGTTCCGCCGGAAGTCGTCTCCAGCCTGAGCAGCGGGAACAGGATGACCTCGCGGATGGAGGGGGAGTCGGTGAGCAGCATGACCAGGCGGTCGATGCCGATGCCCTGTCCGGCCGCCGGGGGCATGCCGTACTCGAGCGCGCGCACGTAGTCCTCGTCCATGAAATGCGCCTCGTCATCGCCCGCGGCCTTCTCCTGCACCTGATCCTCGAAGCGGCCGCGCTGATCCACGGGGTCGTTCAGCTCGCTGAAGGCGTTGGCCAGTTCGCGTCCCACCACGAACAGTTCGAAGCGGTCAGTGATGTCCGGGTTGTCCTCGTTGCGGCGCGAGAGCGGAGAAATATCCGTCGGGTAATGGTAGATGAAATGTGGCTGGATGAGCTTGGGCTCGACGAAGATGTCGAAGAGCTTGGCCTGGAGCTTGCCGAGCTTCTCGCCCTTGACGACCTTCTCGCCGCTGCGCTTCACCAGAAGCGCGCACCGGTCATAGTCGCGGTAGTCCTCGGGGTCCACGCCGCCGATCTTCTCCAGGGATTCGTGGAAGCTCATGCGCGTCCACTTGCCCGGCGTCAGGTCGATCTCCATCTCCTGGTAGGTCACGACGGTGCTGCCGCACACGTCCTGGGCGACCTTGGCGATCATGTCCTCGGTCAGGTCCATGAGGTCGGTGAACTCGGCATAGGCCCAGTAGAACTCGAGCATGGTGAACTCGGGGTTGTGCCGGGTGCTGATGCCCTCGTTGCGGAAGTTGCGGTTGATCTCGTAGACCTTCTCGAACCCGCCCACGAGCAGGCGCTTTAAGTACAGCTCCGGCGCGATGCGCATGTAAAGCTTCATGTCGAGCGCGTTGTGGTGCGTCTCGAAGGGGCGGGCCGTGGCGCCGCCGGGGATGGGCTGCATCATGGGCGTCTCGACTTCGAGGAAGCCCTTGGCGTCGAGATAGTTGCGGATGCCGCGCACGATGAGCGTGCGCTTGCGGAAGATCTCGCTGGTGCGCGGGGTGACGATCAGGTCCACGTAGCGCTGGCGGTAGCGGATCTCCATGTCCTTCAGGCCGTGGTACTTCTCCGGCAGGGGCCGCATGGACTTGGTCACCAGCACGATGGTCTTGGCGCGCAGGGTGAGCTCGCCCGTCCTGGTGCGGAAGAGATCGCCCGTGATGCCCAGGATGTCGCCGATGTCGTATTTCTTGAACAGTTGATAGGCCTCGACACCCATCTCGTCGCGGGCGACGAAGATCTGCATGGAGGCGCTGGCGTCCAGCACCTTGATGAAGGTGACCTTGCCGAAGGAACGCAGGGACGTGACGCGCCCGGCCACGGAGAACATGCGGCCGACAGCGGCCAGCCCCTCCTCGTCCAGGTCGGTGTAGCCCGACACGATGTCGGCCAGGTCGGTGTCCTTGCGGAAGGTGTTGGGATAGAGGGACACGTCTTCATCGAGCAAGGCGCAAGCCTTGTCGATGCGGCCCTTGAGCACGTCGTTGAGTTCGTCGCGCGCGCTCAGGGCGTCCACCAGGGGCTTGAAGCGCCCGGCGTGTCTCGACACGACGCGGCCTTCTGCCCCGCCGTTGCGATTATCTTTGTCGGCCAAAACGGGTATCTCCCTGGGTGTGCGGACTCTAAAAAAAGTCTTAAGCCTAGCGCCTGCGCTGGTAGTCTGCCTAAGCCATCCGCCCTTGGCAGTCAAGGCGGAGATACTCCCCGGCGCTTGCGAAGTCAAAGCAAAGATGGCGCGGGAAGTCCGCGGAAGGTCTTTGCGCCTGGGCACGAAAAAAACCTTGACCCTGCCCGCTAGTTTTGCTTAAAGAAGCCTCCGCCGCATCAAGCGGCCATTCCCCGGTAGCTCAATCGGCAGAGCGGGTGGCTGTTAACCACTAGGTTCGCGGTTCAAGTCCGTGCCGGGGAGCCAGAAGCATCAGGCCCGGAAGATGAAAGTCTTCCGGGCCTTTTCGCGTGGTGCGGCCTAGACGTACCCGGCCAGCTTCTTGTCGATCATGATGGCCAGGATGGTGCGGTCGGTCTCCACCATGCCCTGGGTGGAGAGCTGGCCAACGTTGCGCATGGTCTGCTCCGGCGACTCGGCGATGATGCCGTCCGTGGCGCGGATGCGCATGCCGTGGAGCGAGAACAGCGCCGCCTGCACCGCCGTGCCCGCCGCCGTGGCCAGCTTCAGCGCGCACCCGGCCTTGGCCCCGTCGCAGATGACACCGGCCAGGTCCTCGATGAGGATCTTGATGGCTCCGGCGATGTGGTGCAGATCGCCGCCCAGAAGCGCGGCCACGCCCGCCGTCGCCCCGGCCCCGGCGGCAACGGAGCAGCCGCACACGGCGGAAAGCCTGCCCGTATGCGCCTTCACCGAGGCCGTGACGATGTGCGACAGCCCGATGGCCCGAAGCGCGTCATCGCGCCCGCACTCCAGAAAGTCCTTCACCGCCCAGATGGGCAGCACCGCCGTCAGGCCGTGGTTGCCGCTTCCGGCGCTGCTCATGGCCGGGAGCTTCACCCCGTCCATGCGCGCGTCCGCCGCGGCGCTCGTGAGCATGCGCGCGGCAAGGCTCATGTCCCGCGTCATGAGCTTCTGCCGGGCCAGGCGCTCGAAGGTTTTGCCGACCCCCATGCCGCAGCCCGTCTTGAGCCCATGCTCGGCCAGGCGCAGGTTGTGGCGCACGCCCTCCTCCAGAAATGCCAGGTCCTCGGCGTCCAACTCGTCGGTCAGGGCGATGAGCTTGGAGAGCGGCAGGTCGCGCAGCCAGGCCTCCAGCTCGGCCATCTCGTTGCCTCCCGGCCCCTTGCCCTTGAGCAGCGCGCTGTCCGCCACGTCCTTGCCGTCCAGGCTCAGGGACACGATGGCGTCGTGCTGGCCCTCCACCACGGCCTCGGCCAGACGGTCGTCCAGGCGGGCAAGGGCGCGGATGTGCAGGCCTCGGCGCTCGGAAAGCAGGTTCAAGGCCACGCGGCCCTGGCGCAGCATGTCCTTCGCGGCCTCGACAACGACCTCAGTGACCGGATCAAGCACCTCCAGGCCCAGGACCGGGTCGCCGCCCAGCGCCCCCAGGGCGGCGGCGGTGTCCAGGCCGCTCAAGCCCCCGGTGCCGGGGATGGTCACGGCCAGCCCGTTCTTATAGACGTTGGGGTCCACCCAGACCTCCAGCTTGAGCCGCGAGCGGTCCGCCTGGCCGACGCACAAGAGCGACGACGACGCCGCCGCTGCCAGGGCCACGGCCACGGGCTCGGTGCAGCCCAACGCCGGGGCCACCTGCAAACGCAACACATCCTTTACGCTGAACGCCATGGAATCCACCTCTCGGGCTGAGTGCTCAGACTGGCGCGAGGCTATGCGCCGGGCAGACCCCAGTCAAGATCGCAGACCCCTTGCCACGGCCGCGAGGGAAGTATTTTCCCCTTTTGAAGCACGGGGCGTGTGCGCAAACACTTGAAATATCAACACTCAAACTTGGCACGGCACTTGAAACATGGCGGACCAAAGGAGCACGCCATGCAGGAAATTCCCGCCGTCAAGGCCAAGTCCAGCGACATATACGACCAGCTGCGCTCCGCAGCCCTGGTGGACATGTCCTCCCAGTCCCGCGCTTTCTCAGACTTCCTGAGCCTCATGGATCGCCCGGCTGCGGGCAAGTCCGGCTCCAAGTCCGACGAGATGAATCTGCTGCAGGACGCCCCCGTGCGCGTGGAGACCGTGTCCCAGAAGGTGGAGTCCGCCCCCGTCCAGGATGCCGCGAACACCGTGCGCGCCACGGCGGAGGCCTCGACCCAAGCCGCCCAGGCTGCCGTGCAGACCACCGCCCAGACTGCCGCGCAGACGGCCGCGCAAGCGGCTCAGACCGCTGCAACGGCCAAGGCCAACGGGCAGGACTCGCGCCTGAACGCCGCCAAGAACGTCCCGGTTTCCCGGGAGGCCTTCGAGGAAATCCGCCCCGCCCTGGCCAGCCTCGGCATGTCCGACAAGGACATCGAGGGCTTGAGCGCGCGCGTCAAGGCCGGCCAGCTCACCTGGGGCCAGCTCGTTCACACCGTTTCCTCGGGCCTGACCGGCGCGAAGAAGCCGGTGCAGCTTTCCACCAGCCAGGGCCTGGACCTGCAGTCGCTCTTCCAGAAGCTCGGGTTTGACCCGAACACCTCCAAGGGCCTGGTGGCCAGCGTGGCCAAGGGCGAAGGCGTCAAGGTGCTCGCCCAGATCCAGCAGAAGCTTTCCACCATGCCCGAAGACCAGACCCTGAACCTGGACAGCAAGGAAATGGCCACCCTGTTCAAGGCCCTGCGCCTGCCCGAGGGCTCGGCCAACAAGCTCGCCAGCCTGCTCGGCCCGGACACCACCGTGGCAGGGCTCAAGGGAGCACTGGACCTGGTGGGGCAGGAGATGCTCCAGCAGCGCGTCGCGGGCGAGACCAAGGACACCGAGCTCCTGCGCTCCCTGGGCAACGTCATGAAGAAGGACGTGGACAAGGTGCGCCGCGAGGCTGGCCTGGCCACGTCCAGCACCGGCCAGCAGGCCAAGGACTCCGACCAGCCGCGCATCACCGTCGAGGTGAAGACCCCGGACCGCAACGACACCAAGTGGTTCGACAAGCACGACCAGAAGAAGCGCTCCGCCGGCGAGGAAGCCGCCTGGAACGATTTCCTGACCCGCGTGAAGAACGACGACAGCACGGGCAAGACCGGCGCCCTCGGCCAGAGCGCCAAGGACTCCCTCGACGCGCTGCTCGGCAAGACCCAGAACCAGGTGAACGCCCAGCAGGCCAGAACCGAAACAAGCCAGCAGGGCAAGGCCTGGGAAAAAGTTGCCGCGCCCAAGCTGCTGAACCAGGTTCAGGAAGCCATGCTCAAGGATCTGGGCCAGGGCCGCAAGCAGATGACCCTCGACCTTGACCCGGCCAACCTGGGCAAGCTGCAGGTCATGCTGCAAGTGAAGGACAAGGACGTGCACGCCGTGCTGCGGGCCGACGACCCGGAAACCGCGAGGATGCTCTCCGGCCAGCTGGAGACCATCAAGAAGGCTCTGGAAGATCAGGGGCTTAAGGTGCAGAGCCTGGAAGTGCAGACCGGTTTGGCTTCGCGCCAGGACCAGCATTTCTTCAGCGCCGACCAGCACAATCAGGCCCAGGAGCGCCAGGACCTCTCGAATCTTTTCACGCGGCTCAGAAACCTCCGCTCCGATGGCACGGGGCTGGCCCAGGAAATGCAAAATGTTGGCATGCAGGCAATTCTTTCCGACAAGGGCCTGCACGTCATCGCTTAACAGGGGGGCCATATCATGAGCGTCGTCGCAAATACCGGAATCCTTGGTCAGTACGACACCACGTCGACCAAGAGCACCACCAAGAGCAAGGCCACAATGGACCAGGATGCCTACCTGAAGCTCCTGGTGGCCCAGCTGGAGCACCAGGATCCGCTGAATCCCATGGACGACAAGGACATGACCAGCCAGCTCTCCCAGTTCTCAAGCCTTGAGCAGCTGACCAACATCAACACCGGCATCAAGTCCCTGGTCAGCTCGCAGAGCAGCAGCAACATGCTGAACGCCGTGAGCTTCATCGGCAAGGGCGTCAAGGCTAACGGCTACAACTTGAGCAAGTCCGGCGACACCACCAGCACGGTTTACTACAGCCTTGGCGAGAGCGTCTCCAACATGCAGGTGAACATCTACGCCTCGGACGGCACCCTGGTGCGCACCGACGCCCTTGGCCCCAGCCAGGCTGGCGAGTTCCAGTACAACTGGGACGGCAAGGACACCAACGGCACCAAGCTGGCCGACGGCACCTACGGCGTGGCCATCGTCGCCGAGGACACCTCTGGAGCGCCGGTGCTCGTACAGTCCAAGATCAGCGGCGAGGTGTCCGGCCTGCTCACCCAGAACGGCACCACCATGCTCCAGCTCAAGGACGGCCGCACCATCGAACTCTCAAGCGTCACGGAGATCGTGGCTCCGAGTACTTCAACCACAACGACGACCCAATAATTCGGTCTGGGTCGGCGTTACAAAGTCTTAAAAAGAATTTCGAAGGGATAGGAGGTTTACAATGTCGCTTTCTTCCTCACTGTACCAGGGAATCACCGGCCTGCAGGCCCACAGCGAAAAGATTTCCGTCATCGGCAACAACCTGGCCAACGTCAGCACCGTGGGCTTCAAGGGCGCGCGCATGCACTTTGAGGACGTCATGAGCCAGGACACGTACACTTCCGCAGGCGTGGCCCAGGTCGGCCGCGGCGTGCGCGTGGCCGCCATCTACTCCGACTTCGCCCAGGGCTCCTTTGAGAGCACCTCGGAGTCCACGGACATGGCCATCGGCGGCAGCGGCTTCTTCACCGTGAAGCCGCAGAACACCGACAACACCTACTACACCCGCGCCGGCAACTTCCGCTTCGACAAGGACGGCTACCTGACCGACCCGCACGGCTACGTTCTGCAGGGATGGGCCATGGTCAAGGCCTCCACCGCCGCCGCCACCGGCGCCACCACCAGCACGGCCAACGTCAACACCTTCTCCATCACGGGCAGCCCCACGGACATCCGCATCAACAATTTCCAGTCCCCGCCCGAGGCCACCAGCAACATCAGCGTCATCACCAACCTGGACCCGAACAACGCGAGCAAGTCCAACTCCTCCACCAACCCGTACTTCGCCATGTTCAACAACTGGGACGGCACCGCCACCACGCCACTGGCCAGCACGGCCTACGGCTACAGCTCCACCCTCAAGGTGTACGACGCTGTTGGCGCGGCCCACAACCTGACCGTCTACTACGACCAGGTGACCCTCAGCAACGCCGGTGGCAACACCGTGTGGGAGTACATGGTCACCAGCACCCCCAGCGAGGACGGCCGCATCCTGTCCGGCGCCAACGGCAGCCTCACCAGCGTCAACGCCACCTCGGCGGCGGGCGTGCTGATGATCGGCACCATGACCTTCCGCGCCGGCGCCCTGGTGAGCGAAAGCGCCTACACGCTGAAGAGCAACGGCGGCACACTGGGCATGAAGAACCTGACCTCCTGGCAGTTGGCGGACTTCTCCACCGGCGGCTACCCGCTCATCACCCCGAACTTCATCCAGGCCTCCAACGCCTCCATCGCCACCGCCACCGACGCCACGCCCATCGCCGTGAACTTCGGCATCCGCAATACCGACCTGACCAGCAACGGCTCTGGCATCCTCGGTTGGAGCCAGGCCAAGGGCACCCTGGCCAACACCGCCGCCGCGGTCGGCCCGATGATCAGCAACGTGGGTTGGGTGCCGGGCTTCAAGTCGCCCGTCATCGACGCCATGACCACCCAGTCCTACGACACCGGCGGCTCCAGCACCCTGTTCCAGAGCCAGGACGGCTACACCGCCGGCTTCCTGCAGAGCATCTCGGTCTCGCGTGAGGGCATCCTCACCGGCCGCTACTCCAACGGCCAGGTGCTGGACCTCTACTCGCTGACCCTGACGAGCTTCACCAACCAGTGGGGCCTGCGGCGCGAGGGCGGCAACCTCTTCAGCGAGACCAGAGAGTCCGGACCGGCCCTGACCGGCGAGGCCAACTCTCCGGGCAAGGGCACCATCGCCTCCAGCACGCTGGAACAGTCCAACGTCGACATGGGCTCCGAGTTCGTGCAAATGATCACCGCCCAGCGAGGCTTCCAGGCCAACACCAAGGTGATCACCACGGCGGACAGCATGCTCGGCGAAATCATCGCAATGAAGCGCTAAGCTCAAGAGAGTCTCCATCCCGAGGATGACCCCGCCTGGCTTGACCGACCAGGCGGGGTCTCTTTCTGCGTGGGCCGACCCCCCAAGGGGCGACCCGGCAAATTTTTCCATGGGACGAAGGCGGCGGCGCAGGCGCAAGGGCGCATCAGCCGAGGATCAAAGCAGCGGGGCCAGGGCCTCCAGATGTTCCAGGCAGCGGCTGGTGGAGTCCGCCGTGGCGTCCTCGTTCTCCAGGGCCACCTCAAGATATCCGGCCAGGGGTCTCCAGAAGGGCGGGGTCGCGGCCAGCAGGCTGCGCGGCGGGCCGAGACCCTCCGCAGCGAGCTTGGCGGCGCGGCGTCCAAGCCCTGGCAGGGACCGGCGCAGGCTCTCGGCCAGGCGCGGTTGCGCGGAGGCCAGCGCGGCCCAGGCGGCGCGCACGGGTTCCGCCTCCGCGCGGGCCAACCGCCAAAGGAAAAAGGCGCGCCAGAAATCCCCGGCCTTTTCGTCCACGTCCACCGCGCACCCGGCCCGGCCACCACCTTTGGGGCCAACCTCCGTCAGGCCCAGGCGGCGCATGCCGAACAGCCCCTCGGGCGTGCGGATGGTGCCGCGCAGCGTCAGCCCCGGCATCTGCATGCGCTCCAGGCGCTCGGCCGGGCCGCGCAGGATGGTGGCGGCCAAGGCTGCCACGCGGCGCGGGGTCAGGGCCTGACGGCAGTGCCCGCCCCCGTGCGAGCAGGCCCAGCAGCCGTGGGCGCAGGAGGCGTTCGAGCGCAGCACCAGGTGCCCCGGCTGGTACGGGCCGGTCTCCCAGGGGTTCACGTTCCCCACCGAGATGTTCAAGGTCTTCAGCCCCGTCCAGGCGGCCACGTGCATCGGCCCGGTGTCCGGGGTGATGAGCAGCTCAAGGGTGCGGCCAGCGGACACCATCTCCGCAAGGGAGAGCTTGCCCACCAGGTCGAGGGCCGGGTGGTCGAACACCGCGCGGATGTCCCTGGCCACGGGCACGTCGTCCGGCCCGCCCAGAAGCACGGGCCGGAGGCCCCGGTCCAGCAGCTCGCGCACAAGCCCGGCGTAAAAAAGCGCGTCCGGACGCTTGCCGGGCTCGCTGGCGCCCACGAACACG
The DNA here is from genome assembly GCF_031082295.1 of Humidesulfovibrio sp. Lineage (GTDB taxonomy): Bacteria > Desulfobacterota > Desulfovibrionia > Desulfovibrionales > Desulfovibrionaceae > Humidesulfovibrio. The sequence continues at coordinate 93,922 of NZ_JAVHLD010000010.1, forward strand.
CCAACGCTCCTGGCCTCCTGCCCCACCGCCTCGCGCGGGGGGGCGAAATTTGTGGCCTGCGTGGCCGAAAAGGGAATCATGTCCAGGGCGTTCAGGTCGGCCCAGTGGAAGCGGTTGTGGCGGTTGTTCTCCACCAGGCTGGCGCGGTAGAGCTGCCAGGCCCCGCGCACGCGCAGCGCGCCATCGGGCTCCAGCACCGGCCCGACCTTGATGTCCGAGTTGAGCTGCCCGGCCAGGCGCGCCGCCTCCTCGCGGATGCTCAAGTTGACCACCAGGCGGTAGTCGGTGCCGTGGAGCGCGCCGGAGGCGGCCTCGGCCCAGGTGATATAGGCGGCAGGCGGGCTCACGGGCAATAGCGGGGTGAAGAAGCGTTCCTCCCCGACAACATGGAGCTGGTGGCCGGGATAGCAGCGCCGGAGCCAGAGCAACAGCGGAAAGGTCAGCACAAGATCGCCCATGCGCTGCATCTGCAGCACCAGGACCGGCCCGCTGGAGATGCCCATGCTAGCGAACCCGCCCGGGGAAGGACTGCTCGATGGCCGCCATGAGCGCGCTCAAGCGGTGCTCGTAGGTGTGCTCCGCCAGCACCCGCGCGCGCCCGGCCCCGGCGATGCGCTCGCGGGCCTCGGGATCGGCCAGGAAGCGCTCCACCAGCGGCCGTATCTCCTCGACATCGCGATACAGCGCGATCTCTGTCTCCGGCTCGAACAGGCGCTCGATCTGCCTGCGGTGGTCTGTGAGCAGAAAGGCCCCGGCTGCGGGCACGTCGAACACGCGCTGGTTTACCGCGCCCTTCATCTGCAGGCTGGTGCAGTTGAAGTTCACCTCGCTGGCCGGATAAAAACCGGGCAGGTCTTCATAATAGCTCAGCTCCCTGAGCAGGCGCTGTCCCGCGCCCTCGGGCAGCAGCTGGCTCCAGCCGGAGTCCCCGGCGATGAGCGGGCCGAAGGGTAGGGTCCGGGCCACGCAGCCCAGGCGATATTCCAGGGTGGAATGCCAGACCACCGCCGTGGCGTAGGCCACGCGCTGCAAGACCGGCAGCGCGGCCAGCTCCGAGCGGAGTTCCGGTCTGGACGCGGCCAGGAAGGCCTCCACCGAGCGCTCGCCCGACTGCCCGAAAGCGCGCGCCAGCTCGGCGAAAGCCGCGAGCAACGCCGGGCCGGGCATTGCGGCCTTGAGGCGGCTGGCGGTCTTGGCGACCATGGAGTTGCCCACGAAGGACACCCGCGAGCGCCACTCGGGCCTGCCCGTGCGCCCCGGGCTGAAGCGCTGCGGGTCGGCACCCAGCGGCAGCCAGAAGACGTTGGTGAAGCCGAAGCCGCGCACGGCATCCAGGCTGTCGGCGTCCCAGGTCAAGATGAGCGTGCTTTGGGGGTCTGGCTTGGGGTACAGCGGCAGGATGAACTCCGGGTTGTCCACGAACCACGACACCAGCGGCAGCTTGAGTTCCCCGGCCAGGGCGTAGAGCACGCCCTCATGGTCCACGCCCAGGTGGTTCACCGTGACGATGGCGTCTGGCTTGAAGGTCGCCACCGTCTCGCGCACGGTGCGGATGAACATCTCGCGGTCCACGCTGCGGGAGGCGAAGTCCAGCAGCAGGTGCGGGACATCGAGGCGCTGGCAGGCGGCCTTGAGCTCGCCCAGCAGAAAATAGGCGCTGGTCAAGAGGAGCAGGCGTGGGGTGCGGCCGCGATGGCGCAGAGGAAGGGCGTCCATGAGGCGGAACCCTAGCCGGGTACGTGGGCGCTGTAAAGCAGCCGAAGCCCGGCGTTATGCAATATTGAAAAAAGTAAACATTAATTCTTGGCTTCAAGGCATAAACAAAATCATTCGCCTGGCCGAAGACAACGCATTGCGCAGCACCACAAAAGGACGCGGGACGGCCATGAGCGATCTTGCAACCCTACTCGTCGAGACGGCTCACCACTGGGAACTCCTTGAGGACCTTGACGGCACCGTGGTCTATTGCTCGCCCGCCTGCCGGGAGATCACCGGATTCGACCCGGCGCATTTCCAGGGCCGGGCCGACGCCCTGGGGCGCATCGCCCACCCCGGCTCCAGAACCCTCGTTTCAGACTTCACGCGGGAGATGCGCGGCGCCGCACCCGGCGTCCGCCGCTGCCTTGAGCTGTGCATCCAGGTCCAGGACGGCGGGGTGCGCTGGCTGCGCTGCCACTCGCGCCTGATCACCGGGCCTGACGGCGCGTCCTACCTGCGCTCCACCCTGCGCGACATCTCAAGCCGCAAGGCGCTCGACCTGGAGATGGAGCTCTCCCGGCTCTCGGACCCGTTGACCCGCCTGTACAACCGGGCCTTCTGCCTGGAGAGCATCCAGCGCCTGCTGGACAGAGGCTCCCTGGCCGAGGACTTCGCCGTGGTGGCCCTCGACATCGACCGCTTGAAAAAGGTCAATGAGACCCTGGGGCCGACCTACGGCGACGATTTGGTACGCATCGCGGCGGAGCGCATCGCCTCGGCCGTCACCGCGCCCGACGTGGCCTGCCGCCTCTCGGGAGACGGGTTTGCGGTGATCATGCAGGGCAAGACCCCGCGCGAGATGATGGCCTTCGTGCACAAGGTGCTCTCCCTGCTGGACCGGCCCTTCATCCTGCGCGGACATGAGGTCAACGTGACGCCCAGCGCCGGGGTGCTCCTTGGCCCCGCCCTGTACGACCAGCCCGAGGACCTCCTGCGCAACGTCAGCATCGCGCTCCGGCGCGCGCGGGAGAGCCGAAACAACCGCTGCAAGGTCTTCCACTCGCGCCTTTTCGTCGACGCCTCGCGCCAGCACGAGATTGAGATAGACCTGCACGCGGGCCTGCGCTGCGGCCAGTTCTTCCTGGCCTACCAGCCCATCGTCTGCCTGGAGACCAACACCGTCACCAGCATCGAGGCCCTGCTGCGCTGGAACCACCCCCGCCACGGGCTCATGCAGCCCGCCGAGTTCCTCGGCGTGGCCGAGGCCACGGACTTCATCGTGCCGCTGGGCGAATGGGTGCTGAAGCAGGCCTGCCACGACATGGTGGAGACCCTGGTTCAGCGCACCGACATGGGCGCCGTGACCATGAGCGTGAACATTTCCGCCCGTCAGCTGGCCCACCACAGCATCTGCAACACCGTGGCCCGGGTGCTGCGCCAGTCGGGGCTGCCGCCGGAGAACCTCAAGCTCGAGATCACCGAGACAGTGGCCATGGAAAACCCCGTGCTCACGGCCCAGCGCCTGCACGCCATCAAGGCCCTGGGGGTCAAGATCAGCATCGACGACTTCGGCACAGGGTACTCGTCCCTGGCCTCGCTGCAGAACTTTCCCATCGACACGCTCAAGGTCGACAAGAGCTTCGTGGGCATGATGGATTCGAGCACCGAACAGCGCAAGATCGTTCGCACCATCATCGCCCTTGCCCACAGCCTGAACCTGGAGGTGGTGGCCGAGGGCATCGAGCAGCAGGAACAGTGGTCCATGCTCAAGATGCTCGACTGCCAGAGCGGCCAGGGCTTTCTGTTCTCGCACCCGGTGGATGCGGACACCATGCGCGCGTTCATCTGCAAGGAAAGACCGCAGCTCAGGCAATAGGCGGGAGATCAGGAGGGCGTACCGGCCATCCGGTAGGCGTTGCCCCCCGCGCGCTTGGCCGCGTACATGGCCGCGTCGGCCTTGGAAAGCAGGCTGTCCTGGTCCTCGCCGTTGACCGGGTAGCAGGCCACCCCCACCGAAGCGCCCAGGAACATGTTTCCGCCAGCCGCGTCCGGATCATGCAACGTATCCAGCACCTTCTCGGCCACGGCCTTGGCGTCCGCCGCTCCGGGCAAATCAGACAGAACGATGACGAACTCGTCGCCGCCCAGGCGAGCCACGGTGTCGGACTCGCGCACGCAGGCCTTGAGCCTCAAGGCGGTCTCCACCAGCACGCGATCGCCGTGGGCGTGGCCGTGGGCGTCGTTCAGGGCCTTGAAGTGGTCCAGGTCGATGTACAGCAGACCCACGCCGGAGTTGTTGCGCCGCGCCCGGCGCAGGGCCTGCTCCAAGCGGTCGGCGAAGAGCTGGCGGTTGGGCAGGCCGGTGAGGGAGTCGTGCAGGGCCATGTGCCGCACGCGCTCCTCGCTGGCCTTGAGCGCGCTGACATCCTGGGCGTTTATCACCACCCGCCCGCCGGGCATGCGCGAGACCCTCATGCGGCACCAGCACTGGCCGCCGTCGCGGTGCAGGAAGGCGAACACGCGCTCCGGCGGATTCTCCTGCAGCATGTCGTTCATGAGGTTGACCACGAAGCTCTGGCGGTCCTCCGGCGCCGGGAAGATGCGATCGGCCAGGGCCGCGAGCGAAGGCACCTCGCTGACGGAGTAGCCGAACAGGCGCTGCATTCCGGGGTTGTTGAAGACGAGCTCGCCGCTCTTCTCGGCCAGGGCGATTCCGTCAAAGGAGCTCTGCAGGATCGCCCCGCGCTCCCGTCCTTCCAGCTCAAGCCTCGAGTAGAGGTTGGAGAGGTCATTGGTCATGGCGTTGAAGGCCTTGGCCAGGTTGCCCAGCTCGTCCCTGGTGGCCACCGGCGCGCGCGCCGACAAATCGCCCCCGGCCACGGCCATGGCGGCCTTGGTCACGGAGAGGATGGGCCGGGCCATCCGCCGGGAGAACACGTACACTCCGAGGCACAGCAGCGCGGCCACGGCCAGCCCCACCAGCACGCTGACCAGCGCCAGCCGCCCGGCGGAGGCGAAGGCCTCGTCCTGCGACATCTCGGCCAGCAAGGCCATCTGGTAGGGCGCCAGCCAGCGGTAGACCCCGACCACCGGCACCCCGGCGTCGTTCAGGTACTGGCCGTGCCCGCTGCCCCCGGCCAGGGCGCGCTCGATGCCCTCGGTATGGGCCTGCCGCCCGGAATGCAGAAGCCCCTTGCGCCCGGAGGCCACCAGGGTGTTCGAAGAGTCCACAAGGTAGGTCTCGCCCGTTTCGCCCAGGCCGGCCCGGGAGCGGATGATCTGGTCGATACGCTCAAGCCCGAGGTGCACCGCCAGCACGCCGAGCAGCTCGCCGGACTCGTCCTTCAGGGGCATGCTCACTGTGATGGTCGGCCGCAAGGACTCCGGCGAGGGATACACGCTCTGGACCGTCGCCCCCTGGCGCCCCTGGGTGTAGTAATTGTAGCTGGCCCGGTAGCCTCCCACCTGCGCGGGATCGGTGGAGAGCAGCACACGGCCGCCCGTGGGGGCCAGCACAAGCACCTCGCGCACGTCTGCCTGGGCAGCCATGTAGTCGCGCAGGTGCGAGAGCAGCCGTTGGGTTTCACGCTCGTCCAGCCCGGCCTTGCCGGCATACTGGCGGGCGACGGTGGCGCCCACGAACTGCAGATCGCGCAGACGCTCCTCTATCCACAACCCCAGGTCTGTCTCCTTTTGGCGGCTGGCGGACTGCAGGCGGTCCACCGCTGCCTGGCGCAGAAAGGCCCGGCCGACCAGATAGCTGGCCGCGCCCATGCCTGCCACGCCCAGCAGCGAGAACACCAGATAGGTGCTCACCAGTCGGGCCACCAGGCTTTTTTGGATGAAGCCCATCATGCGCGCCTCGTTCCCCTGCTCATGACGCGGGCTCCAACACCTTGCGGCTGCGGGCCTGCCCGCCTTCGATGAACATGATGTGCGCGCCGCGCACCGCGTCTCCCCCGCGCTCAAACGACAGCCGCCCGGAGAACCCCTCGTAGTCTCGCAGAGAGGCTATGCCTGCGCGCAGCGACACCGGGGCCACGCTGCCCACGGCCTGGGCTGCGGCCAGGACCACGCCCAGGGCGTCCAGCACCATGGCTCCGTCGCTGTCCATGGGAACTCCCGCAACGCTCTCCAAGTGCTCTGCCTGCCGACGCACGGCCTCGCCCATGGCCCCATGCGCAAAGTTCGCGGTGAAGAACGAGCCCTGCGCCGCCGACAATTCGAGGACACTTGTGCCCTCCTCCCAGGAGTCGCCTCCGAGAAAGACTCCGCTAAACCCGGCCCGCCTGGCCTGAGCCATCTGCAGGACCACATCCTGAACGTAGTTGGGCAGATACAACGCCTGGGCCTTGGCAGCCCGAATGCGCCCAAGCTGTATGGAGAAGTCCGTCACGCCTCCAGGATACCCTTCCTGCGCCACAACCTTTCCACCGAGCGCCACAAAGGCATCGGCAAAATACCGGGCAAGCCCTTGGGGATAGGTATCAGACTCGTCATAGAGCACCGCGATGCTGCGCAGGCCGAGAACCTGGAACGCATACTGGGCCATGAACCGCCCCTGCACCGTGTCCACCAGACAGACACTGAAGGCGTACTTGCGGCCCAAAGTCACCTGCGGGTTGCTCGCCGTGGGGCTGACCATGGGCACCTGCGCGTCCTCGGTCGCGTTGGCTACGAAGATGGCGTCCCGGCTGTAGTAGGGACCCACAAGGGCGGCTACCCGCTCCTGGCGGATGAGCCGGACAGCGGCGCTCAGAGTGCGCTCCACATGGCCTCCTGTGTCTTCCACCAGCAGCCGGACCTTGATACGCCTGCCGCCCACAGCCAGACCGCCCCCGGCGTTGACGCGCGCCACAAGCGCCTCGGCAGCGTCTTTTGCCGTAACGATGTTGGGGGGGCCGGACAGGGGTACCAGCAGGCCGATGCGAAACTCGTCGTCCTCAGCCCCTGCCCCTGCCCCTGCCCCGGAGCAGGCGGACATAACCGCCAACGCCCCCAGGGCCAGACACAGCGCCACACCGAGCAGGCATCGCCGCGCAAAGGTTCCGCTCCTCACTGCACCACCTCCGCATCCCCAGAGCCTTCGCCCGTCGCGATGCTCAGAACTGTCCCGGCGCGCTGCAACCCCCGGGAGGAGATCTCCAGTATCTGGGCATCGCGCGCGGGCGTGCCCATGGAATAGCGCCCGTAGCCGACCACGCCAGAAAATTCCGTCACGTCGCGCAAGGCCGCTGCCAGCACTTGGGGATCAAAGCCCCGCGCCTGCCTGGCGGCCCGGAACAGGAGGCCGAAAGCATCATAAACCTGCGCCGAAACCGAGTTCGGCTGACGACCGAAGGCCGCGGTGTAGCGTTCAAGAAAGCCGCGCGCCACTTCCGTCTGCTGCCCGGAAGGATGCCAGACCACCAGAAAACGCGCGCCCGTCATGCCCTCCATGTCGACGTTGCGAAGCAGGTCCCAGCCGTCCGTCCCAAGCACCTCGCCCCTGAAGCCCAGCGCTCGCGCCTGACGCACCAGCAGCGGGGCATCAACGTGGTAAACGGGCAGAAACAACACCTCTGGGCGGGAGCGCAGGAGCGTGCGCAACAGGGGAGCGCCGTCCTTCGCGTCCAGGTATCCGGCCAGTTCGGCCTGCTTGCCGCCCCGGGCGATGAAGGCCTGCTTGAATTCCGCGGCCAGGGTGCGGGAGTAGATGTTCCCCTGGTCGAAGAGCACCGCGGCGCGCTGCGCTCCGCCGTCGCGGCACAGGCGGGCGACGGCTCGGGCCTGGAAGGCGTCGGAATAGGGAATGCGGAATGCGTAGTTGCGGCTCGTGGTAAGCTGCGGGGTGGTGGCCCCGGGGCTGATGAAGGGGACGCGGCTCTCCTCGGCCAAGGCGGCCATGGGCAGCGCCTGCTCCGAGGTGGCCCCGCCGATGACGCACACCGCCCCGGAAGCCAAAGCCTTGCGCATGGCTCGCAAGCCGTCCTCAACGCCGGGGCCGTGGGTCAGCGTCTCCAACCTGAGGGGCACGCGCCCGTTCGGGGTGGCGATGCCGCCCGCCAGGACCGCCTCTCGGCGCACCATCTCGGCAGCGTTGCGATACTCGCTTTCCATGCCCAGGGCCCCGCCCTCGACCACCAGAAGCGCCACGGCCAGCTCCTCCTGGGGATTGTTGGGTCTGGAGCCGCAGGAAGCAGCCAGAAACGCCACGCACACGAGCAGAAACACGGCCTTCAGCCGCGCTGCCGCTCTTTGCACGTGTCTTTCCTGCGCCATGCCCAGCCCCTTGGCTCATGTCGGCGACCTTGATCGCCCCCATGAGCCAACACTATCTCACACCGGGGAAGTTTGACAAGAAAAGCTCAGAGATCAGCGAGAAATAATCACCCACGCCGACGCACGCGCCGCGCCAGGGCGTCCACCAGCATGCGCGCTTCGTCCAGGCCCAGGCGGCGGGCCAGCAGAAAATACAGCACCGCCCACAGCGGGATCAGCAGCAGCCAGACAAGGCGCGTGCCCGAGCTGCCCCAGGCCAGCAGCCCGATGACGAGGCTGGGCGCGCCGCACTTGAGCCAGGTGGACAGGCACATGGGCCAGGCCCCCAGACGGCGGCGCAAGAGCAGGGACAGGAGCGTCACGTTGACGCAGCTGGCCAAGGACACGGCCAGGGCCAGCCCCACGTGGGCCAGTTGCTGCATGAGCGCCCAGCCCAGCAGGATGTTCACGGCCACGCACAGGGTGGCCACCAGCACCGGGGTGCGCGTGTCCTCCAGGGCGTAGAAGGCCCCCACCAGCGGCCGCACCAGGGCGATGGCGGGCAGCCCCAGGCCGTAGGCCATGAGCGCATGCGACGTGGCCCGGATGGCCTCCGGCCCGAAGGCGCCGCGCCCGAACAGCAGCGCGATGAGCGGCTCGGAGAGGGCGACCAGCCCCGCCATGGCTGGCAGGCTGATGGTCAGCGACAGGCGCAGGGAGGAACGGATGACGGACAGGAATTCTTCGGGCGTGCCCTCGGCGCACAGGCGAGAGAGGCTGGGCAGGGCCGCAGTGCTCACCGCCAGCCCGAAAACCCCCACCGGGAACTGCACAAGGCGGTCGGCGTAGTACAGGTACGAGATGCTGCCCACAGGCAGGAACGACGCCAGGAGCGTGCCCAGCAGCAGGTTGAGCTGGTACACGCCGCTGCCGAACACCGAGGGCAGCATGAGCCTGCCCATGCGCAGCACCGCCGGGTCGAACCAGCGCCACGGCCCGCGCCAGGAAAAGCCAAGCCGCCGCAGGTAGGGCTGCTGGAACAGCCACTGCCCCAGGCCGGAGGCCAAAACGCCCCAAGCCAGGCAATAGGCCACGTTGAGCTCGAAATGCCAGCCGACGAGCGCGAAGCTGATGAACCCGATGTTCAGGATGCACGGGGCGAAGGCCGGGGCGAAGAAATGGTCCAGGGCGTTCAGAACGCCCATGCACAGCCCCACGCCCGAGATGAAGATGATGTACGGGAAGCAGATGCGAAGCAGGCTCGCCGTGGTGGCGTGCAGCTCGGGATTGCGCTCGAAGCCCGGCGCGATGAGCCCCGTGAGCTCCGGCGCGAAGTACATGGCCAGGAGCGTGATGGCCGTCAGGATGCTCACGAGCCAGGCCAGCACCGCCCGGGCCATCTCCCTGGCGCGCTCCTCGCCCTCCTCCGCCCGCACCCGCGAGAACGCAGGGATGAAGGCCATGGTCAGGGAGCCCTCGGCGAACAGGCTGCGCAAGAGGTTCGGGATGCGGAAGGCCACGAAGAAGGCATCCGCGAACAGGCCCGCCCCCAGGGTGAAGGCAGTGATGAGGTCGCGCACGAAGCCCAGCATCCGCGAAACCAGGGTGGCCCCGCCGACGGTGGCGGCGCGGCGGGCTATGTGGCGGGATTCGGCGTTCATCTGAGGGGGCTATAGCGCATGCGGTCGGCGCTGTCATCACGCCCCGGCGGTGCGCCTACCCCAAAGCGGCCAGCACACCGGCGATGTCGGCGGGCAGGCGCACCGCCTCGCGGGGCAGCAGCGAAAGGTCGAACCCGGCCACCAGCTCCCGGGGCAGCACCGGGCGGGGGCTGTCGACGAGCCCACCGCGCCAGGCCAGGTAGCCGACGATGGCCGGGGCCGAAACGCCCGCATCGCGCAGGGCGGCCAGGGTCAGGGAGTCGTGGCGCTTGGCCAGGCGCTCGCCGTCGGCGTCGAGCACCAGAGGCAGGTGCGCATGCCGCGGCGGCGGCGCGCCGAAAAGCTCGTACAACAGGAGCTGGCGCGGCGTGCTCGTGAGGATGTCGTCGCCGCGCACCACCTGGGTGATGTTCATTTCCATGTCGTCCAGCACCACGGCCAACTGGTAGGCGAACACGCCGTCGGACCGGCGCAGGGCGAAGTCGCCGCCGCAGTCGGCCATGGTGAAGCGCTGCGGCCCGGCGACGAGGTCGTGGAAGGCCAGTTCGCCCTGGCCGCAGCTCAGGCGCAGGGCGGGCCGCCGCCCCTGGCGCAGAAGCCCCTCGCGCTCCTCCGCTCCCAGGCGCAGGCAGGTGCCGGGGTAGATGGGCGAGCCGTCGCCGGCGTGCGGCGCGCTGGCCAGGCCGCGCAGCTCCTTGCGTGTGCAGAAGCACGGATAGGCCAGCCCGGCGCGCTCCAGCCCTTCGACGGCAGCGGCGTAACGCTCCAGCCGGGCGCTCTGCTCGTAGGGGCCGTGCGCTCCGCCCACGTCCGGCCCCTCGTCCCAGTCCAGGCCGAGCCAGCGCAGGTCGCGCAGGATGGCGTCCGCGAACTCCGGGCGCGAGCGGTCCGGGTCGATGTCCTCCATGCGCAGGACCACCTCCCCTTCCGCCGAGCGGGCCGCCAGCCAGGCCATGAGAAAGGCCCAGGCGTTGCCCAGGTGGATGTGTCCGGTGGGGCTGGGGGCCAGGCGGCCCCGGACCCGATTCCCGGCAGGTTGCGCCGTGTCATTCTGCATCGCTCTGCGGCACCATCATCCGCCGCGAATGTCAAGGGCTCTGAGCCCATTCAACCTGAATCCGCCGCTCCGGCGCGGCTTTGCGCGCCGGAGCGGCGGGAACGGGGTCAAGGGGACTCGTCC
>NZ_JAVHLD010000011.1 GCF_031082295.1 Humidesulfovibrio sp.
AATCTTACGGCTGTCGACAGCATAGATGGGCCTCAGGCCACCGGCCGCCGGAGGCTATTCGGCTTTCGTCGGCCCAAGGGTCACGGGCGCGCGGCCTTCGCGCAGGTCGGCGAAGGCTTGGAGCAGGCGTTGTTGCACGGCCTCCCAGCCGCCTGGCGCGTGGGGGAGCTGGCAGCCGGTGCAGTCCTTGACGAGTCCGCGCCAGCCGGGGTTGCCGCCGCAATTTTTGAGGAAGTAGAGCGGGCAGTAGCAGAACAGGCAGTTGAAGGAGCCCGGATCGGCGTTCTTGTGGCAGGGGAAGTATTCGCAGGCGGTGTTTTGCACGTGCTTGAAGTGTTCGCTCATTGGTCCTCCCCGGCGGCAATGGCGGAGGGCAGGAACTGCACCAGGACGGTGCGCCGCCTGGGGCCGTCGAACTCGCAGAAATAGATTTTCTGCCAGGTGCCCAGTTGCAGCCGCCCGCCGCTGACCGGCACCATTTGCGAGGGTCCCATGAGGCTGGTCTTGATGTGCGCGTCGGAATTGCCCTCGGCGTGGCGGAAGTCTGCGCGATTGGGCACGAGGTGGGCCAGATGCGCCAGCATGTCGCGCTTGACGTCCGGGTCCGCGCCCTCGTTGATGGTGATGCCAGCGGTGGTGTGCGGCGAGTAGACGAGCGCGGCGCCGTCAGACAGGCCGGACTCCCGCACGGCCTGGGCGACCTCGGCGGTGATGTCCAGAAATTCCTCGCGCCGGGTGGTGGAGAGCGTGAACTGCCGCATCAATCCTCCTCTTTTACGTCCTGGCCTTCGCTCCAGCCGCCCCTCCAACCATGGGAAAAGTCCGGGGCGTAGAGTTTGGACTGCGAGTCCTCGGCCGGGAGGTCCTGGCCGGGCAGGACGAGAAAGACGGTCTGCCGGGTGAAGCCGTGGGCGCGGGCGGCCTGGGCCAGGTTGGCCAGGCTGGTGCGCACCACCTCGCCACCGGGCCAGCCGATCTTGTGGCCCAGCACCACGAGGGTATCCGGTGCGTAGCCTCCTTCGAGCAGTTCGGCCTGGACGCGCTCAGGCTCGGAGGCCGAGAGCAGCACGGCAAGGGCCGCGCCGTGGGCGGCGAGCTTTGGCAGGGCCTCGGTCTCGGGCACCGGGGTGCGGCCGGACAGGCGCGTGACGATGAAGCTTTGCGGCCCGCCTGGCACGGTGAGGGAGACCTTGGCGGCGGCGGCGGTGGCGAAGGCCGAGGATACGCCGGGCACCACGTCCCAGTCGATGCCGTCGGCGTCGAGCAGGGCCGCCTGTTCGCGCACGGCGCCGAAGAGGGCTGGCTCGCCGGTGTGCACCCGCGCGGCCAGGCCGCCGGCTTTGGCGCAGTCGCGCAGCAGGGCGTGGGTTTCGGGCAGGGAGAGCGGCGCGGAATCGATAAGCGGCACGCCGGGCCGGGCGACGGCCAGCACCTGGCGCGGAACGAGCGACCCGGCGTAGACGATGAGGTCGGCGCTGGAGATGAGCCGCGCGCCCTTGACGGTGATGAGCTCGGGGTCGCCGGGCCCGGCGCCGATGAACCAGACTTTACCTTGGGCCACTGCCCCTCCCCCGCTCACGGACAAGCTGAAGAAAAAAAGGGGAGGGCGCGCGGCCCTCCCCCGAGATGGACGCTAAGCCTAGGCGGCAGCCAGCTTGGCCTTGATGGCCTGGCCGACCTTCTGGCCCAGCTCGTAACAGGCCTGGAAGGTTTCGTGATCCGGGCGGTTTTTCACCTTCACGGCGGGCTCTACCAGCTCCATGCCCATGCCGGTGAGGTGCTCGCTCAGAATCTTCACGCACTCGCCGCTCCAGCCGAAGGAGCCGAAGGCCGCGCCTATCTTGTTCTGGGGGCGCAGGCCCTTCATGTAGGTCAGCACGTCGGCCATCAGCGGCAGAATGCCGTTGTTGTGCGTGGGCGAGCCCACGATGACCGCCGCGGCGTCGAAGACCTCGCTCATGACGGCGCTGTGGTGGTTGTGCTTGACGCTCATGATGCGCACGCTCACGCCCTCGGACATCAGGCCGTCGCAGATGGCCCGGGCCATCTTCTCGGTGCTGTGCCACATGGTGTCGTACACGATGACGGCCTTGTTGGCGGGCTTCTGCAGGGCGAACCCGCGGTAGGAGTTCAGCGCAAAGGCCACGTCATCCTTGCCGCGCCACATGAGGCCGTGGTCCGGGCAGAGCATGTCGATGTCCAGGTTCATGGCGGCCAGGGCGTCCAGGGTCTTCAGGACCATGGGCGAGTATGGCAGCACGATGTTGGCGTAGTAGTCGGCCATGAGGCGCTTCAGGATGCTGCGGTCCACCTCGTCGGCGAAGCGCTCGGTGGTGGCCCAGTTCTGGCCGAAGGCGTCGGAGCAGAAGGCGATCTTGTCTTCGGGGATGTAGGAAACCATGTTGTCGGGCCAGTGCAGCATGCGCGTCTCGATGAACTGGATGGTGCGCTTGCCTATGCTGATGGAGGAGCCCGTGGGCACGACCTCGATGGGCCAGTCCGCGGAGTTGTGATAGAAGGAGCGCAGGGCCTTTTCGCCCATGGGCGAGCAGAAGATCTTCTCCGGCTTGAAGCGGTCCACGATGCAGTCAAGGCAGCCCGCGTGGTCCGGCTCCAGGTGGTTCACCACCAGGTAGTCGATCTTGGGCATGCCGCCGCAGGCCTGGGACACGGCGCACAAAAGCTCGGACAGGTAGTCGCTCTTGACGGTGTCGATGAGCACGGTCTTTTCATCGCGCACCAGGAAGGCGTTGTAGGTGGTGCCGCGCGGCGACAGGGAATAGCCGTGAAAATCGCGGCTGTCCCAATCAACTGCGCCCACCCAGAAGATGTCTTTTTTGATCTCAACGGGCTTCATGCATTTTCTCCATGCGTTGGGTAAAAACAAAGAGCAGCCCCGGTTGCAGCGGGGAGTCCAAAATATCGTTACTGAAGTGGAAACATGGGGAGCGCCCCCTTGTCAAGAAGGCGCTCCCGTTGGCTTTTGGGCAGCTTGGCCGCTTGGCGCGGCTACTCGGGGCTGAAGTTGTCCTTGCTGGCGCCGCAGATGGGGCAGGACCAGGAGGACGGCACGTCATCGAATTTGGTGCCGGGCTTCACGCCGTTGTCAGGGTCGCCGGAGGCGGGGTCGTAGACGTAGCCACAGATGTTGCACACGTACTTCTGCATGGACGTTTCTCCTGCGACCGGCGTGGGGCAGGCCACCTCGCGGGTGGAGCCAGGCCCGGCCAGGGGTCGGAAGCATTTCTTGGTGCCGCCGCAGACGGGGCAGCGCCACTCGTCCGGAAGGTCCTCGAACTTCGTCCCCGCCGGGATCTTGCCTTTGCGGTCGCCCTTGTCAGGGTTGTAGATATAGCCGCAGTTGGTGGTCTGGCACTGGTACATTTCTTCAGGCTGGGCCATGCGGCGATCTCCTTTGCTTCGCTTGGCCGGGTACTAGGCCTTGGCCAACCAGAGGCCGTGCAGATTGCAATAGGCACGGGCCGTAACGCCAACGGCGTCGGTCTTGAACGTCGCCTCCGGGGCATCGCCCGGCTTGAGCCAATGGATGAGGATGTCCTGGCCCGCCGCCAGCTCGATCCACTCGATGTAATGCTTCTCGTCCATGGGGTGAGGCACGGAGCCGAGTTTCACCTTGTAGCCGCCGGCTACCTTCTCGATGACCGGCACGTGCTTTTCCTTGGACGCGTCAACGGTGTTCTCGACCTGGAGCACCATGGGCTGGCCGCAACAGACCAAATCTCCGCCGCCGGGATGCACGACGCAGACAATGTTGCCGCAGAGGTCGCATTTATAGATCTGACCGCATTCTGTCGCCATAAGCCCTCCTCAATTATTTTGATTTTGTTTGCTTACCAGTTTTCTTCGGCCACTTCGAAGTGGGCCTGCGGGTGGTCGCAAGCCGGGCACTTGTTGGGCGCGGCCTGGCCCTCGTGAACGTATCCGCAGTTGCGGCAACGCCAGGCGACGGCGGTGTCTTTCTTGAAGACCTTGCCCGTCTCGATGTTCTTGGCCAGGGCGTTGAAACGTTTCTCGTGGAAGCGCTCGGCCACGGCGATGGCGTCGAAGATGCAAGCGATGTCCTGGAAGCCTTCCTCGCGCGCGATGGCGGCGAACTCGGGGTACATGCTGACCTGCTCGTGGTTCTCGCCACCGGCGGAAGCCTTCAGGTTTTCCAGCGTGCTGCCGATGGTGCCGGCCGGGAAGGCCGCGGTGATCTCGACTTCGCCGCCCTCAAGGAGCTTGAACAGGCGCTTGGCGTGCTCCTTTTCCTGGTTGGCGGTTTCTTCGAACACGGCGGATATCTGGACATAGCCTTCCTTTTTGGCAGCCGCTGCGAAGTAGGTGTAGCGGTTGCGGGCCTGGGATTCCCCGGCGAAGGCGGCGAGGATGTTTTTCTCGGTGCGCGTTCCACGAATGCTCATTGATTCTCTCCTGTTCTGTGCCGTTCCGCTTGGTCCGGCAAATGCCTACTTTTCAAACCCTAACACAATACGTAGAGAGCACCAGAGAAAAATGACTGATAATAAAACCTGCTCAGCAGTCTTTTCCGGCGCAGATTGGACACACGCCAACAAACTCCACGTCGCACCGCAGGCTCGAATACCCCATGGACTGCTCCACAGGAAGTTCTGGCAAGTCAAGAGGATACTCAAGGTCATCCACCCGGCCGCAGACTGAGCAACGCAAATGGGGATGAGCCGCCGGGTTGCCGTCGAAACGCTTCTGCGTTCCGGCCCCGCCCAGGCGCAACACAACCCCCCTGCTGCTCAAGAAGTCCAGGTTCCTGTATACGGTTCCCAGGCTGATGCGGGGCAGGATCTTGCGCACCATGTCGTAGACCTCGTCAGCGGTGGGGTGCGTCTTCACCTTGCGCAGCTCCGCTAGAATCGTCTCACGCTGGCGGGACAGGCGCGCCCCCTTGTTCTCATCAGACTTCATATTTACCTCTCAGTGCTGAGAATAATTACTAGTATCGTTGAGTGGTAATGTCAAGACCACATACGGCACCTTTATCCGAATCGGACTACGTTGCCAATGCTGCCAAAGGTCGGCAATATGCCATTAACACGGGCTATATTCGGAAACGACAAGGCCCGCTGCAAGCAACGGGCCTTGTGTTCTCAGCTGATGAGGCCTTGAAGTTCGCTTAATGCCATCTCGACCGGCTGAAGGAACTGGACTCCGATCTCCTGCCCCGCTTTCCAGCGGATCATTGCCGACAGGTTCTGCAGCCTGCCCCCATCGTGTACGCCCTGTAGCGACAGGGTGAGAGGGGAATCGGCGAACTCCGCAACAGACTCAAGGACCTTCAGGCGAGCTCCGCCGGAGCTGATGTCAACCAGGCCCAACTTGCAGCGCTTCGCCCCCTGCACGATTACGCAAACGGTCTCGATTCCGTAGGCGCATAGCTGGATGCGGACGTATTTCCGACGCTCTTCGTGTGTCTCCATATGTGCATTTCCTCCTTAGCAAGAGGGCTAAGGAAGTACTCTACTCGTTCGCGCGGAATTTTTCAACAAGCTTTGCCAAATCTTTCGACATCTCCGCCACCTCGCGGATGCGGTCATTGGCGCCCTGGACATCCTGCGACATCTGCCCGGAGAGGTGATTTATCTCGCTGACATTCATGTTGATTTCTTCGCTCGTGGCCGACTGTTGCTCCGCCGCGGTGGCGATGGAGCGCACCATGTCGGCGATATGGTCAGAGGCGTCCACAATCTGCTTGAGCACGCCGCCAGCGCCGCCAGCAAGCTCCGTGGTCTTGTCCACCCGCTCCTTGGCGGTGTTCATCTCACGCACAGCGTCCGCCGTGCTCTGCTGAATATGCTTGATGGCCGACTCGACCTCCTTGGTGGCGGTCATGGTCTTCTCGGCCAGCTTGCGGACCTCGTCGGCCACGACGGCGAAGCCGCGCCCGGCGTCGCCCGCGCGGGCTGCCTCGATGGCGGCGTTCAGCGCCAGCAGGTTGGTCTGGTCGGCGATGTCGTTAATGACGCTCATGACCTGGCCGATGTCCTTGGCGCTCAGGGACAGCTGCCCCAAGGCCTGGGACAGGCTCTCGGCGGTATCGGCCACGTGCTGGATCTCGGCCAGGGTGCTCTGCACCATCTCCCCGCCCTCGCGGGCCACGCTGTTGGCCTTGTTCGAGGCCTCGGAGGTTTCGCCCGCGTTTCTCGCGACCTCAAGCACGGTGGAGTTCATCTCCTCCATGGCGGTGGCCATCTGGGTCGTGCGGTCGGCAGCGGAATCCATGCCCTTGGTAAGGTCTTCCATCTGCCCGCTGATGACATGGGAGGCCTGCTCCAGCTTCAGCGCCACCTGCGTGACATCATTGGCCACGTTGAGCAGGTTCTGCCGGTTGGCCTCGATGCGTGTCCTGGCCTGCTCTTCCTGAGTCAGGTCCACCAGGACGCAGACCACGCCCACCAAACCGCCCTTGGCGTCCCTAAGCGGAGAAGCCTCGGCATAGAGGGGGAAGGTCACCCCGTCCTTGCGGGTGTAGGAGAGCTTGCCGCTGGCGGCCTTGCCGGTGTCAAGCACCTTCTTTGCGTTTGAGGGCTTGCTGGGGTCGTTATAGAACACCTTGGACACGGACTGCCCGAGCGTCTCGTCATCCGCTTTGCCCAGAATGGCCCGCATGGGCGCATTGACGTAGTTCAGGTTGCCGTCCTTGTCGGCCACGTACATGGGCACGATGATGCCGTCGAGCAGCCCCTTGCTGTACTCCAGCTGGTCCTTGATGCGCCCGACCATGACGCCGAGGTGATCGGCCAAACGAGCAAGCCGGTCCTCGCCAGGCACCTTGAACTGGGCGTTCAGGTCGCCCTGCAGAACCTGGTCGGCGCTCTGCTCAATGGAGGTGATGCGGCGGATGACCACGCGCTTGAAGAAGCTGAACAGCACGAAGCTCAAGGCCACCATGCCGCCCAAAGACAGCAGCGCGGTCATGACCTGGGTCAGATACAGGGAACTGAACTGCTCGGACAGGTCCTGCTGCATGATCATGGCGCCGAGAATGGGCTTGCTCTTGCCGTGGCAGTGATGGCATTCCGGCTCGTTGGCGATGGTCTTCACTTCAGTGTAGAAGCGCGACCCGTTCATGGTCATGACGTCACCGCCCTCGTACTTCTCCTTCAGGGCGCGTTCAATCATGGCGTTGCATTCTTCATGCACAAGCACGTCTTTGGCGTCCTTGCGCTCGGTGGCGTTCTGCGTGGCGTAGGTGATGTTGCCCTTGTAGTCCACCATGTAGACTTCAATGGTCTTGTGCTGCTTGTCCAGGTCGGCGAAGCGCTCCCGGGTGGCCTTGTTGTCGCCCAGTCGCATGGGCTCCTCAACCGCCATGGAGATCATCTGCGCGGAGCGCAGCGCGTTGGCCTTGACCTCGGAAAGCATCGCCTTCTTCTGCCAGAAGGAGGTGGCCAGGAACAAACCGAGAAACACCACGCCGGACACGGCGCAGGTGAGGACCAGGATGCGGAAGGTCAGGGAGGTGTTGAATCTTTCGGATAATTTCATTCCATACCTCCTAGTGGGCTCCGCCAAAGAGCATGGGCTTGAAGCGGAAATTGGAAACCCGCTCGGAGTTGTGGCACTTCTCGCACTCCTTGACGTTCATGCGGCCCTTGCCCTTGATGAGGTCCTTCTTGCCGCCGGAGTCAACATGCGCCGAACCGGGACCGTGGCAGACTTCGCAACCGGCGTGGGCCAGGTCCGGGGTCTTCTCAAAGCTCACGAAGCCGCCGGGTTGGCCGTAGCCTGTGGTATGGCAGGCATAGCATTCCTTCTGCTCTTCCGGCGTCAGCTTCTTGGCCATGATTTTGATGCTGCGATCAGAATGGGCCTTCTTGGCGAACTTGGAAAAATTCGAATATTCCTTGTCGTGGCAGCCTGCGCAAGTGGCCGTTCCAACGAAGGTATTGGCGGCCTGGACAGTCGAAGGCTGGAGGATTGCTCCTGCCAACAAGACAAGGCCAGCCAGCAGGGAGCTGAATATGACTTTCCTTTTCACCAAGCACCTCCTTGGGTCCCAGAGCCTATTGCGTAGCACATTTCGTACATGACTAAACACGACATTACACAAACCTTGTGATTTTGTAAACGCTTGCAAAAGTAAACAGCAGTCATGTCTCCACGACTGCCGCTACTTCATCGGTCGCTATTACAGAAACTTAAGGGAGGATCACCAATCTAGTGGGGTCTTAAAGGATTTGGTCAATGACTGAACCGGAGCGCTGAACAGCTCGGCCCCACCCACGCCAACAATCAAAGACGCGCCGCCAACAATGCCAATCCGCGCGAACTGTTGCCCAGCGAACAGCGCTTCGAAAGCGGCCTGCTTGTCCGGCGCCACGCTGACAACGAATCGGCTGGCGGATTCGCTGTAGAGCACTTCAAGCGCCCCGGAGCAGCCGCACTGCGGCACCGCGCCAAGGTCGATCTCCGCGCCCAAGCGCCCGCCGATGCACATCTCGGCCAGGGCCACGGCCAGCCCGCCATCGGAGCAGTCGTGGCAGGCAGAGACCAACCCCTGCTGCGTGGCCTCGAAATAGGCCAGGTAGCGCTCGCGCGCGCTGACCAGGTCGACCTGGGGCACCGCACCGCGCGAGACGTCAAGCTCGCTCGCCAGCTCCGAGCCGCCAAGCTCGGCCTTTGTCAGGCCCAGCACATACACCAGGTCGCCCGCGGCCTTGAAGTCCGAGGTCACGGCCAGCTTCACGTCCGGCATCTTGGCCACCACGGAATAGAGCACCGTGGGCGGGATGGAGATCTTGACCCCGCCGCCCTTGTAGTCGTTCTTCATGGAGTCCTTGCCGGACACGCAGGGCACGCCGAAGCCGCGGCAGAAGTGGTCCAGCGCCTCGTTGGCGCGCACCAGCTGGGCCAGCTTGTACTCGCCGTCGGGCGTGGTCTCGCTCTTGACGGGGTCGCACCAGCAGAAGTTGTCGGTGCCGGCCATGAAACGCAAATCGCCGCCCACCGCCACCGCGCCGCGCACTGCCTCGTCTATGGCCGCGGCCATCATCCAGTAGGTGTCCAGGTCGCTGTACTTTGGGCAGATGCCGTGGGACAGGACCAGCCCCTCGTCGGAGCTGAAGTCCGGCCGGATCACGGCGGCGTCGGCCGGGCCGTCGCGCTCCACGCCCACCAGCGGCTTGACGATGCTTTTACCCTGCACCTCGTGGTCGTACTGGCGGATGACGTATTCCTTGCTGCAGATGTTGAGCCGCGAAAGCATGCGCCCAAGCAGCGCCTCATGGTCGACGTCCATGGGCAGCGGATTGGTCGGAACCTGCGGGCGCTCCCAACGAGCCTTGATCTCCATCTGCGGCAGGCCCTCGTGCAGGAAGTGCATGGACAGGTGCGTCACGGCCTTGGCTCCGTAGCGCACGTGGAACACGCCGGAGTCGGTGTAGGTGCCGAGCGCCGTGCTCTCCACGTCCATCTCCTCGGACAGGGCCAGGAACTGCTCCAGCTTGTCCGGCGGCACGGCGCAGGTCATGCGCTCCTGGGCCTCGGAGATGAGGATCTCCCAGGGCTTCAGCCCGTCGTACTTGAGCGGGGCCTTGGAAAGGTCGAGGTCGCAGCCGCCGCAGTCCTGGGCCATCTCGCCCACGCTGGAGGACAGGCCGCCCGCGCCGTTGTCGGTGATGGCGTTGTAGAGGCCCAGGTCGCGGGCGCGCATGAGGAAGTCGTACATCTTGCGCTGGGTGATGGGGTCGCCGATCTGCACGGCCGTGGCCGGGCTGCCCTCGTGCAACTCCTCGGACGAGAACGTCGCGCCGTGGATGCCGTCCTTGCCGATGCGCCCGCCGCTCATGACGATGACATCCCCGGGCAGGGCGCATTTCTCGTGGCTCAGGCGCCCGGCCACCTTCACGGGCATGGTGCCCACGGTGCCGCAATAGACCAGGGGCTTGCCCAGGTAGCGCTCGTCGAACACGATGGAGCCGTTGACGGTGGGGATGCCGCTCTTGTTGCCGCCATGCTCCACGCCCTCGCGCACGCCTTCCAGCACGCGCCGGGGGTGCAGCAGGCGCGGCGGCAGCTCGCCCTCGTAGAAGGGCGAGGCGAAGCAGAACACGTCGGTGTTGCAGAGCAGGTTGGCGCCCAGGCCCGTGCCCATGGGATCGCGGTTGACGCCGACGATGCCCGTGAGCGCGCCGCCGTAAGGGTCAAGCGCGGAGGGCGAGTTGTGCGTCTCCACCTTGATGCAGACGTTCAGGTTGTCGTTGAAGCGGATGACGCCGGCGTTGTCCTTGAACACGGACAGGCAGAAGTCGTCCTTGCCCTTGGCGGCGCGAATGGCCTTGGTGCTGCCCTGGATGCAGGTCTTGAACAGGCTGTCCACCGTGCGGCTCTTGCCGGTCTCTGCGTCCTCGTAGTCGATCTTGGCGGTGAAGATCTTGTGCTTGCAGTGCTCGCTCCAGGTCTGGGCCAGCACCTCCACTTCGGCGTCGGTGGGGTTGTCCACCTGCTCGGGCGTGAGCCCGGCGGCCTTTCTGGCTGCGCGGGTGGCCGGGTCCTTGAAATAGTCCACGATGGTCTTCATCTCGCCCAGGGACAGGGCCAGGGTGTTGGCGCGGCTGAAGGCCACAAGCTCGTCGTCGGTCATGGTGGTGAGCGGTATCACCGCCACCTCGTCGCTGGCCTGACCGGTAACGCGAGCGGCCCTGGGCTCGAACCCCGGGGCTTTCAGCCACTGCTCGGCGCTCTTGATCTCGAAGCGCTGGATGAGCTCGTTGGCCAGCAGGTCGCGCGCGATGTGCAGCACGGTCTTTTCGTCCAGGTCGGCCATGCCCGGGCCAGTCTTGGCGCGCAGCAGGTACTGCATGCTGGTGTACACGGCAAGCGCCTTGGCTTCGGCCTTCTGCAGGCCCAGCACCAGGGCGATGGTCTCGCGGGCGGTGCGGGCCTCGTTGTCGGTGACGCCGGGGCGGAAGCCCACCTCGAGCGCCCAGTCGAAATCAGCGGCCTGAGCCAGCGGCAGGGGCGAGAGGGAAACCTGATGCAGCACGGGGTCGTGCAGGGCGCCCGCGTCCAGCACGGTCCGGGCCTGGGCGGGGCTCACGCCCTCCACCGTGTACACGCGGACGATGCCCACGCCTTCAAGTTCCAGGCCGAGCTCGCCCTTGATCTTGCGAGCCACGCGCTCGCCCACCACATCGCGCACATGGGGCTTCAGGCCCACCTCAAAACGCAAAAGCATAGGATGCACTCCTTGGAATATCCGCGCCCGTCTGCTTTGGGCGCGGCCGTTAGTCAATGGGATCAACCCTCGGTAAGGGTGTCGCCCCCGGCGGTCTTTGATGCGTAGGCCAGGTTGTCCGCCCGCTTGAGCAGGGTCTCGGGGGTGTCGTCCTCCCGCAGCATGGACGCGCCGACGCTGACGGTGACAAGCCCCTTGAACAGCTCACGCACATCCACAAGGATGCGCTGGCCGATGGCGTGCAACCCCTCCTCATCAACCTCCGTGAGGATGATGACGAACTCGTCCCCGCCATAGCGGCAGGGGTAGTCCATGCCCTGGCGCACCTGCCGCAAGAGCATGGCTCCCACTCCCTTGAGCAGGGCGTCTCCGGCCAAGTGGCCCTGAGTGTCGTTGACGGCCTTGAATTTGTCCAGGTCGAAGAACACCATGCCCATGCTGCGGCCGGTGCGGCGGCAGCGGACCACCTCGCGCTCAAGGGTGGTGTGGAACTGGTAGTGATTGAACAGCCCGGTGAGCCCGTCAAACAGGGCACGCACCTTGAGCTTGGCCTCAAGGCGGCGGATCTGGGTCAGGTCGCGGCCGACCACAAGGTACTCCCTCGCTGTGCCGGGCTTGCCGGTCAGCGGCGCGAGGGACAGCTCGTAGGGCAGTTGCGAGCCGCCCTGGGTGGTCAGCAGGGCCTCCACCGGGGAAGGCTGGTCCACGGCGAACAGTTCCGGCCCCCACACCCCGTCAAAGGGCTGCTGCGGGGTGAATACCTTGAAGAACTCCCGGCCTGTGAGCCCAAGTTCCTGGTGCGAGCAGAAATCCACCACGCCCTTGGCGCTGACGGTGAGGACAAGCTCCTGCATGGAGCCCACGAGCCGCTCCAGGAAATTCTTGCGGCGCAGGGTCTGCACCTCAACCTCGGAGAGCTCGCGCAGATCCTCGAGCAGGAGGAGCACCCCGTGCCCCTTGGAGTCCTGGCTGCGGTGGGCGGAGAGATACAGGCAGCCGTCCGAGCGCCCTCCCCGCTTCTGCTCCACGAAATAGACGATCTTGCCGAAGCTCGCGCGGGAGGTGTCGGCCAGAAAAGCCGAGACCTCGGCCACGGTTTCCCTGGAGAGCCTCATGGAGAGCATCTCCGCAAGAGCCTGGCCGCGCGGCGCGGTGTCGAGCCCCAGGTACTCGCCGATGCGCTTGTTGGCCTCCACCACGATCCCGGCCCCGTCGACGCGGGCGACGCCGATGGGAATCTTGTCGAAGGCCAGGGCCTTCTCCTCCAGCACGGCCTGCCTGGCGCAGTAGTACTCGTAGCCCTGGCTGAAGAAACGCAGGTACAGCCCCAGGTTGTCCATCTCGTCCTGCGGCAGGCTGGTCTCGCCCAGGCGCAATTCGCCCAGGCGCTTGCCGGAACTGGTCAACTCCACCCCGGGGCGCTTGATGCGCCAGGGCAGGCGCCCCTCGGAGACGCGGCTCTGGGCCTGCTCCAGGATGCCCTCCTGAGTCAGGTGGAAAAGGCTGTAGGAATTGCCGTGGGGAGTGCGCAGGGCAAGATCCCAGGACTTGACGTCCCAGTTGAGCTTGATGTGCTTGCCCATGGTGCGCGCCACGGACATGAGCCCACCCTCGGCGGTCAGGAGGTCCATGCTGAGGAAGCAGTAGCCCTGCATGACCTTCACGGAGTGGCGGTAGTAGGCCCGGTTCTGGTCGCCCTCGCCGATGCCGAGAGACTCCAGCATGGAGCGGAACTTCTCCAGGCACTCGCTGCGCAGGGAGTCCACCTCGCGCTCGCTCATGCCGAGCACGCCCCGCAGGAGCACCTCGAACTGCACCACGCTGAACGGTCCAGAGGCGTGCCCCAACTCCATCTCCGACCATTGCGTGGCCAGAATAACGGCCTGGGTGAGCGGGGACTGCTCGGACAAGGTCTCCATGGCGTGGTGGGCGCGGATGCTCTCGCACATCTCGGCCGGGATGCCCCAGCGGGTCAGGAGCATCTGCGACAGGGCGCCGTGGTGCATGCCCCAGCGCTCTTCCTCGAAGGCCAGCTGGCCCTTTTCCAGCACGGTGATGCGGTCGCGGCGGTCCGGGTCGGCCAGGAGTTCCTTGGCGGCGCAGCGCAGAAAGAGCAGGCTCACGTCCTTCAGCAGCGCGCACAGATAAGCCTGGTCTGCCTGGCGCGGACACAGCCGCGCGGCCAGAAGCTCGGCGGCGATGGCCGACCAGACGATGAGGCGCCAGTCAGGGAAGAAATCATATTCGCAGTCGGGGAAGCCGTGCTCCAGGTCCTTCTGCAGGCTCATGGCCACGGCCACTTTGAGCAGCTCGCGGCTGCCGAGCACCGAAACAGCGCGGTGCAGGTCGGTGACTTTCTGGGGCAGGCCGTAGAAGGCTGAGTTGACGAGATTCAGGACGGTGGTGGCCAGGGCCGGATCAAGGCGGATGGTGTCGGCCATGACGGCGAAGTCAGGCTCGGGCTTGACGGCCTCCTGCATAAGACGCAGCATCACCGGAGAAAGGGAAATTTTCTGGAGTAGATGCGGCGAATTGAGCAGCAGATTTTCGGCCATCTCCCCCCCGTTTACTTGCGCCTAGTCAGCACATACTCCGCAGCCTGGGCCAGAACCTCACGCTCCGGGGAGGCTGGCAGCGCCTCCAGCTCTTTCACCGCGGCAGCCACATATCCTGCGGCGGCCTTGCGGGTCTCCTCGGCCAAGCCCTTTTCCCGCACATCCATCACTATGCCTTCGGCCTGTTCCGCGGTCAATCGGTTTTCCTTGAGCGCGGCCAATATATCATCAGCCTTTTCCTTGGTCAGGCTTTCCAGGTGCAGGATCAGCGGCAGGGTCATCTTGCCCTCGCGCAGGTCGCCCCCGGCGGGCTTGCCCATCTCGTCCTCGCTCACGGTATAGTCCAGCGCGTCGTCCACCAGCTGAAAAGCTATGCCAAGGTTCAGGCCGTAGGCTCCGGCAAGCTCCTCCTGGGCGCGGTCGCGACTGGTCAGGGCCGCGCCACAGCGGCAGGCGGTCTCGATGAGCTTTGCCGTCTTGCCGATGATGATGTCCATGTAGGCGCCGCGGTCGGCGGTAGGATTCTTGGTGTGGGCCAGCTCGCGGATCTCGCCGTCGGCCGTGGCCATGATGCCCCGGGCCAGCAGCGCGTTCAGGCGCGGGATGTCGTAGTCCGCGCCGAGCTTGTTGGCCAGGGCCAGGAGCACGTCTCCGGCGAGGATGGTCTCGGTGGTGCCGAAGGCCACATGGGCCGAGGTCTTGCCACGGCGCACCAGCGCCTGGTCCAGCACGTCGTCGTGCAGCAGCGTGGCAGTGTGCAGCATCTCCAGGGCGCAGGCGATGGACAGGATGTCGTCGGCCTTGTGTCCCATGGCGCGGGCGAAGAGGATGGTCAGCATGGGCCGGATGCGCTTGCCCCCGGAGAGCAGTACGTGGCGGGCCACTTCGCGCACCAAGCCGTCGAGCTTGTCCGCCTCGGCTGCCAGAAAGGCGTCAATGCCGGGAATCTCCCGCATGAAATAGGCCCGTAGTTCGTTCATCGCTCCCGTCCGCTCACGCAGTTGAGGTGTCAGATCAATTCCCGGTCTCGGCCAGGAGGCCCTTGGCGCTGCCTGGTTCAACAAAAAGCCTCGCCGTGGCCTGCCCCAGAGCAGCGAGCGCGCCCGGCAGATCCCAGGACACCGGCGGGCGCGCGCCCACGGCGTTGCTGACCGCGCGCAGCTCCACAAACGGCACGCCGGCCACGGCGCAGCCATAAGCCAGGGCAAAGCCCTCCATGTTCTCCAGCCCCGCCTGGTGGCGGCCGCGCAACAGTCCTGCGCGCTGCGGGTCGGCGGTGACGCCGCTCACGGTGAGGCTCTTGGCCGTGTCCCAGGGGCCGAGGCAGAGCCCCAACCGCGCCAGGTTGATGGACGCGTCCCAGACCACTCGGTCCCAAATCTCGGCATCCGGGCCGGGCTCGTCGTCCGGGCGGTGGGCCTGGCCCAGCGCAAAACCCAGAGCCGCGGCGTCGGCGGAACACCAGCCTGTGGCGAGCAACCCGTACTCCGGCCACACCTCGCGATCGACAAGCCGCACCGAACAAAGCGGGTGCGCGGAAAGATCAAAGCTCCCGGCAACGCCCAGGCACACGACGCCGTCCACGTCGCCCCGCGCCAAGGCAGCGCCAAGGGCCAGCGAAGCGTTGATGACTCCGAGGCCGCTGACGCAGGCAAGCGCCTCGCGCCCATGAGCCGTGCACGGCGCCACAACCCCCTGCGGCTGCCTGACCGTGCTGCCGAGGGCAGCGGAAAGTTCCCGCTCGGTGGCGGCTATGAAAAGAATGGACATGCCGGACCTACAGCCGCCAGAGACGGAAGCCAGCGGCCCCGGCCTCGGCCTGGGAGAAGCGGCCCTTGACGTCCAGCAGGAGCGGCGCCGCCTGGTCGCGGTACATCTTCCGCAGCTCGGCCAGCCCGAACGCCTGGTACTGGGCGTGGGGCACGGCCAGAATCAGCGCGTCCAGGTCCCGCAGGGCCTCGAACTCGGACAGCTCGATGCCGTACTCATGGCGAGCCTCGTCGGCATCGGCCATGGGGTCGTGCACAAGAACCTGCACCCCGTAGTCGGCAAGGGCGCCCACCACGTCGATGACGCGGGTGTTGCGCAGGTCCGGCACGTTCTCCTTGAAGGTGAAGCCCAGGATGCCCACACGCGCGCCCTTGACCAGCACGCCGCCGTCGATGAGGCCCTTTATGGCCGCCTGGGCGATGAACTGGCCCATGCCGTCGTTGATGGCGCGGCCAGCCAGGATGACACGCGGGGCGAAACCCAGCGCCTGGGCCTTGAAGGTCAGGTAGTAGGGGTCCACGCCGATGCAGTGCCCGCCCACGAGGCCGGGCCGGAAGGGCAGGAAATTCCACTTGGTGCCCGCGGCCTCGAGCACCTCGCAGGTGTCGATGCCCATGCGGTCGAATATCATGGCCAGTTCGTTCATGAGCGCGATGTTCAGGTCGCGCTGGGTGTTCTCGATGACCTTGGCGGCCTCGGCCACCTTGATGCTTGAAGCCCGGTAGATGCCTGCGCGGACCACGCTGCCGTAGACTCCGGCCAGCAGGTCGGCGGTTGCCCGGTTCTGTCCGGCCACAACCTTGACGATGGTCTCGAGGGTGTGCTCCTTGTCGCCGGGGTTGATGCGCTCCGGCGAGTAGCCGACGAAGAAGTCGGTGCCGCAGGCCAGCCCGGAGTTCTGCTCCAGAAGCGGCACGCAGACTTCCTCGGTGAGGCCGGGGTACACGGTGGACTCGAAGACCACCACCGCGCCTTTTGCGAGATTTGCGCCCACGGTGCGGCTGGCACCGATGACCGGGGTCAGGTCCGGCGCGCGGTGCTGGTCGATGGGCGTGGGCACGGCCACGATGACCACGGCGGCCTCTTTCAGGCGCGCGGGGTCGCAGGTGTAGTCCACCGTGGCGGAGGCCAGGCCGTCGCTTGAGATCTCTCCGGTGCGGTCGCGTCCGGCGGCGAGTTCATCAACGCGCTTCTGCGAAATATCGAAACCGATGACGGCGAAATGCCGGGCCAGGGCCACAGCCAGAGGCAGGCCCACATAGCCCAGCCCAACCACGGCGATCTTGGCCCGACGGGCCTTCAGTTCTTCGAGTGTGGTCATCATTACCCTCAAGGGTTTTTGTCAGCTCGCCCAAGCCGCCTGTGGACAACCCGCGCCTGCGCGGATACAAGGGGCCGCATGGAACTCAACTGGCAGCTGATCTTCATCGCTCTGGGCCTGGCCTTCCTGCTGGAAGGGCTGCCCTATTTCATCCTGGCGGAACGCATGCCGTCCGTCCTCTTGATCCTGGCCAGCCGCCCGCCGCGCGCCCTGCGCGTCCTGGGGCTCACTTCCATGATCCTGGGAGTGCTGCTGGTGGCCCTGGGCCGCTGCTTCTAAAAAGCCCGCCTCAGAAAGCCTCCGCGCCCGGCTGAGAGGCCTTTCCAGCCTCCTCGGCGACCGCCTTTTCCGCCACATGCAGGTACACGATGCCGGAGAGCATGGCAACGTGAAACACGCGCGCATACCCGGCGTCCATAAGCTCCCGCGCCAGTTGCCGCTCGTCGGGGAACTCGCGGATGGTCTCGGCCAGATAGCGGTAGGCGGCGGGATCGCCTGAGATCAGCTTGCCCAGTCCGGGCAGCACCTTGTCCAGATAAAAATTGTACAGCCCGCCCCAGACCTTGCGCCGCCCGGTGCCGAACTCAAGGATGCAGAAGCGCCCGCCGGGCTTGAGCACCCGGAGCACCTCGCGGTGCGCGCTCAAGCGCGGGCGGATGTTGCGGATGCCGAAGGCGATGGTGGCCGCGCTCACGCTTTCGTCGGGCAGGGGCAGTTTCCGGCCGTCGCCCTGGGCGGGCAGGATGCGCTGGTCGAGCCCCCCCGAGAGCTTCTTCAGGCCGCGCTCCAGCATGGGCAGGGTGTAGTCCACTGCTGCCACGCGCACGTCCGGGTACTGGCGGCACAAAGCCACTGCCACGTCCAGCGTTCCCGCGGCGAGGTCCAGCGCCACGGAGCCTGGCTCGGGCCGGGCCGCGCGGGCCAGCCGCCAGCGCCAGTAGATGTCCAGCCCGAGGCTCAGGGCGTGGTTGAGAAAATCGTACCATCCGGCGATGCGGCCGAACATGGCCGCCACCTGGCGCCCGTGCAGCTGGTCGCGCTGGTCAAGGTCCTTGTCCGAAGCGGGGGAACGCTGCATGGGCTACTCGGCCTTGCCCTTCTTCTTGTCGGCCTTGGGCGCCACATCGCGCTCGCCGCCCACGGTCTTCAGAATCTCGGTGTAGATCTCGTCGAAATGCTCGGCGAAGTTGGCCGGGGAGATGCGGCCCACCTCAATGAACTTCACCACTATTTCCTTGGCCACCTGCAGGGCCTGCTTCTGTAGCGACTCCATGCCTTCTCTCCCTTTTCCGGGCGCAATAGACCCGGCTCTGTGCAGAAAAACCCGCCCGGTGGGAAATGGCCGTGACCGCACCACGCGGGGACCCCGGGCGGGAAAAGGAAAGAAACCGGTTAGGCCCCTCCCCCTTTGTTTCGCGGGACACTAGCACGCTCCCCCCCGCCTCGTCGAGTCTGGCAGGGACGTGAAATCCCGCAGACTGGCCCGCGGGAAGCCGGGCTGCGTCGCCCGTGACCGGCGCGCGCGACAAAAAAGGAGCCGCCTCCTTCCAGAAGCGGCTCCCTGCAATGGCGATTGTGAATGGGCGCTATTCCTCGTGCATGCTCGCTGCCAGGGCGGCGATCTCCTCACGGATGACGCGGGCCGCCTCGCGCGGGACGGCGCGTTCAATCTCGGTGCGCACGTCGCGGTCAATCTGGATCTGGCGGTCTTCCACAAGGGCCAGACGCTCCTTCAACTCGGTTGCGGACTTCTCGCTGTCCTGGGCGCGCTGGCGCAGGCTCTCTTCAAGCTGCGCGCGCAGGTCGGACAGTTCGCGGCGCAGGGAGTGGGCCTCGTCGTGGGAGGCCTGCAAGCGCTGCTCCATGGCGGCCAGGGCCTGGTCCTTCTCGGCCAGCTGCCCCTCCAGGCGCACGACGGCGACGCTGCCGCCCATGACCTGGGTGGCCAGAGCCGCCAGCTTCTCCTGCAACTCCTGCAAGGCGGCGGCCGGGATGGCCTGTACGGGCTCGGCCGACTCAGGCTCAGCAGAAACAGGCTCAGCCGGTGCGGTGGCCGCGACGGACGCCGCCACTGCGGCGGTTCCGATGCTCACATCGCCGAGAGACAGTCCGTCGAGCAGGCCGCCCTGCGGCTCCTCGTCGGCTGCGGCGGCGTCAGCAGGACCGTCGGCGATCTGGCCCAGCAGCTCCGCCGGGTCGAGCGATTGTTCAGGCGTGGGCTCTTCCGCCGGGGCCTCCAGGCCCTCCATCATGCCCCCCTCCAGCAACCCGTCGCCCATCAGGTCGCTGATGTCGAGATCGCCGGAGTCCAGGTTCAGATCGGCGGCCTCGGCCGGGGCTGCGTCGAGGCTGTCCTCGGCGAGAGAGAGGTTCATGTCTCCGCCCATGTCTTCGGCGAGCATCTCCTCGGCCACGAGGGTCGGGGCAGCGGCAGGCTCGGGCTCCGGGTCGGAAAGGTCGGGCAGGGAAATATCAAGGTCGGGCAACTCCGGGGCCGAAGCGGGCTCGGGCTCGGACAAAAGCTCGACAACGGGCGCGTCCTCGACGAGGTCGCCCAGGGAAAGCTCCAGCAGCTCGTCCGTCGTCTCCGCCATGGGCTGGTCCAGGGGAGGGCGCGCGCTCGCCGCGGGCACATTCAACGACTCCAGCAGATCGCTCATGTCGGTGTCGTCATGGGGGGCGAGTTGCTGGACTTGCGGCTCAGGCTCCTTCGTCTCGCCCAGGCCGGAGATGAGGTCGTCCAGGGCGGCTGTGTCGATGTTGCCATCCTTGCCGCCAGCGGTCTCGTCCGGAGGGGTGATGTCCAGCTCGCCGCCAGCTGCGAAGGCGCCAAGGTCAAGCACGTCTTCGTCGCCGGAAGCATCTGCGGCGGAGGCGGAAAAAGCGCTGAGATCGAGGACGTCGTCCTCGGCAGCGGGGGCTGGCTCGGCTGCAAAATCGCCGAGGTCAAGGATATCGTCCGGGCCTGTGGCGGGGGCGGGGGTGGGCGCCGAGGCAGACGCGGGCTCGGCCACAAGGTCATCAAGCACGAGGATGTCCTCCTCGACGGCGGCGCCGACGACGGGGGACTTCACCTCAGGTTCGGTCAGGTCCTCGGCAAAGAGGGCCTCCAGCTCCTTTTCGAAATCGCTCTCAGGCGTCGAGGCCTTGGCCTTTTTAGGCTCAAGACCAAGTCCGACCAGGTCGAGGATGTCGTCTTCAGGAGAGGGGGGAGTCGGCGTCATGGTCTCCTCCTCCGCAGGGAATCGTTAAAAAAGGGGGCCGCTTTCGCAGCCCCCTGAATGAGCATCAGTCAATTACTTCACGTGGCACTTGGGGCAAGCGGTGGGGATGTTGGGGCTCTTGTCCTTGGCGGCCTTGTGGCAGCCCAGGCAGCTCTTGGCGTTGTTGCCGTGGAACGCGGCGTAGTAGGATTCCTTGCCGGTCTTGGCGGCGTAGTCACCGTGGCAGCCCTTGCTGTCGCACTTGGCGAACTCGTTGGCGCCGGCCTTCTTGTGGTGGCAGTCAGCGCACTTGGCAGACTTGTGGGTGCCGTGGTTGAACTTCACGGCAGCCTGCTTGGCGCCGGCGGGCGGCTTCATGGCCAGACCATCAGCCGGGGCCTTCGGGGCGGCATACAGGGGCAGCGCCAGGGCAACGGCCAGGGCGGCAACCATCAGGGTCATAAAGAGAGAACGTTTCATGCTCCTCAATCCTCCTTTCACGTACGTGAACACTTCGTTATCCTCTGCCTATCAAACCGGTCCCGCTATTCGCAGGAACCTATCAAAGACGAACAAAAGCCAGATACCCCCAAACAGCGCTTCCTGGCAAGGGAGGCGGCACACTTTTCCGGGATTTTTTTCACGAACCTACGGGAACATCCTTTCCCGAAAGCCCGTATTTCCCGGCATAACCGCGCGGCGTAAGCATGCGCGGACCAGAGGCTGCGGCAACGAACCTCGTCGCGCTGTTGCCGACGACCAGGATGCTTTGCATGTCCACATCCTCCGGCTCAAGGCCGCCCAGGCTGGTGGCGATGACCTCCTGCCCGGGCCTGAAGGCGCGCTTCACCAATCCCACCGGCGTGCCCCCGGACCGATGCGCCGCGATGGCCGCCAACGCCTTCGGCAGGTGGTCCTTGCGCCGTGTGGAGCGCGGGTTGTAGAGCACGATGACGAAGTCGGCCCCGGCCGCCGCGGCCACGCGGCGCTCGATGACCTCCCAGGGGGTCAGCAGGTCGCTTAAGCTGATCACGGCGAAGTCGTGCATGAGCGGAGCGCCAAGGAGCGCCGCCGCCGCGCACAAAGCCGGAATGCCCGGCACCACCTCGACCTCCAGTTCCCGCGCCAGGTTCCGCGCCTCCACCAGCTCGAGCACCAGCCCGGCCATGGCGTACACGCCCGCGTCGCCGCTTGAGACCACCACCGTCTCGACCCCGGAGCACGCCAGATCGATGGCCGCATTGCAGCGCTCCACCTCTCCGGTCATGCCTGTGGACAAGACCTGGCGCCCGGCCAGGACTTCCGGCTCCACAAGCTCGATGTAGCCCTTGTAGCCCACGATGGCCTGCGCGCGCAGGAGCGCCGCCTTTGCCAGGGGGGGCAGAAGGGCCGCGTCGCCCGGCCCGAGACCAACCACTGTGATGCGTCTGTCCACTCAATCTCCCTTGCGCCTTTTGAGCGCCACCGCGCAGGTGACGCGCCCGGTCTTGGACTTTGGCGAGATCAGCTCCCCCCCGCCCGAGAGCAGCAGGGCCGCAGCCTCGCTCACGCTGCCTGTGCCGGTACGGCGCTTGACCGTCTCGGACTGCCCGGCGGACGCAACCGCCGCCAAGTCCTCCAATTCATGGAATACAACTTCCGGACCAAGGGCCGCAGCCGCGGCGCAAAGCCCCGGATCATCTCGCTTTAAGATCGCCGTGCCGACCTGCGCCA
Source organism: Humidesulfovibrio sp. (assembly GCF_031082295.1). Lineage (GTDB taxonomy): Bacteria > Desulfobacterota > Desulfovibrionia > Desulfovibrionales > Desulfovibrionaceae > Humidesulfovibrio. The sequence goes on from NZ_JAVHLD010000011.1 coordinate 21,775, forward strand.
CACTCTGCGGACATAGGCCCTGCTGCGCAAACACGGTCGCAATGTGCGCAAGGATTTCACTTTCGGGCACATTTTTGCGGCTGCCCAGCCCCAGGCACAGGCAGCGCGGATACGCCCGGAAGGCGGCCGGGAACTCCCCGCCCGCACGCCAGTGGCACCATATCCCGGGCGCCTCGGCGTCCCAGTCAGCGGAATCGGTGGGCACAAGCAGCCCTCCGAAGTCCTCACCGTCGAACAGCCGCCCCTCGGGATCGAACACCTGCACGGTGCGGCCTTCCAGCAGCGCCGCGCTCACGGTCCTTGCCGCGGCCAGGTTCGCCAGCGCCATGCCGCGCGCCCGGGCCAGCTCGTCCACTGCGGGCAGGCCCGAAACGTCGGTGCCGGTGGTGATGACGGCGGTGGCTCCGGTGAGCTCGGCCAGTTCGCGCGCCAGCTCGTTGGCGCCGCCGATGTGGCCGGACACGAGGCTGATGGCGAAGCGGCCCGCGTGGTCCATGACCGCCACGGCGGGATCTTGGGCCTTCCCGCGCAGGTGCGGCGCGATGGCGCGCACGGCGATGCCCGCCGCGCCAATGAACACATGGCGCCGGTAGCGGGAAAAGGTCTCGGCCACAAGGTCGTGGATGCTGGCGAAGGGCCGCGCGCCCGGCCCGGCAAGGCGCTGGGGGGCGTACACATCCGCGCAAAGCCGGGCGGCATGGCGCAGGGCCAGGGCCAGGCCCTGGGCGCTGAAGGCGTAGAGGGCCGTGCTCACCCCTTGTCAGCCCAGATGATGAAGACGGGGTTCTGGGCGCGCAGGCGCAGGTCCCCGGCCAGGCGGTCGGCGGTGGAGGCCTGGATCTGGGTGATGCCGAAGTTCCAGTTCTGAGCCTGGAAGTAGTCCTTCACGCGCATGAGGGTGTCGAGCAGGATGGCGTGGATGACCAGCCGCCCGCCGGGCTTGAGGCGCAGGCAGGCATGGGCCAGGGCGCGGGTGTTCTGTCCCAGCCCGCCGCCGATGAACACGCGGTCCGGGTCCGGCAGGTCGGTCAGGCAGTCGGGCATCTCGCCCTGCACGGTGTCCACCAGCCAGGCCCCGATGCGCCGCACGTTCTCGCGGATCATGGCCGCGCGGCGAGACTCCCGCTCCACGGCGAAGATGCGCCCCTCGTGCGCCAGGTGCGAGGCCTCGATGGCCACGGAGCCGCAGCCCGCGCCCAGGTCCCAGACCACGGAATCGGGCATGACGCCGAGCATGGCCAGGCCGGTGGCCCTGGCGGCCTGCTTGGTGATGAGCCCCTTCTCGTGCAGGTAGTAATGGTCGGGGATGCCCAGCATGAGGGGAATCTCCGGGGGGGCGGTGCGCTCCACCAGCACCAGGTTGAGGTCGGCGAAGGGCAGGTCCCAGGCCTCCTCCAGGCGCAGGCGCCGGGCGGTCTCGTTGGGCGCTCCCAGGTTCTCCAGCACGATGAGCTGGGCGTCCACCACGCCGCGCTCCAAGAGCGCCTGGGCGATGACGGAGGGGGAGTTCTCGGGGTCCGTGAACACGGCCAGGCGCTCGAAACGCGCCAGGGACGCGAAAAGCGGGTTGAAATCGGTGCGGCCATGCAGGGAGACCACGCGCACCTCGTGCCAGGGCAGGCCCACACGGGCCGCGGCCATCTGCAGGGTGCAGAGGTTGGGGTGCACGTGCACGCGCTCCGCCCCCAGGTGCTCGATGAGCCGCTTGCCCAGGCCGAAGAACAGCGGATCGCCGTCGGCCAGGACCACCACGGCCTTGCCCGCGTCCAGGTCGCGGCCGATCTCCTCCATGATGGGGGTGAGCGGCCCGGCCACGGGGATGACCTTCTCCGGGCGGCAGGATCGCGGCGCGGCGTCCAGCAGCCTTCGTCCGGCCACAAGCACCTGGGCGCGGATGAGCAGATCGTCCACTCCGGGCGGCGGGGTCAGGATGCCTGGCCGCAGGCCTATCACATGCACCGGGTTTTGGCTTTTGTCGAACATGGGTCCCCTTTAGCGCGAACCCGCGCCTGGGTGAAGGGGGTCGGCGGGAGCAAAATTGGGTTCCGGCACAGGATCCGCGAACAGGCACGACCCGGCCATGTCAAACACCACATAACGCACGTTCAGGCCCGGCCCCGCAAAGCCGTGCGCGGCCTCGCGGGCTCGGTCCACCAAAAGCTTCAGCAGCGCCCGCCCCGCATCCCCCTGCCCTGCCAGGGCCAGGGCCTGGGCGGCTGTGTTGGCCTGGGCCATGGCAGCGGCGGTGGATTCGTCCACTCCGGCCTGCCGCGCCCAGCGGGCCAGGAGCGCAAAATCCAGCTCGGCCTGTCTGGCGTGGGTGTTCTCGAAGCCCTGGGCCTGCTTCACCAGCTTGCCGGGAAACACGGCCCAGACCGCCTCGGTGAACCCGCGCGCGCGCGCCGCCCGCAGGGCGTGTCCATAGAAGTCCGCGGCCTGGACAAGGCAGACTTCAGGCACAAAGGGGTGGCGTTCCAGAAACAGGCGTTCGCTGCGGCGGCCCGTGGTCAGCACCACGGCGCCAAACCCGGCGGCGCGGGCCACGTCCAATCCGGAATCGACGCACGCGGCCCAGGCCTCGTGACTGTAGGGCCGCACGATGCCGCCCGTGCCCAGGATGGAAATGCCACCCAGGATGCCGAGGCGCGCGTTCAGGGTGTGCCGGGCGATGGCCTCGCCGTCCGGCACCTCGATGACCACCAGCGCGATGCCCTTGAAATAGTCCGGCAGCACCTCAAGGACGCTCTGGCGGATCTGCTCCTCCGGGCCGGGGTTGATGGCCGCCTGCCCCACGGCCACTGGCAGGCCGGGCAGGGTCACGCGGCCCACCCCCCTGCCCCCGCCGATGAGCACATGCGGCCCCACTCCGGAAAAGGCCGGGTCCAGGGTCACGTGGGCCTCAATGAGGGCGCCGTGGGTGGCGTCGGGGTCGTCGCCGCCGTCCTTGACCACGCCCGCGCGCACGCCGAGCTCGTCGTTGACCACCGAGGCGATGGGGATGCTCAGCCGCCCGAGATGCGGGCGTGGCAGGGGGATGTCCACCACCTGCGGGGCCTCGTCCGTGAGGGCGAACAGCGTGGCGGCGCGGGCGGCGGCGGCGGCGGCGGAACCCGTGGTGAAGCCCTCGCGCAACGGTTCCTGCGCACCCGGACTCTGGCCTCGACTCACGCGGCGGGCCTCTTGTCCAAAGCCCTCGGCCCGGCGAGGACACGCGCCCCGGCGGCCCGGGCGATGCTCCGCAGCATGGCCGGGAACAGCACCCCGTGGGCGGGCCACATGGCCCACCAGTAGGCCAGCCCCCAGATTCCGCGCGGCTGGAAGCTTGTCAGCAGCAGCAGCTCCGTGCCGCCGTCCTTCGGCTCCAGGCGCAGGTCCAGGGTGGCTGCGCCGGGCATTTTCATCTCGGCCAGCAGGAGCAGGCGGCGGCGGGGCTCCACTGCCAGCACGCGCCAAAAATCCAGGGCGTCGCCCACGGCCGGGGTCGTGGCGGCGCGGCGCCCGCGCGTGAGCCCAGGTCCGCCGAGGAGCTTGTCCACAAAGCCGCGCACGCGCCAGAGCAGGTTGCCCGCGTACCAGCCGGTGTCGCCGCCGATGCGCTGCACCGTGTCCCAGACCCGCGCAGGGTCGGCGTCCAGGGTGGCGGCGTAGTCGGCCCGAAACACGGTGCCGCCCGCAAACCCGGCGTCTCCGGCTCTGGTCCACTCCGCAGGGCAGGACGCGGCCTGGCCCAGCTCCGGGGGGGCGCAGGGGGTGCCGGCGTCGAAGCAGCAGGTCGCCGCGCCACCCTCCCGCGTCTCGGACAGGGCCGTGGCGATGGCCTCCTGGCAGCCCAGGAGCTTTTGCGGCACCAGTTCCAGGATGCGCTTGTCGTGGCAGACGACCTCGTTCCTCAGGCCCTCGATGAGCGGGCGCACCAGGTGCGCGGGCACGGGGGTGATGAGGTTGACCCAGAAGGCGGAGAGCCCCGGCGTCAGAAACGGCACCGGGATGATCAGCGGGGCGCGGAGGCCCGCCGCCCTGGCGTAGCTGCGGAAAAGATCGCCATAGGTGATGACGTCCGGCCCGCCGATGTCCAGCGTCAGGCCGGTGGTGGCGGGATTCTCCAGGCAGCCCAGGAGGTAGCCCAGCACGTTGGACACGGCGATGGGCTGGCAGCGCGTGCGCACCCAGCGCGGGGTGATCATGAGCGGCAGCCGCTCCACCAGGCTGCGGATGATCTCGAACGAGGCGCTGCCGGAGCCCAGGATGACCGCCGCGCGCAAAACAGTGGCCGGAACCGCGCCCTCGCCGAGGATGCGTCCGACCTCGGAGCGCGAGCGCAGGTGCTCGGACAGGCCCGGGGCGTCGTCGCCCAGCCCGCTCAGGTAGATGATGCGCCCCACCCCGGCCTCGGCGGCGGCCTGGGCCATGTTGGTGGCGGCCAGGCGGTCGGCCTGTGCGAAATCCCCGCCCGCGCCCATGGAATGCACCAGGTAGTAGGCCACCGAGCAGCCCTTCATCGCGGCGACGAGGCTGGCCTTGTCGGTGACGTCGGCGGGCAGGACGCGCAGGTTCGTGTGCGATCCCCAGGGCCGGGCCTGGAGCTTGCGCGGGCTGCGCGCCGCCGCGTGGACGGTGTACCCGCGCGAGAGCAGCAGCGGCGCCAGCCGACCGCCCACGTAGCCGGTGGCCCCGGCGATGAACACGGCGTCCTGCGCCACGCGCTAGTCCTTTTCCTTGGGCACCCAGCCAAGGCGCTTCAGGCAGTCGGCCATGGCCGCCTCCCGCGCGTCGCCCTGGGGCTGGGCTCCGATCTTGTCGTCGCAGAACTTCGTGTCGTCCACGAAGAGCATGTCCTCCTTGCGCGGGTCAGGCTGCCTGGGGTGGGTCCAGGCCTTGGACTTGGGCAGGCAGCCGCCAAGAAGCGTAAGGGCGAGAAAGAGGCAGGCGAGGCTCGTCTTCAGGCGCATTGAGGTTCCTCCGAAAGTGGTGACGGGAAAGATCAGGGCAGCTCAAGCTCCGCCGCCGGGGCCACCTGGGCGAAGACGGCGCCCAGGGCGGCCAGGTAGGCCGTCTGGACATCGGCGGCGGCGGCGGTGCGACCGGCGAACGAGAGGTCGCGGGTGGCGCAGGCGTCGGCCGCCAGGCGCACGGCGAAGCCAAGGTCAAAGGCCGCGCGCACGGTGGTGTCAACGCACATATGCGTCATCATGCCGCACACGGTCAACCGTGCGGCGGACAAAGCGCGCAAAAGCTCCAGCAGGTTCGTGTCGCGGAAGGAGCTGGGATAGTGCTTCAGCACCACCGGCTCGCCGGGCAGCGGGGCGACGCAGGGGTGGATGTCCGCCCCCTTGGTGCCGGGCAAAAAAAACGTCGAGACGGGGCGAACGGATTCGTGCCGCACATGAACGACGGGCAACCCCGCCGCGCGATACCGGGCAAGCGTGGCGGCGGCGACCTGCCCTGCCGCGTCCGCGCCCACAAGCTCCATGGCTCCGCCGGGAAAATAGTCGTTCTGGATGTCGATGATGACGAGCACGTCGTTCCGCTCTGGCCGCTTTGGCATGTCTGCACTCCACTTGCGATTGTCGCGGGCAGCGTGGCCGCGCTCCCAAACACCATAGCAGACTTAAAGCGCCCCGCCAATCACCGACTGCGGCGGCAAGGCACCTAATTGATGTTGACATTCATTTTCAATCTATCTTATGAGCCTTTGCGAACGGGGAACAACATCCCCACAGGGGAATTTCATGAGCCAGCAGCTGGCCCGAGAGTGGTCGGCGCAGAGGGAGGTTTGCGATGCTGTTATTGACTAGCGGCGGCAGCGGCAAAGGGACATGCGCAGGCACGGAACCCGGCGGCTGCGCGGGAAAATGCGGCGGGCTGGGCGCTTGCGCCATGAACACCGCGCACCAGCTGGCGGAATCGCTGGGCAGGGCAGTTGACGCGCGCGACCAGCGGCTGCAGCAACATTCGGAACTGGTGGCCGAGCTCTCCGGCCTGCTGGCAAGAGCCCACGGCCTCACGCCCCGGCAGGCCGAGCTGGTGCACATGGCCGGACACCTGCACGACATCGGCAAGATCGGCGTGCCCGACGCAGTGCTGCACAAGCCCGGCCCCCTCTCCCCCGAGGAGTGGACGCTGGTGCGCGAGCACCCGCGCCTGGGGGCCGAGATACTCTGTCCGGTGCGCGTGTTCCGCGGGCCGCACAGCGTATGCGAGATGGTGCACTCGCACCACGAACGGTTCGACGGCAAGGGATATCCGCGCGGGCTGTGCGGGCGCGACATTCCTCTCGGGGCGCGCATCGTCAGCGTGGCCGACGCCTTCAGCGCCATGACCGAGGACAGGCCCTATCGGCGGGGGATGTGCCTGGATGACGCGGTGCGGGAGATCGAGGCCTCCGCGGGGAGCATGTTCGATCCCTGCGTGGTCAAGGATTTCCTGCGCATCAGGGCTATGTTGCCGGAGCTCATGGCGGGCGGAAGCGGCATGTCCTGCCCGCTGCCCTAGCCCGCTGCGGCCAATGGCCGCATAGTGCTCCGAGGGGCGGGGCGCACGTTGCGCCTGGGGCCGGGGCGGGGTATGCTCAAGGACCGGGGCGGCGCTCAGGCCAGGATGTGCCGATACACGGAGCGTTCGTAGACTTCGCACAGGCGGCGCGCCAGGGGTTCAGCCAGCCCGGCCTGTTGCAGTCGGCAATAGACGTGCAGTGGATTCAGATAATGTTGCAGTTGGCAGCGCATGTTTTTCATGATGTCCCCCTCCTTGCCGGGGATCGTCTGCTGCCAGGAGTGTAGCAATTGCCATGCCCGAAATGAAAAGCGCTGCAAATCTCGATGGAGCGGCCCCCGGCCCGCCGCCGGGGCGACGAAATTCCGCCGCAGCGGAGCTTGCCGCCCTTGCGCTGGACGTCCCGCAAGCCTTTGCTGGCGCGGCTTCCCCGCCCTGGAGCCTGGCAGCGCCTTCCTGCGTGCTGCCTGCGGACGTGGGCAGAAACTGCACTGCCTTGGCGCCCTTTTTTCCGGAACTCGGCCTGTGCTTTTTCGAGACCGCGGCCTGCCTGGCCTACGGCGAGGCCGACCTGCCCCGGAGCCTGGCCGCGCTGCCGGTGCGCTGGCACCTGCACCTGCCCCTCGACCTGCCCTGGGGCGAAGGCACGCCCGCCGTGGCAGGGGTCATCCTGGCCCTGGCGGAAAAAGTTGCGGAACTTGCGCCCTGGGCCTATGTTCTGCACCCGCCACGGCAGCCGGAAACCCTTCGCGACCTGGCGCTGGCCCTGGCCGCAGGCGGCCTGCCGCCGGGGTCCCTGGTGGTGGAGAACATCCAGGGCCGCGACCTGGAGCGGATGTGGCCCGTGGTGCGCGAACTGGACCTTGGCGCGTGCCTGGACCTGGGCCACATGCTGGAGCACGGCCAGCAGGATTTTCTGGACTTGCCCGGGCTTTGGGCGCATGCGCGCATGCTGCACCTGAACGCCCCGGACACCGCCAGGCCGGTCCGCCACGCGCCGCTCGACCGGCTCGACGACGCCGGGCGCGCCGTCCTGGGCCGGATGCTTTCGTCTTTCGCCCCCGGCGGCAGCGTGCTGCTGGAGCTGTTCAGCCCGCGCGAACTGTTCGATTCGCTGCGCTACCTCTCCGGCTTCTGGGCCGGACTTGGCGCAAGCCACAAGGAGTCTGCGTGATCACTTTCGTCATCGGCGGCAACAAGTCCGGCAAGTCCGATTTCGCCATGGGCATCCTGGAGCGCACGCCCGGGCCGAAACTTTTTCTGGCCACAGGCCAGGCCAAAGACATGAGCTTCCGCAAGCAGATCGCCCGGCACCGCGACCGCCGCGACCCGGCGCTGCCCGTGGTGGAGGTCGGCTGGGACTTGCCACGGGCGCTGCTGGAGGCTAAGAAGGGACATGCTGCAGTGCTCGTGGACAGCCTGGATTTCTGGCTGTACCTGTGCGTGCAGGAGCAGCGCGAGGCCGACCTGACCCAGGCTTTGCTCGATATCTTGAAGATCTGGCAGGGTCCGGAGCTCATCCTCGTGTCTTGCGAGATCGGGTTCGCCCCGCTGCCGGGCTCAAGCGAGGCCAGAACGTTTCTCAAAAGGCTCGGCAGGTTGAATCAGGCCGTGGCGGCCCAGGCCCACGAGGCGTATCTCGTTGTGGCTGGCCTGCCCCTGGCGCTGAAAAAGGCGGAACATGGCGATCCCAAAGCTGATTGACGAAAAAGTCCAGACCCTGCTCTCGCTCCTGAACAAGGACGAGCGCTGGCTCATCGTCATCAACGCCGACCCGGACTCCATGGGCTCGGCCCTTGCGCTCAAGGCCATCCTCTCGCGCAAGGTCCTGGACATCGGCATCGGGCACGTCAACGAGATCAACCGCCCGGACAACCTGGCCATGATCCGCTACCTGCGCGTGCCCACCCGCAGGCTCATCCCGAACCTCATCGCCCAGTACGACCGCTTCGCCCTGGTGGACTCCCAGCCCCACCACCACCCGGAACTCGGCAAGCTCGACTATTCCATCGTCATCGACCACCACCCGCTGCTGCCGGACAAGCCCGTCAACGCGCCGCTGACCGACATCCGGCCCAAGTACGGCGCCACCTGCACCATGCTGACGGAATACCTGCAGCGCCTGCAGATACGCCCGCCCAAGCTCCTCGCCTCGGCCCTGGTCTACGGCATCAAGGCCGACACCCAAAGTTTCCAGCGCAAGTTCATCGACGCGGACATCAACGCGTTCAAATACCTCTCCAAGTACGCCGACCACACGCTCATCACGCGCATCGTGCGCAGCGAATACCACCTGGAGTGGATGCGCTACTTCTCGCGCGCGTTCTACAACCTGCGGCGCATCGGCTCGGGGCTCACCGCGCACCTGGGCAAGGTGCAGAGCCCGGACATCCTGGTGGTCGTGGCCGACTTCTTCATGCGCGTGCACTCCATCTCCTGGGACGCGGTGAGCGGCGTGTTCGGCGACACCCTGGTGGTCATCTTCCGGGGCGACGGCATCCGCAAGGACATGGGCAAGTTCGCGGCCTCGCACTTCGGCGACATCGGCTCCGCGGGCGGGCACAAGGGCGCGGCCCGGGCCGAGGTGCCCATGGAGGCGCTGGACGGCAAGGACCCGGAAATGTTCGTGCTGAAAAAGCTCTCGCGCGGGAAGACCGCCAGCGTCCAGCGGATCTAGCCGCATGTCCCTCAAGCACCGCCTGAACCTCGACGACCGCGACCCGCTGTTCCTCGTCGACGGCACCAGTTTCCTGTACCGGGGGTTCTACGCCTTCCCGGACCTCAAGCGCTCCGACGGCATGCCCACGGGCGCCATCTACATCGTGCTGCGCATCCTCCTGCGCATCCTGAAGGACGAACGGCCCAGGCACCTTGGCTTTTTCATGGACGGCAAAGGCCCGACCTTCCGCCACGGCCTGTTCGAGCCGTACAAGGCCCAGCGCCCCAAGATGCCGGAAGACCTGGCCGCCCAGATCGAGCCCCTGCGCGAGGCCATCCGCCTCCTCGGCCTGTCGCTCACCGTCAGCGACGGGGTGGAGGCCGACGACTGCATCGCCAGCCTGGCCGCCGCGCACCACGAGACGCGCCCGGTCATCATCGTGGCCTCGGACAAGGACCTGAAGCAGTGCCTGACGGACAACGTCTACATGTGGGACCCGGCGGGCAAGAACGAGAAGGTCAGCGGCATCAAGGAATTCGTGGAAGAGAACGGCATCACGCCCGCCCAGTGGCCGGACCTCCAGGCCCTCATGGGCGACGCCTCGGACAACATCCCCGGCCTGCCCGGCGTGGGCCCCAAGACCGCGCTCAAGATCATCCACGAGTTCCCGACCCTGGAAGCCGTGCGCGACGCCTATCTTGCAGGAGGGGACAAGCTCCCCGAGAGCTTCCGCAAAAAGCTCGAAGGGCGCGTCGACGATATTTTCCTGTACCGCGAGCTGACCCGGCTCAAGGCGGACTGCTGCCCGGACCTGGACCTGGACACCCTGGCCGTGCGCCCGCCGGACATGGAGCGCCTGGCCGAGTTCCTGCGCGCCTACGAATTCAAGAGCCTGCTGCGCGAGATACCCCAGCCGCCCCAGCCGAAAACCCAGGCCGAGCTGGCCGTGGCCGCGTATTCCGGCCCGCCCCCCTGGGAGGACCAGCCTGCGCCCGCCCTCTCGGCCCCCGCGCCTGCGCCCGCCGCTCAGCCCGCCCCGAAGCGCCCCGCCGCCCCCAAGACCGGGCAGTTCTCACTCTTTGGCGCCACGCCCGAGGCCGCGCCCCTTACGCCCAAGCCCGCCAGCGACCTGCCCTTGCGCACCGTGGCCGATCCCGCCGCCCTGCCCCCGGTGGCCGGGAAAAACGTCGGTCTGGTGCCGCCGGAGAGCCCCGGCGAGCCGTTCCGCCTGGCTCTGGAAGGAGATGCGGGAGAGATCGCCTACACCGGGCCGGAAGACGCCCTGGCCGCGCACCTGTCCCAGGCCGCGCGCATCGCCGCGCCGAGCCTGCAGGAACTGCTGCGCCGAGGCCCGGCCTGGGACAAGCCCGCGCTGCCCCTCTGGTTCGACCTGGGGCTGGCGGCCTACCTGCTCCGGCCCGAGGACCGCAACTACACCTTCGAGCGCCTGCGCCTGTCGCTCTATGCGCCGCAGGGCTTGGGCGATTCGGGCCTGCCCGATGCCGATCTTTCTGATTCGAACCTGGCCGACACAGCCGACGTCGCGCCAGCCATTGAGGACACCGAGCCAGCGCCGCATCCCGAGGCCCGTGCCCTGGCGGCCCTGGCCCTCATGCGGTCGCTGGAGAGGCGCCTGGCCAAGGCCGGGCTCGCGGACCTCATGCGCGACCTGGAGCTGCCGCTCGTCCCGGTGCTGGCCAGCATGGAGCGCCTGGGCGTGCGCATCGACTTCGCGGCCTTCAAGAGCTTCCTGGCCGAGGTCAGCCAGCAGATCGAGCACCACGGCGCGCGCGTGCAGGAGCTGGCGGGCGGACCCGTCAATGTTCGCTCCAGCCAGCAGCTGGCCGAGGTGCTGTTCAAGAAGCTCGGCCTCAAGCCCGCTGGCAAGACCCCCGGCGGGGCGCTGTCCACTGGCAGCGACGCCCTGGAACGCCTGGCCGGCCAGCACCCCATCATCGAGGAGATTCTGGCCTTCCGCGTGGCCGAGAAGCTGCGCAGCACCTACCTGGAGCCCATGCCGCGCCTGGCCGACGCCGAGGGCCGCCTGCACACGCGTTTCAACCAGCTGGCCACGGCCACGGGCAGGCTGTCCAGCTCCGGGCCGAACCTCCAGAACATCCCCATCCGGGGACCGCAGGGCACGCGCATGCGCGCCTGCTTCATCGCCGCGCCGGGCAGGCTCTTCGTGGGCGCGGACTACTCCCAGGTGGAACTGCGCGTGCTGGCCCATTTCTCCCAGGACCCGGCGCTCATCGACGCCTTCCGCAAGGACGAGGACATCCACAGCCGCACGGCGGCCCTGCTCTTCGACAAGGACGCGGCCGAGATCACCCCGGACGAGCGGCGCGGGGCCAAGACCATCAACTTCGGGCTGATCTACGGCATGGGTCCGCAGAAGCTGGCGCGCGAACTGTCCATCAGCGTAAACCAGGCCAAAGAGTTCATCGCCCGCTACTTCGAGAAGCTCGGCACCCTCAAGGCCTTCTACGAAGCACTCATCGAGGACGCGCTCATGCGCGGCTACGTGACCACGCTGGCGGGCCGGCGCAGGCTCCTGCCGGAGCTGCACTCGCGCAACCAGCAGGCCCAGGCCCAGGCCCGCAGGCAGGCCGTGAACACCGTCATCCAGGGCTCCGCGGCGGACATCATCAAGCTGGCCATGCTGCGCGTGAACGCCGACGAGCGCCTGGCGGCGCTGGACGCCCGGCTCATCCTGCAGGTGCACGACGAACTGCTGCTGGAGGCCCCGGAGGCCGCAGCACAGGAAGCCGCGCCCATCCTGCGCCAGCTCATGCAGGACGTGACCACGCTGCTGGTGCCGCTCAAGGTTGACCTGGGCACCGGCAAAACCTGGGCCGAAGCGCACTGATGCGCGGCTGGCGCATGCCCGCTCGCCACAAACACCTTTCGGACCGGGCGCAACTGCGCTAGGAAGAGGGTCCATGCAGTCCCCGCACACCGCCATCCTCCTCGCAGCCTTCGGCTCGCGCCTGCCCGACGCCTCCCAGGCGCTGGAGCGCATGCGCGAACGCACAAGCGCCCTGTACCCGGACTACCGGGTGGAAACGGCGCTGACCTCTGGCGTGGTGCGCCGCCACAAGGGCGTCCAGAGCCGCCACGGCCGCTCGCCGGAAGACATCCTGCGGGCCCTGCGCAAGGAGGGCGTCACGCGCCTGGCCGTGCAGTCCCTGCACGTCATCCCCGGCGACGAATACCGCAGCCTGGAGCGACTGGTGGACTCCCTGCGCGGCCCCAAGGGCTTTGAGAGCATCGAGCTGGGCCGCCCGCTCCTGGGCAACCGCGAGGACATCCGCCGCGTGGCCCAGACCATCCTCACGGTGCTGCCGCCGGAACGCGCGCCCGCCGAAGCCGTGCTGCTCATGGGCCACGGCACGCGCGGCAAGGCCAACGGGGTCTACCTAGACCTTGCCGACGAGCTGCGCACCCTGGACCCCCTTGTGCTCATCGGCGCGCTGGAGGCGGAGCCCGGGCTGGCGGCCAAGGTCGACGAACTGCGCACGCTTGGCGCCAAGCGGGTGCACCTCATGCCGCTCTTGTTCGCGCGCGGGGTCCACGCACTCCGCGACATGGCCGGGGAGGGCAAGAACTCCTGGCAGGCCGGGCTCACCGCCGCTGGGTTTTCCTGCGCGGCCCACGTCAAGGGCGCGGGCGAGCACCAGGCCCTGGCCGAGATCTGGCTGGAGCACCTGCAGGAGGCCGTGGCGCGGCTCAAGCCCCTCGGCCCGGCCTAGGCGACGAGCAATCGCCCCCCCCTCGACGAACGTCCGCTGATCTGGCATGTAGATCGTGAGCGGGCGTCACATCTTACCGCAAACGCAGGCAAGGAGCGCGGACATGGGCGAGGTGATCAAGGTTCTCGTGTGCGACGACGAAGAGCGTTTCCGCAACACCCTGGGCAAGCTTCTGGCCTCCCACGGCATGACCGCGACCATCGCTGGCAGCGGCGCCGAGGCCCTTGAAATCCTTCGGCGCGAGCCTCACGACATCGTGCTGCTGGACGTGAAGATGCCGGGCATGAGCGGACAGCAGACCCTGCCGGAGATCAAGAAGATCGACCCGGACATCGAGGTCATCATCCTCACGGGCCACGCCTCGGTGGACATCGCCGCGGAGATGATGGCCCATGGAGGGTCGGACTACCTGCTCAAGCCCTACCCCATGGAAGACCTGCTGGGCATCATCCACATCGCCTATGACCGTCGCAAGACGGCGAAAGGAATCTAAGGTCAACGCATGCGCATCATCCGCGTCCGCCACAAGGGCCAGGCCTTCTACGCAGCCATCACCAGCCCGGAGACGGTGCGCCCCCTGAACAGGGAGAACGGCGAGCCGGATGAGATCCCCCTGGCCGAACTGGAGCTTTTGTCGCTGGTGCGGCCGAGCAAGATCGTCTGCGTGGGCCTGAACTACCTGGACCACGCCCAGGAACTGGGCCTGTCGCTGCCGGAGGAGCCCATCATCTTTCTCAAGCCGCCCTCCGCTGTCATCGGCGCCGGCGACGCCATCGTGCTGCCCGGCTGCTCCAGCCAGGTCGACTACGAGGCCGAGCTGGCCCTGGTCATCGGCCGCACCGCGCGCTACATAACCGAGGCCGACGCCCCCAGGCACATCTTCGGCTACACCTGCGCCAACGACGTCACCGCCCGCGACCTGCAGAGGAAGGACGGCCAGTGGACGCGCGCCAAGAGCTTCGACACCTTCTGCCCGGTGGGGCCGTGGATCGAAACCGACCCCGGCGACCTGGGCACGCTCAGCCTGCGCACAGTGGTCAACGGCGAGGTGCGCCAGGAAGGCAACACCGCGGACATGGTCTTCCCGCCGCACCTGCTGGTGAGCCATATCTCGCGCATCATGACGCTGCACCCCGGCGACGTGGTCCTGACCGGCACCCCGGCAGGCGTCGGCCCCATCCAGGCCGGGGACGAGGTCAGCGTGGAGATCGACCGGGTGGGCTTCCTGCTGAACCCCGTGCTCAGCGAGAGCTCCAGCGCTCCCACGACCATGCAGTAGCCCCGCGCCCCCCGCGGCATCATCTTTCCGCTTGCCAAACGCGGCCATCCGACGTAAAAGCACGCGTTTCACAAATCACACGCCCTGGCCACATACTGGGTGCTCCGGATGGTCCGGAGAATGGCCAAGCGCCAGGGCGGAGGAAAAACCCAGGAGGAATCATGGCTTACGTTACCATGAAGCAGATGCTGGAAACCGGCGTCCACTTCGGTCACCAGACCCGTCGCTGGAATCCCAAGATGCGCACCTTTATTTTCGGCGCGCGCAACGGAATCCACATCATCGACCTGCAGCAGACCGTGAAGCTGTTCCAGAAGGCCCACGACTTCATCGTCGAGACCGTGGCTTCCGGCGGCAAGGTGCTGTTCATCGGCACCAAGCGCCAGGCCCAGGAGGCCATCAAGGCCGAAGTCGAGCGTTGCGGCATGCACGCCGTGACCCAGCGTTGGATGGGCGGCACGCTCACCAACTTCCAGACCATCAAGAAGAGCATCGACCGCCTGAAGAGCCTGGAGGCCATGTTCGCCGACGGCACCATCAACAAGTTCCCCAAGAAGGAAATCGTCCAGATGGGCCGCGAAGTGGTCAAGCTGAACGACGCCCTCGGCGGCATCAAGGACCTGACCGAAGCCCCGCGCGCCGCCTTCATCATCGACCCCAACCGCGAGCACATCGCGGTCAAGGAATGCCGCAAGCTGGGCATCCCGGTCGTGGCCGTGGTCGACACCAACTGCGACCCGGACCTGATCGACTACGTCATCCCCGGCAACGATGACGCCATCCGCGCCATCAAGCTGTTCGCCACCCACATCGCCGACGCCTGCATCGAGGGCGCCGCGGTGCTGAAGGAAAACACCCCCGGCGGCGCCAAGAACGCCCCGAAGGACATCGCCCCCGAGGCCGAAGAGAAGGCCGCCGAAGGCGGAGAGGAGTAAGCCATGGCTGAGATCAGCGCCAATGCGGTGAAAGTCCTGCGCGAAAAGACCGGCGTAGGCATGATGGATTGCAAGAAAGCCCTCGTCGAGTGCGGCGGCAGCGAAGAGAAGGCCATCGCCTACCTGCGCGAGAAGGGCCTGGCCAAGGCCGCCAAGAAGGCCGGCCGCGCCACCAGCCAGGGCATCATCGGCTCCTACATCCACAACAACGGCAAGATCGGCGTCATGGTCGAGCTGAAATGCGAGACCGACTTCGTTGCCAAGAGCGACAAGTTCAAGGAGTTCGCCAAGGACCTGGCCATGCAGATCGCTGCCGCCAGCCCCCTGTGCGTGAGCCCCGACCAGGTGCCCGCCGACCTGCTGGCCAAAGAGCGCGAAATCTTCAAGAACCAGGCCATGGAAGAGGGCAAGCCCGAAGCCATCGCCGAGAAGATCGTGGAAGGCCGCCTGAAGAAGTACTACTCCGAGGTCTGCCTGCTTGAGCAGCCCTTCATCAAGGAAGACAAGAAGACCATCAAGGAGCTCCTGAACGAGCTCATCGCCGTGCTCGGCGAGAACATGCAGATAGGGCGATTTACGCGCATGGTCCTTGGCGAGGACGCCGAGGCGGATGCAGCGGAGGAATAGGAAATCTGGAACGGGCCGCAAGGCCCGTTTCTTTTCATGCCGCCGCCCCAGGCCGCATCAACCCGCAAAAGCCAGGAGATGACATGGATAAGCTGCGCTACTCACGCGTACTGCTCAAGCTCAGCGGCGAGGCCCTGGCAGGTGAACAGAAGTTCGGCATCGAACCCAAGGCAAGCGGCATCTTCTGCGGCGAGATCGCAGACATCGCCAGCATGGGCGTGCAGGTGGCCCTTGTCATCGGCGGGGGCAACATCTTCCGTGGCATGGCCGCCAGCGAGCAGGGCATGGACCGCGCCCAGGGCGACTACATGGGCATGCTCGCCACGGTCATGAACGCGCTGGCCGTGCAGGACGCGCTGGAGAAGATCGGCTGCGACACCCGCGTCATGACCGCCATCTCCATGAAGGAAGTGGCCGAGCCCTACATCCGCCGCCGGGCCGTGCGGCACCTGGAACGCGGGCGCGTGGTCATCTGCGCGGCGGGCACCGGCAACCCCTACTTCACCACCGACACCGCGGCCGCCCTGCGCGCGTCGGAACTCAAGTGCGAGGCCATCCTGAAGGCCACCAAGGTTGACGGCGTGTACGACAAGGATCCCCGCAAGTTCATGGACGCCGTGCGCTACGACACCGTGACCTACATGGAGGCCCTGGAGAAGCGCCTGGGCGTCATGGACGCCACGGCCATCTCGCTGGCGCGTGACAACCGCCTGCCGATCATTGTATTCAACCTCTTTGAACAGGGAAACATCCGCCGCGTCATCAAGGGCGAAACCGTCGGAACAATTGTCGAAGGAGGGAACTGATATGCACGCTGTCATCGAAGACGGAAAAAAACGCATGGCCGGGGCTCTCGCCAGCCTCTCCAAGGAATTCGCGCGGCTGCGCACGGGCCGGGCTTCCGTGTCCCTGATCGAGCCCATCATGGCCGACTACTACGGCACCCCCACGCCGGTGAGCCAGATCGCCTCGCTCTCCGTGCCCGACGCCCGCACCATCACCATCCAGCCCTGGGACAAAGCCGCCTTCGGGGCAGTGGAAAAGGCCATCCTGAAAAGCGATCTGGGGCTTAACCCGGTCAACGACGGCAAGATGATCCGCATCAGCATGCCTCCCTTGACCGAGGACCGCCGCAAGGACCTGGTCAAGGTGGCCAAGAAGTTCACCGAAGAGTCCAAGGTGGCTGCGCGCAACGTCCGCCGCGACCTGAACGAGCTCTTGAAGAAGCTGCAGAAGGACAAGGAAATCACCGAGGACGAGCAGCACAGGCTCACCGATGAAGTGCAGAAGCTCACCGACGAGACCATCAAGAAATGCGACGAGGTCTTCGCCGCCAAGGAAAAGGAAATCCTGGAGCTGTAGCTGATGCTCGACCCTGCTGGCGTGCCTGCGCACGTCGCCATCATCATGGACGGCAACGGCCGCTGGGCCACCGCCCGTGGTCTGCAACGCAGCGAAGGCCACCGAGCGGGAACCCGCGCGGCCAAGGCCATCGTCACGCGTTGCCGCGAGCTCGGGGTGCGCCACCTGACCCTGTACACCTTCTCGCGTGAAAACTGGTCGCGCCCCAAGGAAGAGGTCGGGCTGCTCTTCGACCTGCTGGTGGACTACCTGAAGGGCGAACTCAAGAACCTGCTCGACCAGGACATCCGCCTGAAGGTGCTGGGCGAGTTCGACGGCCTGCCCTTCATCGCCCGCCAGGCCCTTTCCCACGTGATGCAGAAGACCGCCAAATGCGCCACCATGACGCTCAACCTGGCGCTCAACTATTCCGGGCGCGAGGAGATCCTGCGCGCCGCCCGCGCCCTGTCGGCCAAGGGCGTCCAGGGCGAAGCCCTGACCGAGGAGGCCTTCGCCGCGGAGCTCTACACAGCGGGCCAGCCCGACCCCGACCTCATCATCCGCACCAGCGGCGAGCTCCGGCTGTCGAACTACCTGCTCTTTCAGGCCGCCTATTCCGAGTTCTACTTCACCGACACCCTCTGGCCGGACTTCGGCCCGGAGGAACTGGAGCGCGCCCTGGAAGACTTCCAGGGCCGCCAGCGCCGCTTCGGCAAAACCGGCCAGCAGCTGGAGCGCGCCACTTAGAGCCGACCACGGCGGAGGTCCACCGTGACGAGCCGCGCATCTCCATGCCTGGCATCCCTTCTCGCCAGGACCCTGCTCTGCGGCCTCGCCCTGCTCCTTCGCACCACCCTGGCCATCGCTGGCGGCCACGCCGAGACGCCCATGATCCACGAAACCAATGTGGCTGTTCCCATGCGCGACGGCGTGATCCTGCGCGCGGACCTCTGGCGGCCCGCCGGCGAAGGCCCGTTCCCGGCGCTCATTTGCCGCACTCCTTACGGCAAGGCCACGGACAAGGACGAACACCGCTTTGCGCTCGCTGCGCTCAAGCGCGGCTACGCCGTCATGATTCAGGACGTGCGCGGCCGTTTCGACTCGGGCGGCGAGTTCGAGCCGCACAGGAACGAGGGACGCGACGGCTACGACACCATCGAGTGGGTGGCGCGCCAAGGCTGGTGCGACGGCCGCGTCGGCACCTTCGGCCTGTCCTATCCCGGCTCGGTCCAGTGGCTGGCCGCCCTGGAACAGCCGCCGCACCTCAAGGCCATGGCCCCGGCCATGACCTACGCCAGCCTGCGCGAGGCCGTGTATCCCGCCGGTATTTTCGACACCGACTGGGCGCGCTGGGCGCTTCTGGCCATCGCCCCGGACCTGCGCGCGCGCAAGCGCCTGCCCGGCCCCAAGACCGCGCGCGAGGCCTGGGCGGACTGGCGTCGGCGCGGCACGGAATATTTCGAGGGACATTTGCCGCTGCTCACCCAGCCGGACCTGACCCAACCCGCCAGCGGCGCTCCGCCCTTCTACGCCGAATGGCTGCGCCACCCGCGCGGCGACCGCTGGTGGGACTTCGCGGACATGGCCGGACGCTACGGCCGCGTCACCGCGGCGGTGCTGAACCTCTCGGGCTGGCACGACGACGCCTTCAGCACCCACGGGGCCATCGCCAACCACCTGGGCCTGCTGGCCGCCCGCATGGGCCAGCACGATGCGCGGACGGAACTCGTGCTCGGCCCCTGGTCCCACGGCATCCCCGCCGTCACCGGCGAGCGCGACTACGGCACCCGCGAATTCGACACCACGGCGCACCTGGACTACGACGCGCTGGTGCTCGACTTCATGGACCGCCACGTGCGCGACCAGAAACCGCAGAGCCCGCCGCCCAAGCCCGTGCGCTACTTCCTCATGGGCGAAAACCGCTGGCGCGAGGAGTCGACCTGGCCCCCGGCAAGCGCCAAGCCCTATGCGATCCACCTCGGCCCACGGCGCGAGGGCAGCGTCGTGAACCGGCTCGCCCACGCGGAGCCGCCGCCCGGCCCCTCCTCAAGCTCCTTCGTGGCCGACCCGGACAAGCCCGTGCGCGAGATACCCGGCTCGGAGCTGGGCCCCACGGACCAACGGAGTCTGACCCCCGGCGGCGACATCCTGCTCTTCCAGACCCGGCCCCTCAAGCGGGACATGGCCGTGGCCGGGCACATCCGCGCGGAAATCTACGTCTCCACCGACGCGCCGGACATCGACCTCTACGTCAAGCTCCTTGATGTGGAGACCAAGGGCGAGGTCTACAACCTCATGGACTCCGGCGCGGAGGTCATCCGCGCGAGCCTGCGCGAGGCAACGCCCCGCCAGCGCAACGCAAAGCGCCTGCTGGAGCCGGGCCGCATCTATCGCCTGAACCTGGACAACCTGCTCACCGCCAACACCTTCCGCAAGGGCGACCGCATCCGCGTGGTCCTGTGCGCCAGCTGGTATCCGGGCATGGCCCGCAACCTCCAGACCGGAAAGGATGAAACCACCTCAAGCGCCGTGCGCAAAGCGGTGATAACCATCCACCACGACGCCGAGCACCCGAGCAGGCTCATCCTTCCGGTGCTGCGCTAGTCGCCATGGCGTTCCCGGCCTTGCCTTCCGCGCCAATACATGTTTGCCTGCGGAAAATATCCGGAGGTTCCATGCGTCGCACTCTTTTCGCCCTTGCCCTGACCCTGAGCCTGGCCGCCCCTGCCCTGGCCGCCGTCTCCCAGACGCCCAAGGCCCAGTCCCAAAAGGACTTGCCTCGCGTGGAGGACGTGCTGACCTACATCGACCTGTTCGGCTACCGCGAGATGATGGAGATCTCCGTGGACCGCCAGCTGGCGGCCATCGTTGATTTCATCCGGTCCCAGCGCGAGGAGGTTCCTGCCCGGTCGCTGGAGATCATCCAGGAGGAGCTGCGCAAGGAGCTTGCCAGCGCCACGGAGCGCTCCCTGCGCGACATGGCCGCCGTGTTCCAGCGCCACCTGACCCAGGCTGACGTGGACTTCCTCATCAGCGTGGGTCGCGACCCGCGCATGCAGAAGGTCGTGAAGCTGCAGCCGAAGCTGGCCGTGGAACTGGAGAAGGTCGGCGAAAGCCTGGCCGACGACGTTTACCGCCGCGCGGCCCCACGCATCGAAGAGCGCCTGAAGATGATCGAGGGCGGGGAAAATATCTAGAAGGGAACTTTGAGATTTTCTAGTCTTTCTCTAGAATAGGCTGGCCGCAAAGGTTTCGAGGCTTCTGCGTACAAGGAAAAGCGGCTTTAGTGCTCAAATAGCAGTTTCTTGCAGATTCATTGAGATAGACGATACGACTCTTGCGTCGGACACGTGCACTGGAATTTGACGAAAAAACGGTAGGCAGGAAGAATTCCTGGCTACCGTTTTACTTTGTTAACATGCCAATGCAAATATCTTTGACACAGCACTTATGCCTCAGCAAGAATCACGTGAGACAAAACTGATTTTTTATATGCACCTGCAATGCAATGACAAGAAACTTTAAATTTATAATTTATCACTCGTTTTACATCGCGCTTAAATCGCAGCGAAACATTCGGCAGCACAAGTGTTATCCGCCTACAAGAACCCGGCGTCCTGAAAACTGAAGTGCGCGCCCTCCGTGACCACCAGATGGTCCAGCACGCGCAGGCCAAGCTCCTCCGCCGAGCGCTTGATGCGCCGGGTGAGGTCCAGGTCCGCCTGGGACGGCTTGGGGTCGCCACCGGGATGGTTGTGCGCAAGGATGAGCCCCGAGGCCGAGTGCTTGAGGGCCAGGGCCAGCACCTCGCGAGGGTACACCGCGGTCTGGTCCACGGTGCCGCGCCCCACGCGCTCCCAGGCCATGAGCCGGTTCTTGTTGTCCACCAGCGCGACCCAGAACTCCTCCACCTTCAGATGCCCGATGCGCGCACGCGCGGCCTCGGCCACCACCTCCGGCCCGGAGAACACCTGCTTCTCGCGCACCGGCGCCTCTCCCACGCGGGTGAACACCTCGCGCAGCAGCGCCCAGTGCCCGCACAGCGACTCACCGAAACCGGACACCTCGCTCAAGGCCTCGGGCGCGGCGAGCATGACCTCGCGCAGGGAGCCGAAACGCGCCACCAGCTCCTTGGCAAGGGGCTTGGTGTCGCGCCGGGGCAGCACCTGCCCCAGCAGGAGTTCAAGGAGTTCATAGTCGGCAAGAGCCTTGGGCTCGGCCTGGAGCTTCTCGCGCAGGCGCTGGCGATGTCCCAGGTAATGCGGGGGGGGACTCTCGGCGGCCTTGAGCGCCTTGGCCGCGACCTTTTTGGGCGGGCTCACCCACGCCTCCCCGGCGTGGCCTGGGGCATCCCGCCGCCCATGAGCTCGGCCAGCTCGGCCACATAGCTCTCCAGGGCGTCATCGGGCCGCCTGGTGCCGCCGATGACCCCCAGGTTGGCGTCCAGCGTCAGCTCGATGATCCTGGCGATGCCGGCGCGGCCCAGACGTTGCGCCATCTTCTGCATGGCGGGCTTGTCGCTGGGGCGCATGCGCACCTTGGCGCCCTCGCCTTCGCAGAGCATCCACAGCTGGCGCGCCTGCCAGGCCACATAGCCCAAAAGCTGGAACAGGATTTTGTCGCCCGAGGGCCGCAGGTGGTCGTCCAGCACGCGCGCCCAGACCTCCCGGGCGGCGCGGGGGCTCTTGGACGACTCCGCCAGAGCCTTCATGAAATCGAAGAACTCCATGTCGCCGTGAGGGGCCACAAGAAGCGCCAAGTCCGGGGTGATGATCTTCCCGTCCCCGGCGGCCAGTTCGATCTTGTCGAGTTCAAGCCCGGCGGCCAGGCCGTCGCGAGGGAGCGCCTCCGCCAACGCCGTGCGTGCGGCCGGGTTCAGGGTCAGGCCGCGCTCCGCGGCCCAAGCGTCGAGATATTTCGGCAGGGAGGCGTCGGTGAGGCCGGGGGACTGCCAAACCCATTTGTTCTGCTCGGCGGCCTGCCAAAAGGCGCGCCTGGGCAGGAAGTTCGGCACAGCGGCCTTGCCCTCCTTCCACGCGCCCTCCAGGCAGAACACCGGCAGCACCGTGCTGGCAGTATTCTTCAGGTTCTCGCCCAAACGGTCCCACACCTCGGCCTTGAGGGATTCGGCCCGGCGCAGCAGGAGCACGGTGGGGGTGGAGAACAGGTTCTGGGTGGTCAGCTCGCCCCAGTAGGCCGGGGGAAAGGGGTCCTCATCGCCCCAAAATAGCTTTCGGACGCAACCAGGCCCCATGCCGTCCACCAGCGCCGCCGCCTGCCGCCGCAGCAGCTCCGCGTCCGGGCAGACCAGGAAGCGGATGCCGTGGCGGCCAAGCGCCGGGCTGGCCGATGCCGGGCTGGCCGATGCTTGTCGAGGCGGCTTTGAAGCGCCCGGAGGTCGGAGCATGGGCAGGCTCCTAGTAGTTCTCGGTCATGAGGTCGGCCATGCGGCGCACGGCCAGATCCGTGACGCGCAGGTCCGCGCCGTCGGAGTCGCCAGGAAAGAAGGATTCCGTCTGGGCCTGCTCGCCGGAGTCCCACAGGACCGCGCCGTCGCTGGCGCGCTTGACCTGGAAGGTCAAGGTGAGCCCGGTGCTGAGCTTCACGGACTGGTCCTGCTGGCCTGCCACCATGGTCGAGCGCGTGAACTTCTTGATGACGACCGTCAGCAGCGAGGTGGCCTTGTCCTTGTCCGTCCAGGTGATGAACCTGCGCTTGGTGAACTCGTCGCGGATGAGGGAGCGCAGGCGCGGCTCAAGCCAGGGCTCGACGGTGGGGTTCTCCACCCGAGCGATGGCCATGCTGCGGAAAGCGGGGTCCAGACGCGAAACCGCGTCCGGGTCCGGCCCGAGAACCGTCCCCTGGCCGGTGAAGGTGTAGCCGCAGCCGCACAGGGTCCACGTGGCCGCAAGCAGCAGCACAAGGCCAAATACACGCTTCATCCCGCGCATGCGGCACCTCCCCGGCGCTTTTTAGCTGGCCACCACGTTGACCAGCTTTCCCGGCACCACGATGAGCTTTTTGATGGACTTGCCTTCCAGGTGCCGCAACACGTTCTCGTGGGTCATGGCCACCTGGCGCACGGCTTCCTGGTCGGCGTCCGCAGGCACCATGAGCCGCCCGCGCACCTTGCCGTTCACCTGGAGCACCAGCTCGATCTCGTCCTGCACCAGGGCGGACTCCTCGAAGTCAGGCCATGGCATGGTGGCCAGGTGCTCCTTGTGGCCCATGCAGCCCCAGAGTTCCTCGCACAGGTGCGGGGCCACGGGCGAAAGCAGGGTCAGCACCGTGGACAGGGCCGAGGACAGCATCCCATCGCCCTGCGGCGTGCCTTTCAGTCCGTCCTTCAGGGCGTAGATCTCGTTGACCAGTTCCATGAGCGCGGCGATGACCGTGTTGAACTGGAACTTGTTCTCCATGTCGCGCGTGACCTTGCGCACTGTGTCGTGTTCCTTGCGGCGCAGATCCTTCGCCGGACCGGAGAGCTCGCCGCCCAGTTCGGACAGGGGCGCCACCGGCCCGATGGGCTTGAGCGCGCCGGCCTCGGAAAGCTCCTCGGCAAGGCGCCAGATGCGCCCAAGGAAACGGTACGCGCCCTCAATGCCCGCGTCGCTCCACTCCAGGTCCTTCTCCGGCGGGGAGGCGAACAGGATGAACAGGCGGGTGGCGTCGGCCCCGTAGCGGCCGATCATGGAGTTGGGGTCCACCACGTTGCCCTTGCTCTTGCTCATCTTGGCGCCGTCCTTCAAGACCATGCCCTGGGTCAGCAGGTGCTTGAAGGGCTCGGCCTGGTCGGTGTAGCCCAGGTCGCGCAGGGCCTTGACGAAGAAGCGCGAGTACAAAAGGTGCAGGATGGCGTGCTCGATGCCGCCGATATACTGGTCGACGGGCGTCCAGTACTTGAGCGCATCGGCATCGAAGGGCGCGTCGATGCTGCGGGCGGAGGTGTAGCGCAGGAAGTACCAGCTGGACTCCATGAAGGTGTCGAAGGTGTCGGTCTCGCGCTTGGCCGCGCCGCCGCACTTGGGGCAGGTGGTGTTGACGAAGCTCTCGAGCAGGGGCAGGGGCGAACGGCCGTCGTCGCGCACCTGGGCGTCCTCGGGCAGACGCACGGGCAGCTGGTCGAGCGGCACGGGCACAACGCCGCAGGCGTCGCAATGCACCACCGGGATGGGCGCGCCCCAGAAGCGCTGGCGCGAGACGCCCCAATCCCTGAGCCGATAGTTCACCGTGGGTTTGCCCAGACCGGTGGCGGCTAGGTGCTCCACGATGGCCTGCTTGGCCTGGTCGTTGGGCAGGCCGTCGAACTGGCCGGAATTCACCAGCACACCGGGGTCGACGTAGGCGGCCGTCATGGCGGAAAGATCCAAGGTCTCGCCCTTGGGCTGGATGACCACCTGCATGGGCAGGTCGTACTTCTTGGCGAACTCGAAGTCGCGCTGGTCGTGCGCGGGCACGGCCATGACCGCGCCGGTGCCGTAGCCCATGAGCACGAAGTTGGCCACGTGGATGGGCATGTCCCTGCCGGTGAGGGGGTTCACGCAGTACGCGCCGGTGAACACGCCCTCCTTCTCCAGGTCCTCGGCCCCGCGCTTGATGCGGTCCATATTGGCCACCTCGCGGCAAAAGGCGCGGACCTCGTCCGCCTTGCCGTAGCCCTTGATGAGCTTCTCCACCAGCGGGTGCTCGGCGGCCAGGCTCATAAAGGTGGCTCCGCACAGGGTGTCGGGCCGGGTGGTGAACACCTCGATGGTGGTGTCGGAGTTCTTCACCTGGAAGGTCAGCTGCGCGCCCACGCTCTTGCCGATCCAGTTCTGCTGCATGGTGATGACGCGCTCGGGCCAGCCGCCCTCAAGCAGCTTCAGGTCGTCGATGAGCTCTTCGGCGTAGGCGGTGATCTTGAAGAACCACTGCTCCAGCTGCTTCTGCTCCACCTCGCCGTCGCAGCGCCAGCACTTGCCCTCTTCCACCTGCTCGTTGGCCAGCACGGTGTTGCAGTTCTCGCACCAGTTCACGGGCGAATTCTTGCGGTAGGCGAGCCCCTTCTCCAGCATCTGGAGGAAGAACTGCTGCTCCCACTTGTAGTATTCGGGGCGGCAGGTGGCGATCTCGCGACGCCAGTCGTAGGAGTAGCCCAGACGCTTGAGCTGGGTGCGCATGTCGGCGATGTTGGAGTAGGTCCAGGCCGCGGGGTGGGTCTTGTTCTTGATGGCGGCGTTCTCGGCGGGCAGGCCGAAGGCGTCCCAGCCCATGGGGTGCAGCACGTTGAAGCCGCGCATGCGCTTGTAGCGCGCCACCACATCGCCGATGGAGTAGTTGCGCACGTGCCCCATGTGGATCTTGCCCGAGGGGTAGGGGAACATCTCCAGAACGTAGTACTTGGGGCGAGAGGCGTCGGCCTCCACCTCGAAGCAGCGGGACTCGGTCCAGCGCTCCTGCCACTTGTCCTCAACCTGCTGCGGATCGTATTTGCCGAAGCCCATCTGCTACTCCCGGAAACAGGCGGCTACTTTGCCGCCCTGGTCAACGTGTCCTTCGACGTGGCGCCCGAACTCGCCTCGGCCTTCTTGTCGATCTTCTTTTCAATGCCGAAGCGCCCCTCGTCCACGGCCCTGGCCACGGCATCCAGGATGCCGTTGACAAAGGCGCGCGAACTCTCGTCGCCGTAGCCCTTGGCCAGCTCGATGGCCTCGTTGATGGCCACCTTGAGCGGGATGTCGGAGCGGTGCAGAATCTCAAAGAGCGAAAGGCGCAGGATGGCCAGCTCGACCTTGCCGATGCGCCCGATCTTCCAATGGTCCGAATGCTTGCCGATGATCTTGTCGATCTCCGGCAGATGCTCACTCACTCCCTGCACCAGCTGCGAGGCGAAGCTCTTGGCGTCCTCCAGCTCGCACTCCTCCACGGCGGGGTTGCGCTTGAAGGCCAGGCGCACTGCCGCTTCGCTCTCCTGGGGCACAAAGCCCATGCCGAAGAGAACCTGGAAGGCCAGGGTGCGGCCCTGTCTGCGCGAGCCCTTGCGCTTGTCCGGCGCTGCTGTCACCAATGACTCCTCGGCCTAGAGCTGCGCGAGAACGCGCGCGGTCTCAAGCATGGCCATGGCGGCGTCGACGCCCTTGTTCCCGGCCTTGGAGCCGGAACGCTCGATGGCCTGCTCAAGGTTGTCCGTGGTGAGCACGCCGAAGCCCAGCGGCATGCCGTGCTGCATGCTCACCTGGGCCAGGCCCTTGGCGCATTCGTTGACCACGACGTCAAAATGCGGGGTGGCGCCGCGAATAACCGCGCCAACGCACACCAGGCCGTCGTACTTGCCGGACTTGGCGAGCTTCTGGGCCACCACCGGCATCTCAAACGCGCCGGGGATGCGCACGATGGTCAGATCCTCGCGGCTGGCGCCGTGACGGACGAGCGCGTCCACGGCTCCGCCCACCAGCTTGTCCACAATGAAATCATTGAAACGGCTGGCCAGAATGGCCACTTTCAGCCCCTTGGCGTCCAGCTGTCCTTCGACGGTCTTGATATGGCCCATGGTCGTCCTCCGTTCAGGAAAGGTCAAAGTTATTGCGTGGGCTGCGCTATTTTTCCGCGTCGCCCAGATTGTGCAGCATGTGGCCCATCTTGTCTTTCTTGGTCTGCAGGTAGCGCTGGTTGACCTCGCAGGCGGCCATCTCGATGGGCACGCGCTCCACGACCTTCAGGCCGTAGCCCTCCAACCCGACGATCTTCTTGGGGTTGTTGGTCATCAGCCGCATCTGCGACACGCCGAGCGACACCAGGATCTGCGCGCCGGTGCCGTACTCGCGCAGGTCGGGCTGGAAGCCCAGCTTGGCGTTCGCCTCGACGGTGTCGTAGCCCGCGTCCTGCAGGTGATAGGCCTTGATCTTGTTGCCCAGGCCGATGCCCCGGCCTTCCTGGCGCATGTACAGGAGCACGCCCGAGCCTTCCTTCTCGATCATGCACATGGCGGCGCCCAGCTGGTCGCCGCAGTCGCAGCGCATGGAGCCGAACACGTCGCCGGTGAGGCACTCGCTGTGCACGCGCACGAGCACGGGCTTGTCCGGGCTGATATCACCCTTGAACAGGGCGATGTGGGTGCGGTTGTCGGCCTCGGAAGTGAAGGCCGCGGTCTTGAACTGGCCCCAGCGGGTGGGCAGTTCGGCCTCGGCGATCTTGGTCACGGCCTTGCCGCCGAACTTCATGCGGTGCTTGATGAGGTCGGACACGGAGCAGATCTTGAGGCCGTGCTCGACCGCGAAGAGCTCCAGGTCCGGCATGCGGGCCATCTGGCCGTCCTCGCGCATGATCTCGCAGATGACTCCGGCGGGCTTGCACCCGGCCAGGCGCGAGATGTCCACGCTGCCCTCGGTCTGCCCGGCGCGCACCAGCACGCCGCCGCTTCTCGCGCGCAGGGGGAAGATGTGGCCGGGGGTCACGATGTCCGTGGCCTTCACGCCGTCGGCCACCGCCGTCAGAATGGTGTGGCTGCGGTCAAAGGCGCTGATGCCGGTGGTGACGCCTTCGCGCGCCTCGATGGACACGGTGAAGTTGGTGCCGAACTTGGACTGGTTGCTTTGCGCCATGAGCGGCAGCTCCAGCCGGTCGATCATGGCGGGCTCCATGGCCAGGCAGATCAACCCGCGTCCGAACTTGGCCATGAAATTGATGGCTTCAGGGGTGGTTTTCTCAGCGGCGATGACGAGGTCACCCTCGTTCTCGCGATCCTCGTCATCCACCATGATGACCATCCGGCCCTGCCGGATGTCCTCGATGGCTTCCTCAATGCTGCACAGGGGCATGGGTGAACCTCGCTCGTAAAGCCGTGGAGGGAACAATCATCCCGCCAGGCCGGATTCTCAAACATCAGAACCAATCTGTTTACCCCAAAACCATGCGGCGGGGAAAGATGTTTTTTATGCTAAATAAAACGGTAGGTTGCAAGCACGTCAAAACAGGATGGCAAAAGCATGGTTGTCGGCAACCCCTAGCAGCCTTGCTGCACATCCACCTCAACGCAGTTTCGTCCCGCGTTTTTGGCCCGGTACAAGGCCTTGTCCGCGCGCTCGACCAGGGATTGCACGCTGTCGCCGTGGATGAACTCCGCCACGCCGAAGCTTGAAGTGATGCGCCCCACCAGCGGGAAGTCCGTTGCGGCGAACTCCAGGCGCAGGCGCTCGGCCAGTGCGGCCACGACCTTGAGCTCCGTTTCCGGGCAGACCAGCAGGAACTCCTCGCCGCCATGACGGCCCACCACGTCCGTCTCGCGGGCGGTGCGGGTGAGCAAGCCGGCAATGGCGATGAGCACGTTGTCGCCGGCCTGGTGCCCGAACATGTCGTTGACCTCCTTGAAGTGGTCGATATCGAGCAGAATGATGGAAAAGGGCTTGCCGTAGCGCCGGGCGCGCAGCACCTCGGTCTGCATAGCCTCCTCAAGCCTGCGGCGGTTGGCCAGGCCGGTGAGGCGGTCGGTGCGGGTCATGACCTCCAAGGCCTTGTTCTTCTCGTCAAGCTCCAGCACGGCCTGCTCCAACTTCTCGTTGGCGGCGGCCAACTCCAGCGTGCGCTGGTCCACCTTCAGCTCCAGGTTCGCCACAAGATCCTGCATGCGCATGACCATCGACCCAAAGGTCCCGTTCAGGACGCTGATTTCATCGCCTTCCTGCGCCTGGGGCAGCGGCTCCAACGTGTCCGCCCGCAGGCGCGAGGCAGCCTGGGTCAAGGCCACGATCTTGTGCGTCACCGTGCCGCGGATGAGCCACGCCATCACCAGGGCGAACGCCAGCCCCACCAGGGCCGTGCCCGCGATGGTCACCGTCGCCAGACGGCTGACGCTCTCAATGCGCGCCCTGGCCCGGTCAACCTCAATGGCGGCCAGGGCCTTGAGGTCGCGGGAAATGGGATCGACTGACTGGGCCTGCAGCGCAAAATCGTTGAACAGGCCGTGTATCTTCACGTCCACGTCCGGAATGCGCCCGGCCACGGCAAGGTATTCGCGCAGCAACCGTTCAGCCTCGGCCCTCTGCGGGGAGCTGATGCCCGGCGCGGCGGCAAGCGATTGCCCAAGCCGAAAGCCATCGTTCAAGGCCATCTGCATTTTCGGGCGTTGATGCGTAATAAGATACTCGCGGGAGTGGTGGTCCATTTCCATAAACAGACCGTAGGGTGCGCCCGAGCCCCTAAGCAGGACCGCCAGCCTCTCGCCCAGCTGCTCCAACTGGCCCAGCAGCCCGGTGCCAGGAGCGGCAAGGACCGTCACCTGCTGAACGATCTCCTCAAAGCTGTCGCCGAAGCGCTGTGCCGTGGACAGGTACAGGGTGATGTCCTTGTTGCGCTCGCGCAGGGCCACGCTGACGCTTGAAACCGCCACCAACTGGCGCAGGTTCTCACTCAAGGCGACAACCCGGGCGATGACCGCCTTGGCAGGAAGGAAATACCGCTCATGAGCCCGCTCGTATCCCATTTCAGGGTACTGAAGGAAAAAGTCGCGATGCATCCGACGGGCCTTCTCCAGCTCGCCGTCCATTTCAAAGACCCGCTGCCGGATCTCCACGCTGGCCAGAATCTCGTCCTCGGCCTGCAAGACCAGCTTCATCGCGCCATAGCCAACCAATGCCTCAAGCAGCAGCAGGCCAAGGAAAAGGGAAAAGGCGCAACTGAACTTGACGGTGATGCTCAGGCTGTGCCAAAAGCGCGATAAGGAATTGAGCCAGCTCATTGTCCCGGGGCGTAGGTGAAGACGACGTTGCGCTTGAGTTCTTCCACGCCGCCAGCGGGGTCAGCCAACCGCAGAACGTTGAAGCTCTGGGCCGCGCAGTCCCCAAACTCGTTGCAGGTGAGCTGGCCGGACAGCCCGGCCTTGCCCGACGTGGCATACAGGGCATCGCGCAGGGCCTGGCGACCGATGCGCAAACGCCCGTCCTTGCCCTTCACCGCCACCTTCTCAATGGCCGCAAAGAGGATGTCCGCAGCGTCGTAAGCGGTTACGTAATAATCGGTGGGCGGCGAGATGTGGTACCTGGCCACATACTCCGCCACCAGCTTTTCCAGTCCAGGGGTCTTGCGCGGCGGGGTCGGCCCCACAAAATACATGCCCACGGCAGCATCTTTCACGTCCTTAAGGAAGCTGTCCTCGATGAGCGAGCCGTCGCTCATAAGCACGGTCTTGCCCAGGGCCGGCATCTTCCTGGCCTGGAGCAGCACATGGTTTCCCTCGGGCTGGAACAGCGGGAAGAACACCAGCTCGGCCTTGGCATTGACCACGGAGGTGAGCACGGGCTCCATGTTCGTGTCGTTCTTGTTCACCGTGGCCTCCAGCACGATCTTTCCGCCGAGCTTCATGAACTCCTGGCTGAAGCCGTCGGTCAGGCCACGGGTGTAGATGTCGCCGTCGTTGATGGTGGCCGCGGTGCGAATGCCGAGCTTCTCGAAGGCGAAGCGGGCGGCGGCAGGGCCGGATGACTCTTCGTTGGGAGCGGTGCGCAGATAGCCCGCCTGCCACTTCGGCGCGCGGTGGCCGCCGATGGCGGTGAGGAATGGCGCGGAGTTGTTGCCGGAAATCATGGACAGGCCGGCCTTGGACATGACCGCCGCCGCCGAGGCTGCGGCGCCGGAGCAGGTGGTGCCGAAGATGGCCAGAACCTTCGGGTCGGCCACGACCTTGAGGGCGGCGTTGGCGCCTCCCTCGGGGTTGCACCCGGAGTCTTCGGTCAAGAGCTGCACCTTGTGGCCCAAGATCTTGTCGCCGCGCCGGGCCAACGCCAGCTCCAAGCCGCGAATCTGCTCCTGGCCCAGGGCCGACACCTTGCCGGTGAGGGCCTGGATGACGCCGAGCTTCAGGGGCTCATCAGGCTCAAGGTCCACACACCCCAACTTGTCGGCACAGGGCTCCGGGGCTGGGGCGCAAGCTCCAGTCACAAGCATGAGGAGGAAAATTGCAAACAACAGGGCGTGATGGACAGGGCGCAGCATGACGGAACCTCCAGCATCATTCATCTTGGAGATATTAGCCTGAGAACAGGACCACGTAAAGGCTTGCCTGTGATATTTCCCGCAAACACTTGCCGGATGCGGCAAGGCGGAGGAGAAGCGCGCTGCGATGACACGCCCGCACAACGAAAAAGCCGCAACCCTTTCGGATTGCGGCTCTGTTCTTTTGGTGCCGAAGGGGAGACTCGAACTCCCATGGCCTTGCGACCACTAGACCCTGAACCTAGCGTGTCTACCAATTCCACCACTTCGGCATTCATCGGCCAGACAGTGCTGAGCCGTTGTTGCGAGAGAAGCATTTAGCCGCATCGGGCATGCTTGGCAAGGACTTTTTTTCCAGTGGGCGAATTTTCCTGCCAGACGCCGGACTTCAGCCCGTTCTTCTCCGCCTATCTCTCGTCGATGGGCACGTAATCGCGCAGCACCTGGCCGGTATAAACCTGCCGGGGGCGGTGGATCTTGGTCGTTTCCAGGTGCTCCTCGTACCAGTGGGCGATCCAGCCGGGCATGCGGCCGATGGCGAACATCACCGGGAACATCTGCACCGGGATGTTCAGGGCGCGCAGGATGATGCCCGAATAGAAGTCCACGTTGGGGTAAAGCTTGCGCTCCACGAAGTACGGATCAGCCAGGGCCAGCTGCTCCAGCTCCATGGCGATGTCCATGAGCTCGTCCAGCTTGCCCAGCTTGAGCAGCAAATCGTGGGCCGCCCGCTTGAGGATCTTGGCACGCGGGTCGAAGTTCTTGTAGATGCGGTGGCCGAAGCCCATAAGCCGGAACTTCTTCTGCTTGACCATTTCCAGCACCTCGCGCGGGGAGCTCTCTCCGTCGCGGATGTGCTCAAGCATCTCCACCACGCCCGCGTTGGCGCCGCCGTGCAGCCGCCCCCAGAGCGCGCAGATGCCGGACGAAACAGAGGCGAAGAGGTTGGCCTGGGTGGAGCCTACCATGCGCACCGTGGAGCAGGAGCAGTTCTGCTCGTGGTCCGCGTGCAGGGTCAGGAACAGGGACAGGGCGCGCACGGCCTCGGGCGAGGGGTCATACGGCCTGTTCGGGATGGAGAACATCATGTGCAGGAAGTTCCGGCAGTAGGACAGGGCCGGATTCGGGTACATGAAGGGCAGGCCCATGCTCTTGCGGTAGCTGAAGGCGGCGATGGTGCGCACCTTGCTGATGATCTTGGAGGCCGCGAGGTAGAACTCGCCCCTGCTCTCGATCTCGAGCAGGTCCGGGTGGTAGCAGCCAAGGGAGTTGATGATGGCCGAGAGCATCGCCATGGGGTGCCCGTTGGGCGGGAACCCCTCGAAGTGGTGGCGAAGGTCCTCGTGCAGAAGCTCCTCGGCGCAGAGTCCGGCGGAGAAGCGCGAAAGCTGGTCGCGCGTGGGCAGCTGGCCGAAGATGAGCAGCCAGGCCGTCTCGGTGAAGGACCCCCGATCGGCTATCTGCTCAATGGGATAGCCGCGGTAGCGCAGGATGCCATTTTCGCCGTCCACAAAGGTGATGGCGCTCTTGCACGGCCCGGTGTTCACGTAACCCGGGTCATAGGTGATGAACCCGGTGTCGGCCCGCAGCCTGGTGATGTCCAGGGCGCGGTCGCCCAGGGTGCCCTCGACGATGGGCAGCTCGATTGTCTTGCCGTCGATGATCAGTTGCGCAGTCTTGGTCATAGTCTCTACACTCACTTCAGTATGCTGTGGCAGGACGCCGACGATTCTTCGCGCCCTCCTCCGGGCAAACCCGGAAACTCAATGGCCTGCGTACTCGGATTCGTTGCGATTGTCCAGCGCACCCACTCGCAAACGTTAACAATTTTGTCACTTTTACCTGAGGAACCCGCCTTCCAAAGAATGCATACCCCCGGGGGGTTGCCTTCCGGATATTTAGGCTTATACTTTGCTGGTCATCGAGACCAACCAACAGGAGCTGTCGTGAAAAAGACCTCACCAGCAAAGCCAGACCTCTCGCGTCGCCGCTTCCTGGCCTCCCTTGGCCTTGGCGGACTGGGGCTCGTGCTGCCGCGGAGCGCCTCGGCCCAGACGCCTGCGGGCGCCACCGCCGGGACAGAAGAACTGGCCACCCTGCACGACCTCAGCAAGTGCGTGGGCTGCGGGGCGTGCGTCGATGCCTGCCGCGAGGCCAACGCCCACAAGTTTCCCGAGCCGACGCGCCCCTTCCCCACAATGTACCCATCCACAGTGAAGGCGGAAGACTGGTCAACCAAGCGGCAGGTCACGGAGCGCCTCACCCCGTACAACTGGCTGTACATCCAGTCTGCGCGGGGCCAGTACCTGGGCCAGCCCTTCGAGGTGCACATCCCCCGGCGCTGCATGCACTGCCAGAACCCGCCCTGCGCCAACCTGTGCCCCTGGGGGGCCGCCGCCCGCGAAAAGAACGGCGTGGTGCGCATCGACGACCAAATCTGCCTGGGCGGCGCCAAATGCAAGACCGTGTGCCCCTGGAAAATTCCTATGCGCCAGACCGGCGTTGGCCTGTACCTGAAGCTGCTGCCAAGCCTTGCGGGCAACGGCGTCATGTACAAATGCGACCGCTGCCACGACCGACTGGCCAAGGGGCAGCAACCAGCCTGCATCGAGGCCTGCCCCTACGGAGTGCAGGAGATCGGGCCACGCCCGGAGATCGTGGCCAAGGCCCGCGCCCTGGCCCGCAACATGAACGGCTACATTTACGGCGAGACCGAGAACGGCGGCACCAATTCGCTCTACGTCTCGCCCGTGCCGTTCGACATCCTGGACGCCGCGGTGACGACAGGGCCGGGCAAACCGGACTTCGCCAAGGCGCCGGACATGATGGCCGACGAGACCCGCATGGCCTACGCCGCCCTGCTCGCGCCCGTGGCCGGCATTGTGGCCGGCGCCCTGCGCATCGGCTCGCGCCTGGCGGGCGATGACAAGGATGACCGCCCGGATGGCGACAAGAACGAACGGCCGCCGTCCATCCCACTGGACACAGACAAGCCGGCCGACAGCAAGGAGCCCTGGTCATGAGCCTGCCCATTACGCGACGCCTGCCCTGGGCCTATGTCCTCATCGTGACCCTGCTGGCCGTCAGCGGCACCATGCAGATGCCCATCGCCAGCCGCTACCGGATTGTGGCCGTGCCGGGCCTGGCCTGGCTGGGGGATTTCTGGCTCACCCACAAGCTGCACTACCTTGGGGCCATCGCGCTGCTGACCCTGGTGAGCTACCTCGCCACCCGCTGGCTGCTCGAATGGCGGCGCGACCACGCTCTGACGCCCTTCGGCCTGGCCCGCGTGGCGCTCCTGGCCGGGCTCATCCTCACGGGCGCGGTGCGGGTGCTGAAGAACCTGCCGGGCGTGTCCTTCTCGCCGGACCCCATCATGCTGGTGGACTGGGCGCACCTTGGCCTGGCCTTCGGGCTCGGCGTGCTGGCTCTTGCCCGCCGGTTCGCAAAGGCGAGCTACGTTTGCAAGCGCTAAACCAGCGCGCCAAAGAACGCCAAAGGGGCCATGCCGGACAGTCGCGGCATGGCCCCTTTTTTGGGCTCGTTGCGGGCGCGGCGCTAGACCACGCGATCCTGAACGATCCCGGCCTCTTCGGCGGCGGCCATGACGTCGCGCAGCACCTTGAGGGTCTCGCGCGCCTCTTCGGGGTGCAGCTTGCGGATGGCGAACCCGGCGTGGATGATGAGGAAATCGCCAAGGGCGACCTCTTCGTCCAGAATCATGAGCGAGGCGGTGACGGTGGTGTCGCCTTCGCCCACGCGGCAGGTGGCCACGTCGTCAGAAATTTCGATGATCTCAGCGGGGACTGCTAGGCACATGGTTCTCTCTCCTGTGTGATCGACCCGGGGTTGGCCTTGAGGCTGTATGTGCCACCGGCCTTGACGATCTCCTCCAGCACGAAGCCGATAAGCGGCTCCTGGCGCTGTTTCGCCACCTCCGAAAGCCCCACATTCATGGTGTGGTAATCGAAGGGCTCCATGCCGATGATGACGGCCTCGGGTCTGTTGCCCACAATCTCGCACATGATGAGCGTATCCACAAGGTCTGTCTGGTGCATGGAATCCTTGAAGGCAAGGCTCTTGCGCAGGTCCTCTCCGGTGAGGCGGTAGATGCTTCCGGGCTCGCCATCGCCCAGCACGGCGTCGACCACGATGAGCAGTTCGCAGTTCATGATGGGGTCCATGAGGCGGGTGCCAAGGGTGCCGCCGTCCATGACGGTGACGTTGTCGGACAGGTCGTAGAGGCGGTTGATCTCGTCCGCCGCAGCGACACCGATGCCTTCATCGGTGAAAAGGATATTGCCCACGCCAAGGACCAGGATGCGTTTTTGCGAGTCAGTCATGCGGCCTCTTTGCTCTTTGAAGTGAAAAAGGGACGGGAACCCGGTTGCCCGGATTCCCGTCCACTCAATGGTCCTTAAGGCTTACAGCACCTTGAAGCTGCTGGTCTTGCCGGTCTTGGCGTCGAGCACGTGCACGCCGCAGGCGATGCAGGGGTCGAAGCTGTGGACCGTGCGCAGGATCTCGACCGGACGATGCGGATCGAAGATCGGGGTGCCCATGAGGGCCTCTTCAACGGGACCCAGCTTGCCAGCGGCGCAGCGGGGGCCAAGGCTCCAGGTGGAAGGCACGACGAGCTGGAAGTTCTCGATCTTGCCCTTCTTGATCTTGATCCAGTGGGACAGAGCGCCGCGGGGGGCCTGCACGAAGCCAACGCCTTCGGCCTCGTTGGGCATCTTCCACGGGGTGTACAGCTCGGTGTCGCCACCCTTCACGTTGCCGACCAGGGCGTCGAGCCAGGTCTGCATCTGGTTGGCGATGACCAGGCACTCGATGCCGCGGGCGGCGGTGCGGCCCAGGGTCGAGAACAGGGCGGAGGCGTCAACCTTCAGGTAGTCGAGCACGAACTTGACCGCGTCGACCGTGGGCTTGTGGCCCTTGGCGAAGGCGACCAGGACGGTGGCAAGGGGGCCGGTTTCCATGGCTTCGCCGCTGTAGCGGGGAGCCTTCATCCAGGAGTAGCGGTCCTTGTCCTCAAGCTTGGTGTACTTGGGCTCGGTGACGCCGTGGAACGGGTGGTGAGCCTTATCGCCCACGTACCAGCTGTGCTTGACGTGCTCTTCGATCTTCTTCGGGTCCATGGAGGCGACCTTGGCGATGTCGCGCTTCATGATGACGCCGGGGGCGAAGAAGCGGGAATCCAGGTTGTACTCGTCGGTCGGGAACTCGCCGAAGCTGATGAAGTTCGAGGTGCCACCGATGCCGGCCCAGTCTTTGTAGAAGCTGGCCACGGCGAGCAGGTCCGGAATGTAGAAGTCTTTGATGAAGGCGATGACTTCGTCGGTCAGGGCCTTGTACTCGGCGATGCGGTCGGCCTTCAGGGCGTCGTAGTTGGTGACGCCGCCGACGACGGTGAACTGGGTGTGCGGGTTCTTGGCACCGAAGATCGCCATGGCGCGGGCGGCCTTGACCTGCATGTGCAGGGCGTCAAGGTAGTGCTTCACGGCCATGAGGTCGGCCTCGGCGGGCAGGTAGTAGGCTTCGTTCTTCTTCTCGCCCAGGAAGTAGGCGTTGGTGAAGATGCCGAGTTTGCCGGAGTCGACCAGGGCCTTCACCTTGGTCTGGACGGCCTTGAACTGGTCAGCGGTCTCTTTGCGGCCCGCGGAGAGGCTGTTGGACAGCGCGGCGGTCTTGGCGGGGTCGGCCTGCAGGGCGTTGGCCACGTTGACCCAGTCAAGGGCGTGCAGGTGATAGAAGTGCACGATGTGGTCGTGCAGGAACTGCGAACCCATGGTCAGGTTGCGCATGATGGTGGCGTTCTTCGGGATTTTCACCTTGACGGCGTTGTCGACCGCGCGGGTGGAGGCCAGGGCGTGCACGTAGGTGCAGACGCCGCAGGCGCGCTGGGTGAAGTGCTGGGCGTCGCGGGGGTCGCGGCCCTTCAGGATGATTTCCAGGCCGCGGAACAGCTGGGAGCTGCTGCGGACATCGACGATCTTGCCGTTCTCGACGGTGGCGTCGATGCGCAGGTGGCCTTCAATACGAGTGACCGGGTCGACGACGACCGGGCCGGAGAAGTTGCTCTGGGGCGTTTTGGGCGCCATATCTAAGTCCTCCTTAAATGATTAGGTGCAGCAAGTAGGCTGACAATTCCAAGAAATAACGACCGAGCCTATTTCTCCATCTCGTAGAACGGGCTCATCTTATCCCAGAAATTGGGCTCGCTGCAGCCGATGCAGGGGTGACCAGCCTGAACAGGCCAGTTCACGCCGACGCCCTTGTCCAGGGGATTGAACTTCTTGGTCGGGCAGTTGTTGTAGGTGGAAGGGCCCTTGCAGCCGAGCTTGTACAGGCACCAGCCCTGCTTGGCTTCCTTGGAATCGAAGGACATGGCGAACTGCTCCTTCTCGAAGAAGGGCTGACGCTCGCACTTGTCGTGCACGGTCTCGCCGAAGAACACGGTGGGGCGCAGGTCGCCGTCAAGCGCGGGCAGCGGGGCGCCCTTGGTGACGGTGGC
Source organism: Humidesulfovibrio sp. (assembly GCF_031082295.1). Classification (GTDB taxonomy): domain Bacteria; phylum Desulfobacterota; class Desulfovibrionia; order Desulfovibrionales; family Desulfovibrionaceae; genus Humidesulfovibrio. The sequence goes on from NZ_JAVHLD010000011.1 coordinate 59,342, forward strand.
GATGGCCGCGACCACGGTGCCGACCAGGTTGTACGGGTTGGGCGGGCAGCCGGGAACGTTGATGACCAGGTTCTTGGGGAACACGGCCTTCACGCCCTTGGCGTCGGTCGGGTTCGGCTTGGCGGCCTGCACGCCGCCGTAAGCGGCGCAGGTGCCGTAGGCGATGGTGCCCTTGCAGTTGGCGTTGCCCAGGACCTTCTTGGTGATGTCGATCATGGTGTGACCGCCGACCTTGCCGTAGATGCCGTTGTCCTTCATGGGGATGCCGCCCTCGACAACCACCAGGTAGGGCTTCTTCATGGCGTCGTGCAGGGCCTTCTCAGCCATCTCGCCAGCGGCGGCCATGATGGTCTCCTGGTATTCCAGGGAGATGACGTCGAGGATCAGCGTGTCAATGTAGGGAGCGGCAGTGCGCAGGATGGACTCGGAGCAGCCCGTGCACTCTGCGTTGTGGAGCCAAATCACCGACGGGCGATTGTCGGCGGTCATGGCGGCCGCGACTTCAGTGGCATACGCCGGCCCCATACCCATGGCTGCCGCGATGACGCCGCAGAATTTCATGAAGTCGCGGCGGGAGACGCCACGCTCTTCAAGGCGCTTTTCGGCGTCGGCCAAGCCATGTCCTACGGAAATCTTCATACAACACCTCCAGATTATAATGATACGTGACAGGAACGCCTTGTAAACTCTTACCTTTATTCCTGTGTGACACATTTCGCTGAACCGTGCCACACTTGCCATACGAATCCTGTAAAAAATAGCAAGCGAAACAGTGGGTTAGCTGTGGTAGCCAATACACGGGTCCAAAGACAATGGCAAGGGGGGAACACAAAAAAACCACAACGCATTCTCCATACAAAGAATTGGCACAAGACATAACACCTCGACTTTCCATACCATCTACATAGATCTCAGCTCATATTGACCATTGCACCCTGCTTCGGCGATAGTTGACGAGGAGGGAACATGAACACCCATGCCCCGCTGCCTTTGCGAAAAATCACCATCAAACTCGAACGCGCGCATGCCGATCCTCTCGTCGTTCCGGTCGAACTGCCCGCGACTGCCACGACTTTTGTCGGCATCATGCCTGCCGTCCGCAGCATAGCCGACGCCCTCCAGGACGACGCCCTGCAGACCGTGGCCCGCATGGGGCGGCCCGCAACCTGCGGCCTTGGCTGCGACACCTGCTGCCGACACCTGGTGATGCTGGGCGAGGCCGAGGCGCTCGGCCTGCTGCGCACACTGGCCGCCCTGCCCGAGGCCCGGCAGGCCGACATCCGCTCGCGCTTCCAGGCCGGACTTGACCGTGTCGAGGCCGCGGGACTTTTGCCACGGCTCTACGCCGTCTTCACCCGCACGGCCAGCGATCACATCGCCCAGGCCGAAATGCAGGCCGCCTACTGGGAACTCGGCATCCCCTGCCCGTTTCTGGAGGAACAGGCCTGCGGCATCTACGCGGAGCGCCCGCTTGTCTGCCGCCAGTACGCCATGAGCTCGCCGCCCCAGAATTGCCGCACGCCCTTCGGCCCGCAGACGGCCCTCGTCAAGGTGCTGCCATCCCTGGACCTGGCTGGCGCGGCGGCGGCCTTCGACGGCGAGTTGGCCCAGCAAACCCGGCTGCTGCCGCTCATCTTCTGCCTGCTTCGCGAGACGCACCTGAGCCTTCGCGCCTTCCCGGTGCTGGAGCCGGAGCGAATGCTGACGCGATATCTGGACTTCGCGACCACATATTATCCACGCAAAGACACACACCATATAATAATGGAGCGCGCATGAGCGTCATCGCTGAACTCTCGCTATTCCCCATGGACAAGGGCCAAAGCGTCGGGGCGCATGTGGCCCGGGCCGTCAGGATCATCCGCGAAAGCGGGCTGGCCTGCCAGCTCACCCCCATGGGCACCTGCATCGAAGGCGAATGGGACGAGGTCATGGCCGTGGTGGACAAATGCTTCCAGGCCATGGCCGAGGAGTCGGACCGCGTCTACCTGACGCTGAAGGCCGACTGGCGGCGCGGGCGCGAGCATGGCATGAGCGCCAAGACCGAGAGCGTGGAACGCGCCCTGGCTGAAGCTGGCGCGAAGGTGGAGGTGCAACCGTGAAGAAGATCGTCTGTCTGCTGGGCAGCCCCCGGCCAAAAGGCAACAGCGCCGTGATGGCCCAGGCCTTGTGCGAGGCCGCAGAGGCTGCCGGGGCGGAGGTCCAGGCCTTTGTCCTCAACAAGCTGACCTACCGGGGCTGCCAGGGCTGCCTGGCCTGCAAGAAGGACGCGGAGGCCTGCGTGCTCGACGACGACCTGACCCCCGTGCTGGAGGCCGTGCGCGGCTGCGACGTGCTCGTGCTGGCCACGCCGGTGTATTTCGGGGAGGTCACGGCCCAGCTCAAGGGGTTCATCGACCGCACCTTCGCCTACCTCAAGGGCGGCTACCAGCACCTGCCGCGCGGAGAGCGCTCGCGGCTCGCCTCGGGCAAGACCCTGGTCTTCGTCATCGCCCAGGGACACCCCCGGGAGGATCTGTTCACGGACATCTTCCCGCGCTACCAATACCTGCTCAACTGGCAGGGCTTCACCAAAAGCCACCTGCTGCGCGCCTGCTCCGTCTACCACCAAGGCGACGCGGCCGCCCGTCCAGAGGTGCTGGAGGAAGCGCGAAGCCTTGGCCGCGAGTTGGCCGCAGCGGAAAAATAACCGGGGTTCCGGGGTCTTGCCGACTATTTGGCGGGGCCGGGCGGGCAGTTGAGGCCCTCCAGGCAGAAGAAGCGCACCAGCTCGCGCGAGTAGATGGCGCGCAGGTACTTTGGATCGGCCAAGCGCAACGGTTTGCCGTTGGAGCAGACCGTGACGTGGGCGGCCTCCATGGCGCGCACCTTGCGGGGGAAGCCCTCCACCACGAAGCGGGCCTGGAGATAGTCGCGCCGCACGTCGCGCGTGGCCGCGGCCAGGCTGGTTTCGCTCACGGTGCGGCAGTTGGCGGCCACGTCGATGTCGCACTCGGCCTGCACCATGAGCTTGCCGTCCTTATCCTCAAAGCTGGACCACTGGACCTTGGTGAAATAGGGATACTTTTCCAAAGCCTCGGCCACGGTCATGGACGGGTCCGGCGAGATGCGCGCCTGGCGCACATGTTCGACGGGGTCGCCGCACCCGGCCAGGCAGACCGAGAGCGACAGCAAAAGGGCGAGCGGGAGCAGGTGGATGCGTTGCATGCTCCACCCTTGCACAGTGCCCGGACAAAATCAATGGAACATCAGCGAGACGGATATCCGCGCCGGAATTCCTCCCGACGAGTAAGTGGGGGCTTGCTTTCAAACGTGAGAATCAATAAGACTGCGGCGTCGCAGTATCAGGCCAAGGGCTGGCCGTCCGCACGCACATTCCCCAAGGGGCTGGAGGATCAACATGGACTTTCTATCGGTTTTCCTGGCTTTTTTTCCGGTCATAGCCATTTTCCTCCTGCTTCTGGTGTACCGGGTGGCGGCGGACACGGCGGGCTTCATCGGCTGGGTCCTGGCCGCGGTTGTCGCCTGGCTGTATTTCCAAACCCCGGTTGAGGTGGTGCTCACCGCCTCGGCGGCTGGCATCGTGGCCTCTCTGCCCATCGCCCTCGTCATGGCCGCCAGCATCCTGCAGATCACGCTGATGCAGGAGACCGGCGCCGTTGCCCGCGTGGTGGCGCTCATGAAAACCATCGCGCCCGGCCAGCAGACCGTGCAGATCATGATCATCAACGTGGGCTTCGGCATCCTGCTCACCAGCCTGGGCGCGGTCACCGTGTCCATCCTGCCGCCCATCATGATCGCGCTCGGCTACTCCACCATGACCGCGATCCTTCTCCCCGCCATCGGCTACGACGCCTTGTGCACCTATGCCCTGCTCGGCATCCCGGCGGTGGTCTACGCCCAGTTCGTTGGCCGCCCGGTGAACGAGATCGGCGGATACTTCGCCATGTACATGCCCGTCATCAGCACCTGCATCGCGCTGGGCATGCTCCAGGTCACCGGCGGCACGGCCCTGGTCAAGAAAGGCTTCATCCCGGCGTGCATCGCTGGCGTCACCGCGGGCGTCATCGCCATCCTCATGGCCAAGGTGGGCCTGGTCACCATCACCGGCATCGCGGCGGGCTTAGGCGTCATCGTCATGCTGGTCATCTACGTGAAGCTCACCGGCAAGCAGCTGCAGGACCGCAGCCTGCTGAACGCGGGCGACCTGGCCGCCGAGGAGCGCCTGAGCCTCTTGCGCGCCACCTCGCCCTGGATCCTCCTGACCATCTTCTCCCTGGTGCTGAACGCGCCGGGCCTGCCCTTCTTCGACCTGACCTTCAAGCAGTGGGCCATGCCGGTCGAGATCATCCCCGGCAGCCCGGAGAAGCTGCGCCTGCTCTGGCAGGCATACACCTGGGTGGTGATCTGCACCTTCCTGGCCCTGCCCATCATGCGCGCCACGCCCGAGCAGGTGAAGCGCGGCCTGGCGACCTCCGGCCGCCGCGCCTTCCGGCCCATCCTGTCGGCCTCGGTGTTTTTCGCCATCGCCTACATCATGAACCATTCCGGCAAGGGCGCGGACTGGAAGCTCGTCGAGCCGACCCACAACATGATCTACGTCATGGCCGACGCCTCGGCCCTGACCTTCGGCAAGTTCTACGCGGCCTTCGCGCCCTACCTGGGCCTGCTGGGCGGCTTCATCAGCGGCTCGGAGACCTCCTCCATCGCCATGCTGACCAAGCTGCACCTGTCCACGGCGGAGCGCATCGGGGTGGGCGTCACGGGCGGCATGATCATCGCGGCCGCCAGCGGCATCGGCGGCGGCCTGGCCAGCGTCATCTCCCCGGCCAAGCTCCAGACCGCGGCCTCCAGCATCGACAAGATCCGCGAGGCCCAGGTGGCCATCCGCCCGGCCTTCATCATCTCCATGGCCATCACCGCCGTGGTGTCCGTCATGACCATGTTCTTCGTCTTCTACTCCGCCTAAGCGAGCACCGCGCACAGGGGGCCGGAGGCGCAAGCCTTCGGCCCCCTTGCTGTTTCAAGTCGATCTGATAGGAAGAAAACACCAGGAGGGTCCACATGAACCGCATCCTTCCCATGCTTTCTCTCGCCCTGTTGCTGCTCTTTCTGGCTGCACCGGCCCAGGCGGAGCGCAAGGTCGCTCTGGTCATTGGAAACGGAGCCTACAAGCACGCGCCCCCCCTGGCCAATCCTGTGAACGACGCCCGGCTCATGGCCGAGTCTCTCAAGGCCATAGGCTTCGAGTTGGTCAACGGGCGCGCCCTCACTGACATCGCGGGGAAGACCGAGATGGAGCAGGCCGTGCGCCGCTTTGGCGAGTTGATCCGGGGGGGCGGTGTCGGCCTGTTTTATTACGCCGGCCACGGGGTGCAGGTCGACGGCAAGAACTACCTCATCCCCGTGGGCGCGGACGTGGCGGCCAAGACCCACATCAAATATGAGCTTGTCGACACGGACTACATCCTCGACGAAATGGCCAGTTCCAACACCAGCGTGAACGTGATCATCCTCGACGCCTGCCGCAACAATCCCTTCGCCGGTCGCGGCCTGCGCGCCGTGACGCCGGGCCTGGCCTCGGTCATGGCGCCCAAGGGCACGCTGGTCGCCTACTCCACGGCTCCGGGCAAGACCGCCGCTGACGGCAAGGGAAGGAACAGCCCCTTCACCTCGGCTTTGGCCAAGGCCATCCGGGCTCCCGGCCTGCGCATCGAGGACGTGTTCATGCAGGTTGGCGCTGAGGTTGAACAGGCCACGGCCGGGGAGCAGTCGCCCTGGAAATCGGACAACCTGCGCGGCGTGTTCTGCCTGACCGGCCAGTGTGGCGCGCCTTCGACGCTCGCGCCACAGGCCACGAATGCCCCCAAGGCGACCGGCGGCAGCCACGCCGCAGCGGAGCAGGCCTTCTGGGACACCGTGAAGAACAGCCCTAACCCAGCAGACGTGCAGGCTTTTTTGGCACAGTTCCCCGAGAGCGAACTCGCACCTGCGGCGCGCATCCGGCTCAAGCAGCTGGGCAGGGGGCAGGACGCGCGACAGCCGGGGGCGGCGCTCACCTGCCCGGACTCGTTTGCCGGAAAGTGGACCACCACGTATGGAGAGATGGTGGTCAGCCTTGAAGGCGACAGGGCCTCCGCCGTCTACGGCTACAACAACCGCCACGGAGAGCTGCGCGGATCAATTTCCGGGGGCGTCATCACCGGCGAATGGGTGGAGACCGACCTGGCCTCAGGCAGGGTGACCGGCACCGGGCCGGTCAGGCTGACCCGCTCCGTGGACGGCATGAGCTTCTCCGGGACGTGGTCTGAGACCGGCCTCTTCGGCAAGGGCGGCGCCTGGGTAGGCAAATGCCATCCCTGACCCCACGCGTTTTTCGATGCGCCATTGACCGGCACCGGGCATCGGCGTAGAGGCAAAACCATGCACGTCACCATCAAATGCTTCGCCACGCTCTCGCGGTTCACCCCGCCCGATGCCGAGGCCTTCGCCATCACCCCCGGCGAAACCGTGGCCGATCTCGTCAAGCGCCTGGGCATCCCGTCCGCGGACCTCAAGCTTGTGTTCATCAACGGCGCGCACGTCGAGCTTGACGCGCCCCTGGCCGACGGCGACCGCGTTGGCCTGTTCCCCGCCGTGGGAGGAGGCTAGCCATGCCGCTGTCGCTCACTCTGGACGAAAACATCCGCGCCCTGTCGCGCCCGGACGCCCGGTCCGATGGCGGCCAGTGCAGGGTGCTGCCCTACTTCGCCGTGCTGGACCTTGCCCGCTCCCTGGGCCGCGGCAAGGCCAAGCCGCGCAGCAAGGCCATGCTCAACGTGGAGTTGGCCGCGCTGGAACTCGGCATCATCCCCGAGCGCTACCTGCGCAACAGCACCACCTACAGCTTTGCCGAGCAGATCCGCATGCTCAAGTCCCGCGTGGCCATGGTGGGCCTGGGCGGCCTGGGCGGACACGCCCTGGAGATACTGGCGCGCTCCGGCGTGGGCAGCATCTGCGCCGCCGACGGCGACGAGTTCCAGCCCTCCAACCTGAACCGCCAGCTCCTCTGCACCCGGCGCAGCCTCAACGGCTACAAGGCCGCGGCCGCGGCCGCGCGCGTGCACCTGATCAACCCGGCGGTGGATTTCGAGCCTGTGGCGGCCTTTCTCGACGAGGGGCTCATGGAACGTTTCCTGATGGGCGCGAGCCTCGCGGTGGATGCCCTGGGCGGCCTGCGCGACCGGCCAGCGCTGCTGCGCCAGGCGGCCAAGGCCGGCATCCCGCTGGTGACGGCGGCCGTGGCGGGCCAGGCGGGCTATGTGGCCACGGTGCTGCCCGGCGCCAAGGGGCCGTCGGACATCTTCGGCGCCGACAGCGAGGCCGCGGAGAACACCCTCGGCACACCGGCCCCGGCGGTGGCGACGGCTGCGGCGCTCATGACGGCAGAAGTGCTGAACATTCTCTGCGGGCGCGAGCCGAGACTGGCCGGAGCCATGCTCGTCTTCGACCTGGAAGGAATGAGTTTCGAGCGGGTGAGCCTGTAGCCCCTACCCCTGGAACTTGGCCCGGATGGCCCGCAGAACGTCCTGGATCTCCGCGAAGACATCCACCACGTCCGGGTCGAACTGGGTTCCCCGGCCGTTCATGATCTCCTCCACCACCTGCTCCTCCGGCCAGGCATCCTTGTAGACGCGGGTCGAGATGAGCGCGTCGTAGACATCCGCCAGGGCCGTGATGCGCGCCTCGATGGGGATGTCCTCTCCGCTGATGGATTCGAGGCAGAGCTCGCGGGCCTCGCCCAGGTTGGCCGGGAGCCTGCCGGGATAGCCCTTGCCGTCCCAGCGCTCGTGGTGGCCCAGGGCGATGGCGCTGCAGACCTTGTCCAGCTCCGAGGTGGTGTTGGCGAACAGCGCTGCCCCGTAAACCGCGTGCCACTTCATGATGGCCGCCTCGTGCGGCTCGAAGCGCCCCGGTTTCTTCAGGATGGTGTCGCTGATGCCGACCTTGCCCACGTCGTGGAGCATGGCCGCCAGGCGCAGGACGTCCTTGTTGCGGCGGATGACATCCTCGGGCAGCCCCTTCTTCTTCGCCCAGCGCTGGTAGATTTCCGCCGAATACGCGCCCACGCGCTGGACGTGGGGGCCGGTTTCCTTGGGGTCGCGCATCTCGGCCATTTTCATCATGCGCAGCATGATCTCGCGGGTCATGATGCCTCGCTCGATGGTCACCGAGGCCGAGTTGGCGAACAGCGGCGCATACTGGATGTCGTCCTTGTTGAAGGGCCGATACACGTTGTTGCAGTCGCGCGCGTTGATGAGCTGCATGACGCCCACGATCTTGTCCTGAAAGGTCTTGAGCGGAATGGTCAGCATGGAATGCGTGCGGTAGCCGGTGTCCTCGTCGAACTTTTTATTGAAGGTATAGGGCTCCGCTCCGGTGAGGGCGTAGGCGTCGTCGATGACCAGGGACTCCCCGGTCATAGCCGCATAGCCCACGATGGACTTCTCGTTGATGGGCACGGCAAAGTTGGTGTAGAGGTGCTTGCTCGCGTCCGCGCCCCTGAACAGGGTGTCGTTGTGCACATAGCTGAAGCGGAGGTTTTCGCCCTCGACCAGGAAGATGGAGCCGGCGTCGGCGTTGGTCATGCCCCGGGCCTCGCCCAGGACCCGGTCCAGGATGGCGTCCACGTCCTTGAGGGTGTTGAGTTCCTCGATGACTGTAAGTATGTCTCGGATGATGTCATAAGGCTGGCGGTCAGTGCATTCCACAGGCGCTCCGGGGGTTGCGTGTCCAATTGCGGAATATTCCTACTCCCCTCCAAGAGAAAAATCCAGAGGCTGCCTTGACAAATACGCAAAACTTGATCCAGGCGGCCGGAGTGAAGAGCCTGGCCGAAGCGCGGATGCTCGCCGCCTGCGGCGTGACGCACGTGGGGCTGCCCCTGCGCCTGCCCGTGCACACGCCCGACGTGAGCGAGGCCGAGGCCAGGGACATCGTGCAGGGGCTTTGCCGGGCTGCGGCAACCGTGCTCATCACCTACCTGACCGATGCCCGCGAAACCCTGGAGCTGTGCCGCTATCTTGGGGTCGACGGAGTGCAGCTGCACGGGCGCATGCCCCTTGCGGAGGCGCTGCGGCTGCGCGAGGCCGCGCCAGCGCTCCTCATCATCAAGAGCCTGGTGGTGGGAACCGCCAGCGAGGCCGCCCTGCTGGCCGAAGCCCAGGCGCACGCCACATGCGTCGACGCCTTCCTCACCGACACCTTCGACCCCTCAAGCGGGGCCAGCGGCGCCACGGGCAAGGCCCACGACTGGGCCGTCAGCCGCAGGCTGGCCGAGGCGCTCCCAAGGCCGCTCATCCTGGCAGGAGGGCTGACGCCGGACAATGTCGCCCGCGCCATAGAGGCCGTGCGCCCGGCGGGCGTGGACGCGCACACCGGGCTTGAGAATGCGTCCGGCGACAAGGACGAGGCGCTTGTGCGCCGCTTTGTGGCCGAAGCCAGAAAAGCCCTGGCGGCCTCGGCGCAGGGCACGGGACTTGCCAAAGCTCGCGATTCGGCGTAAATAGCGGCACCTTACATGATCCCATGGGCGCAGAAAGGCAACTATGCCGATGCGTTCCGGGACAATCTGCGGAGAATGCATGTCCAAAGAAGAAGCAATTGAGGTCGAGGGCGTCATCCAGGAAGCCCTGCCCAACGCAATGTTCCGCGTGGAACTGCAAAACGGCCACAGCATCCTGGGCCACATTTCCGGCAAGATGCGCAAGCACTACATCCGCATCCTCCCCGGCGACAAGGTCAAGGTCGAACTCTCGCCCTATGACCTGACTCGCGGGCGCATCACCTTCCGCCTGCGCTAGCCCCCCTGCACCTGTTCGCACAAGCCCGCCCCCCACGATTGGATGGGGCGGGCTTTTTGCGTTCCTTGCGGCCGACTCTCTCGGAGGAACCCAACGAGTTGGCCGCCTTAACCCGCCATTGCGTCCAGGCCGGGGCATGGGCTATGCTCCGTTTGGCCGCGCCACATCCGGCCAGGAGGGCAGCATGCAGAGACAACGCGGAGTGGTCAGCTACTTCAACGAGCGCAAGGGCTTCGGCTTCCTGCGCAATGCCGAGGGCCAGGACGTGTTCGTGCACTTCGCGGAGATCCAGCGCGATGGCTTCCAGACCCTCGCCCCCGGGGAGGAAGTGCTCTTCGACTACGCCGAAGAGGGGCAGGGCTTGCGCGCGGTGAACGTGGAAGTTCCTCAGGTCAGGCCCACGCTGCGCCGCCCCTGAACTGGACCGCCCAGACGGGCAGGCGCTCACACCCGTCCATTTTTAAATTCTTGTATGGACTTTTTTTGCTGTCCTTGTGTATGGAGGAAATAGGATTCCTCCCACGGCACCAGAGGGCGGCTCATGTCACAGCCTGAAACAACCGCTTTGCCAGCAAGCTGGAGCATTCCAGACAAGTATCTGGGGCCTTTTTTCGCCCTGGCGTACTTTTGCTTGGCCTGGGGCGGAAAATTCCTGTCCTTCGAGCCCGCCAATTTCGTCGTATTCTGGCCCCCCAGCGGCCTGTTCGCAGCCGCCCTGCTGTGCACCGAAAAACGCCTCTGGCCCCGCCTGGTTCTTGCCGCCTATGCCGCCAACATGTGCTTCGACCTGCTGAACGGCAAGCCCGTTGAGGCCGCGCTTGGCTTCGCCCTGGCCAACGCCGTGGAGGCCGTCAGCGGCGCATGGCTGGTGCGCAGCATCGTGCCGGTGCGAACCAAAGGCTACCTGGGCATGCGCGAACTGCTGGTCATGCTGACCTGCTCCGGCTTTGTCGGCCCGGCCCTGGGCGCCCTTGTGGGCACCACCGTGCTGTCCCTGGTGTTTGGTGTCGGCTTCACCCCCTTTGTCTGGCTTCTCTGGTGGAGCTGTGACAGCATCAGCGTCATGGTTCTGGGCATGGGGCTTGTGGCCTTCCACCGCTATGGGCACGACATCCTGCGCCCACGCCAAGCTGCACGCTGGGCCGAATTCCTGATTCTTTTGGCCGTGGTGCTCGGCTCGACGGCGTTGATCTTCCACGACCACTCGCGCCTGGAGTACAAGTTCCTGCTGTTGCCGCCGCTGATCTGGCTGGCCTTCCGCTTCCGGGTGCTCGGGGTGTGCGTGGCCGGCCTGGCCTTGGTGCTCATTGCCGTCGTCCTGACATTCCGGGCGCATTCCACAATCGCAGCCCCCCTGGCGTACAGCGTCTGGCACCTGGAAAACGTGCAGCTTTTCCTGGGCACGGTCTTTGCCACCATGCAGGTGCTTGCCGTGGCCCTTGAAGAACGGCGGCGGACCGGTGAAGCCCTGCGGGCCAGCAACATCAAGTACCGCGACCTGTTCGGTGCCATTCAGGACCCGGTGCTGGCGACGGACAGGGGAACGGGCCTCGTCGTGGAATGCAACCAGGCGGCGGAGCGCTATTTCGGCCGGGCCAGAGAAGAATTGCTCGGGCTGCACCAGAGCGCCCTGCACCCCAAGGCCCATCCGGGCGCAGGCGTCGCAAGCTTCAAGCAGGCGCCGACCGACAACGACCTGGGTCGTGACATCCAGGTGATTGCCGCCGGGGACGAGGTGCGCCTCGTCTCCATACAAAGCACCATAACCACCGTGAACGACCGCGAGGTCCTTCTGAGCATCCTCCATGACGTCACCGCGCGCAGGCAGGCCGAGGAGGCCCTGCGCCGGAGCGAGGCGAAGTTCCGCAACCTCTTTGAGGAGATGAACGACGGATTTGCGCTGCATGAGATCATTTGCGACGAAGCCGGACGGCCTGTGGACTACCGGTTCCTGGAGGTCAACCCGGCCTTCGAGCGCATGACCGGACTCAAGGCCGAGAGCCTGGTGGGCAGAACCGTTCTGGAAATCCTGCCCGACACCAAACCGCGCTTCATTGAAATCTACGGCCAGGTCGCGCTCACCGGGAACCCAGCGGAGTTTGAGGAATTCTCAGGAGCTCTCGGATGCTGGTACGAGATCAAGGCCTATTCGCCCTCGCCAGGGATGTTCGCGGTGCTCTTCCAAGACATCACCGCAAGCAAGCGGGCGGAGGTGGCGCTCCAGCAGAGCGAGGAGAAGTTCCGCACCGTGGCCGACTTCGCCTACGACTGGGAGTACTGGCGCGGCAACGACGGCGCGATGATATGGGTGTCCCCGTCCTGCGAGGTCGTCACCGGCTATTCCGCCGACGAATTCATGGCGGACCCGGAACTCCTGTTCAGGATCATCCACCCGGACGACGAGGACGTCTGGCAGGAGCACCATCAGCAGATGGAGCAGGAAGGCAGCGAGCCGAGCGAGATCGACTTCCGCATCGTCCACAGGTCCGGCGCCACGGCCTGGGTGAACCACTATTGCCGAAACATCACCCGGCCGGACGGCACGCTGCTTGGCAGGCGATCAAGCAACAGAGACATCACAGACCGCAAGCAGGATGAGGCCGAACTCATCCGCAACAAGGAACTGGCCGAAGCCGCCAACCGCGCCAAGAGCGAATTCCTGGCCAACATGAGCCATGAGATCCGCACGCCCCTGAACGGAGTGCTCGGCATGCTCCAACTCCTGCGCGGCCATGTCTCCCAGGAAGAGCAGGCGATGTACACCGGCATGGCTTTTGAGGCCGGGAACAGGCTGCTGACCCTCCTGAACAGCATCCTCGACTTCTCCAGGCTCGAACTGGGCCAGGAAACGCTGAAGACCCAGCCCTTCTCGGTTCGGGATCTGCTCAAGTCAGTGTTGAGCATGTACCTGCTAGCCAGCCGCGAGAAGGGGCTCAAGATTTCCGCCTCCGTCCACGAGAGCGTCCCCGGGAAGCTCCTCGGAGACGAGGCTCGCCTGCACCAGGTCCTGTTCAACCTCGTGGGCAACGCGGTCAAGTTCACCCCCGCCGGCTCCGTCCACATCGACGCCTGGTCGCAACCCTCTACACTCAATGCCGGCGCCATCTGGCTCTACGTCACCATCACCGACACGGGCGTCGGTATCCCGGATGACAAGCTTGAGCACATCTTCCAGCGCTTCACCCAGGTGGACTCCTCCTTCGCCCGGCCGTTCGAGGGCGCAGGGCTAGGCTTGGCCCTGGTCAAGCGCATTGTGACCCTGATGCGCGGCAACATCCTGGTGGACTCCGAGGTGGGCGCCGGCACCACCATCTCCGTGGCCCTGCCACTTGAGTTGCCGGGAGCAGAGCATACACGGTCGGCCAAGCGCAAAGGGGATGAGCTGGACATTCTCAGGCCCCTTAGCATCCTGCTGGCGGAGGACGAGGCCATCAGCCAGATGGCCACGACCCTGACGCTGCAAAAATTGGGGCACAAGGTCCTTAGCGTGAACAACGGCCTGGAAGCTCTGGAGGCCCTGCGCGACAGGGACTTCGACTGCATCCTCATGGACGTGCAGATGCCGGAGCTGGACGGCGTTGCCGCCACAAAGGCCATCCGCAGCCTGGTGGGCATGAACGGGAAGTCCAAGATTCCCATCATCGCGCTCACCGCCTACGCCATGCCCGGCGACCGGGAACGCTTCCTGGCCGCGGGCATGAACGACCACGTGACCAAGCCCGTGCAGCAGGCCGAACTGCTGCGCGCCCTGCGCCAGGTCGCGACACGCTCTCTCCAGTAAGTCCCGGCCCTGCCGAGCCGACCAGCAGACGATTCCCCCGTTCGCGTCGGCAATATCCGCAACAGTCGACCCTGGCCGCCCACCACAGCCTCAAGGCAATGCAGCTTTTTCATTTCATAACAGCATGTTAAAGACAAAGCGCCACGCGGAAGGCTTTGAGGCTGCGCCATTGTCCCCGGCGCTGCACCTGTGCTATGGTGGAGATCAAGCGCCTCTGGACGTGTCCAGTGTCGGCGGTGCGCCGGGTTTCGCGTCCGGCAATCAGGGGGAGGAATGGGTCTGACCACAGGGGAAGCGCCTTCACACCCGGCAAAGCGGAATTTGTTCCGACCCGCCCTGGCGCTGTGCGCCCTCCTGTTGCTGTGCCTGGGCTGCGCCGCCTGCGCCGAGGACGAGCCGACCCGGCGAGTGGACCTTTCCAAGCGCCAGGAGACCGTCCTGCCCACGCCGGAAGCGGGCATCACCTACGCCTACCTGCCCCAGTACTCGCACACCACGTCCTACAAGCGCCACCACCTGCTGGTGGAATACCTGCGCCAGGCCACGGGCCTGCCCATCCGGCAGGTTTTCCCGAACACGTTCGACGAGCATATGAAGATGGTGGCCCAGGGCGACATCGACATCTCGTTTTCCAATCCGTTCGCCTACATCAAGCTCTCGACCGGAGGCGCTCGCTGCTTCGCCCGCAGCCTGGAGGCCACGGGTAGGCCGGAGTTCCGCGGCCAGATCATCTGCCGCAGCGACAACCGCGCCATCAAGACCCTGGCCGACTGCCGGGGCAAGCGCTGGATCGCCGTGGACCCGCACTCGGCTGGCGGCTTCCTGTTCGCCCTGGGGCATTTCTACGACCAGGGCCTGAAGCGCCGCGACTTCGCGGAGATCGCGTTCGCGCCCGGCCCGGGCGGCAAGCAGGAGAACGTGGTGCTGGCCGTGCTGGCCGGAAAATACGACTTCGGCTCCATCCGCGAGGGCACGCTTGACGTGCTCAAGGGCCGCATCGACCCGGACCAGATCCGCATCCTCGCGCGCACCGAGGCCTACCCAGGCTGGCTGTTCGCCGCCCGCAAGGGGCTGGACGAGCACGTGGTGGCGAAGGTCGCCCAGGCCATGTTCGCGCTCAACCCGGACACCCCGGAACATGCTGCCATCCTGGAGGCGGCGGGCCTCAAGCGCATCATCCCGGCCAGGGACCAGGACTTCGACCCGGTGCGCGAGCTCGTGCGCAAACTCGAACTGGACTAGGGGGACGGGAACATGCGGCTCATCTCCCGGCTCAAGTTCCAGACGAAAATCAGCCTGGGCACCTTCCTCATCGTCGTGGCCGTGGCCCTCATGACAGCGGTTCCGGTGAGCCGCATGGCCTCCCGGGCCATCATCTCGGAGTCGCGCGGGCGCGGCCTGGCCCTGGCGGAGAACCTGTCCCTGCGCCTGGCCGACGCCATGCTCACCCAGGACCTCCTGCGCATGAAGACCATGGTGGACGAGCTCACCGGCGTGGGCGACGACACCGTGTACGCCTTCGTGCTCGACGAGTCCGGCGACGTGCTGGCGCACACCTTCAAGAAGGGCTTCCCGGTGGAGCTCAAGACCGCCAACACAGCAAGCGGCACCGGCGCGCGCGTCCAGCTGCTGGATACCGGCTCGGAGCTGGTCTACGATTTCGCCGTGCCGGTGGTCATCGCGGACAGGCGCTTCGGCACGGCCCGGCTCGGGCTCTCGCGCTCCCGCGCCGAGGCCGAGGTCAACCGCCTGCTGCTGACCTACGCGGGGCTTTCGGTGGCGGCCCTGGCCGCGGCGCTCCTGCTCAGCTCCATGTTCGCCCGGCGCGTGGCCCGGCGCATCAACCTGCTCAAGGAATACGCCCAGGAGGTCGTGAGCGGGAACCTGGACATCGAGACCGCCTCCACCCTCAAGAAAAACTGCTGGGAGATCATGGACTGCGGGCGCACCAAGTGCCCGGCCCACGGCAAGCCCAGGCACCGCTGCTGGCACATGCACGGCACCCTCTGCCCGGACTGCGCCCCGGCCGACAGCCAGGGCCGCAAGACCTGCGAGCGCTGCCCGGTGTTCCGCGAGAACGCGGGCGACGAAATCCAGGACCTGGCGGAGACCTTCGGCATCATGGCCATGACGCTGAAAAAGCAGATCGGCGCGCTGGGCCAGCAGCAGGAACTCATGCGGACCATCCTCGACGCCACGCCGGACCTGGTGTGCCTGCTGGACGCGGAGGGCCGTTTCCTGGCCGTGAACAGGGCCTTCGCCGCCTTCCTCGACCGGCCTGAAAGCGAAATCATCGGGCAGACCGAGGCCGAGGCCTTCCCGCCGGAACAGGTGGCCGAGCGCCAGGCCCACACACGCGCCGTTCTCGAGTCCGGCCGGGGCGGCCAGGCCGAGGTCAGCGTGCGCACGCCCCAGGGCCAGCGCTGGTTCCACGAGGTCAACGTGCCGGTGCTCGCCGCCTCCGGCCAGGTGGGCGGCGTGCTCAAGACCGCGCGCGACGTCACCGAGGTCAAGCACATCGAGGCGAAGCTGCTGCAGTCGCAGAAGATGGAGTCGCTGGGCAAGCTGGCGGGCGGCGTGGCGCACGAGATCAACACCCCGCTCGGCATCATCCTGGGCTACGCGCAGCTCCTGCAGGACGACGTGCCCGAGGACGGCCAGGTGGCCGCGGACCTGCGCATCATCGAACGCCAGGCCAAGGTCTGCCGCAAGATCGTGGCCGACCTGCTGGGCTTCTCGCGCCAGCACGAGTCGAGCATGGGCGAGATGGACGTGAACGAGTCCGTGCGCGAGGTGGCCTCGCTGGTGCGCCATACCTTCAGCCTGGAAAAGGTCTCCATCGAGTTCGACCTGGACGAGGGGCTGCCCCCTGTCGCCGGTGATCGCGAAAAGCTGGGCCAGGTCTGGATGAACCTGCTGAACAACGCCCGCGACGCCATGCCCGACGGCGGAACCATCCGCGTCAGCTCCCGCCGGCGCGACCAGGACGGCGTGCTCGCTGTGTCCGTGGCCGACACCGGCACGGGCATCAGCCCGGAGCACCTGGGCAAGGTCTTCGATCCCTTCTTCAGCACCAAGGGCGTGGGCGAGGGCACGGGCCTGGGCCTGTCCGTGTCGTTCGGCATCGTGCAGAGCCACGGGGGCACCATCGAGGTGCAAAGTCCTGCCCCGCCGCAGTTCCGGCCCGCAACAACCGATGACATCGCCGAAAGCGGTCCGGGCACCGTGTTCCACGTGCTGCTGCCGCTCTCGGCGCCGCCCGCAGGCCAACTCTCGCAAACACCCGACCCGGCCTGACCCAAAGGAGCATCCACATGGCCACCATCATCGTTCTCGACGACGTTGCCGACGCCGCCATCATGATCAAGCGCATGCTCTCGCGCCAGGGCCACGTGGTGGAGGCCTTCACCGAGGAGGAGCAAGCCCTGGACTTCGTGCGCGAAAACACGGTCGACCTGGCCATTTTGGACATGAAGCTGCTCAAGATGACCGGCGTGGAAGTGCTTGAGGAGATCCGCAAGATCTCGCCCGGCACCCGCGCCATCATGCTCACCGGCTACCCGACGCTGGAGACGGCGCGCCAGGCCCTGGCCCTCGGCGCCAAGGAATATTGCATCAAGCCCATCGACCGCGACGAACTGGAGGCCAAGGTGGCCAAGGTGCTGAGCGAGTAGGGAGGCGGCGGTGGGTGTCCTGCGCGACATGCTGCGGCACTGGCCCCGGCGGGTCTTCACCCCGGCGGCCCATCTGCGCGCCAAGTACGAGGCCTTCAAGGGCCTGCTCGACGCCGACGAAAAAGCCCTGGTGCTCATCGCCGAGCTCGACGAGGTATTCTACGGGACGCGCTGCGTGGACCCGGCCCGCGTGCAATGGCTGTGTCGGCGGCTTGTGGCGCTGGTGCAGGCCATGGTCGAGCGCCTGAGCGCCATGTGCCCGGCCTGCGCCCAAGGCCTTACCCTGAGGCTGGAGCGCATCAGCGCGGGCATCCACGCCGAGACCGGCTCCTGGGGGGCGTCGTCCCCGGCCCTGGGCTCCGCTCCGCCGTACATCCTGACCCTGGACGAAGCCCTGGATCGCCCGGAGCTGGCAGGAGGCAAGGCGGCGAACCTGGCCCGCGCCAAGCGCGCCGGGCTGGACGTTCCCCCTGCCCTGGTGGTCAGCGCCGCGGCGTTCAACCTGTTCATCGAGGCGGGCGGCCTGCGCCCCAGGCTGGACAGGCTCCTGCGCCAGGTCGACCTCTCCAGCCCGGACAAGCTGGACTCCCTGTGCGCGGAGCTGCGCGCTGTGATCCTCGGCGCGCCCCTGCCCGAGCCTGTCGCCGAGGCGCTCAAGCGCGCGGTGGCCAGCCCGGAGCTTGGCGGCGCTCGGCTTGCGGTGCGCAGCTCGGCCCTGGGCGAGGACGGCGGCAGATCCTTTGCCGGGCAGTACGCCAGCGAGCTCGGCGTGTCGCCGGAGGACCTGCCGGACGCCTACCAACGGATCCTCGCTGCCAAATATCGCCCCAGGGCCGTGGCCTACCGCATCCTGAGCGGCCTGCCCGACGCCCAGACGCCCATGGCCGTGCTGCTCATGCCCATGATCGAGGCCAGGGCCGCCGGCGCCCTGTTCAGCCGTGAGGACCGGCCCGGCCGCGCAGGCGCCGAGGAGCAGGCGGTGGCGATCTTTGCCCTGGCTGGCCTGGGCGACCGGCTCATGTCCGGCCAGGATTCCCCGCGCGCGCTGCGGCTGTCGCGCCCCGGCGCGCCCGGGGCCCCGGCGGAAATCCTGGACGACGCCGGTCCGCAAGGAGTGGAGCTGAGCCAGCGTGAGCTGGACGGACTGGCGCGGTCCGCCCTGGCGCTGGAGCAGCTTTTCAAATCGCCGCAGGAGGTGGAATGGGCGCTGGACCGGACAGGCCGGGTGTTCGTGCTGCAATCGCGGCCCCACTGCCCGGAACCGGCGACGGCAGCGCTCCAACCGGGCCTGCTCGTGGCCGAGCCGCTGGCCTCGGGGTTGAGCCGTGTGGCCTCCGGCGCGGCCTGCGGGCCGGTGTTCCACCTGCGCGACCTGACGCGCCTGGCAGAGGTGCCCGAAGGCGCGGTGCTTGCGGTGCCTGGTCTGTCGCCCACGCTGGGCAAATGCATCGGCCGGGTGGAGGCGGTGCTGGCCGGGTCCGGCAGCAGGGCCAGCCATTTCGCCTCGGTGGCGCGGGAATTCGGCCTGCCCGTGCTGGCCGACGCCGGGGAGCTGCTGGCGCGCCTGGCAGATGGCGATGTCGTCAGCGTGGATGCCGACGCCGGGGCCGTCTACCCTGGCCGGGTGGAGGCGGTGCTGGCCGGACGCGGACAAGGACGCGAGGTCCTGCGCCAGGGGGCCATGCGGCGCTATGCAGGGCTCACCGCCCTGACCTGCCGCCTCAGCCTGACGGACCCCGACAGCCCGGACTTCTCGCCCCAGAGCTGCAAGTCCCTGCACGACGTGGTGCGCTTCTGCCACGAGTGCGCCGTGGGTGAAATGTTCACCCTGGCCGACAGGACGGGCCGCGGCCTGACTGCGGCCAGGCGGCTTGACTGCGCCCTGCCCCTGTCCATGTTCGTGCTGGACCTGGGGCAGGGGCTGCGGCCAGGCAACGACCAGACGCTCCGGCCAGAGGATTTCGCCAGCGTGCCCATGCGCGCCTTCTGGCAGGGTCTGGCCCACCCGGACGAGCGCTGGGACGGCAGCGGGCTGCACTTCGACTGGCAGGAGTTCGACCGCGTCAGCGCCGGAATTTTCCGCAAGGACTCCAAGCTCCTGGCAAGCTACGCTCTGGTCTCGTCGGACTACCTGCACCTGCAGGTGCGCTTCGGGTATCATTTCGCCGTGCTGGACAGCCTCTGCGGCCCCAGGGCCGAGGGCAACTACATCGGGCTGCGCTTCAAGGGCGGCGGCGGCCTGGAGCAGCAACGCCTGCTGCGCCTGGGCTTCATCGGCCGGGTGCTCACGCAGTGCGGCTTCACGGTGAACACGCGCGGCGACATGCTCGACGCCCGGCACGCCCGCGCGGACCAGAATGCCACCAGCGAGCGCCTGACCCTGCTTGGCCGCCTGCTGGCCCGCACCCGGCTCATGGACCTGCGGCTGGTCGACGAGACGCAGGCGGCGGGCCTGGCCGACGACTTCCTCGCCGAGCTTGGCGCGCTGGCCCGTTCGGAGCAATAATGATAACAGAAGGCAGGGGGGAACGCATGGCCGTGATGCGAAAGAACCAGCAACCGCTGACGTGGGTCACGGACAACCTGGCCGTTGGGCCTGCGCCCATGTCGCACGCCGCCCTGGAGTCCCTGCGCGAGCAGGGCATCGGGGCCATCCTGAACCTGTGCGGAGAGTTCTGCGACCTGCACGACATCGAGTCCCAGAACGGCTTCGAGGTCTACCACCTTCCCATCCCCGACGAGGAGGCCCCGGACCTGCCCTCCCTGGAGAAGGCCCTGGCCTGGCTCGACGAGGCCGTGTACCTGGGCAAGAAGGTGCTGATCCACTGCCGGCACGGCATCGGCCGGACAGGCACGGTGCTGAACGCCTATCTCCTGCGCCGAGGGCTGGGGCACCTGCTGGCCTGGCGCAAGCTGCGCAAGCTGCGCTCCAAGCCGACAAACTTCGCGCAATGGCGCACGGTACGCCGCTACGGCAGCGGCGCGGTGCGCCTCAAGATGCGCCAGCCGACCCTGGAGCACCGCTTCCAGGTGGACCTGCGCCCCTTCTTCGCGGACTACGAGACCCTGGTGAGCCAGGTGGAACAGGCCATCGGCACCGAGCGCAACGGCGCGCAGCGCTGCGGGCGCGGGCATGATCGCTGCTGCCGCGAGCCCATGCAGCTGACCCTGGTGGAGGCCGTGCACGTCAACGCCCAGCTGGGCGCGACCCTGGACCAGGCCCGGCGCGAGGCGGCCATTGAGCGGGCCACCAACCGCAACGGAAGCGGGGGCGAACTGCCGCTCCAGGCCTGCCCGCTGCTGGTGAACGGCGCGTGCCAGGGCTTCGATTCCCGGCCCCTGTGCTGCCGCACCTTCGACCTGCCCCCGGAGCAGGCAAAACCCCTCTGGGATGCCACCCTGGCCCCGGCCCTGGACAAGATCTCGCGCGAAGTGTTCTTCACCCTCACTGGCCAGTTCATGCCCGAGGGCTTTCCCCGATTCGGCATGGCCGAAGTGGTCTCTGGCCGCTATGTGCAGCGTTTTTTCGACTTCCTGCGCCTGGGCGGCAGCACCGGTTGACCCGCCCCGGCCTCTCTCCGGTCCCGCACAACGGCAAGAACCCGAGGCATGACCTGCCGCAGGTTCCTGTGCGACCACAGGACGAAAGCCTGGCCGGCTTCCCGACACCGCAACCCCTGACATGCGGACCCGCGTCTGCCCTCTTTGGGGCACGGCCTGTCGCGGCGCGCTCACTGAGTCAGCCCGACATCCTGGCGACAATAGTGGCGGGCAAAAGCTTGCCCATAGAAAAAGGGACCTAGATTTTCATCTACGTCCCTTAATTCTTCTTGGTAGCGGGGGCAGGATTTGAACCTACGACCTTCGGGTTATGAGCCCGAGAACAACACTAATCCATTCGCCAACGCCAGGTTCACCATTCAGAACAAACTCACAATATACTAGCCAGATAAAGATAGCCGCGATTCACTTGACCTTGTACCATGTTTTATGGTTTCGTTGGCTCGAGGTTGGGAAGAAGGTTGGGAAGGGAATTGGGAAGATAGCCGGGGAGGCGGGCATGGCCAAGGGCAGAATGAAGACAGGCTACCCAGGGGTTTACTACTACGAGCAATCCCGCGCCGGGGGCTCCGGGACGGAGAAAGTCTTCTACATCGTGTTCAAACAGGGTGGAAAGGTCTACGAAGAGCCCGCAGGACGTCAGTACCGGGACAACATGACCGCCGCGAAGGCCTCCCGCATCCGCGCCGACCGCATAGAGGGTCGCAAGGAGGCGCCAGGGGCCGCCAGGGAGCGCAAAAACGCCGAGAAGGTGGCCCAGGCCAACCGCCCAACCATCGCCAGGCTCTGGGAGTGGTATCTGGAGGCCAACCCTGGCCTCAAAGGGATCGTCACTGACAAGAACCGCTTTGCCAAGCACCTTGAACCCGTCTTCGGCCAGAAACTCCCCACCGAGATCGACCCCATGAGCGTGGACCGGTTCCGGGTGATGATGGGCAAGACCCACGCCCCGGCAACCGTGGCCAATG
The DNA here is from genome assembly GCF_031082295.1 of Humidesulfovibrio sp. Lineage (GTDB taxonomy): Bacteria > Desulfobacterota > Desulfovibrionia > Desulfovibrionales > Desulfovibrionaceae > Humidesulfovibrio. The sequence continues at coordinate 81,168 of NZ_JAVHLD010000011.1, forward strand.
CGCTGGAACTCCTGCGCCGCATAGTGAACTTCGGGGTCAACCGGGGCCTCTGCGACGCCCCCCGCTTCAAGATTCGCCTACCAAAAGTCGACAACCTCAAGACAGAGGACCTGAGTCCCGAGCAGCTGCGGTCACTGCTGGCCGCCTTGGACGCCGCCGACAACCAGGCCGTGGCCGACATCATGCTCATGGCCCTCCACACGGGCATGAGGCGCGGCGAAATCCTTCGGCTGTGCTGGGCGGACCTCGACTTCCGAACCGGCTTCATCCTCATCCGCACCCCCAAGGGCGGGCGCTCGGAGCGCATCCCCATGAATCCCCAGGCCCGCGCCTTGCTGGAGGGCTTGGTGCGCACCTCGGACTTCGTGTTCCCCGGTCGCGACGGAGGGCAGCGGGTCGAGTTGCGCCGAGCGGTACGCCGCATCTGCGACGCTGCCGGGCTCCCGCAGGACTTCCGTGGGCTGCATGGCCTCCGCCACGCCTACGCCTCTATGCTGGCCTCATCCGGCGAGGTGGACCTCTACGCCATCCAGAAGCTGCTGACGCACAAAAGTTCCGCCATGACCCAGCGCTATGCCCATCTTCGCGACGACGCTCTGGCAAAGGCCAGCGCAGTGGCTGGCAGGATTGTCCAGCAGGTTCAGGACATGAACTGTACTGGGGTTCCACACTCTGCAATTGCAAGGCATCCAGCTGAGTCCACGATCAAAAGTGGCTAACGGTCACACGGCAATCTGCAATAATCCCCAGAAATACCGAAACTGGGCCACATCCTCAGGGATTGAGGTTTCCAGAATATCCGCCACCATGCCCTTCGCATCCGTCCGAGTTGTTGTTAAGAATTATACGCCCGAGCACACCAAGAAGGCGTACTAGGGCATCCCTCGCTCCCCTACCTGCGAGTGGCCCTCCGCGTTCTCTCTGATGGCCATTATTCCTATGCATAATAAAAAATATCAAAGCAGCAAAATAATCATTTTTGCAAAGTACAGGTTTACCTTTCTGGTAAACTTTGCAACAATTTATTGTATAAATCCAGGATATTATGGTTGACTTCTCCTGGCGATGTAATATCTCCACTCACAGTGACGCTCGATCAACTACCTACACACTTGGCTTGTAGCCAGAATCACTAAGCACTTCCTAGTCGCCTGCAGCTCGAAATTAACGTTAGCAATGAAAAAAGGAGCCTTTCCATGTCCACAATGAATCCCCTAGAGGTTATCAACGAAACAGAGGCCGCACGGTATCTCGGGATGAGTGTGCATTCGTTACGGGCACGGCGCTTTACGGGACGTCAACCAGCGTACATCAAATTTGGAAAGTCTGTGAGATATTTAAAAAGCGATCTCGAAGTATTTATTGAAACATCCCGAGTGACCAGCAGCGACAGGGCATAAAGACTGACATATGGCGGGCGGCAGTTTCTTATTATTGCCTTTGCGGAAAAGGATTCTCTCGGAGCAATTACTGACGAACTGGCCGGATGCCGCGCTATCAGTTCTGACAGTCCTAATTGCCCATGAGAATCATGCGAAACGCATTGCCTACCCATCTCAAGAACGAATTTCCGCATTGGCAGGAATTTCAAAGCAAGCAGTCGCAGATTCCGTTGCAGCTCTCGCAAAGGCGAACTGGCTTAGTATATATACTTGTCAAATTTCTGGTGGCAGAACTCGGTTCGAATACCACATGATATATCCACAATATCAGCAAGGTGACCATTTATCTTGGCTCCGCATCGAAAACTACATCGTCTTCAATGGAATATGGGCGGTGATGCCACCCTCTGTCAGACGTTTATACCTCACCCTCCTCGCTCTAAGTTGGAATGAAAGGGCTGCATACATTTCAGGTGACAACCTTGGTGATTGGCAAAACACCGATATAATGCAAGGGGAATCGCGTTTTGTGCCAGTCGAACGCTTAGGCCCTGCTTATTTACAGAAACTCGCAGGGGTTGAGCCTCGGACCTTCACTAGGGCAAAAAACTGGCTGTTTGAAAACGGTTTACTCCTTGTGAACGACGAAGGCACCGCACCGCTCTCTCCAACTGACTTTTATAGAACGGGTATACTGCTGGTCGACACTCCGACCCTAGTGGCCCAGACGGTTCTCGATCGCCTGACAAAGAAGGACAGAGCCAAAGCCAGCCCCGGAGCAATACGCTCGTTGGGGGCCATACGACGAGCAATCAGACATGAACGCCCAAGCAAGAAGACCTTGTGCACGCTCTCACAGACAGCATCCCGCACCCAGTCGGACAAAAGCGAACCGGAACAATTTTTCAAACCAGCCTCATCAACCAGACACTGACAAACGAGTAACTAGGCCACCCGTCTTTACGGGTGGAGCCCACGTCACGCTACAGACTAGGGGCATAACTGTGTGCGCTAGGGCCAGACCGAGGAAACTGCAGCCCTTAATCCGGCTCACCTGCACCATTGCCGTCTGACTAGTTTTGTGTGCCAAACCACGGGGTTTAACCATGGCAAAATCCACCCATTCATTGTCTAGGACTCCTAAGGAAGCTATTGAGTCTTCCTGTCAGCAAATAATGCGCAACATCCCCACTCCAGCATGGCCCTCGGAACAAGCATTGCGGGTGATCCACCCTAATGATAACCGATGGGCAGCCAACGACCCAAACAGACCGCTGACAATCCAACAGCATTTGCTTGTTCGAGAATTCATGCGTGACTGCATTTTTTCAGCAGCGATGATCCGAGCGGGGTACAAAGACACAAGCAATGCCGATCGCCTTAAAAAGCGTCCTAACATAAGCAAGGCCATCAAGCGCTCACTTTTGGAGCGTCGGGACGCCTGTATAACCACCGCAGACGCAATCCTGGGCAAATTGGTGCAAATGACGGATGTCACAATCGATGACTTTATCGACTGGAGGGGCGACAGCATCGAGCTCAAAGCGCTAGCAGACATCAACCCACAAGACCTCGCCATGGTTAAAGCCATCAAACAAGGGAAGAACAGCAGCTGGACACTCAAACTCCACGACAAGTTGGTGGTCATCGAGAAGATAATGAGGCACCTTGGGATGCTATAAGAACTTACGACGGTCACCGTTAGCTGAAGCGGAATAGGAAACCCATCTTTCCCACCAAGCCCAGTGCTAAAACAAGTGTCGATGTTTTCATTGATTCCTCATGCCGTTGCCCCGAAAACAGGGCAATTCTACCCAAGAAAACACTTCTTAATTCTTTCGAGATTCAGGGCAACACCCATGCGTGGTCGTAACAGACCTTCTGTTCCTCTGAAGTGGAGGCGACTGACCTCAACAACACCGCCTTGAGCCCAACCCACCACACGGCCTCAGTTTAGCAACAATTCCAAGTTGATCACCTCACCATGCTTTCCATTTTCAAGTAGATTGTGTACATACCATTCCATGGCAACTCTTGGGCTGCGCCAGAGTTGAAGGCAACGGTCAAGGCAATGCCCAACACACTCGAACCAGGCAGGCCCCCCCCTCCCCATGGCACTCAAGAAATCCGAACTCTACTCCTCCCTCTGGAAGTCCTGCGACGAGCTGCGCGGCGGCATGGATGCCAGCCAGTACAAGGATTATGTGCTGGTCCTGATGTTCGTCAAATATGTCTCTGACAAGTACGCCGGGGACCGCGACGCCCTCATCGACATCCCTGCTGGCGGCGGCTTTGCCGACATGGTGGCGGCCAAGGGCGACAAGGAGATCGGCGACCGCCTCAACAAGATCATCGGCAAGCTGGCCGACGCCAACGACAGCCTCAAGGGCGCCATCAACGTCGCGGACTTCAACGACGAGGACAAGCTCGGCAAGGGCAAGGAGATGGTGGACCGGCTGACCACGCTGGTGTCCATCTTCGAAGGCCTGGACTTTGGCCGCAACCGCGCCGATGGCGACGATCTGCTGGGGGATGCTTACGAGTACCTCATGCGCCACTTCGCCACGGAGTCGGGCAAGAGCAAGGGCCAGTTTTACACCCCGGCTGAGGTCTCCCGCGTCATGTCCATGGTCATTGAGCTGGGCCGGGCCACCAGCGGCGCACAGACCATCTACGACCCGACCTGCGGCTCCGGCTCCCTGCTGCTCAAGGCCCACGATGAGGCCAAGAACCTCACCGGGCGCGACCTCACGATCTACGGCCAGGAAATGGACAACGCCACGTCCGCCATGGCCCGCATGAACATGGTGCTGCACGGCTGCCCCACGGCGGAGATATGGCAGGCCAACAGCCTGTCCTCCCCGCACTGGGTGAACGATGACGGCAGCCTCAAGACATTCGACTTCGTGGTGGCCAATCCGCCCTTCTCGAACAAAAACTGGACCAGCGGCCTAAACGCGGCACACGACCCCTACGACCGCTTCGAATACGGCACCCCACCCGACAAGAACGGCGACTACGCTTTCCTGCTGCACATGCTCAAAAGCATGAAGAGCACCGGCAAGGCGGCGGTGATCCTGCCCCACGGTGTGCTGTTCCGTGGCGGAGCCGAGGCCTCCATCCGCACCCGCCTCATCAAACAGGGCTTCATCAAGGGCATCATCGGCCTGCCCGCGAACCTGTTCTACGGCACGGGAATCCCGGCCTGCATCATCGTCATGGACAAGCAGCACGCCGCCGCCCGCAAGGGCATTTTCATGATCGACGCCAGCAAGGGCTTCCTCAAGGACGGCAACAAGAACCGCCTGCGCGCCCAAGACATCCACAAGATCGTGGACGCCTTCACCCGGCTGGCGGAGCTGCCCAAGTATTCGCGCATGGTCCCGCTCAGCGAAATCGAGGGCAACGACTTCAACCTGAACCTGCCGCGCTACATCGACAGCACCGAGCCGGAGGATTTGCAGGACATCGAGGCGCACCTCAAGGGCGGCATCCCCAACCGGGACATCGACGCCTTGGCCGCCTACTGGAAGGTCTTCCCCTCTGTGCGCAAGGAGCTGTTCGCCGATGCCGACCGCCCCGGCTACAGCCAGCTCAAGGTCGAGGCCAGCGCCATCAAGGCCGCCATCTTCGAGAATGCCGAGTTCACCGCCTTCAACCAACTGGTGACCAAACAGTTCGAGGCATGGCAACGGCCTTCTAAGCCGTCGGTCGAGGGCATCCAGATCGGCGACAGGCCCAAGACGCTCATCGCGGAGCTTTCCGAGCGGCTGCTGGCCGACTTCCAGGCCGTGCCGCTCATCGACGCCTATGACGTGTACCAGCACCTCATGGACTACTGGGAAACGACCATGCAGGATGACGTGTACCTGCTAGTGGCCGAGGGCTGGGCCGTGGCGAACACTGTGCGCCAGCTCATCCCGAGCAAGGACAAGAACAACAAGCCCACCTACAACGAGCCGCACGATTTCGTCTTCAACAAGGTGCGCTACAAGGCGGACATCATCCCGCCCGCGCTGATCATCGCCAACTACTTCCCTTCCGAGCTGGCCGCCATTGAGGCGCTCGAGGCCCAGGCCGCCGCCTATGCGCAGCAGCTGGACGAGCTGCGCGAGGAGCACGGCGGTGAGGACGGCCTGCTGGCGGAAGTGGTGGAGGACGGCAAAATCGCCAAGGGCAGCGTGGCCGCCCGACTCAAGGAGATCAAGCGCGACAAGGACCTGGCGGACGAGCGCGCCCAGTTGGAGGCCTACCAGGCCCTGCTGGAGCAGGAGTTCGACGCCAGCAGGAAGGCCAAGGACGCCCGCAAGGCGCTGGACGAGAAGGTCTTCGCCCAATACCCGGAACTCAGCGAGGACGAGGTGAAGATGCTGGTGGTGGAGGACAAGTGGCTGGCGACCCTGGCCGCCGCAGTGCAGGGCGAGCTGGACCGCGTGAGCCAGGCGCTCACCGGGCGCATCCGGCAGCTTGCCGACCGCTACGCCACCCCGCTGCCCCAGCTGGCGAAGGAAGTTGAAGCCCTCTCCGCCCGCGTTGGCGAACACCTCAAGAAGATGGGGTTCGCATGGAACTGAAGCCGGGCTACAAGCGCACCGAGGTCGGGGTGATCCCCGAGGAGTGGGAGGTTAAGTCTTTTGCAGAACTTGCCATACTCGAACGCGGAAAATTCTCCGCACGCCCGCGAAACGACCCCAAGTATTATGGAGGGGATATTCCCTTTATCCAAACGGGCGACGTCACCAACTCGGCAGGCTATATCACCAGCTATTCACAAACCTTAAATGATGCTGGGCTTAAAGTCAGCAAGCTGTTTCCTCAAGGAACTCTCTTCTTCACTATAGCTGCAAACATTGGCGACTTGGGTTTCGCAGCTTTCAGCACAGCTTGCCCAGACAGCCTAATCGCCATCACGACAAATAGCTCAACGGATGTTGAGTGGCTATTTCATGAGCTGAAGTCTAAAAAGAGCACCTTTGAGCAACTCGCGACGCAAAATGCACAGTTAAACATCAATCTCGAAAAATTGCGCCCTTTCGCGCTCCCTCGCCCTCCCCTCCCCGAACAGCGCGCCATTGCCGCCGCGCTCTCGGACGTGGACGCCCTGATCGCCAAGCTCGACCAACTCCTCACCAAGAAGCGCGACCTCAAGCAGGCCGCCATGCAGCAGCTACTCACCGGCAAGAGGCGGCTGCCGGGGTTCAGCGGGGAATGGGAGGAAAAGAGGCTGGGGGATGCACTGGAAAGGATCGTTGGAGGAGGTACACCGAGCCGCTCTAACCCCGCATACTGGGGCGGAGAAATCCCGTGGGTTACAGTCAAAGATTTTACGACCTTCAACCCACTGGCAACTCAAGAATACATCACTTCAGAGGGATTAAAATCCAGTGCTTCAAACCTCATTCCTCACGGCACCATAATTACCTCAACTCGTATGGCGCTTGGGAAGGCTGTGATCTACGAAGTTGATGTGAGCATCAATCAGGATCTTAAGGCTCTTTTCCCAAAACCTACCATCAATACGATGTTCCTCTGCTACTGGTTCGAGTACAACGCTTCACTCATAGAAGAACTGGGGAGTGGGAGCACTGTCAAAGGAATTTCACTACCAGACCTCAAAAGCATACCATTCAGTCTAGCATCCGTGGCTGAACAAACCGCCATCGCAGCCGTCCTGTCCGACATGGACGCCGAGATCGCGGAGCTGGAGGCGCGGCGCGACAAGACCCGCGCCCTAAAGCAGGGCATGATGCAGGAGCTTTTGACCGGGCGCATACGCCTCGTGTAAGCGGCCCAGGAGTCCCGACCACCGTCCACCCCACGACGCAAGGGAGAGCCACGTGAAGAACTACTACAGGGTCATGTTGGGCAAGCAGAGCGCACACGCCGCCGAGTGTTTCAGCGGCAACTACATCGGCGCGGACTTCGGCATCGCCGAGGACCTGACCGGGCAGCTGCCCGACGAGTGGCGCGCCTTCAACAAGGCCTTCATCCCCAAGTACCTGGCGCTGTACCCCGACAAGTCAAAAATCTCAGCCGGGCTGGCCTGCGGCGCGCTGTGGACGGTAGCCAAGGGCATCCACAAGGGCGACATCGTGCTCTGCCCGGACGGCTCCGGCGTGTACCACGTGGGTGAGGTGATCGGGGACTACTCCTACACGTCAGGCCAGGACCTGCCCCACCGCCGCCCGGTGCGCTGGCTGGACTGTGTCATCGATCGTTCCGCCATGAGCGAGAGCCTGCGGAACTCCGCCGGGTCCATCGGCACCGTAAGTAGCATCTCCGGCCACCGCGACGAGATCGAGCGCTTTCTTGATGCCCAGGCCGCGCCTAGGCTCATTTCTACCGACGAGACCGTGGACGACCCGGCTGCCTTTGCCATGGAGAAGCACCTGGAGGACTTCCTGGTGCAGAACTAGGAGCAGACCGAGCTGGGCAAGGTCTTCGACATCTTCCAGGACGACGGCGAGCGCAAGGGCCAGCAGTACCCCACTGACACCGGCCCCATCGACATCCTGGCCATCAGCAAGGACAAAAAGCAGTTGCTCGTGGTGGAACTCAAAAAAGGCCGCGCCAGCGACGTGGTAGTGGGCCAGACCCTGCGCTACATGGGCTTCGTGGCCCAGGAACTGGCCGAGCCGGGCCAAACAACGCGGGGCGTCATCATCGCCCTGGGCGACGACCAGCGCATCCGCCGCGCCTTGGCCGTGGCGCCGAACATCGACTTCTACCGGTACCAAGTGAGCTTTAAACTCCTGAAGGGGTAGCCCATGAGCACCGTCGGCCAAATCGAAAAGAAGACCCAACAGCGCGTCATCAAGCTGTTCCAAGAGCGCCTGGGGTACGACTACCTGGGCAACTGGATCGACCGCGCGGGCAACGCCAACATCGAGCAGGAGTATCTCACGGCCTGGCTGGAGCAGCAGGGTGTCAGCGGCACGCTCATCAGCCGGGCGCTGCACAAGCTGCTCACAGTGGCGGGCGACACCAGCAAGCACCTCTACGACCGCAACAGGGCCGTCTACGAGATGCTGCGCTACGGCGTGAATGTGCAGCCCGGCGCGGGCGAGAACCACGTCACGGTCTGGCTCATCGACTGGAAGCACCCGGAGAACAACCACTTCGCCATTGCCGAAGAGGTGACGGTTAAGGGCGCGGACGCCAAGGCCAGCACCAAGCGCCCGGACATCGTGCTCTACGTCAACGGCATCGCCCTGGGCGTGCTGGAGCTGAAGCGCTCCACCGTGTCCATGGCCGAGGGCATCCGCCAGAACCTGGACAACCAGAAGAAGTCCTTCATCCAGCCCTTCTTCTCCACCATGCAATGGATCATGGCGGGCAACGACTCCCAAGGCCTGCGCTACGGCACCATCGAGACCCCGGAAAAGTACTACCTCCAGTGGGTCGAGGACACCGGTCCCCATTCCAGCGAGACGAACCTGCTGGACCGCCACCTCTTGCAGCTGTGCGAGAAGACGCGCTTACTGGAGCTGATCCACGACTTCGTGGTGTTCGACGCCGGGACCAAGAAAGTCTGCCGCCAAAACCAATATTTCGGCGTAAAGGCCGCACAGGACGCGCTACACGGGCGCGAAGGCGGCATCATCTGGCACACGCAGGGCAGCGGCAAGTCGCTCACCATGGTCTGGCTGGCCAAGTGGATACGCGAGCACAACCCGGCTGCACGGGTGCTCATCATCACCGACCGCACCGAGCTGGACGAGCAGATCGAGAAGGTCTTCAAGGGTGTCCACGAGGACATCTACCGCACCTCAAGCGGCGCGGACCTCGTGGCCCAGCTCAATGCGCTCGACAAGTCCTTGCTCTGCTCACTCATCCACAAATTCGGCGGCAAGGACAACAGCAGCGAGGAGAACGACGAGGGGACCAAGGAATTCATCAAGGCCATCCAGGCCCTGCCGCCAGACTTCAAGGCCAAGGGCGACATCCATGTGTTCGTGGACGAGTGCCACCGCACGCAGTCCGGCGATCTGCACCGGGCCATGAAGACGCTGCTACCGAACGCGCTGTTCATCGGCTTCACTGGCACGCCCCTGCTCAAGGCGGACAAGCAGAAGAGCATCGAGGTCTTTGGCCGCTACATCCACACCTACAAGTTCGACCAGGCCGTTCGCGAAGGTGTGGTGTTGGACCTGCGCTACGAGGCGCGGGACATCGACCAGTCGCTTTCCAGCCCGAACAAGATTGATGAATGGTTCGAAATCAAGACCCAGGGCCTGAACGATAACGCCAAAGCGCAGCTGAAGGCGAAGTGGGGGACCATGCAGCGGGTGCTTTCCAGCCAAGACAGGTTGGGAAAAATCGTCGCTGATATCCTCATCGACATGAACAAGAAGCCCCGTCTGATGGATGGCCACGGCAACGCGATGTTAGTTGCTGGCAGCATCTTCGAGGCGTGCAAATTTTACGAGCTGTTCGCCAAGGGCGAGCTGAAGGGCAAGTGCGCCATTGTCACCAGTTACGCGCCCTCGGTGGCAGACACCAAGGGCGAAGCCACGGGCGAAGGCGATACCGACAACCTGCTCAAGTATGCCGTGTACTCCCAGATGCTGGCCGACTGGTTCAACGAGCCAGTGGAAAAAGCCGTCAGCAAGGTCGAGCGGTTTGAGCTGGAGGTGAAGAAGAAGTTCATCGACGAGCCTGGGCAGATGAAGCTCCTGATCGTGGTGGACAAGCTCCTCACCGGCTTTGACGCGCCCTCCGCCACCTACCTCTACATCGACAAGCAGATGCGCGACCATGGCCTGTTCCAGGCCATCTGCCGCGTGAACCGGCTGGACGGCGACTCAAAGGAATACGGATACATCGTCGACTACAAAGATCTCTTCAAGAGCCTGGAAGGGGCGGTTCAGGACTACACCAGCGAAGCGCTTGATGGGTACGACAAGGACGACGTGAAGGGCCTGCTGGAGAACCGCCTGGAACATGCGCGGGAGGACCTGGAAGAGGCCCGCGAGGCGGTGAAAGCCCTCTGTGAACCAGTGGAAGCCCCCAAAAGCTTGGAGGCATACTTCCACTACTTCTGCGCCAAGGAGTCCGGGAACGCTGAGCAGCTCAAGGACAACGAACCGCTACGCCTGAAGCTCTACAAATTCGTGGCGGCACTCCTGCGAGCCTACGCGAGTATCGCCAACGAACTGGCCGAGGCAGGCTATAGCCCGGCGGAAATCCAAATCATCAAGGATGAGGTGGACCACTTCAGCAAGGTTCGTGACGCCGTACGCCTGCATAGTGCAGACTACATTGACCTCAAGGTATTTGAACCAGCCATGCGCCACCTCATCGACACGTACATCCGCGCCGAGGAGAGCGAAAAGATCTCCGCCTTCGACGACATGAGCCTGATCCAGCTCATCGTTGATCGCGGCCCGGACGCGGTGGAGCAGTTGCCGAAGAGCATCCAGAAGAGTGAGGGGGCGGTTGCCGAAACCATCGAAAACAATGTCCGCAAGCTCATCATCAACGAGGCCCCAGTGGACCCGGCCTACTATGAGAAGATGTCCACGCTGCTGGACGCACTGATTGAGCAAAGGCGGACGGGGGTGCTGAACTACAAGCAGTACCTCGCCAAGATCGCCACTTTGACGCAGCAGGCCAACACGCCAGGGGGAAGCCCAGGCGGCTATCCCACGACGGTGAAGACCACAGCACAACGTGCGCTCTACAACAACCTGGGCCGAAACGAAGCGCAGGCCTTGGCGGTGGATGCTGCCATCCTGGCCGAAATTCAGGATGACTGGCAAAACCACTCCGGCAAGACCAAAAAAGTCCGCAATGCTATCCGAGGCATCCTTGGGGATGATGACCTGACGAATCATATCGTCGAACTTGCGAAGCATCAGAATGACTACCGCAGCGCTTCCTAAGACCAACCATATCACGATCGCGGGCATCAGGGTCGAGATCGTCCGCAAGGACATCAAGAACCTGCACCTTGGGGTCTATCCGCCTAACGGCAGGGTACGGGTGGCAGCCCCGTTGGTGCTGAGCGATGAGGCCGTGCGCTTGGCGGTGATCGAAAAGCTGGCATGGATCAAGAAGCACAAGGCCCGGTTCAAGGACCAGCCCAGACAGTCACAGCGCGAGATGGTCAACGGCGAGAGCCACTATTTCCTGGGCCAGCGTTACCGCTTGCGGGTGCATGAGCACGTTGGCTCCCCCAAGGTAGCCCTGCGCGGTATCGCCACCATAGACCTCTTCGCTCGTCCAGGGGCCTCCCAGGAACAACGAGAGGCCATCCTGCTCGGATGGTACAGGGAGCAGCTCAAGGCGCTCCTGTCCCCTCTCCTCGAAAAATGGCAGGCGGTCATAGGGGTGCAGGCGTCCTCCTGGGGCATCAAGAAGATGAGGACCAAATGGGGGAGCTGCTCAATCAAGGCGCGACGCATCTGGCTCAACCTTGAACTGGCCAAGCGTCCTGTCCAGTGCCTGGAGTACGTCCTGGTCCATGAACTTGTCCACCTGCTTGAGAGACACCACAATGAGCGGTTCATGGGGCTGATTGCCCAGTTCATGCCACAGTGGCGGCAATACCGTGCTCTCCTGAAGGAAGTTCCATTGGGGCATGAAGATTGGAATTGCTAATGATCAAGGGGACCCCATGCCCCTGAAGATGGCCCTGGAATGTTTGCTAAGGGTCAAGGACGCCCCTAGCCCTGCACGACACATAGTGGGATCTCACCTTCCGGCACGTATACGACAGTTACACCGGGCCAGGGGCAGCGTGAACGAGGTGAGGGCATGAAGGATTCAGGCAGCCGACTTGCAAGAAACATCGATATTCGTGGCGTGCTAGTTCGCCTCTGTCCTTGGACAGCAATGAAATGTGGGGCCCTGCTTGGACGTGTATGTCACATGCTCCAATTTTCCAGAACGGAATCAGAATCCACGACAGACAATAAAGGTGCTACGAAGATGACCCCGAAGAACGAGCAGATTACCAGCTTCCTCCATGAATATTTCACAATGGGGTATGCTCCCGGCTATGCCGTCATGGTGAAGGGGAAATGGGGTGCGGGGAAGACTTGGCACGTCAAGGATGTTGCTGCACAGCGGATACAAGACGAAACCGGGCGCGGACCGATCTATGTCAGCCTGTATGGCATCACTACCGCATCAGGAATTGATGACGAAATCTTCAGACAGCTGCACCCGATTCTCGCAAGCGACGGGATGCGTGTCGTCACCCGCGTAGCCAAGGGGCTGATGAAAGGAGTTTTGAAAATCGACCTTGATGGAGACGGCAAAGACGATGCGTCAATCAACCCGGCAATGCCTGAATTAGACAAGGCGGACATTTTCAAGAAATCTAGCTCTCGCGGGTTGATCTTCGATGACCTTGAACGCTGTGAAATGACTCCGAAAGAGCTCCTGGGGTACATCAACTTCTTTGTTGAGCATTCCGGGAACAAGGTTGTCATCATTGGTAACGAGAAAGAGCTTGAGCACAGGCTCCAAACTGATGGCGACAAGTCTGAATTCGCATCAATGCGTGACAAACTTGTTGGGAAGTCATTCGAAATAGAGGCAGACTCGAAAGGAGCCATCATTTTCTTCGTCAACGAGCTGAAATCCGAGCCAGCAGCCACGTTTTTGAAATCAAGAATCGATTTACTTTGTGAAGTGCATGATGCCACTGGAAAACAGAACCTTCGTGACGCAAGGCAGGCCATACTCGAACTGGAAAGGCTCCTGTCGCATGTTGACGCCGAATTCCTCAAAAACGAGGACGCCGCAAGAGACCTCATGACGTCTTTCATTATTCTGTTCTTAGAGTACCGGTCCAGGAATTTGGCCATCAATGACATCGTTTCTGTCTCCACGCGCAGCATGGTTGCGAGCATGAAGGGCAACGCTTCCGACGACAAAACAGACATATTCCTTGATCTAAATGCTAGGTACATGAGCTACCGATGGACAGAAGGGCCAATCAGTGCAGATATCCTGGCACAAATTCTCGATACCGGGCACATGGACGCAGACGTGATCAATGCCTCAATCGCAAAAAGCAAATACTTTTCCACCTCCGAAGAACCGGATTGGAGAAGACTCGCGTCATATTTTCGGCTTGAAGATGCTGCCTTTGAGGGATTGCTCGCGACAGTGCTACGCCGGTTCAAGGACAACGAATACAAAGTTATTGGCGTGATGCGGCATGTCGTCGGCATACTGATGAGTCTTGCGCAAGAGGGACTCTGCCCAATGCCATCTGATGAGATTCTGAAACAGGCCAAAGCGAATGTCGTAGGTTTGAAGGATGCTGGCAAGCTCGAATTATCCGACGAGCACTTCGGTGAGCTTGACGGGTTTGGCTGGGGAGGATTGGTTTTCGCTTCACGGGATGTGCCTCAATTTGATGAGTTAACTCAGTTTATCCGTAACACGTGGGAGGAGACGAAGGCAGCCAGTCTACCGGGCAAAGCGGAGACGCTGTTGAAGGCATTACAAGAGGGCGATATTCAGGCAGCCCGGTCACTTTACCTGACCAGCTCTCCTGGTGGAGGGATGTTCCACGATACGCCGATTCTGGCGAACATAGAACCTAAGAAATTTGTCGAGGCGATGCTCAATGCCTCCCCCAGTGCGGTCATTGCTGCGATGACCGCCATTGGCGAGCGCTATAAACATCTAAATGTTTCGCCGAATGTCAAAAAAGAAAAGGGTTGGCTCGTCGTGACTGCCGCGCTCCTCTCGGATGAGGCCACGCGAAATGCCGGACGGGTCAGCGGGTTGAGGATCAAGAATCTTGCCTCCCGTATGGAGGAAGCAGTAAGTGTCTTCGAAACCTCGTGATAACAAAAGGCAACCGGGGAGACAGACCTTAGGGTGAATCCGTGCAGGCTCTAGGAGGACACCATGAGCCGTGACTACATTTCGCACTTCACCCCCATCCGCAAGCCCAATCAAGCGGTGAGGCCATTCTGGTCAATGAGAAACATCATAGCTAGGCGTCCGACCAGTCACGTGACAGCAAAGATCAGCGATATGGCTTTGCACCATTTACTATGCCCAAGGTTGGGAAGACGGTTGGGAAAGAAAAAGGCCTTACGAGAGCAATTCTCGTAAGGCCTTGATCTTCTTGGTAGCGGGGGCAGGATTTGAACCTACGACCTTCGGGTTATGAGCCCGACGAGCTACCGTACTGCTCCACCCCGCGACACTTCGACGAAACGGGCGTCGCGTCGAGAAGGGGTTTGTATAGCCCCACACTCGCACTGTCAACGCTTATTTACAGCGGCCCGGAAATTTCCTATACCCCACCCATGCCAAACACCCTGCCCGTCTCCATCGTCATCCCCGTGTTCAACGAGGAAATGAACCTCCCCCGCCTGTTCGAAGAGATCGCGCTGGCCATGCGCCCGCTGGCCCGCACCTGGGAAGTGGTCTTCGTGGATGACGGCAGCACCGACAAAAGCCTCGACGTGCTCAAGCGCCTGGCCCTGGGCAACCCCGAGCTGCGCTATCTCGCCTTCACGCGGAACAGGGGCCAGTCCGCGGCCTTCTGCGCGGGCTTCGACAACGCCAGCCACCCTGTCGTCGTCACCCTCGACGCGGACCTGCAGAACGACCCCGCCGACATCCCGGCAATGCTCGCCCTCTTCGACCAGGGCTTCGACATGGCCATCGGCTGGCGCAGGAAGCGCCAAGACACCTGGAGCAAGCGCATCGGCTCAAAAATCGGCAACGCCATCAGGAACTACCTGACGCGTGAATCCGTGCGCGACACCGGCTGCTCGCTCAAGGTCATGCGCCGCGACATGCTCGTGCGCATCCCGCGCTTCGTGGGCATGCACCGCTACCTGCCCACGCTCATGAAACTCCAGGGAGCGCGCGTGGCCGAAGCACCCGTGAACCACCGCGAGCGCTATTCCGGCGTGTCAAAGTACAGCAATTGGCAGCGCGCCCTGGTGGGCGTGCGCGACCTTTTCGGCGTGCGCTGGCTCCAGGACCGCCACTTCGGCTACGAGATTGGCGAAAAGAACCGCTAGTGACTGCGCGCCAAAGCCTGGCGCACCTTGTCTTTCAGCTCGGAAAGATCAACCGACTTGACCACGTAGAAATCCGCGGCGATGGACTTGAGGTCGTGCTGGAAGCTGTCGTAGGCGGTGCACAGGATCACCGGCAGCTTGGCGTCCAGGCTGCGAATGGTCTGCAGCAGGTCGAGGCCGGAGTTGTTGGGCCCAAGGCGTATGTCCAGGATGACCATCGCCGGGTTCTCCCGGGCGAGCACCTGCTCAATGGGCTCTTCGCCATCCGTCGTCGCCACCGCGAAGCCGTCGCTCTCCAACTCCTCCTGATAGAGCATGCGGATGTGCTTTTCATCATCAACGACGAGAATCTTGGGCTTGCTGTCGGTCATACAGACACTCCTGGGGGCTTGGCTCTTCCTAGTCTAAAATGTATATCCTGATTTCCGTTGTGGTCAACAGAATTGTGCGCCGAGCCGGTTTCTTTCCCCGCCAAGGCCACCCTCGGCTTGACATCCCGCCCCGATATGCGCACCTCTGCCGCACGAAGCCGCCAAGGAGACCCGGACCATGATCACCGTTTTCATCGAGCCAGACAACGAGACCCTCACCTTCGAGCGCCACAACACGGTGCTCATGCTGCAACGGAAGCTTAACCTGCGCGTCAACGACGCGCTCGTCATCCGCGGGGACAAGCTGCTCACCCCGGACTGCCAGCTGAAAGACGGCGACGAGATTCGCATCCGCAAGGTCATGAGCACCGGCTAATCGCACAGGACAGGAAACACCATGAAATGCCGCAAATGCAAGGCCCCGGCGGAAGTGCCCCTGCCGAGCCACAATACCGCCTTCTGCCGCGACTGCTTCGCCGCCTACTTCACCGGCCAGGTGGAGAAGTCCATCCGCCGCCACGGCCTCATCAACCCCGGCGAGCGCGTGCTCGTGGCCCTTTCCGGCGGCAAGGACTCCCTCGGCCTCATGCTCGAGCTCTCGCGCATGGGCTTTGACGTCACCGGCCTGCACGTTGACCTGGGCATCCCCGTGTCCTCCCTGGCGGCGCGGGCCAAGGTGGAGGGCTTCTGCACGCTCCACGGGCTCAAGCTGCGCGTGGTGGAGCTCGCCAAGCACGGCCTGCCCATCCCGGACGTGAAGAAGTACATCAACCGCCCGGTGTGCTCCGCCTGCGGCAAGATCAAGCGCCACTGGTTCAACCGCGTCGCGCTGGAGGAAGGCTTCCAGGTGCTGGCCACGGGCCACAACCTGGACGACGAGGTGGCGCGGCTGTTCGCCAACACCCTGCGCTGGGACGCGGGCTACCTGTCCGACCAGGGCCCCTGCCTCGACGCCGAGAACGGCTTCGCGCGCAAGATCAAGCCCCTGTACCGCCTCACCGAGTTCGAGACCGCCTGCTACGCCTTCCTGAACGGCATCGAGATCCACACCGCCCCCTGCCCGTACAGCTCCGGCGCCAGCTTCACCGGCCACAAGGAGCTCTGGGCCAGGCTCGAATACACCAGCCCCGGCACCAAGATCGCCTTCTACGACGGCTTTTTGAAGCGCGGGCGGCCCGCCTTCGCCCAGGTGGAGCAGGAGTCCGGCGCGCCCGTGGCCCCGTGCGAGAGCTGCGGCTCGCCCACCAGCACGGGCACGTGCGGCGTGTGCCGACTGGGCATCGCCGTGGCCGAGCGCCGCGCCGCCGACCCGGACCGCCAGTAGCCGAGGCAGCGTCGTGTCAGGCGGCCCAAAAGTCAGCGCCAGGGTCAGCGCCAAAGTCAGCGTCTGCCTGCCCTGCCGCAACGCGGCCGCGACGCTGCCCGCCGCGCTCGACAGCCTGCTCGGCCAGACCCTGCCGGACTTCGAAATCATCGCCGTTGATGATGGCAGTGACGACGCCACCTGGGACATCCTCTGCGACTACGCCCGGCGCGACAACCGCGTGCGGCCCCTGCACCAGCCCCACCAGGGCGTGGCCCTGGCCTGGAACGCCGCCTGCGCCGAAAGCCGCGCCCCGTACATCGCGCGCATGGACGCCGACGACCTCTGCCTGCCGCGCCGCCTGGAGCTGCAAGCCGCCCTGCTCGACGCCGACCAGAGCCTCGGCCTGGTGTCCGGCCGGGTGCGCTTCGGCGGCTGCCGCACGGCCCGGGCGGGCTACGCCGCGCACGTGGACTGGCTGAACAGCCTGCTCACGCCCGAGGACATCAGCGCCAGCCGCTTCGTGGACTCGCCCATCGCCAACCCCTCGGTCATGTTCCGGCGCGAGCTGGTGGACCAGTTCGGTGGCGCGCTGCCCAACACCGGCGACGCCGCGGGCGCGCAGCCCTTCCCCGAGGACTACGAGCAGTGGCTGCGCTGGCTGGAGGGCGGCGTGCGCATGGGCAAGGTGGCGGAGGAAATCCTCGTCTGGAACGACCCGCCCACGCGGCTTTCGCGCACCGCCTCGGAGTACGGCGTGGAGGCCTTTGCGCGCGTGAAGGCGCAGTATTTGTGGCGCTGGCTGGCGCGGCACAACAGGCGGCACCCGCGCGTGTGGGTGTGGGGGGCTGGCCGGGTGAGCAGGCAGAAGATGGCGCCGCTTGTGGCGCTGGGCCTCGCCATCGAAGCCTTCGTGGACATCGACGCCAAGAAGATCGGGCAGAGCGTGCACGGCATCCCGGTGCTTCCGCGCACGGCCATCCCGCCCTACTCCCCTTCCGCCCCCTTCCTCCTCGCCAACGTCGCCTCACGCGGCGCGCGCGAGGAGATCACGGCGTGGTTGGAGGGGTTGGGGTATCAGATGGGGGTTGGGGCGGTGGCAGTGGGGTGAATTGTGAAGCGGGAACATACGCCGTTGGACTATATGAATTGCACAGTTCATCAGGCATGCAAGATAAATCTATTCCCTCGAGCATCGAGTATTTTTCTACCAGTGGTACAAACGTAGACCTCCATTCTTGAAACAAGCCTACATAGAATAGAAGTTGCAATTCTGCCGTAGATAGCGTCGATTTTAATATAAAAGCATAATCACACTTTTCTCGCTCCGAGATATTAATTGCGCTATCAACATACATCAATATTGAATATATGCTTTTAACATAGTGAGAGAAGTATTGACCATTT
>NZ_JAVHLD010000012.1 GCF_031082295.1 Humidesulfovibrio sp.
GCCAAAGCATACGCTTACATCCGCCTCTCCTCGCAAGCGCAAGCCGCTGGCGACGGCGAACGCCGGCAACGTGAATCCGCGCAGCAGTTCGCTGGTCGGCACGGGTACGAGGTTGTCGAGTACCTCCAGGACATCGGCAAGTCCGCGTTCCGCAGTTCGAATGCCTTACATGGCGAATTGGCCGAGTTCCTCAAGATAGCGCAAAAAGGTACACTCGAGAAGGGAACGCTCCTGATTGTCGAGTCGGTGGACCGCCTGTCGCGAGACGAACTTCAACCCTCCATACGGCTTTTACTCAACATTTTCGACTACGGCCTTTTGCTCGGCATCATCTCCGAGGACAAAATCTTCAGCGAAATCAACTTCGATGATTTCCTGCAACTGCTCAACGACATGGCGCGCTCAAACAAAGAGAGCGCCATGAAGTCCGTGCGATCCCTCGAAAATTGGAAGACAAAGCGGGAGAAAGCCAAGAAGGGAATCCCTGTCACCAAACAATGTCCTCACTGGATGAAAGTCAAAAACGGCAAGTTCAAACTGATCCCAGAGCGCGTCGAGATCGTCAAACGGATATTCGCCTGGTACTCGGAGGGCAAGGGGCAGGGCAAGATCGCCGACCTGCTGACGGAGAATGGCGTGCAGGCTTGGAACAAACGCAAGCCCGTCTGGCACCAAAGCTACATCTTCAAGTTGCTTCATAACCGGGCTGTCATCGGCGAATACCTGCCAGAAGTGACCACAGCGGGCGGCAGGAAAATCATCGAGACCATCGAAGGCTACTACCCGGCTATAATCGATAGGGACACATTCGAGTTGATCCAGGATAAAACCCGGCTTCGGCGTGAGAACCACGCCGGGAGGAAGGGCAAAAAATACGCGAATCTTTTCCAAGGCATGACCCGCTGCGATGTATGCGGCGCGCGGATGCGCTACCTTAACCATACAAAAGATGTCACGAGGAAAAGTGGTCTGCGGCCTTGGGCGCTCTATCTGGCATGTTCAAGCTCTCTCAAGAAAAGCGGGTGCAAGAACAAACAGTACTACAGCTACTTGCATATGGAAAACTTCATCCTGTCCGGCGTCCTGTCCGATATCGACATCATCGAGGCCGCCGGTATGCACGTCGAGCGGCAGAAGCAGAATCAGGAGCGTGTGAAGGAGCTGGACGCGCAACTCATCCGGGTAAAGGCCACCATTGGCCGCATGATCGAGACGCTGGAGAACGACGACCTCGGGGACATGCCCGAACTCATTCAGGCGCTAGCGAAGAACCGCAAGCGGCGCACAGAACTGGAGGAGCAGCTTGCTACGGCGCGCGCCGGCGCGGCTGAAGCTCGCGAGGCCGCCCAATCTGCGGGTCTGTTCCGCCTCGTGGAGGAAGCCTACGGCGAGAAGATGCCAGAAGGCATCGACATGTCTGAAGAGGCCGTCTACTCCCGCCGGGTGCGCATCGCGGATCAGATGCGCGCTGTCATCGAGGATGTCGCGTTCCACGAGGATCACATGATCCGCATCAAGACACGCGCTGGCACCGTCTACGAGCTTGTGAAGCGCGAATGGACGCGCATCGAAAAGAGCAAGCGCATCGGCGCCAAGGGCACCCTGACTGCCCGAAGCTACGCAGGCCGCGCCGTCATGCAGCTTGGAACCGAAGATGACGAGGAGGCAAAGTAGCCACTAGCCTCCTTTCCTTCTCCATTTCCTTGTCCCGTCCTTTGCCTTCGCTTCCTTCTTTCTTGCCCCCATTCCTTGCTTCCTTGCATTGTCAGGCTCCCAAACGTAAGCCGCCGGACAACAAGCCCGGCGGCAACACTTCGCAACGCCCCGTCCGGGTCGTCACAATTTCCCTGCTATCGCACCGTCAGCGACGCGGAGTTCCCGCAGTCCTTGGTCACGAAAAGGTGCCGGAGGCCGGGGTCGTCGTTCGAAACCAAGACTCCAGAGCGGTTGTGACCATTGCGCCAGCGAGGCGATCCGGCGGGATGCCAGATGGCGCAGTCGTGCCACCATTCGCCCAAGTCTTCGACGGGCTTCGTCTGCGCGGCTTCGCGAAGAAGCTCGGTCGTAAGCGGCACATGGGGCCGCGGCTTGTACTGCGCAGCCATAAGTTCCGCGGAGCGACGGTTCGCGTCTGTTGGTGCTTCGGGCTCCCATGCTTCGCCCCATGCCGTTCTGTTGCGGACGATGACCTTGGCGGCCAACTCGAGCGGATACTTTGCTGCGAAGAGCACGCCGGGGCGGCGGGCAAACGACAGCACGAGCGAGCCGCTTGGCCTCGCGAAATCGCCGTGGGGCCACAAATGGCCTATCTGGCGGAACGGCGGAATGACGGAGTCCGTCGCCGAGATGAGCATGCCACAAATGGGACGCAGCATGGCTGTGATGTCACCGCTGGGCGACGGCCACGCGCCGATGAGTTCCACCGCATCCCTGCTGCCAAGTGAAACGAAGGTGTAGGGTGAGCCGGAGCCGTCAAGGGAGAACGCAGCGGGCGGGAGCGCATCGAGTTCGCGCCAGACGCGGCCCGCGCCGCCCAGCGCTTCCGCGTGAAGGACGAGTCGACGTTGCACGGAGAGCACGTCTCGGACCGTCGTGCGGTGCACACGGCCCTGCGAGTCCAAACAGCCGACCAAGTGGGGGTTGCCCGCCGCTTCGGCGAGCAGCAACTGCCGGGTGATGGAGGAACGGCACGGCTTGCCGGTCCTCCGCGACAAGCAAGGCAGCACTATTGCTTGGGCCAGTGTTGTGAGCGTGAGTCTCGTGGTCATGATCCCTCCTGGTTTTGGTGAAAGGGATCACGATCTCTCGAATTCTCGCTGAAAAATCTAGATCAGAAATTTGCGAAATGACGATTTCAAAGTCTTGACTTCAGCATCGTGCCACAGCGGTCCAGGCAATAAATTTCCTTCATTCCTTCGGCTAGACCATCGCTACACGCACGTTAGCACGAGCGCGCCGTGCGGCAAGGCGACCCCATTCGGGGGCGGCTACGCCGCGCCTTGCCCCACGCCGCTTGCTCGTGCAGCGCACAGCTATGGGGCGACGGTCGAAGATGTCTCGCCGCCGGTGGGGGGCTCGGGTCATAGATGTTGTAGGGAGGGCGTACCGGCCCGCTTTGAAAGGGTGAGGTCATCTTCCTCAAGGTTTGTGAGCGCTGAAAGGCAGCGGAGTACCTACGCGCTTGCGCCCAGTTCTGGACGGCTAGCCAACTCGTACACGATTTTCATTAAACACCTGAAGTCGATCACTTTTTCCTGGGCTCTTCTCTCGGTTTGTGCTATAGATTGATTCCCAAAACGCACAAAACCAAGGAGAAAATATGGACGGAATCTTCATCTGCACAGCGCTGCTCATCGCCATCGTGCTCCTGCGTCAGCGTGGGCAGGAGTCGGACGCGTTAGCTTACGCGCCGGTTCGCGTGGCCCCGGACGACACCGCCACCGCTGCTGTCATCTGCGGCAGCGGCCTCATGACGCATGAGGGCTCGCTCCTCTTCAGCGACGACGACTGGCCGACAAACAGCGCGACGGACGACAGCACCATATCCTTCGGCTACGAGTCGGATACGAGCCGATGGACTGACCCGACGTATGCGTACGAGCTGGATAATATCTATCACGGTACGCTCGTTGACCCGACGTACCATGACGACAGCTTCACCAACTCATCCACCTTTGACGACTCGTTCTCATCGAGTAGCTTCGATGACAGTTGTTCAAGTAGCAGCTTCGACGATTCCTTCTCATCTAGCAGCTTCGACGACTAGCTGACAGAGACTCTTGCCGTACCGAGACGGCACAGCAAAAGGGGGCCTTGCGGCCCCCTTATCATTTGATGATCCATGATTCGGAATCCTGCCTTGACCGACCTAGTCTCCTTTGCCCGGACGCATTTCCTCGTCCCGTCTGCCCTTCGCTTACAGCTCGGTAGCCAACCGATACCTGCCACGGATTGTTTGTCCGTGGTCGGGCGCAGACGTTGCCTTTGCAGGGGGTTACTATGAGACCTCTGTGTCCTGCACGCCGAATCGGCGTACAGGGTACATCCTCGATTCCATTGAAACGGCACTTTCCAAGCCAGTTGATAGCCAGCTAGTATCTTGTCAGTACGCCGCCGTGGGCTTTTACCCCACATGCCGATATCAACCGCCTTAGGCGCTATCTGTGCTCATGATTTCACCGCCAGGGCATTCTTCCTGGCATCTGCTTCTTTCGGCCCCCGAGGTGTCACAGCGGGGCGGTACTCCAAGGCTAGTACATGAGTTTTATAGCGATAGTTCCTCTCGTCGCCGTAGCGGTGCGGGTCGGGCTTTCGCCCTTTAGCATGGCTGCTCTAGCCGCATCGTGCTTATTTCCGGTTGCCAGCCGGTTTCGTCACGCGCAGCCGCCATGCCCCTTCCACGTCACGATCCAAGCCCGTGAGGGCGTAGGTGTCGTCCCGTGACCTGGGTTTCCCAGGTTTGCAGCATTCAACGTATCCAAGCGCACCAACTCGTTGATAGCCATGATCTCAACGACACTTCACACCTTCTGCTAACGCAAAAGTAGCTTGTGCCGCTGGATCCCGAACCGTACAGGCGCGTTTCCGTCGCATACGGCTCTCCGGTTGCGAGCAAACTTGATGAGACCGTCGCTGGCTAGACGATGGCTACTGGTTGGCTACCAGAAGTTTGCTCTCGATCAAAACGGCAGGGTTAACGATTCCGATTGGCATGGCGAAGACGAGCGCCTGGATTGGGAGCGCACGTCTCCTGGTCTGTTGTTCCTCCTCTGTACGGGTTTGCGCATCCCTTCTTGCGGCACGTGAGTGACGTCCACTGCGGGCCGTGTCGGTGTGAGGGCCGACGGGGTAGAATGCGGGGCTGCGCACAGCATACCACGTCGGTGCCGGCGATGCGCAAGGGCAGCGGGCAGGAAAGGCTCGAAGTCAGTCCACCTCAATGATGAAGCCATTTACACTTTATGTTTCAGAATATTGCGTGTCATCGAATGCGCTAGACGCGGCATGCCGGCCGCGATTGTGAAAAAAGTAATTTCGACCAACCCCGGATTTCACGTTGACGGATTTCCCTCAAGCAGTCAGCCGTGATTTGATGGCCCCCCTTTCCGCAACCTTTAACCCGTATACGGAGGTATACATGGCCATTATCAAAAAGGCGACGAAGTGCGACAAGCAGCTCAACATCAAGATTACCGTGCAGGTTCATGCCCGCTATGAAGCGGTCAAGAAGGCTTGCCTAGCGAAGAGCTGGGTGTTCACTCTCCAGCCGGACTTCGAGTCTTGGTTGAACACGCAGCTTGACGGTGCGGAAAAGGAGCTTGCCGCTCACGACAAGACGTTGGCGAAGCAGGCGACCGAGACCGGTGTCGGCGCGTAGCCGTGGGCATCATAAAGGAATACCAGCGGCCCGGGCCGGGGGACGTTGCGCTCGTGCGCCGAGCGCAACGCTCCCTTGCCTTGGCTGGCCGACATCACGATCTGATGCGGTACCTCGAGCGTGACAGTTTCCAGAATGTCGCCGGGGCGCTTGTCGAGCGCTACATGCCGCGCTCCAGCCGGAAGCAGCTTGAGATAGCCGAGGTCTTCGGTGAGCTCTACGCTGTCTGGTTCGTGCTCGCGCCCATCGCCAATGGCGCACAAGGCTACTGGCGCCCGTGGTGGTGCCCCGGCGTCTTCACAAGCTGGATGCGTATCGAAGCGAATCGCTTTCACCGTTGCTGGCTCGGGCATGTCGGCTACGACTGGACAACCACGCAGATAGCGCCCGGTGCGGCGGCGGCACGAATCACCGACGAGGCGTTCATCGCCCACGTGCAGTGTCTGCTTGACCATGCGGCCGGGGGTACGCTGCGCGCCAGCTTCGCCCGGTACGTCCTGGGCAGCCTTGCTTGGCGGCATCTGGCAGAGACTACTCTGTCCGTAGCCCGCGAGTACCGTGCGGGCATGATGTGGAACGAAGACGGCTGTTGGCTCATGTCGGCGAAGCCGTTCGAAGGTGTCGGCGCGGTGTGGACCGACCTGCGCGAGCAGCCGGCGAAGGTTCTCGCTTGGGAAGCGCACGTAGCCAAAGGCTTACTGTACGCTAGGATGCATGACGTGTCCGTGCAGCGCCTGAAAGAGAGCGTGCGCACGGCGCTGGCCTCCGACGCCTCTCCCGAGCACAAACTCCGGCGCATCAACGCCGCGGCGCGTAGCTTTTACCACTTCGCGCGCTACGCGTTTGACGCTCGGCAACAAGCGCAAGAGCTTGAGGCCTGGATATGGCGGCGCGTGAACCGGCACATCGTTCAGACTACGCCGCCGCTTACCGGCCGGTACTTCAATCTGCGCCACGTCCCCTGGGACACGCGGCTGCACTTCGAAAGGAAGTCGTATCTGCTGGATAAAGACGTGTCCGAAGAGCAGTGGATCAACCTGTGGAACCCGCACCGGTAGCGGGAAGGTAGGAGTATAGATGTCGCTCACGTACGACAAGGATGGCTTCAAGCTCTCCATCACCGCCGGTGTCGCAGACGAGGCGAAGGGCAAGCGACGCTGGACTAGGGTGGCAGCCAACTTCATGGGGTATTCATGCTCTGATCTGGAGAGCCTGGCCACGCTCAAGGCATGTCTCGACTGCTTCCGTCGGGGCCAGCTCGCCCGTGGCAAGCCGCAGCCATGTCTGGGGACGGAAGCGGATGGCGTACTGTTCGCCGTTCGGCAAAAGGACAAAGTGCTGTACCTGCAGATGCAGCGCATGGTCGACGGGCGCATGACCGAGGAGACATATCTCGCGCAGCTCGACGCAGCCCGGCTTGAGATAGCCGTCGGAAAAGCCTTTCAGGCCCTGTCGCCCGTAACCGTGTGGGGACCGGAGCCATAACAACAAGCAAAGCAACAGGGGCGGACACGCAAAACCACTCACAGTGCATCCCACTAACCTGCTACTAAGTCTGGTGGGTACGGTTCAGCTAACGGATGGCACATTCAGCAAATTTGAGGAAAACATGATGAAGAAACAGATGCTTGTCATGCCCACTTACACTACAATCTACAAGGATGGCAGGTAGCTGCGGCTCCCTGCTGCTGTGGAGAAGATCGGCTTGCCTCTGCGCACGTTCCGTGCTTGGCGCAATAAGTACCGCTTAGATTCCAATAGCTCGGGATTGTTCGCGAAGTCGACAAGTTCGTGTTTTTCGATCTGAACGCCTGGGCTCGCTATCTTGAACGTATCCAGATGGCGGCTGTCAAGGATGCGAAGGCGCGGCAGAACCGCTTCTGCCTCGTCCTTTTCTTTCCTGCCGCAGCCATCGCGATGGCCATCGCCGCAGCGTTGCTCCGAGACGGGTGCAAATGTTAACCGGCGAGTTCCTTCTTCCTTTGTCTTGGCATGAGATAGATGCGGGAAATCATCAACCCAGCGGCACTTCGGCTCTTCGTTACCATAGGGGCCAATCAATGATCAGAGCAAGTCTGGCGACGGCCAAGAAGGCCTTCTCATTTGCCTTCACAACAGTCCCCACTCTTTGCCAGTGCCCAGCACGGAACTCTCCTTCGGAAGACGCATCAAACACGAACACACGGCTAGGCAGCTGAGCGCAACACAGCGGGCTTGAGCGAAGCCACATCCTTGTCGCCGCGGGCATGCTCACCCGGATCTTCGCCCGCATCCGCGCGGATCTCGTCCACGATGCCCGCGAGGTTGCGCGCCTGCTGGGCCAGCTCGCTCACGGCCCGGGCGCTCTCCTCCATGACCTGGCTCGTCTCCTCGCTGATGCGCCGCATGTCCTCCATGGACTGGCTCACCTCGCGCCCGGACTGGGCCTGCTCCCGCGCGGACTGGGCGATGCCGCGCACCTCCCCGGCGGCGCGGGAGGCCAGCTCCACGATCTCCGCCAGGGCGTAGACGGGAATCTTCAGGATGCGGGCGATGGCCAGCCCGGCCAGGCCCATGGGGCCCGGCGTGGCCGTGAGGATGCAGTCGAAGTCCTGCTCGAAGCACCAGGCCAGCATCTTCAGGAACGGCGGATAGGCCAGGGTCAGCTCCGGATATTCCGGCATGGCGAAGGAGCCCACGGGCTCGAAGTTCTTGGCCCCCTCCATCGGCGCGCCCCTGGTGCAGGTCACGCAGGTCATGTCCTTGCCGTATTTTTTGGCCAGGGCGATCTGCTGCTGGATGGTCAGGGCCACCCCGTTGATCTCTGCGAAGGTGTCCGTAAAATGCGCCACCCGCAGTTCGCCGCCGCTCCGATTCTGCCGACGCACGCCGAAGGTCTCCATGCACATGCCGGTGAAGCTGCGTTCCCTGGCGAACAGTTCGCTTGAGAGGAAATAGGGCGAGAGCAGCGCGTAAAGTGAGCCCGCCGAGGCCACGTCGTGGAACAGCTGAAAGATGTTGGCGCTGCGCACCGAGGCCAGCATCTTGTCGGCGAAGCGCGACAGGAGCCGGTCCGAAACGCGCCGCACGAAGCGCCGCCACAATTCCTCGGGCGGCACGCTGCGGGTCACGCTGCCGCGCGCAGCGGCGGCCAGCTCCGGGTCGGCCTGGATGGTGCGCGTGGCCTCGGAGAGCAGCATGGCCTGGGGCGAATCCTTGTCGGCCAGGCGCTCGTACAGGGCGGTGCGCACCCGGTCCTTGAGGCGCTCCAGAGGTGTGGCGCGGACCTCGCGCCCGGCCCTGGCGGGGTCGAGCAGAATGTCCGCGAGGCGCATGCAGGCGTGGCTGCGGGGCAGCCGTCCGGCGCGGCTTTTGTAGAACTGGTAGGCGATGCCGTAAAGATTGTGGGCCATGGCCCAGGGCGTGGCCGTGCCGCCCAGCACCCGGCCCCGGCCTTCGCGGATGCCGTCAAGCAGGTTCGCCAGCGTGGCCGGGCCGTCGAACTCGGTGTGCCTGCGGGCGATGGACAGAGACGAATGGTCGTCGCTGCCGCCCACCAGGCTCTTGATCCAGGGCGCCGGACCAGAGGGCTCGATGCCATGCCTTTCGGCAAGACGCTCAATGTCCGCAGGCCGCAGCGCCTCCACCACCTGGCGCAGGAAGGCGTTCTGGGACTCGTCGCGCGAGCCGTTCAGCTCGAAGATGTTGAACAGCAGCAGGCACTGCTCGAAATGCGCCGGGGTCAGACGGTCATTGACCGCGAACAGAGGATGCGCCAGCACGTGCACGATGCCTTCCTCGCGCAGGTAGGGCACAAGGTCGAAGACGTTCTCGCGCAGGCGCTGGAACTCCGCGTGCTGGGCCTCGGTGATGTCGTAGGCCAGCACGTGCAGCTTGCAGCGGTCCTCGGGAAAGTATGTGGTGATCTCCTCGCTGACGAAGGCCCCTGGCAGGTGCGCGATCTCAAGCGAGCCGCTGATCGTGTTGTGGTCGGTTATGGTGACCATGCCCATGCCCCGGGCACGCGCGATCTCGTAGATGCGCATGGGCTCGGTGAAGCTTTCCGGGCACCCCATGCGCTGCAGGATCCATTGGGAGGGACGCGTTGAAAACTTGGAGTGGACGTGCAGATCGATACGAAAGGCGTCTGGGATCACAGAGCCTCCTGGTCATGCGCAACGGCGCAACCGGCCGCGTTCATTGTCGGCCTGGCAATGCACGCAAAGCTGGGCGGTAGGGTTGGCCATGAGCCGCGCAAGGCCGATCTCCTCGCCGCATTCCTCACAGTCGCCGTAGCAACCGGTGTCCATCCGCTTGAGGGCGGCCTCAATCTCGCCTCGGCGCTCCTCCAGCCTGCGCCGCAGGGCGATCTGCATGCCCACCTCCACCACGCGCGAGGCAAATTCGTTCTCATCGGCGCAGGCGTCGAGCCGGGGTTGCTCGTCCAATTCGGCGTCGGGGCAGGGCCGCACGCGGCAGCCATCGAGGGCATCAAGCAGGCGTTTGCGCAACATCTCCAGCATGGTCTCCTCCGTAGGTAGCGGTTGAGCCGGTCTTTTCCGGTGTGCAGAGAATGTCTAGCATGACGTTTGCGCGGGCAGGTTTCCTCTGTGTGACGCCAGCGGAACAAATTGTCCTCTTTATGGGGGCACCGAATAGTGAGGGGCGGCTGAAATGAAGTTTGCCGAGCCAAGAACTTATCCGTAATCAAATGGCACTGTATTCTTTTTTTCCTATAATTCAGAGCGGATGTGCATCATGGAAAGTCCGTTCATGGCGAGGTGTCTGATGAGTTCTGGGGGCATGTTGGACCGCTGATGCCTGCGCGTAAGGGTCTGGACGAGGGAAGCGACAATCGCAGGCAAGACGGGGAAATAGTCGATGGACCCCCGTAAAAGGCATGAGGGCATCGTGTTCGTGTTTCGCAGAAGGCTACCAGTAGAAAGCTCCTCCCAAGGAGCAGTTTGGCAACGCAAGTTCGGTGCGCAAACACTTCCGAAAGTAGCTCAACGCTGGATTATTCTTGCAGCTCTGGCAAGTTGGGCTAGCAGAGTACGACGACATGGAAAGTGTCGCCAGGGTGTGGCAAAGCATCAAAGGCTCAATGGTTAGGCTCTTTTGGCTCAAGAATCCGTCGGGCGAAATCAAAGGACCGGGTGGAGAAATGGAAGCAAGCGGCAGGTGTTGGTGGACGAGAGTGGAACCCCACTGTCGATCATCGTAACCGGAGCGAACAGGCATGAAGTAACCCAGCTTACACGACTGATGGTAACGGTAATTTTAACTACGGCAGGCAAAGGCATGGTATGCCTCTATGCCGACAAGGGCCACGATTGAGATCCAGCGCAAAGAGCAATCGCTGAGAGGGGATTCATGCCATGTTTCTTCTGGAAGAAACATGGCCTGGGCGTTCGTGAAAGAATCGATGTTGGGTGTTCGAGGTGACGCACTCTTGGCTCAATCGGTTCAGGAAGCTCCTGGTTCGATGAAAATAGTTAGCGGATAGCTTCGAGGCCTTGCTTCACCTGGCCGCAGCAAAAACTTGGTGGGGAAAAGTGACAGCAATTTACGGTTAGGTTCTAGGTCTGCGCCGTCTGGCACTGGTCGGGCTCGCGCCACGACCACGCCAGCCAGACGATGAATACTGTGCATGCGATTTCGATGGCGCTGAAGAAGATATAGTAAAGAGAAGGTGTCGTCCCAGTAAAGAGCGTCGCAGACTGGACGCCGGTCATAAGCGTCCCGGAGAAGAGGTTGGCTAGGCGGTTCATCTTGTGCCGCATAACTTTCGTCAGGATGGTCATGGCGATGGGGATCTCCATCAATATGGCTGCCCCGAACAGGAATTCCCTGGTGATTGGCGTTCCGTCAACACGGCCAGATAAAAACTGCTTCAGGATGTCATTGTCCATAAGCATCACAACGTCGCAATAGAGGTAATTGAACATTACGAATATCCACAACCCCGAAAGAGTTGATTCCACGCTTCGCATCTGCTGCCCTCGCGATACAGGGTTGGTGGTTCAGATAAATACTGTCGCACTGTGCCTGATGCGATGTGACGAGGCAACATATTGTACGCACTGAAAATGACGGAGGTGGCGAAAAATGCGCCAAGTTCCCAAAAGCCCCCGGCATTTCTTCACCTGGCCGAAGCAATCGTTTGGTTGAGAAATGTAACAACTATTCACGGATAGGCTCTAAGCCCCGACAGACACATGTATGGGGGAATTGACCGCGCCGTGGGGTCTGAGGCCTTGAAGGGCCTCCACAATATTCTCAGCCGCCTCCATGGCGATTTCCAGGCGGACATGCTCCACGGCCGAGCCAAGGTGCGGAGTGAACACTGTTCGCAATTCCGAATCAAGTAGGGCCAAGTTCACTGCATTTGGACGTCCCGGCAGAGCCCAGTCCTCGAACTCAAAGACGTCCGCCGCGTATCCCGCCAGTCGGCCTTGGCGTAGCGCCGCCGCCACAGCGGCCTCGTCCACGCAGGAGCCTCGTCCGGCGTTGATGAGCAGACAGTCTGGCCGCACAAGGGCAAGCTTTTCCGCGCCGAGCAGGTGCCGCGTACCAGGGGCCAACGGGGTAAGCAGAACGACGAAGTCCGACCTGCGCAGCAAGTCATCCAGCCCGGTCTGCTCCACGTGGAGCTCCGCAGCCCGGTCCGGCCCAAGAGGGCAGACATCGTGCCCCAGCAGCCGGGCACCCCAGCCCTGGAGCCGCCCCGCCACAGCCTGCCCGAGCCTGCCCATCCCAATGAGGCCGACGGTTGATCCCTGTATCCCTGTGCCGTAGAGAGTGGGCCGCCAACCGTGAAAGTTCCCGCCCATGACTATCTGGTCCCCTTGACGGAAATTGCGTCCAAGCGAGAGCATGAGCCCGATGGTCAGCTCCGCTGTGGGCACAGTAAGCAGGTCCGGCACGTTGGTGAGCCATACACCGCGCTCGGTGATGGCCTCCACGTCGTAGTTGTCAAAGCCTTTGAGCGCCGCCCCGATGACCTTGAGTCTTGGGGCGTGGTTTAGGAGCTCCTGGTCCACCCAGTCAGGCATGAACATCATGGCTGCATCCGCTTGGGCCAACCGCAAGAACAATTCCTTTCTGGGTAGGCTTTCGCGGGTGTCGTTCAGCAGGAGGCGGCAGTGTTGCGTCAGATACTCGGTCACTTCGGGGTGTATCCAGTGCGTGATGACGGTGAGCGGTTTTTCCTTCATGCGAATTTCCCCCTGAGCCAAGAGCCCAGCGCATCGACAAGTGTCACCATGACAAGCATGACAAGCAAGAGCGCGGCCACCTCCTGGTACTGCATGAGGCGCAGCGAACCCATGAGCTGGAAGCCTATGCCCCCTGCGCCGACCATTCCCATGACCGTAGACGCCCGAAAGTTGTATTCCCAGCGGTACACGGCAATGTCGGCCATTTGGGGCAGCACCTGCGGAAGCATGCCGTGGAGCATGACCTGCATGGGAGTGGCGCCTGTGGCCCGGATGGCCTCCACCGCACGCTTGTCGCAGTGCTCCACGGATTCGGCAAAGAACTTGCCCACCATGCCCACGGAATGTAGCCCCAGTGCCAGCACACCCGGGAGCGCCCCGAACCCCACAGCCGCCACGAACACGATGCCCATGATCAACTCCGGCACTGAACGCAGGAAATTAAGCACCCCCCTGGCGAGGCGGTGGACCACGGGATGCGGCGAGGCGTTTGCGGCCGCCAGAAAGCCCAGGGGAATCGACAGACACACGGCCAGGAAGGTCCCGGCCACGCTCATGGCCAGTGTGTCCAGCAGCGGCATGCCCCAATTCGCCCAGTTGCTGAAATCCGGGGGCATCATTTCGCCCAGGAGGTCCGCCAAGGCCGGGCCAGCCTCCATGAGCCTTTGGGCGTCGAACAGACCGGAATGCGCAAGGCAAGCCCCAACCGCCAGCATGCCCAGTCCGGCCTTGGCGAGGCTTGCCAGGTATTCCCGCCTCAGTTCACCGATGGTGAATTCATATGTTTTGGACATTGCTACATCTTGGCCAGGTCGAGGTTGAGAATCTTGGCCAGGTCACGCACCACATCGTAGTCTTTGTCCGTGATGGCAACGAACCCGTCAGCCTTGAAGGGCTTGAGCACTGCCGGATCGTTCAAGCCGGTGAAGGCGGCCCTGATCTTTTCCTTGAGGGCGGGGGCAAGGTTGGAGCGCATGACCCAGGGGTATTCGGGAAACTCCTTGGACACGGCCAGCACTTTGACCTTCTTCAAGGAAATGGTGCCCTTTTCCACGAGCATGTTGAAGATGGACTCGGAGAGCCCGCCCGCCTGGGCGTTGTTGTTTTGCACGTTCAGGGCCACGGCATCATGGCTGCCCAGGAAGTGCTCCTCATAGTCGCGCTTGGGCTCCAGTCCCTTGGCCTTGAGGATGGACTTGGGGATCAGGTGCGAGGACGTGGACGCGGTATCCCCGTAGGCCATCTTCTTGCCCTTGATGTCCTCGATGCTGTTCACCCCGGAAGCGATGCTGCCAATGACCACGCCGCGATAGGTGGCCTTGCCTTTCTTCTGCATGGCCGCGAAGGGCTCGATGTCACTCTTGGATTTGGCCAGAACATAAGACAGGGGACCGAAGAAGCCCAGGTCGAGGCGGCCGTGGCGCATGGCCTCGATCATGGAGGAGTAGTCGGTGGTGACCACCAACTCCACTTTCTTGCCCAGACTCTTCTCCAGATAGTCCTTGAGGGCCTGGTTGTTCTTGATGATGGTGCTGGGGCTTTCGTCCGGCAGCAGGGCTACCTTGAGCGTTCCCGGATCAGGGTTGGCGGCAAAGGCATGGGTGCCAAGGATGAGGCTCATGCCGACAAGCAGAAGCGATGCGATGCGTTTCATGGATTCCCTCATGGCTTGCTAGAAGGTTTCGGATGGTGGTTCAGGCAGCCTTGGCCTCAAGGACGGCAAGCTCGTTCTCACCGGTCTCTTCCTCGGGCTGTGACGAGACATCACCGCCAGAAGTGTAGATCTCTTTAAGAGCGCTTTCGCTCAACTCGTTTGGCGGAGCATCGAACACAACCCGCCCGTCCTTGAGGGCAATGACCCTGTCGGCGAACTTCCGGGCCAGGTCCACCTGATGCAGGCTCACCACCGTGCAGATGCCATCCTCCCGGCAGATCTTCAGGAGCAGTTCAAGAATCTCCTCTGACTTGGCGGGATCCAGGCTGGCCACAGGTTCATCAGCCAGGATGATGCGCGGCTTCTGAGCCAGGGCGCGGGCGATGCCTACGCGTTGCTGCTGGCCGCCCGAGAGCCTGCCGGCGCGCGTGAGGGCGAAATCCAGTAGCCCTACGCGCTCAAGGCACCCAAGAGCGTCGGTGACATCCTTGCGCGACCAGGGGAGCAGGCTCCTCCAAAGCGGCGTGCAGCCAAGGCGACCGTTAAGGACGTTGGCCAGGGCCGTCTGGCGAAAGATGAGTTGGTGCTGCTGGAAAACGAACCCTGTCATGCAGCGCAGTGCGTGACGCTTGGAGGCGGTGTCGATAGACCCTATCCCCTCAATCTCCACCGTTCCGCCAGTCGGAACGGTGAGCTGATTCAGGCACCGCAGCAGGGTTGATTTTCCGGCCCCTGAGGGACCGAGGAGAACGCTGAAACGGCTGGCTTCAAAGGTAAGATCCGTGGGATATAGCGCCGTGTGCGCCTGGTAGATTTTGGTGAGGCCTTGGATCGTGAGCATATGGAAGCCCTCCTTGCATGGGAGGATCCCTAGCATCTGAACTCCAAGGAGTCATGACGGCAGAGTCACAGGCATGTGACAATAGCAGCAGACCTGTTCAGAGGAGCCAACAAGAATAATACGGCCGTCTTTCCTGCGTCACCCACCTTTTGCCGGGCCGTCACACAACCGTCACATGGCGGGGCTTTATGATGTTCCGTGCAAGCGTAAACATCAACCCCTTCGGAGGCTCATCCATGAAACGTCTTCTTTCCGCCGCACTCGCCGCCCTGGCCGTGCTCGGCCTCGCCGCCGTCTCCTTCGCCGGCGACCTCCCGGTCAAGGGCTCCACCACTGTCCAGCCCATCATGCAGAAGGCCGTCGAGGCCTTCATGGCCAAGAACAAGGGCGTGTCCATCTCCATCTCCGCCTCCGGCTCCGGCGACGGCGCCAAGGCCCTCATCGACGGCAGCACCCCGCTGGCCATGATGAGCCGCGAGATGAAGGAGTCCGAGATCAAGCAGGCCAAGGATAAGGGTGTGAACCCCAAACAGATCATCATCGCTTACGACTGTCTGACCCCCATCGTGCACCCCTCGAATCCGGTGAAGAACCTGACCATGGACCAGCTAAAGGACATCTACACCGGCAAGATCACTGACTGGAAGGACGTGGGCGGCGCAGCCGGCCCCATCTCCGTGGTCTCCCGCGACTCCTCCTCCGGCACCTTCGAGTACTGGAACGAGCACGTCTTGAAGAAGGAGCGCGTCTACGCCCGCGCCCAGATGCAGGCCTCCAACGGCGCCGTGGCCCAGACCGTGTCCAAGCAGAAGTCGGCCATCGGCTACGTGGGCCTGGCCTACACCCAGAACAAGGGCCTCAAGGCCGTAACGGTGGAAGGCGTCGGCGGCAGCGTGGAAAACACGCTCAACGGCACCTATCCCATCTCCCGCGGGCTGTACCTCTACTCCAACGGCGAGCCCACCGGCGACGTGGCCAAGCTCGTGAACTACATCCTCTCCGACGAGGGCCAGAAGATCGTTGCCTCGGTGGACTATGTGCCCCTGAAGGCCGCCAAGGCCGCGAAGGCGGACAAGAAGGCCAAGAAGTAACAACGCTTCCCCGAGCGCCAAGACCGTTTCGACCTTCCTCCTTTGGGACCCCTCCTCCCAGCCCGGCCCGGCCCATCCGGACCGGGTTCGGGCGGAGGGGTCGAAACGCAAGAGACCGGAGATTCGCCCATGCGCCGCAGCACCAGGGAAATCCTCATCAAACGGGCCTTCATGGCCACGGCCGTGACCTCGCTGGCCGTGCTGGCGCTGATCATGGTCTTTTTGTTCATGGAGGGCCTGCCCGCCTTCAGCTTCGTCAGCGTGAAGGGCTTCCTGCTGGGCATGGACTGGTACCCCACGGACGAGGCCAACCCGGCCTACGGCATCCTGCCGCTCATCGTGGCCAGCGGCGCGGTGACGGCCCTTTCTTCCCTGGTGGCCATCCCCCTTGGCGTCATGACCGCCGTGTACCTGGCGGAGATCGCCTCCCCACGCGTGCGCGCCGTGGTCAAGCCCATTGTGGAGATGCTGGCGAGCCTGCCCTCGGTGGTCATCGGCTTCTTCGGCATGGTGGTCATGGCCCCGTTCCTCCAGGACTATTTCGACATCCCCGTGGGCCTGAACCTGGCCAACGCCGCGCTCATGCTGGCCTTCATGAGCGTGCCCACCATCGCCAGCGTCAGCGAGGACGCCATCTACGCCGTCCCGCGCGACCTCAAGGAAGCCAGCTTCGCCCTGGGCGCCACGCACCTGGAAACGCTTCTGCGCGTCACCATCCCGGCCTCGCTCTCCGGCATCGGCACGGCGGTGATCCTGGGCATGAGCCGGGCCATCGGCGAGACCATGGTGGTGCTCATGGTGGCGGGCGGCGCGGCGGTGATTCCGGACTCGCTCTGGAGCCCGGTGCGGCCCATGCCCGCGAGCATCGCGGCGGAGATGGCCGAGGCGCCGTTTCGCGGCCACCACTACCATGCGCTCTTCGCCACGGCCATGGTGCTCTTCCTGGTGACGCTCTGCTTCAATATCCTGGCCGACTACATCTCCCACAAGCACAGCCAGACCGGCTCGGCCAGCCTGTAAAGCGAGGCGAACATGAACGTTGACGCGACCGTCTCCCTGCCCACGCCCCCGCGCCGGTCCCTGTCCGTGACCACGGGCCGCGACCGCGTGCGCAAGACCAAGCAGTGGCTGGCCTTCCTGATGCTGCGCGGCGCCATCCTCATCGTGGCCGCAGCCCTGGCCGTCATCATCGGCTTCCTGCTGGTCAACGGGCTGTCGTCCATTTCGTGGAGTTTCCTGACCGAGGTCCCGCGCAACAACATGACCGAGGGCGGCATCTGGCCGTGCATCGTGGGCACGGTGCTGCTGTCGCTGGGGGCCATGGCCGTGGCCCTGCCCCTGGGCGTGGCCAGCGCCATCTACCTGCACGAGTACGCCCAGCCGGGCAGGCTCATGCGCGTCATCCGCCTGGGGGTGAACAACCTGGCGGGCGTGCCCTCGGTGGTGTTCGGCCTGTTCGGCCTGGGACTGTTCGTCACGGTGCTCGATCTCGGCGTGTCGCTCCTGGCTGGCTGGCTGACGCTGGGCGTGCTGTGCCTGCCGGTGATCATCGGCACCACGGAGGAGGCCCTGAAGAGCGTCCCGGCCACCTACCGCGAGGCCTCCCTGGCCCTTGGCGGCACCAAGTGGCAGACCATCTGGCGGGTGGTGCTGCCCAGCGCCCTGCCGGGCATCCTCACCGGCTCCATATTGGGCATCAGCCGCGCCGCGGGCGAGACCGCGGCCATCATGTTCACGGCGGCGGTGTTCTACACCCCGAAGATGCCGACCTCCATGTTCTCCGACGTCATGGCCCTGCCCTACCACATCTACGTGCTGGCCACCGCGGGCACGGAGATCGAGAAGACCCGGCCCATCCAGTATGGCACGGCGCTGGTGCTCATCGCCCTGGTGCTGGGCATGAACCTCTTCGCCATCTTCCTGCGCGCCTGGCTGCAGAGACGGGGGGAGCGGTAACGGGCAAAACAAAGAGGCTTCAGCCGTACAGCCATCAGGCTTCCCACTGCCAGGGCAGATGCCCCCCCGGACACTTCGCTGACAGGCTCTCTGCCTGCAAGCTGCGCATCCTCGGGTTGGTCCAAGCTGCCTCCCTCTCATCTTCGGCATAACTGCGGCCAGCATCTCCACCACGCACAAGGTGCGAAACTGTCCACCAATGTGCCTTTGTGCGGGTGCAAGAAGCTCTGCGCCTCCTGTTCCTCGTCATGGGCAACAAGATGCTCCATGCCCTACCAAGTCTGCACGACAAGCGGCCTGGCCCAGAGTTGACGCTCCAGGCCAGGCCGCTTGAATGTAGTTTGACCGGAGGGACTTCTCTAACCCTTGCACCTGTGTTTCACGTTCTGGCCTTCCTTGATGAAGATGACGGCCTCGGCAAGGTTGGTGGCTAGGTCACCGATTCGTTCCAGGTGCCGTGAGGCCATTATGACATGCACGCTGCGCTCCACGATCCGTGTCTCCTCGACCATGGTGCTGATGGCCTCCTTGAGCACCTTGAGGGACAGTTCGTCGGCGGTGTGGTCCATGGCGCAGATCTCCCCGGCCAGCACCGTGTCTTCGTCCACAAAGGCACGCACGGCCTTGGTCAGCATATCCTGCACATGGGCGCAGAGCCGCTCCATGCGAGCATTGGCTGGCAGGGGCGGCCGAGTGGACAGAAACAGGGTGCGGTGGGCCAGGTTCACGCATTCGTCGCCGATGCGCTCCAGGTTCACGGTGAGGCGCATGGAGCCGATGATGAGGCGTAGGTCTTTGGCCATGGGCTGGTCCAAGGCCAGCAGTTCCAAGTTGAAGGTGTCGATGGCGTCTTCCATGTCGTTGACAGCCGCATCGTTCATGACCACGCTCTCGGCCAGGTCGGTGTCGTTCTCCAGATAGGCGCGGGTGGCGTCGTGCACGGCCTTCTCGGTGAGGGCGGCCATGCGGATGAGCTGCATGCGCAGTTCGTCGAGCTTCTGGGTGAAATGGATGCGCTGCTGCATGTGTCCCCCTAGCCGAAGCGGCCGGTGATGTAGTCTTCTGTCTGCTTGTTGCGCGGGCGGGTGAAGATGGTGCGAGTGTCGCCCTCTTCGATGAGTTTGCCTAAATAGAAGAAGGCCGTGCGGTCGGACACGCGCGCGGCCTGCTGCATGCTGTGGGTGACGATGATGATGGTGAGGTCGCGCTTGAGCTCGTGGATCAGGTCCTCGATCTTCTGGGTGGCGATGGGGTCGAGCGCGCTGGCGGGCTCGTCCATGAGCAGGACCTCGGGCCGCACGGCCAGGGCGCGGGCGATGCACAGGCGCTGCTGCTGGCCGCCGGACAGTCCCAGCGCCGAGGACTCCAGGCGGTCCTTGACCTCGTCCCAGAGGGCCGCGCCGCGCAGGGAGGACTCCACGCTCTGATCGAGGACGCGCTTGTCCTTCACGCCGTTGACGCGCAGGCCGTAGGCCACGTTCTCGTAGATGGTCTTGGGGAAGGGGTTGGGCTTCTGGAATACCATGCCGATGCGCCGCCGCAACTCCACCACGTCCACGCCGGGGGCGTAAATGTCCTCGCCATCCAGGGTGAGCCGGCCGTCGACCCGCGCGCCGGGGATGAGGTCGTTCATGCGGTTGATGCAGCGCAGGTAGGTGCTCTTGCCGCAGCCCGAGGGGCCGATGAGCGCCGTGACCTGGTGCTCCTCAAAGTTTAGGTCCACTTGGTGCAGCGCCTGGAAGGCCCCGTAGTGGAAGTCCAGGGACTGTGAAGCAATCTTTATGTTGGGCATGGGCTCTCCGTGCTCTGCCGGTCAGGGCCAAGCGGGACACTTTCCCGCCAAGCCGTTGCCTGCGGGGTGAAGATACTCTTTGGGCGCAACATCAGGGACACGAGAATGTGACAATTCGGTGACGAAGCACAGGGAGCAAGGTCCCGCAAGCGTTGATCTTGAGTACCAGCCACTCATGGCGCACGGCGAGGGAGGAGAGAAGGGCGCAATAGTTGCTGGCGGGAATGCATTTCAGTCTTTGAACCGGTATCCCACGCCGCGCAAGGTCTCGATCCAGTCGGCATAGTGGCCCAGCTTGACCCGCAAGCGGCGCATGTGCGTGTCAATGGTGCGCGAAGTCCCTTCGAATTCCGTATTCCAGACCATATCCAGGAGCCTGTCTCTGGAGAGCACGCGGCCCCGGCTCTGCACGATGGCCTTGAACAGCTTCTGCTCGGTGGCAGTCAACACGCGCTTTTCGCCGTCCACTAACATTTCATGAGCAGCAAAGTTCACCATGAGCCCTTCGCGCTGGAAAGTGTCCGAGTTTTCGTCATGTTCCGAACTTGTCCTGCGCAGCACGATCTTGATACGCAGAAGGAGTTCGCGAGTGCTGAAGGGCTTGAGCACATAGTCCTCGGCTCCAAGCTCCAGACCCACAACGCGGTCCACCTCATCGGTGCGCGCGGTGAGAAAGATCACCGGCACCGCGCTTAAGGAAGGGATCTGCTTGAGCGTGCGGCAAACTTCAAAGCCGTCCATTTCCGGCAGCATCAGGTCGAGCAGCACGAGGTCAGGACGCCAGCGGTCCATGACGTTTAGAGCCTGTTTTCCGTCCAGCGCCGTGCGCACTTCAAAGCCTGCCGCGGTGAGATTGTAACGCAAGAGCTCACACGTTTCCGCATGATCCTCCACCACCATGACTCGCCGCTGTTCCATGAGCTAAGCTCCCCGTTATGAATGAGATGAAAGGCAGCGTTACTTGCAATTGCGTTCACCTTAGACCCCTCCGGGGCGCCCATTGTTACCTTGGCGTTACGTCGGGGCAAAGGTTCCGCAACACCGGATCAGGCTGCAGAGTCTTCCTTGAGCGGGGCAGGTTCGGCGCAGACTCCCTGACCGTTTCCGGGCAGTTGTTCGGTGCCCAGCGGTTGCCTGCGATCCCTCGCGTACACATTACCGGGCAGGGACTTGGCGTATTTCTTCACATACGCGGCGCGTTCGCCGATCTCCTGGAGACTGCAGGGTCCGCCGATCTCCAGGATGCCGATGCTGAGCGACACCAGTGGATAGGTTCGCTCCACGCCGTCGCGGCCCGTGGCGATGACCTCGCCGCGCGTGCGGTCCTCCAGACAGTAGCAGCCCCGGATGAGGCGCTTGAAGCTGCGCGTAGTGGCCTGGCAGATGCGCTCCACGTGTTCTGGCTTGCTCATCAAAACGAAGTCGTCCCCGCCGATGTGAAAGAGCTTTGCCGTGGCGTCACCATAGCGGCGCACGCTGTGGTCCAGCAGGTCTGCGGCCAGCTTGATGACCCGGTCGCCGTTCTTGAAGCCATAGGTGTCGTTGTAGACCTTGAAGTTGTCCAGGTCGGCGTAGGCGATGGAAAAGCATTTCCCGGCCGCCACGCTGGCCTCGACCTCCTGCTCCAGGGTCACGTTGCCGGGCAGGCCCGTGAGCGGGTTGGTGCCCTTGGCCATCTCCACCTGGACGCTCGCCAGGGTGCTTAGAAGCCGCTGCACGGTGACGATGCCCAACACCCGCCCCTGGCTGGTGACGATGATGTCATCGTAGGCCTTGATCTTCTCGCGCTGCATGGCGGCCTTGGCCGTTTGCTCCACGGGCGTTGCCTCGTCCACGATGAGCGGGCTGCGGTCCATGATGGCCTCCACGGGCCGTTTGGCATACAGGGCCGAACCGAACTGCCCGGAGAGCTGCCGATTGAGCTGGTATTCCATGACCAGGCCGATGGGCCTCTCCTCGTCCACA
The DNA here is from genome assembly GCF_031082295.1 of Humidesulfovibrio sp. Taxonomy (GTDB): domain Bacteria; phylum Desulfobacterota; class Desulfovibrionia; order Desulfovibrionales; family Desulfovibrionaceae; genus Humidesulfovibrio. The sequence continues at coordinate 21,873 of NZ_JAVHLD010000012.1, forward strand.
ATCACGATGCTGGTATGTTGGCGTGTGGACTCGAAGCACTGCTGGGCGTCGGGCACGAGCATCCCGGCCGGGCGCACCTGCGCGGCCTCCACAAGATTGCCGATAGGCATGAGGCAGGAGGTGCTGATTCGCGTCTGCTCCTGACGGGTCCGCAGATAGGTGGTGTCGAGCGCCAGGGAGGGCTTGGGCGTGGCTGGCTTGGCCAGGTAGTAGCCCTGACCGTAATGCACGCCGATGTCGATGAGGCAGGCGGCCTGGGCCTGTGACTCGATGCCCTCGGCGATGATCTTGGAGCCGATCTTGTCGGCAAAGGTGACGAAGGTTTCGATGAGCGCGCGCTTCACCGGATCCTTGTCGATGCCCTGGATGAGGCTCATGTCGATCTTGATGAAATCCGGCCTGATCTGGGCGATGGAGGTGAGCCCGGAATACCCGGCCCCGGCGTCGTCGATGGCCACCAGATAGCCCTGGCTGCGGTAGTGGTCCAGCGTGCGGTGGAAGAGGGCGAACTCTGTGATGCTGTGCCGCTCGGTGATCTCAAAAACAATGTTCTCCGGGGCGAGCCCCACGGTTTCGAGCAGCTCCAGCGTTTTGCCGTGGGTGAAATTCGGGTCGGCCATGGTCTTGGGATGGATGTTCAGAAAGAGCTTTTGCCCAGGGGCTATGAGTCCCAGGGTGCTGATGGCCTTTTCGCGGCACAGGCGTTCCAGGGCGAAGAGCTTGCCGGACTGCTCGGCAAAGTCAAAGAGCATGGCCGGGGACTGAAAGGCCGTGCCCTCGGGGCCGCGCGCGAGGGCCTCCCAGGCCAGGATGGTGCCGGTGGTGAAGTCTGCGATGGGCTGGAACACCGCGCGCACGTCCCGGTTGTGCAAAATGGCATTGAATTCGGTGGACAGGGAGAGCTGGCTTAAATCCAGGCGCATTTTGGCGCGCAGCCGGGCCTCGTTCACGGCCTGGAACAGCCGGGCCTCGCGGTCCTGGCCTTTGGCTACGGTGTGGCGAGCGCAGCCGAATCCCAGGTCCAGCTCACGCCCGGCCCAGCGCAATAGGTGCGCGTTGGCCTCGCGCTGAGCCAGGAGTCGGATCTCGTAAGCCGTGTCGTGCTGAGTGCGCGGATCATCTCCTTGGCTGGGCCAGCCCAGCAGGTATTCGCCAGGTTCAAGCGTCATACAAAATGGCACCACATGCAGGCGTTCGCTGACGGCCCGGCGGAGCACGGCAGTGAGCTGCGCCTCGACCTCCTGAGCCAGGTCGTTGCCGTAAAGTTCGCGCAACAGGGGGAAGTCGCGCACGTTGATGAGCAGGATGTCGAAGTCCTGCCCATTGCGCACGAGTTCACGCAGGCGGTTTGTGCGCAGGTCAGGAGCGCCAGTGTCGGCTGCTGGCGCATGCTTGCCATTGCGTAGCAGGTGCAAAACGGTTTTGATCATTGCGGACCTCGGGGGATCTGGCTGTGTGGTGTATGTGACGTGTATGTCTCGCGTGGAGATAGTTATGTCCCGACGACGGTTGTGTGACGCCCTTGTGACAACCTGGAAAGCATTGGGTACAGAAAATATGGAAAACGCCCGGAGAAACATGTCCGTCCGGGCGTAGGTGGAGCGCGAAGCTTGCGGCTAGCGGTAGTGCCGGTTGCTCCCGCCCATGGCCAGGAATACCTGGGGAGGGATGATCTGTAGGAGTTGACCTAATGCGAGAGGGCTACATCAGCACCGCGTGGCCGCTTGCTATACATAGGTATGCTTAAGCTTCATGACGTCTCGGTAGGGAACCACGCCCTGGATCACATCCTTTTCGTCCAGGACGGGAATGGCCCGAAAGCCATAGCGCTCGAACATGGCTGCGGCGTCCTTGAGGGTGTCCCCAAGGGCCAAGCTCTTGACGCCGGTGGTCATGATGGCGTCCAGCCGCTGGGAGGGCTCTGCGCGCAGAATCGAATGGTAATTGACCACTCCGAGCAGACGGTTGTCGCCGGAGAGGACGTAGACGTACCAGATGACGTCCTTGTCGCGGGCGACCTCGCGGAATTGCTGAAAGACCTCGTCGACCTTGGTCTCGGGCGGAAAGGTGATGATGCTGTCCGTGGCGAAGTCGGCGATATCCTTGTCGTGGTCGTCCATGAGCGACTCGATCTTTTCGACATGGTCCTTTTCGTCCATCAGGGCCAGGATGTCGTCGGCATCGGAGGCCGGCAGGGCCGAAAGCACATCCGCAGCCTGGGCCGGGGTCATTTCGTCAATAAGGTCGGCGGCCATCTCGTCGCCGATGCTTTCGATGATTTCGCGTTGCACGCGGGGTTCGATCTCTTCCAGGGTGTCGGAAGCTTTTTCCAGACCCAATGCGTTGAAGATGGCTAGGCGCTGATCGTGCTCCATCTCCTCCAGGATGTCGGCCAGGTCCACAGGGTGGATCTCATGGATCTTGTCCTTTAGGATGTTGAGCTTGAGGCTGCCAGTGAAACGGCCCAGCTCATGTGAGAGCGGCTGCACGAATTTCCAGGGAATGGGCTCATCCTTGAGGGTGGCCGCCAGGTCGCTGATGAAGCTGGCCAGGCGGCTGAGGCCGATGCGGCGTAGGAAGCTCTGGCGCGAGCAGTCCACGCCGCTGACAAACAGTTTGCCACTGCGGCCGCACAGGCGCACGTCGTAGACCACCTCGACCTCATGGTCCTCAAGGTCTACGATTTTCTTATCCAGGATGTGATCCTGCAAAAGCACCAGGCCGTCGAAGTGGTCCTTCTCGCGGCTTTCAATGCTTTCCAGGCTCACCGCGACCTCCCGCTCCCCGATCTCGACGTCGGACCACGGGACCAACAGCGACTTGTAGCCAAAGGAGCGGCGGACGATGATGTCGGTGATTTCCGGCAAGACCTCAGTCTCACGGATGACCATATCGTCGAGCTTGCCGATCTTCTTGCCGTTCCATACGACCTTCAGGCCGAGGAGGTCAGAAAGGGAATAGGCCTGCTCGGTGCAGGTAGAATTGTTCTGCTGGACCATGATGTTCTCCCTTATAATGCTGGGCTACGCCGTCAGCACAGTGATGAACTTGTACAGAAGCAGGCCCACCAGCAGCAGCAGGTAGCAGCGCAGGAGCAACAGACAGACCTTGACCGGGCGGGACATGACCAGGCTCGGCGTGGCGTATTTCTCGTTGATCTCGTTGATCTTCCGGAAGTGTTTGCGCATGAAGTTCTTGAACATGGTCAGCCTCCCTGGCTAGCCGAACAGGCTCGGAAACAGCGCGCTGGCCGCATAGAGCGAGGAGAGCACGACGATGACCGAGACAATGCCGATGTTGACGATGTTTTCAAAGAGCGTGTTCTTGTATGCACCCATGGTCTTTTCGTCGTTCAAAAGCAGAATCAGGAAGACCAGGGCGGCGGGCAGAAGCGTCACCGCCACCACCTGCACGAAGAGCGTGATGAGCACCAGCGGGGCACCGGGGATAAGCACCACGCCGCCGGCGGTGACAAGGGCCAGAAAGTAGGCGGCATAGAACCAGGGAGCTTCCTTGATCTTGTTGTTGAGCGAATGCGCCCAGCCGAAGATCTCGCCCAGCGCCCAGGAACTCGCGAGGGAGATGCAGATGGCGCCGAGGAGCCCTGCGTCGAAGAGCCCGATGGCCATGAACGTTCCGGCATAGCCGTGGGTTCCCATGAGCATTTTGGAGGCCTGGGCTGCGTCGTCAATCTCCATGCCCGGCAGCACTGTGCCCACCACAATGATGATGAAGGCCGCCACCACCACGGTCAGGATGGAACCAAGCAGGGTGTCGAACTTGCCGAAGGGGATATCCTTTTCCGTCATGCCCTTGTCCACCACGGCGCTCTGCTGGAAAAAGATCATCCAGGGCGCGATGGTGGTGCCTATGTTGGCCATGAGGAAGAAGAAGAGCTGGTTGTCGAACTTGCCGCCAGGAAGATTGGGAATGACCCCTGCGAGCACGGCGGAGGTGTCCGGCCGCACCCAGAAGGCCGCCGGGATGTAGATGAGGTTCAGCAGGCAGAAGCCCATGGTGATTTTTTCCCAGGTCCAGTAGCGACCGTTCAGCACCATGAAGCCCATGATGCCGATGACGCCGAGGATGGTCAGCCAGGGGGGCACCCCGAAGATGCCCATGGCTGCGGTCATGCCGATGAATTCGGTGATGAGCGTCAGCCAGTCGCAGAAGACGAGGTCGATGAGCGAGAACCAGCCCCAGAAGGCACCGAAGTTCTCGAAGATGGCCTCGGCGTGCCCGCGCTTGGTCACCGCACCCAGACGTACGGTCATCTCCTGCACGAAGTAGGCGACGGGCACCAGCGCGATGAGAAACCAGATGAAATTGTAGCCGTACTTGGCGCCCGTGGCGGCATACGTAGTGATGCCGCCGGCGTCGTTGTCGGCAATCATGACCACGAGGCCAGGACCGGAGAGTATGAGGAAGAGCCGCAGGGCCTTCCAACTGCGGCGGAACATGTAGAAAAGCTTGGTGAAGATGTTCATGAGAACCTCCATGTGCCACCCCTGGCCGCCAGTATTCTTTGTCGGTGGGGCTCGTGGAAACGGGACCGGTTAGGCGGTCCAGGGCCTGGCCTGGGATCTCCACCAAGGGGAGCGGGCGGTTCCAAGGCGTTCAAGGATTAGGCCTCGACCGCGCGGAGCGTCTACTGTCTTTGTGCAACATTTCCGTGACGAAAACGTGCCGACCGCAGGTGGACGGTGGCTCCGCCGCTGGCGAACGTTTGAAGACCAAGTCGGTCCGAAGGAACAGGCCAGCTATCCCTGCACGGGCGGCTGGTCTTCACCGTCATGCACTTTTCACCCTCCCGTCACACTGGCGCCCTGTTGCGGGGCTAGCATGCTTCGGAACACCGCTAGACCACGGAGGAGCCGGATATGCGTGAAGACACACAGCAGGACGGACTGAGCAGACGCGAGTTGCTGCGGCTTTTGGGAACAGGAGTGCTTGCGGCGCTGGCGCCGGGCATGATGCTCGGGCAGGCCCAGGGCGCGGGCAAGACGGCGGGAGACGGCTTCGAGCGCGCGGCGGGGCCCGGCGTCATCTTCGTGGTGGGCGACGGGATGCCCCTGGGCGTGGTGCGCGCCATGCACGAAATCCGCACCGGGGTCTTTGGCCGGGCGGACTCCAATCTGTATGCCCGCCTGCGCGATCCCAAGTCCTCCGTGGGCTACATGGCCACGGCCAGCCTGTCGAGCATCGTCACGGACTCGGCTCCGGCCTCGGCAGCTTGGGCCACCGGGGTCAAGACGGTCAACCATTCCTTGTCCGTGCTGCCAGACGGCCGCCCGCTTACGACCATCTTTGAGCTGGTGAAGCCGCGTGGCGTGGCCACAGGCCTGGTCACCACCACCCGCGTGACCCACGCCACCCCGGCAGCCTGGATCTCACATCAGCCTGACCGCGACAGTGAGGACGCCATTGCAAGTGAGATGCTGGCCTTCAACCCCGATGTGCTCCTGGGCGGCGGCAGCACCCACTTCGACGCCAAGAAGCGCAAGGACGGACTCGACTTGCTGGCTGGATTCGCCAAGGCTGGTTATGACACCGTTACCGACCGGGCTTCGCTTCTGGCCGCGCCAACGCACGCCAGGCCTCTGGTGGGTCTGTTTTCTCCCTCGCACATCGCCTACCATGTGGACCGCCTGAACGACTCGGCGCTTAGCTCCCAGCCCTCCCTGCCAGAGATGACTGCTGCGGCCCTGAAGCGCCTAGCCAAGAATCCCGACGGTTTCCTGCTTCAGGTGGAGGCCGGGCGCATCGACCACGCCAGCCACTCCAACGATGCCTGGTCAGCCATCATGGACACTATCGAGTTGGATGACACCCTGGGCGTCATCGACGCCTTCCTCAAGGTCAACCCGCGAACCCTGGTCATCGTCACCTCGGACCACGGGAACTCCGGCTGGGGCGTCAACGGAACCGGGCCGGAGTATAACGACGCCACCAGCGCCCTGCGCTCCTACCGTGCCGGCAAGGCCTCCTTCGAGGCCACCATCAAGCGCATGAAGGACAAGAGCGTGGGCGAGATACAACAACTCGTGGCCGAGATGTCGGGCTTTCCCATCAACTTGGACGAGGCGCGGCTCATCCACGAATCCATGCAACCTGGTTACAAACCATTCCCTGGCGACTTCATCTACCAGCCTGACGCCACTATCGGGAAAATCCTGGCCCACAGCGCATACCCGTCCAAAGGCGCGCCGTCTTTGCGTCGGGGCAACGTGGGCTTCACCTCCTGCAACCACACTGCCGAAGACCAGCTTCTCCTCGCTTACGGCCACCAAGCCAAGGAGCTCGGCCTGGACCGTCTGGTGGACAACACAGCACTCTTTGACGTCATGTGCCGCGCCTTCGGCGTGACCCACAAGAACCCCACCATGTCTCTGGCCCAGGCGCGGCCCCTCATCTTGGCAAAAGTCAAAGGCGTGGGCATGTTCCGTCGACATATTGTGTAGAGGAAAGCGGCCGGGTGGCCATCCCGTGCCTCGCCACGATTGGTTCACTCATGTGGACGTCTCTTGTGGGGATGGGGCGTGGTGACTTCCTTGGAGGGGGGCGGCATTGGTGTAAGGTTGAATAAACCCGTTTCGCACTGCTTCAAGTCGCTGTTCAACCATCATATGTGTCCCGCGCATGCAGGGACTATCGACATGGCAAGTTGACAATAGCCCTGAATTAAATGTGATATTTCTATACCGGTCTACACTCAAAGGGGAATCATTGGTCTTGAGGTAGCTCCATTGCGTCAACTTGAGCCAACAGCCATCGTCTCACGCGCTATACCGATGCAATAACCACCTAACACTCAGTCATAGAGCATTTTTTAATAAATCTTTGAGCCGGGGTCAAGGGGCAGCGCCCCTTGCGCCGGAGGCATCCTTCATGAACATCCTGACCATCGCGCTCCGCAACGCCCGCAAGAAGTGGGTCCGCACGCTGTTGTTGCTGCTTGTGTTCACGCTCGGCGTGGTCAGCATCGTCTCGCTCAATTTCGTCTCGCGCGTGGTGGGCGAGGGCCTGGAGAAGAAGCTGGTGAGCTTCGGCGCGAACATCCTGGTTTCGCCCAAGAGCGAGAAGCTCACGGTGAGCTATGGAGGTTTCGCCCTGGGCGACATGCTCTTCGACGTGACCTACCTTGACGAGAAGGACACCATCGCGCGCGTCGACGCCATCGAGTTGCGCAAGAACATTTCGGTCATCGCGCCCAAGCTGGTGGTCATGGACCGCGTGCAGGGCACGGCGGTGGCCATCGTGGGCGTGCGTTTCGCGCAGGAGAAGCTGCTTAAGGGCTACTGGATGGTCGAGCAGGGCGCCATCCCCGGCGAGGAGCCCGCGCCCATGAGCGCCAAGCCCAAGGGCTCGGGCATGCATGCTCCTTCGGCCCCGGCCCCCGCGGCGGCCAGCCCCACGGGCCTGCCCCAGGCCGCCATGGCCCCGCTGGGCGTTCCGCTGGACACCTACAAGGGCAACGGCGTTCTTGTTGGCAGCGCGGCGGCGGCCAAGCTGAACCTCAAGCTCGGCTCCGAGATCCCCCTCGGCAACACGCACATGGTGGTGACGGGCATCCTGGCCCCCACGGGCAGCGAGGACGACAACGTGCTGCTGGCCGACCTCACCTTTGTGCAAAACGCCGTGGGCCGTCCCGGCAAGGCCAATTTCGTGGAGGTGGCGGCGCTGTGCTCCGGCTGCCCCATCGAGGACATAGTGCACCAGCTCGCCACGGCCCTTCCGGGAGTGGAGATCAAGACCCTCAGGAACATCGTGGAGCAGCGCATGTACTCGGTGCACTTCGTCAAGCAGCTCATCCTGTCGGTGAGCCTGGTGATCCTGCTCACGGGCTGCTCCATGGTGGGCATCTCCATGCTCTCCGCCGTGAACGAGCGCAAGAAGGAGATCGGCATCCTGCGCTCCCTCGGGTTCTCGCGCCGGGCGGTGTTCTCCATCTTCTGCGCCGAGGCCGCGAGCATCGGCCTGCTGGCTGGGCTGGCGGGGTACGTGACGGGCTACGCGGTGAGCTTCCGCATCCTGGCGGTGCTGGACATGGCCGAGGGCGCTGTCCTGTCCTTCGAGCCCCTGCACCTCGCCGCCACGGTGCTGATCCTGGCGCTCCTGACCTCGCTCGCCTCGCTTGTTCCGGCCTGGAAGGCCGCGGCCATCGAGCCCAGCGAAGCCCTCGTGACCCTTTAGGAGGACACGGCATGAACGCAACCGAAACCACGCGGCCCGCCGCCTTCGCCGCCCCCATGGCCGGAACCCCGCTGCTTGAAGCAGTGGACGTCACCAAGTCCTTCACCCAGGACGGCACGCCCACCCAGGCGCTGAAGGGCGTGTCGCTCTCCGTCGCGCCGGGCGAGTTCGTCTCCATCGTGGGCCGCTCCGGCTCGGGCAAGAGCACCTTCCTCTCGGTGCTGTCCACCCTGCTCCGGCCCGACTCCGGCCAGCTGACCTACAACGGCCAGGACCTGACCCGGGCCACCGAGGCCGAGGTCAACGCGCTGCGCCACGGCGACTTCGCGGTGATCTTCCAGTTCCACTACCTGCTGCCCTACCTGACGGCGCTTGAGAACACGCTGCTGCCCTTCATGCGCGGGCTTCGGCCCGTCTCCGGCGCGCAGCGCAGGCGCGCCCTGGAGTGCCTGGAGCGCGTGGGCCTGGCCGACAAGGGCCACCGCCTGCCGGGGCAGCTCTCCGGCGGCGAGCAGCAGCGCGTCGCCATCGCCCGCGCGCTGGTCAAGGACGCCCGCGTGCTCTTCGCCGACGAGCCCACGGGCAGCCTGGACTCCGCCACCGGGGCCACGGTGATGGAGCTCCTCAGCCAGATCCACAAGGACGGCCTCTCCGTTGTCATGGTCACGCACAACGAACAGTACGCGAGCCTGTCCGACCGCGTGGTCAGGATGACCGACGGCCTGATGGCCTAGGTTCCGGGAGGCGGGAGAAGGTCCGGGCCGCACCCCGGCGCGGAACTTGACGCGTGCCGCCCCCGCGGGTATCATTCGGCATCAAACGTATGATTCAAAGAGGTTTTTTTGAGCAGCATCACCCTGGACATTGCCTCCCCGGTTGCTGGCGAGAGCCACGGCCGGTAAGCGCCCCCAGCGCCTGAGCCGCCCTTTCCCAAGGCGACGGCTCCCGTTGAGGCGCTTTCTGTCCCGCCCATCCTGATCCCGCCCGGCATCGCCCGGCCGGTCATCTCGACGTTCGTCCAGCAGCCACCCACCCCTTGCGTACCCGAGGCACCCTCTGGTCGCGCGCGCCGCTTGCCCTTGCGCACATGCCGCAACAGCCGTCGCCGCCGCGTCCAGAACACCGACACCGCAACAGCGGGCGTTTGGTCCGCCAGACGCCTGCGGGGAATGACAATGACGCTGCAAGAACTCGGCTACAACACTTGGTTTGAACAACACGCAGCCCTCCTGAACACCGGGGGCTGCGCCATCGCGCGCATCACCGCCGTCGACCGCGGCCTCTGCCTGGTGCGCGACGCGCTGCGCGAAGTGCCCGCGGAATTGTCCGGCCGGATGTCCTTCGGCATCGACAGCCCGGAGGAGCTGCCCTGCGTGGGCGACTGGGCGCTGGTGCGCCACTGCAACGACGACACCTTCGCCATCATCGACGGCCTGCTGCCGCGCAGGACCTTCCTCCGCCGCAGGGCGCCGGGGACGGGGGCGGGCTGCCAGATGATCGCCGCGAACATCGACCTCGCCCTCATCGTGCAGTCCTGCCAGTTCGACTTCAACCCGAACCGCCTGGAGCGCTACCTCGTGATGGCGCTGGACGGGGGCGTGGAGCCCCTGGTCCTGCTCACCAAGACGGACCTCGTCCCGGAGGAGGAGGTGGAGCGAAAGCTCGGGGTGCTCCGCGCCCTCGCCAGGGGCAAGGCGTTGCCCCTCAGCAACGTCACCGGCAGCGGGCTGGAGGAGCTGCGGCAGCGCCTCGCCCCTGGGCGGACCTGCTGCCTGCTCGGCTCGTCCGGCGTGGGCAAGACCACCCTCGTCAACCGCCTCATGGGCCGGGAGGCCTTCGAGACGCAGTCCGTGAGCGGCACGGGCGAGGGCAGGCACACAACGACGCGCCGGCAGCTCTGCGTCCTGCAGGGCGGCGCGCTGCTGGTGGATACGCCCGGCATGCGGGAGCTCGGCATCGTGGGGGCGGAGGAAGGCCTTGAGGCCGGGTTCGAGGACATCGCCGTCCTCTCGGCCCAATGCCGCTACGCGGATTGCCGCCATGGAAACGAGCCCGGCTGCGCCGTCAGGGCCGCCCTCGAGGGCGGCGAGCTGGCCGGGGAACGCTATGCGCACTACCTCAAGCTCAGGAAGGAGTCCGAGTACAACGCCCTGTCAGCCCTCGATAAGCGCCGGAAGGACAAGGCCTTTGGCCGGTTCGTCAAGTCGGTCAAGAAGCACATGAGGGATTAGGTCCGGCATCGGACAGCGGCCACGGAGCGGCCACTGCGCCGTAACATGGACGAGCCGCTCGCGCCACTATAGACGGCGTTGGCGATCCGTTCAGCCTGGGGGCTTTGGCAGGCCAGAATACCTGCTGAAGCCCCCCAGGCCAACGGCCCTCGCCAAGGCGGCATTTCCGCCCTCGCGCCTAGGCCGACAACACGTCCAGGATTTCGATGCGCGCAGCCTGCCGCGCCGGGTAGGCCCCGGCGGCGAGCCCAAGCAGCACGGAGCCGCCAAGGGTGCCCAGCGTCAGCACGGGGTCGAACACGTACGGAAAGCCCGCCAGGGCGCACACGGCCTGGACGAGCCCCACGCTGGCGGCCGCTCCGAACGCACCGCCTGTCCCGGCCATGAGCCCGGCCTCCAGCAGAAACTGGCGGATGATGTCGCGCCTGCTGCCGCCCACCGCCCGGCGGATGCCGATCTCCATGCGCCTGGCCTGGACCATGAGCACCATGATGGACAAAATTCCCATGCCGCCCACGGCGAAGGAGATGGTGGAGGTGATGGCGCCAAGGGTCTGGACCAGGTCCAACGCCTCGCGCCGGAGCTGCATGGAGTCAGCCGCGGTGAGCAGGCTGAAGTCGTCCTTCTTGCCGTCGAGGTGGTGCCGCTGGCGCAGAATGGCGGCGGAAGCGGCCTTCACCTTGTCCAGGTCCGCGTCCTCGGCCAGCTGCAGGTACACGCCGTTGATCCAGTTCTGGTTGGCCGCGCGGCGCATGTAGGTGGACAGGGGCATGAAGGTCTGCTCGTCCTGATCCGCACCGGTCAGGTCGCGCCCCTTGGCCTCCATGACGCCGATGACCATGAACCGGGCCCGGAAGATATGCACCTCACGGCCCACCGCCGACTCGGGCCTGCCGAACAGCCGCTCGGCAATCTTGCGGCCCAGCACCACCACCTTCTCCTTGGCGTCCACATCCTGCTGGCTGATGAAACGTCCAAGCTCGGGCCGGAAACTGCGAATGTCCACATACTTGGGCCAGGTGGCAAGAATCTGGGTGGTCACAGTGGTGGAGCCGGAACGGATGGGCATGGTGCCGCTGAAGTACGGCGCAAAACCCAGCACCCCCGCAACCCCCCCGGCCAAAGCCTCGGCGTCCGGGATGGTAAAGTTGCGCACGAACCCGGAGAACCGCGCCGAGCCGCTCGCCTTGTTGAAACGCACCTGCCCGGCCATGGCCGCGAACAGGTTGGGGCCAAGCTTGGCGGCCTCGGCCTCGGCATTCTTGTACATGGCCTCGGCCACGTGCTGCACGCCGTTGAAGGACAACGCGCCCAGAAAAACGCCCAGCATCGCCAGAACCGCGCGCAGCTTGTGCGCGGAAAGCGAGGCCAGGGCTATCTTGAGGTCGAGCAACATCCACAGAGTGTAGCCCCGCCAGGGCACACAGGGCAAGCGCGGAAGCGGCCCGAGGGAGCCCAGGGGCGCAGCCCCTGGACCCCGCCGGGGGCAGCGGCCCCCGGACCCCCATTTTACGCCGAAAGGGCTGTTTCAGGATGAACCTGAAACAGCCCTTTCGGATTTCGGGGGGCCAGCCACGAGAGCGTGTCTTTGTTCTGATCTTTCGACTTGGCTTCCTAAAATTCTATTTTCAGAAATTCAGCCTGCCACCCGTCTCGTTTCGCCTCCTCTCTCAAGAGGGGGCCAACCGCGCGCAGGTATTTCGGCGTCTTCGCCGAAAACCTGCGCGCATTGCCTTCGCCCAGCCCAGCCGACGCGCCCGTCCAGGCCACCCCTGCCCAGCCCCATTGGGGGGTCCGGGGGCCTCAGGCCACCGGCGGGGGTGCCGGGGGCGGAGCCCCTGGCCGCCGGAGGCATCTCTGGCGGCCAGGCCCAGGGGGGGCCGCCTAGTTTTTCAGGTCGGCCTCAGGCGCGGGTGCTGGCGCGGGTGGCGGCGCGGGCAGTTCCTGGCGCACGATCACCTCGGGCTGTACTCCGGCGGTGGCGGGTGCAGGTGCGGGCGTCACGGCTGCGGGTGTTGGAGCGGGCGCTGGAGCCGCTGCGGGGGCCACTGCGGTGGACGGCGGCGCTCCGGGCCTGCGGGCCTTGAAGGCTGCGACGGTCTGTTCCTTGTCCGCCACGCGATTTTTGAGGTCGCGCACGAACACGTCGGTCTGGTCGAGCTTGGCCTTGAGCTGGATGCGCTCGTTTTCGTTCTTGATGCTGTCCTCGCGCAGGTCGGCCATGATTTTCTGGTTGTCTTCCTTCTTGCCGAGGTTTGCGGCGTCCACGGCGTTGATGCGCGCGGTGTCGAGCGCCAGTTCGGTCCCGGTGGCCTGGGCCTTGGCGAGCTTGGTGGCGATGGAGGCGTAGTCGTCCTGGCGGTCGGCCAGTTCTTCCTTGAGTTTGGCCAGGGCCACTTCCTCGTTGGCCACGGCGTTGTCGAAGTCGGCCTTGTCGATGGCGGCGCGTTTATCCTTGGGCACCTGGGCCACGAGTTCCTTGTCCACTCGCGAGCCGAAGAGGCCGCCCAGGCTGAAGGCCTGGCTGGGCGCGGGCGCGAGGAGCATGCTGGCGGCAAGGCCGGTGATGACGGCCGCGGCAAGAAGTGTGCGTTTCGGGTGCATGTGCGCCTCCGTGTGATATCTGGTTGATGATGCCTGCAGGCTAGCGCAAAGCGCTGTGGCTGGCAACGGTTGGGGCGAATGTCGCCGGATGGCGCGTCATTTCGAGACGGAGAGCAGGGCCTTCTTGATTTCCTCGGCCTGGGCGGGGTCGGTGATGCGCTGCCCGCCCTCGCCTCGCAGGTAGAAGGAATCGTGGATGCGCCCGGCGCTGGTGGCGATGCGCGCCACGTGGATTTCCAGGCGCAGGGAGGCCAAGGCGCGCGCCAGGTCGTGCAGCAGGCCCAGGCGGTCGGGCGCGGCGATTTCTACAAGCGTGTAGAAGTCGCTGGCCTCGAAGTCCACGCGCACCTTGCGGCGGGCCTTTGGCGCGCGCGAGGGCAGGGTGAGCGGCGAAATGCGCTTCTGCTCCAGGCGGTATTCCAACTCCAGCTTGCCGAGCAGCGTGTAGCTCACGGCGCGGCGGATGCGCTGCCACAGGTCGTCGAGGTAGAGGCCCTCCTCTGGCTCCTGCACCACGAACATGTCGAGCGCCATGCTGCCGCTGCCGAAGTTTGCGGCGGTGGTCGGCGGCAGGCTGTTCCAGGTCAGCACCTCGGCGGAGAGGATGTTCAGGTCGTGCAGGGCGAGCACCCCGGCCATGACCGCGAACAGTCCGGGCTGGTTGAGGGCAGCCAGGCTCACCTGGAAGGCCTTGGCTCCGGGCAGGGGCACGGCCTCGATCTCCACCACGCCGATGCCGGCCTTGCCCGAGGGCTTGCGCACCAGGTCCTCGTCGAGGCTTGCGCGGAAGCGCCGGGCCAGCTCCATGTGGCGCACCAGGGTGGGCGCGTCGAGCACCAGCGTGGCGCGGGCGGGCATGCGTTCCAGGCAGGCCTCGGCGTAGTCGCGGCCCAGGGGCGCGGCTCCGGCCACAGCCTTGGCGGCCAGCTCCAGGGCGGCCTCGCGGGCCTTGCGGCTCTTTTCCACGGCGTGGGGCTCGGCCAGGGGGCCGCTGGTGAGCAGGTGCCGCGCCTTGAGGGTCAGCTCGCTGAACAGGGAGGCGGTCCAGGGGTTCCAGGCGCGGGGGCCGGTGGAGCTGGAGTCGGCCACGGCGAGCAGGTGCAGCATGTCCAGGCGTTCCGGCGTGGCGCAGACCTCCGCCAGCCGCGCGGACACGGACTCGTCGGCCAGGTCGCGGCGGGTGGCGGTCTTGGGGATGAGCAGATGCTCTCGCACCAGGAACGCCACGTCCTCGACGGTGTCTTTGTCCGCGCCCAGGCGGCGCAATAGTCCTGTGGCCATGCGTGCGCCGGCGCCGGAATGGTCGCGGTCGGGCTTGGCCAGGTCGTGGGCGAAGCCTGCCAGCAGCAGGCGCTCGAAATGCGGGATGGCGCGGGCGCGCTCGGCCAGCCAGGCGTCGCCGCCGTTCAGGTCGGTGTCGGGCATGGCGGCCAGGGTGCGCACCACCTCGAGGGTGTGCTTGCCCACGGGGTGGATGTGGAAGTCGTCGAACTGCACCAGGTGCTCCACTGGCCCGAACTCCGGCACCAGGGCCGCCAGGAGCCCGGTGTCGAGCATGGACTGCAGGGCCGTGGACAGGGTCGGGATGGTGGGCGGCGGGGGCGGCTCCGGGGCTTCCCCTGGGGCCTTTGCCGGGGCGAAGAAGCCCTTCAGGGCGCGCACCAGGCCCTTCTGCGCCTTGGCCTTGCCAGCGGCCAGGGAGAGCGGCGAGCTCTCTGCGTCGCGCCCGCAGACGCGGAAAATGGCGATGAGCGCGTCCAGGATTCCCGGCAGGCTGGCGAAAGCCGCCCGCGTGGGCTCGTCGGCCAGGGCCAGGCGCGTGGCGCGCAGGGCGGGCCAGGCCACGGGCCGGGAGGCCTGGGCGGCGGCCACGTACAGGGCCAGGATCTGTGCCGGGGAGGGCTCCAGGCCGGGCTTGAAGGCCACGCCCGTGGGGGTGTCGACGATGCCCTCCGGCGCACCGGAAGGCAGGGACGGGGTGTGGTCCTTGGGCGGAAAGGCGTTGAGCCAGCAGGCCTGGCGCATGGAGCGGATGCGCGTCATGCTCTGGTGCAGGCGCGAGAGAAAGGCCTCCACCGCGAGGCCGGTGGCGTAGGGGTCGGGCTGATCACCTTCGACGTGCTCCCCCGCGTTGTCGGGCACAGGATCGGCCCCGGCAAAGCCCAGGGCGCGGGCGACCTGGGGCTGGTAGTCGAAGGACAGGCGGTCGGTCTTGCGCCGGGCCGCCAGGTGCAGGGCCGTGCGCGCGGCCAGCACGAAGGCGTAGTCCTCCTCCAGCACCGCGCGGTCGCCGGGGGTGAAGGGCTCCGCCGCCTCCGGGCGCAGGCCGAGCAGCCAATGGATCTGGTGCACGTCGCGCAGGGCGCCCAGGCCGTTTTTCAGCTCCGGCTCAAGCAGGCCGGAGGAGTCGCCATATTCGGCACGGCGCTGGGCGTTGTGGGCCAGCACCCATTGGCCGAAGGGCTCCGCCGCCTGGGCCAGCACCTTCTGCGAAAATTCCTGGCGGAAGCGCGCCACGACCGACTCGGACCCGGAGATGAGCCGGATGTCCAGAAGCGAGGTCAGGACCTGGGTGTCCTCCCGGGCCAGGGCCAGGCCGTCGGCGAGGGCGCGCACGCCGTGGCCCAGGTCCAGGCCGATGTCCCAGAGCGGATGGAACAGCCCGCGGGAGAGTTCCTCGGCGCTTGGCGGCACCGCGCCCTCGTAAAGCACCAGCACGTCCACGTCGGACGCGGGGCAGAGCTCGCCGCGGCCATAGCCGCCGACGGCAACGAGGGCAAAAGGCGGGGATGTGGCCGGGGCCTGCGGCAGCTCGGCCAGGCGGGCTCGGAAATAGGCGTCCATGAGGGCGGCGGCGGCGGCCGGATAGCCTGCAAGGTCGCCCGCGCGGGCGGCCTCGGCCAGGGAGGACCGGCCCTGCCGCAGCGCGATGGCTGAAGGCGGCAGGACCGGTCCGGTTTGTTCGCTATCGGTTTCCCTGGTCATGGACTGCGTTGGACTGGCGTTAGATGGCCGCGTCTCCGGTTTCGCCGGTGCGGATGCGGACCACCTCGTCCACGGAGGAGACGAAGATCTTGCCGTCGCCCACCTGCCCGGTGCGGGCGGCCTTGGTGGCTGCGGCGATGACGTCGGTCACGCGGGCGTCTTCCACCACGACCTCGATCTTCACCTTGACCACGAAGTCCACCTGGTACTCGGCGCCGCGGTAGACTTCCTTGTGCCCGCCCTGGCGGCCGAAGCCCTTGACCTCGCTGACGGTCATGCCCTTGACGCCGATCTCGGCCAGGGCGGCCTTGACGTCGTCGAGCTTGAAGGTGCGGGTGATGATTTCAACTTTTTTCATGATGTTTGCTCCTTCTCTACGCTTGTCTGAGGGACGACTATGCCTGGTAGCCGGTTTCGTTGTGCTGCGTCAGGTCCAGGCCGCGCTCTTCCTCTTCCACGCTTGCGCGCAGACCCACCGTGGCGTCCACGAGCTTGAAGAGGATCAGGCTGGCCACGAAGCAGAAGGCCCAGGTGGCCGCCACTGACGCCAACTGTATCCAAAGCTGCGACGGATTGCCATAGAAAAGCCCGGTAGCCTTGTTGATGCTGGCGAACAGGCCGGTGGCGATGGCGCCCCAGGTGCCGCCCACGCCGTGCACGCCGATGACGTCGAGCGCGTCGTCATAGCCGAACTTGTTCTTCAGGAGCACGCCCAGGAAGCAGAACACTCCGCCGCCCAGACCGATCAGGATGGCCGGCATGACGGTGACGAAGCCTGCCGCCGGGGTGATGGCCACCAGGCCGGCCACCGCGCCGGACGCCGCGCCAAGGGTCGTGGCCTTGCCGGAGTGGCGCCATTCCATAAAGATCCAGGCGAGGGCGGCGGCGGCGGCGGCCATGTGCGTGGTGACGAAGGCGTTGACCGCGAAGCCGTCGGCGGCCAGGGCGGAGCCCGCATTGAAGCCGAACCAGCCGAACCACAGGATGCCGGCCCCCAGCACGGTCATGGGCAGGTTGTGGGGGATGAACGGGGTGTGTCCGTGGCCCCTGCGCTTGCCGAGAACGATGACCGCAGCCAGGGCCGCGGCCGCGGAGCTCATGTGCACCACCGCGCCGCCCGCGAAGTCAAGCGCGCCCATCTCGGCCATCCAGCCCTTGCCCCAGACCCAGTGGGCCATGGGGGCGTAGACCACCAACAGCCACAGGGCGCTGAACACCAGGAACCCGCCGAAGCGCATGCGCTCGGCAAAGGCGCCGCTGATAAGCGCGGGCGTGATGACCGCGAACATGCACTGGAAGACCATGAAGGCCATGTGCGGGATGTTCTCCACCGGGCCGCCCGTGGCGTCAAGCCCGACGCCGTTCAGGAAAAGGAAGTCCAGGCCGCCGATGAGGCCGCCAATGTCCTTGCCAAAGGCCAGGGTGTAGCCGCACACGGCCCAGAGCACCGAGACCAGCCCGAGCAGGATGAAGCTGTGCATGATGGTCGCCAGCACGTTTTTGCTGCGCACCATGCCGCCGTAGAATAGGGCCAGGCCCGGGGTCATGAACATGACCAGTGCCGAGCAGATGAGAACAAATGCAGTATCCGCCGCGTTCATTGAGGGATCCTCCTTGCTGCCAGGGTCCGTTATTCGCCCCGCCGAATCGACGCATCGGCCGGGCAACTCCATTACAAATTTGTGAACAGTGCCTCTATTGTTACCGTTTCGGCAAATCCCGCCCTTCAGCTCCGCCACCCCGCATCCACTGTTGCGTGGCTTGGTCCAATCGCGAAATCCGCCCACAGACACAGGATACACATTTGTCGTCACGCTTGCGTTTTCGTGTGCTGCGTGGCCTACAAAAGCAAGAGCCGGGCCAACGCGCAAAAAACAACAGCAACATATTGAAATAAAAGAGGTTGACAAGTTTGCGGCTACACTTTTGGTGGGCCGGCATTCCACTCTAACGCAAAACAGCGCGATGCAGATAGCAAATTTGTAAAATTGGCACCTGCTGCGAGGGGGAATTGTCGCCGTTGTATCAAAAATGGACCGCGCAAAGGGGGCGCAGTGCCCGGCGAGCCTTGACGCTGGCGGATCTGGCACGCCGGGCCTGGTTTGGGAGCCTGGCCGATTCGTCCTGGCCTGTGCCTTTCGTTCGACAATACGCAGGGGGGGGTGCGCATGCCATAGCACGGCTGCGACAGTTTTATCAACGCCGCGCGCGCATTCTCCACACGACAAGAAACCGAAAGGGCCGCCCCAGGTCTCCCCCGAGGCGGCCCCTTCGGCGCATTGGCACGTCCAGAGGGCCAGAGCCCCTCTGGCGAGGCTAGCGGCCGTCGTCCTTATCATTCGCCTTGGCCTTGAAGGCGGCGACGCGCTTGGCCTGGGCGTCGAGTTGGCTGCGGGACAGCTCCTTGGCGGCCTGTTCGCGCAGGGCTTTCGCCTCGCTCAGGCCGTGCCGCGCGGCCAGCGACAGCCAGTAATAGGCCTGCTCCGGGTTGGCGGCCAGCTCCTGCCCGGAGAGCAGCAGCACGCCCAGGTTGTACTGGGCCTTGGGGTCGTCCTGCTCGGCGGCGTTGACCAGGAGGCGCTCGGCCTCGGCAGGATTCCTGTCGGGGTTGGCGTTATCAAGCATGATCAGGGCGAGGTTGGTCATGGCGCCGGTGTGGTTCCTGCTGGCGGCTTCCCGATACCAGTGCAGGGCGGCCTCATGATTCCGGGCCGTGCCTTTGCCCTGCTGGCAGTGCACAGCAAAGGAGTATTGCGCGCGGGAGTGCCCGGCCTTGGCAGCGCGCTCCAGCCAGTGGACGCTCTTGACGGCGTCCTTGTGCACGCCGAGACCCTGAGCGTACATCTGGGCCATTAGGTACTGGGCGCGGGAATGCCCGGCCTCGGCGGCCTTGAGCATCCAGCGGGCCGCCTTTGCGTCGTCGCGTTCCAGGCCATGCCCGCGGGAGTAGGCCAGGGCGAGGTTGTACATCGACTTGACGTGGCCGTGCCCTGCCGCGCCTTCATAAAGGGTGGCGGCCTGGGCCAGGTTCATGGGCACGCCGTGGCCGGAGCTCAACAGCCCGGCCAGGTTGTACATGGCGGCGACGTTGCCGTTGGCGGCGGCCTTTTCATACCAGCCCTTGGCCAGGGTCGCGTTCTGGGCGGTGAGGGAGCCCTGGTCGTAGGCCAGGCCGAGGTTGAACTGGGCCGCGGGCAGGCCCTTGTCTGCGGCCAGGGTCCACCAGCGCAGCGCCACGGCCGGAGACTTGGGGGCTCCGGTCCCCTGCGCCAGGGCAAGAGCCAGCTCATTCTGGGCGTGGGCGTCGCCGTTCTGGGCCTTGGCCATGAGGGAGCGCACCTTCGGCGAGAGCGTGCTCTCGTCCGGCTCCAGCACGGAGGGCTGGCCCGGGCTGGCCTTGCTGGCCTGGGCCGCGCCCGGAGCGCACCCGACGACGAGGGTGACGGCCAGCGCGACGGCGCAAAGAATTCTGTCAAGGCGGGGAGCGGAACTGATCACGGGCTGGAAACCTCCTGGGACTATGGCCTGACGCCGCAGGGCGGGCGCCCGACTGCATGCGCATACTAGGCCCGCCTGGAGCGGATGTCTACACCCCGCGCGGAACGCGCAAAGAGTTTTGGCGCCCTGGCGCTCCTTTCACTATTGCAACGAGCACTGGCGCATGCATTGCAAAAACTTTTAACGTAGAAATTATGCCCATGGAACGCAAATAGGCCATTCTATACGATAAAAGTAGAAAAAGTGCTGGACTCTGCAACTTTTGCTGGAATAGATATCGCAGGAACTATTTCACGGAAGCTGCAGCAGCGGCTCCAAGAGCACGGAGGAGCATCATGCATTGCATCATTCTGCTTCCTGACGCCACAGGGCAGATGCCCACGGCGGAAGAACTTCGGCAAAGAGGTTTCGCGGTTTCCGCGGCAGTGGCGTCACCCTGCCGCAAAGCGTCTGATGGCGCCCCGCCCGCCTCCCTCTCCATCAACGGGGTCGACGCCGCAAGACCGCAACGGACAACCTCGTCCCTTGCGCCCCCGCAGGCCCTGGCCGCGGAAGAGCCTGCGCCCTATGGCGGCCGGGTACAGCCCGAGTGATGGCGCTCGTCGCGAACGCGAAAGGGGCTCCCCCGGCCTGTTGTCGACCGGAGGAGCCCCTGCTCATGCCTTTCGCTTGGGCGGCGCTTCTAGGCGGTCTGCACGGGGATGCGGCGCGGGGCCAGCTTCTCCAGGCGCGGCAGGTGCACGGTCAGCACACCGTCCTTCAGGTTCGCCTTGATGCGCTCGCGGTCCACGCGGTCCGACAGGGACACGGCGCGAACATATTCGCCAGGCCCGAACTGCACCTCCAGGAAGGACTCGGCCTCCGAGGCCCCCTGCAACGCGCGTCCGGTAACGGTCAGCTCGTTCTCGTTGATGTCGATGTTCAAGTCCTCGCGCTTCACCCCGGGCAGGTCCATGAAGACATAGAAGCCGTCTTCGCGCTCGAGGATATCCGTGGCCGGACTCACGCGGGGCAATGCCTTGCTCTCGTTGCTGTTCTCGGTGTTCTTGCTCATCTTGCTTCCTCCTGCTTCTCGGCGCGGCTTACGCCACGTCGATGCTGATCTTCCTGGGAACGCAGCTTTCGCACTTGGGCAGGACCACGGTGAGCACGCCGTCGGCCAGTGTTGCGCGCACCTTGTCGCGATCCACGGGCACGTTCAGCGCCACCACGCGCTGGAAGAACCCCGCCGGGCGCTCCTGGCGATAGTACTTGCCCTGCTCCGTGGGCCTCTCGCCGCGGATGACCAGGCTCTTTTCCGTCAGGGTCAGTTCCACGGCGTCCATGGCCAGGCCGGGTATCTCGGAGCGCACATAGTAGTTGGCCTCGTCCTCGCTCAGATTGAGCGGCGGAAAAGCCATCCTGCGCCCCTCTCCGGGCTGGGGCCTGAAGAAGTCCTCGATGAGCCGTTCGAAGCGGCCGGGGTAGTAGATAGTGTTGAAGTCGAGCACCATGATGCCTTCCTCCTTCTTGGTGTTGTGACGCAATGATAAATCCGGGTCATGGACAGTCAAGAGGAGGAGGCGCAGGTTTTAAACACGCAGTGCACAGCTGTGGAGAACGGGCGCCTCGGCTTCAACAGGGCTGTGGGAAGATGGCGAGATGACGGGTCGGGCAGATACGGTCTTGGAGGGGGGATGCGCTCATCAAGTGTGTGCGCCGCTTCCCGGTTCTCCCGGGTGGACTCCGGCCCCCTTTTGTCCGGGCCTGCGGGTCACGCTTGCGGCGCACTGTGCTCTTTCGTGGCGTGGGGCGGCTCAATCCGCCATTCTGTCAGGAGATGCTGGGGGTCTATTCGTGCACACCCTCCGTTGGCGTTAACGCCATGAACTGCACCCCGGACCTTCCGAAGGAGTCCTTGCTTCAAATACTAGCCACGCGCCGGGCAAAGTAAAGGACTATTTTCGGTCCGCCTGCCTGTGGAAAGCCAACCCCCCAGCGCGGCGTCATATTTTTCTTGCAAGCCGCCAGCGGATGCGGGAGAAGTGGCTATCACGATGGGCTTCAGGAGGCCTGCCGCACATGTCGCACCTTGCGCCCCGAACATCCGTTTTCCCGGTGGCTCGCTTGGCCTTCAGCGCGGCCCTGGCCCTGGCTTTCTGCTTGGCCCTGCCGCCCGCGCCAGCCCGCGCCGCCAGCCTCGACTGCCCTGCCCTGTACGAGCTCTACCGGGTCTGCCACGCCCAGGGCCGTGAGGCCGACAGCGGCAGGATATGCCTGGAGGCCAGCCGCATGGCCATGACCAGCGCCCTGGCCAAGACCCTGCGCAAGTCCCCGCAGACCGCCCAGGCCCTGGTGGACCTCGTCTGCGGCACCGGCTGCGAGGACGGGTTGAGCCAGCTGCCCCTCGCCACGCGCCAGGAGTTCACCGAAGCCTTCTGCGACTGAGCCCGCCCACCGAAACCGCAAGGAGACCGCCATGGCCAGCCAAGTCTATTTCTGGAACCTGCGCGCCAGCATGAAAGCCCCCTACGCCGAGCGCATCAAGAAGCTGCTCGGCCGCACGGGCTTCGCCGCGCACGTCGCGGACGGCGACCTCGCGGCGGTGAAGATCCACTTCGGGGAGCGCGGCGTCACCGGCCATGTGCAGCCGCTCATGGTGCGGCCCATCCTCGACGAGCTTTCCCGCGCCGGGGCGCGCCCCTTCCTGACCGACGCCAGCACCCTCTACGTGGGCCAGCGCGGCGAGGCCGTGAGCCACGCCATGCAGGCCGCCCGCCACGGCTACGACCCGCTGCTCCTGGGCGCGCCGGTCATCATCGCCGACGGCCTCAAGGGCGGCTCCCAGGTGGCCCTGCCGGTGCCCGGCGGGAAGCACTTCGCCGAGGCATACATCGCGGCGGACATCGCCGAGGCCGACCTGCTCGTCTCCATCAACCACCTGAAAGGACACGAGCTGGCTGGGTTCGGCGGCGCGCTCAAGAACATCGGCATGGGCGCTGCCAGCAAGCAGGGCAAGATGCTCCAGCACCTCACCACCGGCCCCCTGGTGGATGAGGCCGCCTGCAAGGGCTGCGGCGCCTGCGTGGGCATCTGCGCGGCCCAGGCCCTGGCCCTGGCCGACGGCCTGGCCGGGAAAAAGCACGTGCTGCTGAACCTCGACGCCTGCCGGGGCTGCGGCGCCTGCTTCCTGGCCTGCAAGAACGGAGGGCTCACCATCAACTGGCAGACCGACGTGCAGGCCTTCCTGGAACGCATGATGGAATACGCCGCCGCGCTCCTGCTCTCGCGCCGCAAGCCCAGCCTGCACATCACCTTCGTCACCTCTGTCACCCCGGACTGCGACTGCATGGGCTTCTCCGACTCACCCATCTGCCCGGACATCGGCGTGCTGGCCTCCTTCGACCCCGTGGCCATCGACCAGGCCGGCATCGACCTAGTGAACAAGGCCGAGCCCCTGTGGCCAAGCCACCTCCCGGCGGGGCTCAAGGCCGGGCAGGACAAGTTCCTGGCGCTCAGGCCCAGCCTGCCGCCCTCCATGGGCCTGGACTACGCCGAATCCCTGGGCCTGGGCAGCAGGAAATACGAGCTCATCGCCCTGTAGCCGCTCTTGACGCGTTCGCGCTACTGGCGCAGAATACGGACACAATCGGCCCTCCCCCCGGGCGCGATTCGCAACACTGGAGGTGTTCCGCCATGCGAATCGAACAGATCATGCGCCACGACCCCACCCGCGTCGGCCCGGACGAGCCCGTCTCGCGGCTCATCGAGTGGTACGCCAACCCCGGAAACCGCTCGCGCTACACGTACGTGGTCGACAAGGACGGCGTGCTTGTGGGGGTCGTCACCATGCTTGAACTGCTCGGGCTGTTCCTGCCGCCAGAGCTGGTAGACAGCCATGAAAACGGCGCGCTGAGCGAGCCCGAAGTCATCCACAAGGTCAAGGACATCCTCCAGACCAACAAGAGCCGGCCCGTGCGCGATCTCATGCGCACCGACCTGCCCACCGTGCGCGCCTCAAGCTTCTTCCTCGACGCGCGCCTGCTCCTGCGCGGACGCGGCGTCACCGCGCTGCCCGTGGTCGACGGCGCGGGCGTGCTCGTGGGCGAAGTCACCCGGCGGGTGCTCATCCGCCTGCTCGACAACATCCTGCGCGACCCCGACCTGTTCGAACTCAAGAAGGACTCCAAGCAACTCTTCGAGACGTCCAGCGAATTCTTCATCGGCTAGGCCGCGGCAGAATTGCCCGGGATGCCCCCCACGTTGTCAACGCGGCGCAAAGCGGGCATAAGGCTGCGCATGGCGAAACAACGCGAGGAATTTGTCTGCACGGCCTGCGGGGCGCACAGTCCGCGCTGGACGGGCCAGTGCGTGGGCTGCGGCGAGTGGAACACGGTCAAGGCCGCAACTCCGGTGGGCGGCTTCAGCGCGCGCGGCGGCGGTTCGCGTTCCCGCGCGGCGGCCCTGGCCGGGCCGGAGGCCCTGGAGGATCTGCGCGGCGAGACGGCCAAGGCGCGGCCCACAGGTATTCCGGCGCTGGACGGCCTGCTCGGCTCCGGCCTGGTGCCTGGCGCGGCGCTGCTTCTGGGCGGCGAGCCCGGCGTGGGCAAGAGCACGCTGCTGCTGCAACTGGCGGCGCTCCAGGCCTCCCAGGGCAACCGGGTGGTGTACGTCTCGGGCGAGGAATCGCTGCCGCAACTGCGCGGGCGGGCGGAACGCCTGGGCCTGCTGGGGCCGGGGCTCATGGCGCTTGCCACCAACAACGCCGACGAGGCCCTTGCCGCCATCGCCGACATGGGCAGCGCGCCGGGCCTGATCATCGCCGACAGCGTGCAGACCCTGGCCAGCCCCCGCGCCGAGGGCATCCCCGGCAGCGTGAGCCAGGTGCGCACGGTCTCCGGCGAGCTGGTGGAGGCGGTGAAGCGCTCCCAGGCCACGCTGGTGCTGGTGGGCCACGTCACCAAGGACGGCCAGATCGCCGGGCCCAAACTGCTGGAACACATGGTCGACACCGTGCTCTACCTGGAGGGCGACCGCCGCGACTACTCGCGCGTGCTGCGCGTGCTCAAGAACCGCTTCGGCCCTTCCGACGAACTGCTCGTGTTCACCATGGAGGAGAAGGGCCTGTCCGTGGTGGACGACCCCTCGACGTTCTTTCTGGGCGCGCGCGACGCCAGCCTCTCCGGCGCGGCGGTCTCCGTGGCCATGGACGGGCGCAGGCCCTTCGCCGTGGAGATCCAGGCCCTGGCCACCAAAAGTTTCCTGGCCATCCCGCGCCGCGCCGCGCTCGGGTTCGACAACAACCGCCTGCACCTGCTCTTGGCCGTTCTGGAAAAGCGCCTGCGCCTGCCGCTGGGCTCAAACGACATCTACGTAAAGCAGGGCGGCGGCCTGGCCCTGCGCGACCCCGGCCTGGACCTGGGCCTGGCCGCGTCGGTCCTGTCCTCGTTCTACGACGCGCCGCTGCCCGAGGGCGCGGCCTTCTGGGGCGAACTGGACCTGAACGGCCACGTGCGGCCCGTCAGCGGCCACGACACGCGACTGAAGCAGGCCGGACGGCTGGGCTACGGCCCGCTGCTGCACTCCGGCACCTGCAAGACCTTGGAAGACCTTCGCCGGGCCCTGTTCGGCAAGGCCCAAGGCTGATCCCCCTTCCAACTACCCTCATTCGCAAGGAGACACGCATGCTTCCCACCGCCTTTCTGTTCCCCGGCCAGGGCTCCCAGGAGCTGAACATGGGCCGCGACGTGGCCGAGGCCCAGTCCTCCGCCATGGACCTCTGGAAACTCGCCGAGAAGATCTCCGGCATCAAGCTGCGCGAAATCTACTGGGGTGACGAAGGCGCCACCCCGGCCCCGGAGATGAGCGACACCAAGGCGCTTCAGCCCGCGCTCACCGTCGTCAACGTGAGCCTGTGGCTGACAGCCAAGCCCAAGACCGCCGCCTACCCTGTCATCGGCGCGGCGGGCCATAGCCTGGGCGAGTTCGCCGCGCTGGCCGCAGCGGGAGTGCTCGGCGTGGAGGATGTCATCAAGGCCGTGTGCGAACGCGGCACGCTCATGGCCGGCGCGGGCAAGGAAGGACACGGCATGGCCGCCGTGGTCAAGCTGCCCCTCGACACCGTCGAGCAGATCGTGGACAAGGCCGCAAAGCAGTCCGGCGCCTTCCTGCGCATCGCCAACCACAACTCCCCGGCGCAGTATGTGCTCTCCGGCGAAAAGCCCGCCCTGGACGCCGCCAGCGCCCTGGTCAAGGAAGCCAAGGGCCGCGCCGTGCCCCTGGCCGTCAGCGGCGCGTTCCACAGCCCGCTCATGAGCGAGCCCGCCAACGCCTTCGCCAAGGTGCTGGACGACCTGCGCTGGCAACCCGCGCAATTCCCAGTGTGCATGAACGTCACCGGCCAGCCCGAAAGCGACCCCGGCATCCTCCAGACCCTGCTCAAGGCGCAGATGACCTCCTCCGTGCTCTGGACCACCACCATGCAGTCGCTCTACGCCGCTGGCGCGCGCCGGTTCGTGGAACTCGGACCCAAGAACGTGCTCACCAAGCTCGCCCCGCAAAACCTCGAAGGCAAAGACGATATCATCGCCCAAAGCGCCGGCAACATGGACAGCGCCACGGACCTGTAAATACTGCACCCCAGGGGGCGTTGCCCCCTGGACCCCCACCTGAGGGCCTGAGGCCCTCAGGACGCCCCATTGCGCCGAAAGGGCTGTCTCAGGAGGAACCTGAGACAGCCCTTTCGGCTTTCGGGGGGTCAGCCACGAGAGAGTGCCTTTCTCTCTCAAGAAACGGGGCCAACCGTGCGCGGGGCTTTTTGTCGTCTTCGACAAAAAACCCGCGCACATTGCCGACGCCCAGCGCAACCGAGGCATCCGCCCCAGCCACCCAGGCCTAGGCCCTACGGGGGGTCCGGGGGCCTCAGGCCCCAGGCCGCCGGAGGCATCCCAGGCCCGGCTTCCGGCTACAGTCGGCGGTAGGCGTGCGGGACGAGGGGTGTTTGTCCGGCGAGGGCGTTGTGGATGAGGGAGAGTCCGGCCTGTTTGTCGCGTGGGAGGCGCAGCTTGAGCCGCAGGGGGTTGGAGGCGTGGTTGGAGAAGAACAGGCCGCTGGTGAGGTTGGTTGTTTCGAGTAGCCAGGCGAGTTCCTGCAGCAGGCCCTGGTCGTTTTGCGGGGTGAAGTCGCCTGCGAGCAGGCGCTGGTGCAGGGGGGTGCCGGGCACGATCATGAGCGCCAGGGCGGCGGCCTGTTCCGGGTCCATGCGCGAGAGGGCGCGGCCGGTGGCCTCGGCGTGTTCGCGGGCGCGGGTTTGGCCGCCCAGGCCGAGCAGCACGGTGACGGAGAGCTTCAGGCCCGCGGCCTTGGCTTTGGCGGCCTGGCGCAGGTGTTCCTCGGCGTCGCCCCATTTGTGCATGCTGGCGAGGGTTTCGTCGTCGCCGGACTCCAGGCCCAGGTACAGGGTGGAGAGGCCCAGGGCGCGCAGGCGGGCCAGTTCGGCCTCGGTCTTGCGGGAGAGGGCCTTGGCGTTGGCGTAGGTGCTGATGCGCGTGACTTGCGGCAGGCGCTGGCGGATGTCGGTCAGCAGGTCTTCCAGGCGTTCCTGGGGCAAGATGAGGGCGTCGCCGTCGCAGAGGAACAGGCGGCGGACATCGGCAAAATGGTGCGCGGCGTAATCCAGGGCGGCGCGAATTCGTTCGGGGGACTTGATGGCGAAGCGTTTGCCCTTGTAGGCCGGGCAGAAGTCGCACTTGTTGTGGGAGCAGCCCAGGGTGACCTGAAGCAGGATGCTTTCGGCCTCGGCCGGTGGCCGGATGACCTGGCCTTCGAGGTCTTCGCCCAGGAGCGTCATGCTGTTACCCCGGCAGGGCGGTGACGATTGCGGTGGCTTTGATGCCGCGCTTTTCGCCGGTGAAGCCCAGGCCTTCCTCGGTGGTGGCCTTGACGTTGACGGCGCTGGCGGGAAGCTCCAGCAGCTGGGCTATCTGCGCGGCCATGCGGGCCTTGTGGGGCGCGAGCTTGGGGACCTGGGCGATGACGGTGAGGTCGGCGTGGACGGGCCGGTAGCCCAGGGCGCGCACGCGACGCAGGGCCTCAGTGACGAACACGGCGCTTGGCATGTTGTCGAAGGTGTCGTCGGTGTCGGGGAAGAGCTGGCCGATGTCTCCGGCGCAGGCGATGCCGAGCAGGGCGTCGGTGAGGGCGTGCAGGAGCACGTCGCCGTCGGAGTGGGCGATGACCTGGGGCGCGCCGGAGATGCCGATGCCGCCGAGCATCATGGGCCGCGCCTTGGCGAGCACCTTGGGGGAGGCCTCGCCGGGGGCGAGGTAGCGGTGCACGTCGTAGCCCCAGCCGGTGCGCGGAGGCTTCGCCTCGTTCATGGGGGAGGAAAGCAATGCCAGGTCCGCGGGGTTTGTGATCTTCACGTTGCGCTCCTCTCCGGGCACGATCAGCACCGGGTGCCCGCAGCGTTCCATGAGGGCCGCGTCGTCCGTGACCTCCCAGGCCTCGGCCTGTGCGCGGCGGTGGGCTGCGGCAAGCGGCGCGAGCAGGAAGCCCTGGGGAGTCTGCACGGCGCGCAGGGTCGCGCGGTCCGGTGTGTCGACAACAACGTTGTCGTGGTCCACGGCCTTGATGGTGTCGGTGACGGCGAGGCCGGGTATGGCCGCCTGCGCGCCGTCGGTCAGGGCCTGGGCCACTCGGCGGGCCAGGGCGGCGGTGGCGAAGGGCCGGGCGGAGTCGTGCACGAGCACGGCCTTGCAGTCGGCGGGCAGGGACTCCAGCCCCAGGCGCACGGAGTCCTGGCGGCGCTCTCCGCCGGAACAGGCGAGCCAGGGCAGGCCCAGGGGTTCGGCCGCGTCCAGTTCGGCCACCAGCTCGCCCATGCGCTCCAGGTCCTGGGGCGGAAAGACGAAGACGAGGCCCGTGACCGCCTGCACGCGCGAGAGGGTGCGGGCGCTCTGCCAGAACAGGGGCGCGCCGTTCAGGTCGAGATACTGCTTGCGGACGGGGTCGCCGCCTTGCTGCGTCAAGGCCTGGGCCAGGCGGGTGCCGCTGCCTGCGGCGAGCAGAACGGCCCAGAGCGGTGCGGCAGAGTTATGCGGGCTGTTGCTGGGCATGGCGGCGGCCTTTCGCTGGGCGGTGTTGCGGGAAAGAGGCCGGGGGAGGTTGCGCCTCCCCCGGTTCATTGTCGGCTTGCCGGAGCCGGACTGTAAGCCGGGTTTTGTGTCCCCCCCTGTCCCTTTCGGGACGGAGGGGCGACCGTCATTCCTCTAGGATGGCCGTTACCGACCACCTCAAGCGACCTACCCGAAGGCAATAGCCGGGCCAGCCTGCCTTCCTATTTGGTCTTGCTCCGAGCGGGGCATGCCTAGCCGGGCGTGTCGCCACGCCCGCTGGTGGGCTCTTACCCCACCGTTTCACCCTTACCCCGCGCCCCCGAAGGGATGCGTGGCGGTCTGCTTTCTGTTGCGCTTGCCGAGGATCACTCCTCCTGGGCGTTACCCAGCGCTCTGCCCTGCGGAGCCCGGACTTTCCTCCCCGTCCCTTGCGGGCCGCGGCGACGGTCCGTCCAACTCCGGCTGAAACCTATTCCTGAATCGTGGGGGAATGTTCCACCCAGAAAATGATGCGCTGACAGTTGGGGCAGCCGAGGATCTGCTTGCCCTTCTGCAATTCGTTGTACGACTGGGGCGGAATCTTGATGTGGCAACCGCCGCAGATGCCCTCGGTGACCGGGACGATGACCGGGTGCTCGATGCGCGAACGGATGAATTCGTAGCGGCCCAGGATGGGGGGCGGCACGACCTTTCCGGCCTTGTTGCGGCGCTTGCCCAGGGCATCCAGGCGGGACTGAGCCTTGGCCAGGCGCTCGTCCAGGGTGGCCTTCTTGGCGTCGTAGCCCTCCATGAGGCCGTCCATCTCGGCGGCCAGCTCCTGCATGGCGGTGTCCTGGCGGGTGAACTCCTCCATCACCGCGATGCGCTCTTCCTCGCGCAGGCGGTTCAGCTTCTCCATGGAGTCCATCTCGCGCATCATTGCGTGATATTCCTTGGAGTTGCCCACAGCCATGAGCTTGTTCTTGCTCTTCTTGATCTTGTGCCCGTCGTCCTCGATCTCGCCCTCAAGGCGCTTCTGCTGCACTTTCAGCAGGTCGAGGCGTTCCTGAACCTGGGCCTGACGCTCCTTGAGCTGGGCCAGGCGGCCTTCAAGTTCCGAGAGCTCGAGCGGAGCCTGCTTGACCTCGACCTCCAGACCCTTGATTTCATCATCCACGGTCTGCAGGACCACCAACTGCTCGATCTGTTTCTGATACATGGGCACCTCTTAGTGTTGCAATATTGTGACGCCGCCAGGCCGAAAGGACTGCTGGCCTTAAGCCAGCACCCGATAGCCGAACGGGCTCTTTCCCTCGAAAAATTTCACGTCCACGCCGGACAGGGCCGCGCCGAGCTCCCCGGCGAAGAGCCGCATCATCTCTTCCTCCAGGATGAAGTGGCCCACATCGAAGACCAGCCCCGGCGTCTCCATGGCGGGGTGGTGCTTCACGTCGCCGCAGATGAACACGTCCGCGCCCGCGGCAAAGGCCGCCGGGATGAGCGAGGCCCCCGAACCCGTGGTGTAGCCCACGCGGCGGATCATCTCCGGCCTCGGCCCGCACTCGGCCCAGGCGAGCCCCTTGGCGCTGCCGCCAATGACTCCGGAGGGCCGCTGCACGCTGAACAGGGCCTTCTCCAGCAGCTTGGCGAAGTCCTCGTAGGGCAGGGGCTTGGGCAGGGAGCCCAGCTGGCCGAAGCCAACGCGCTCCAGCGGGGCCTCCAGGCGGCGCACCAGGAACTCCGGGCGCTTGCCGAAGATGCCCACAAGCCGCTCGGCGATGTCGTCCCAGGCGCGCTCCTCGCAGATGACGCGCACTTCCCCGGCGCTGCTCTGGGACACGGCGATGACGCCCGGGGCGTCGGAAAGGGGCCGGGCCTCGCGCTCGGTGATGCGCGCCGGGGCCTGGAAGAAGACCTCCCGCGCGGGGAAGGACTGCACTGGCTCGATGCTGGCGCAGTCGCTCAACTTCAGGGCGCGGCCAAGCCAGAAGGCCGGGCCGTCGGGCCTGCAGTCCAGGCTGGTGTGCGCGGTGTAGAGCCAGGCCCCGGCCTTCATGAACTGGCGCAGCACGGTGAGGTGCTGTCCGTCCTGGGTGGGCGCCTGGGCCTTGAAATACAGCGGGTGGTGGGTGATGACGAGGTCCGCGCCCCAGGCCAGGGCCTGAGCCATGTTCGCGGGGTGCGGGTCCAGGGTCACGGCGAGCTTCTTGATCTCGGGCCGCTCGCCCTTGATCTGCACGCGGGAGTTGTCCCAGTCGGCGGCGAAGGCCTCTGGAGCCAGGGAACGTATGGTGCTCAAGACTTTATCGGCGTTCATGCGACCCCCTCAAAACGCAGATGCTCCCGTAGGGATTCCCCCTGGGAGCATCTGCTATCGCCTGCACAAGTCCGGGCGGCAAGTTTCAACGTCTTCGCTGCTGCGCGTATGGTCAATGTCAATCCTTGCGATTTGGCCAGTCTGTTCTGGCCTTGCGCTGAAGCCGGTGTCGCGGCCCGCTTGGCCCGCCCGCGCCCCTGGGGTTGTCGCCCGGTGGCCTGTGGTCTGACTGGTGGGCCAACCAGGGGTCGAACCTGGGACCATCCGGTTATGAGCCGGGGGCTCTACCAACTGAGCTATTGGCCCGTGTCCGTCCGAGCAGACTTATATATCCGAAGCGCCGAGCGCCGTCAAGACGCAATGCCGCAGCCTCCGGCGCCGTGGTCCTGCGCGGTCAGCGCGCGCTTTTGATGATGCGCTCGATGAGTCCGGTGGTGGAATAGCCCTGCAACAGCGGCAGGCTCATGACCTGGCCTCCGGCGTTTTCCACGACCTCGCGGCCCACGATGCTCTCCTTGCCCCAGTCGCCGCCCTTGATGAGCACCTGGGGCTGTACGGCGCGGATGAGCTCAAGCGGCGTGTCCTGGTCGAAGATGACCACGAAGTCCACGGCCTCCAGCCCCGCCAGCACAAAGGCGCGCGCGGCCTGGCTGTTCAGCGGGCGCCTGGCGCCCTTGGCGTCTTTCTTGATGCGCTTGACCGAGGCATCGGAGTTGAGGCCCACGATGAGGCCGTCGCCCAGGGCGCGCGCGCGCGCCAGCAGGTCCACGTGGCCCGGGTGCAGCAGGTCGAAGCAGCCGTTGGTGAACACCAGCCGGTAGCCGGCGGGCAGCACCCGGCGCATGGCCAGGAACTCTTCCAGGGTCATGAGTTTCGGGTGGAACAGGTCTTCGTCGTTCATCGGTCTACCTCTTGGAATTTTTTGGCTGCAAATGCTCGGTGTGGCCCATGAGCGAGAGCTCCAGCCAGTCGTAGCCGAAGTCGAGGCAGGCCTCCTCGTCGCCCAGGACATCCTGCTTGCGGGCCTCGGTCATGTCCAGGCGGTCCATGAGCCCGGACTGGGCCAGGAAGGGCTGGAACTCGTCAGGCTGGTACAGGGCCAGCCCCGCCATGCCGAGCTGCTTCTGGCCAATATGTCGGCCGGTGAGCGTCTCGAAGGCGCGCAGGTCCTCGGCCAGGGCCATATAACGGTCGTTGGCCTGGTTGTATGGCTCAAGGCCCTGGTCGTGCATCCAGGCCGCGGCGTCGAAGTCCGTGCCTTCGTCGAACCCGTGGCAGTGGGCCTCGCGCGCCATGAAGATGCGCTCCACCACGTTCCCCTCGGCGTCGCGCTGGGTGGCCCGGCCAAGCGGATAGGTGCGGCAGGCCGAGGGCCTGTCCTGGTACACGGCGCAACCTGTTTCGCGCTGGAAGGGACAGTGGTGTCGGGCGTCGGCCAGCATGCGCATGTGCAGCATGGGCAGGCCCACCTCCGGCATGGCCATCAGGTTGGCGAAAAGGGTGATGAACTCACGCGAGGTCTGGCCCGTGGTGTGGCGGAGGCGCAACGCGTCGTAGGGCGTGAGCATGAGGTCCAGCGCCGAGCAGCAGGCCCCGAAGCAGGACACGCCGGGGTGGCAGGCGAAGCGGAAGCACTCGCCCGCCTTGAGCTCCTGGTGCTCGTTCAAGAACTGCTGGCTGGAGTCGGTCATGCGTCTGGTCCTTCGGAATAGGTTGTGTCGAGCAGGGCCAGGCCCGCCGTCAGGTGCGCTTCCAGCCGCTGGGCCTGGGCCTCGATGTGCCGGGCGATCTCCTGGCGCGGGTGCATGCACTGCATCTTGTAGCGGTTGCCCGCAGCGCCCGCGCCCGCCGCTTCGGCCTGCGACGCGAGGCCCGAGCGCTTGCGGTGGCCCACCCTCAAGTGCCCCGTATACACGGCATTGGAGCCGGAATCCAGCATTCGCAGGTCACGCTCGAAATCATCGTACTGCGAGGGGCCGAGGGCCAGGGAGAAACCGCCGCCAGCGGCGTTCGGCGCGTGGATCGCCTCGCGCCGGAACAGGTGGCAGCAGCCCGTCACCGAGGCGCAGGGGCTCACAAAGTCGAACAGGCCCCAGTCCGGGCCTTGCAGATGCGCGTCGCAAAGCCGGAAGGGGTTGGGGGTCAGGCTCTGGAAGTCCAGGTCCGGGCGGTCGCCGTTTTCATCGCAGGGGGCGTCCGCCGGGATGACCAGGTGTCCGGCGACGTTCTGGAGCAGGTGCGGGGCGTGGTGGTCGGCCACCTTGCAGCCCACGACCCCGGCCTCCGGGTGCCGCCGCAGGGCCGCGCCCAGCCGTCCCAGCCAGTCGCGGGACAGAGCGACGTCGTCGTCTAGGTAGATGAGAACGTCGGCGGCCTTGGCCTCGGGCGTCGCGGCCAGCCAGTTGCGGGCCGCCGGCGCGCCGATGTTGATGGGCAGGGTCACGCGCAGCAGGTTTTCCCCCGCGCGGTTGGCCCAGGCGTCAAGCACCTGGGGAGTGGCGTCCGTGCTGCCGTTGTCCAGCACCATGACCTTGGCGCCGTGCAGATCGGAATGAAGCAGGCTCGCCAGCGTGGCGTCCAGGTCCGCCGCCTTGTTCCAGGTGTACAGCATGATGAGCGCAGGCCCGGGCAGGGGCGCGAGCTCCCGGCGCAGGCCGCTTGCCGCGTCCGCAGCCACCTGTGCCAGATTGGCCTGCCAGGGCGCGGCCTTCAGGGCGCGCAGCAGGGGCGCGGCGGCGGCGGGCTCGTCGCCAGCGGCCAGCAGCGCAAGACCCGCGCGGGCGGGCGCGAAGCCCGGGCCGAAGAGTCCGTCGAGCGTGCGGAGGGAATCCAAGCAGGCGGCGGTGTCGCCGCGCAGGAAGGCCGCCTGGGCCTTCAGCGTTCCCGCCACGGGCGCCAGGGCGGGGGCCGCGTCCAAACCGCCCAACGCCGTGGTCTCCAGGGCCGCGCGGACATCCGGCTCTGCGGCGTAGAGCGCCAGGGCCAGGGCCTTCTCGCGCCAGAACAGCGCCGTGGGGGCCTTCTGCACCTGCACGGCCAGGAAGTCGGCCAGCTTCTGCGTGTCGCGCTGCTTGGCCAGGCGCTCGAAATAGGCCAGGCCTCCGTCCTTGGCTTCCGGCACGCGCCAGTTGTCCGCCACGGCGGCGAGGCCGGCGCGGGAGGCCTCGGGCAGCGGCAGCTCCGGGGCGGACAGGATCTCCGCCGCCAGCGGGCCGCTGAGCGGATTCTCGCCCCAGGCCCACAGCACCAGCTCCGCCGCCAGGGCGGTCAGGCGCGCGTGCTCGGACGGCTCCCCGGCCCCGCGCGCCAGCCCCAGGCACAAGGCCCCGGCCTGGGCAAGGTGCCGCCAGCCCGTGGACGAGAGCGCCAGCCGCCGCCGCACGGGCTCAGGCAGGGCGTCCCAGGCCCCGGTCAGGCTTTGGGCTAGCGGTGCTGACATGGCGCGCCTTCCTCAAGGCCTGACAGGGACATCTCCGCCGCCACCTGCCGGGCCAGGTCCTCGATGGGCAGGGGCTCGAACAGTGCCTCGCCGAAATAGGTGCGCAGCAGGGTGAGGGTCTTGGCGGCGTTGCCCAGGTGCCGGGCCACCAGCCGCCGGTTGACACGGCCCATGCGCAGGCGCAGGGCGGGGTCCTCGGCCAGCCGCGCCACGGCGTCGGCCAGGCCGGGCACGTCCTCGGACGCCCGCACGAAGCCGTTGACGCCGTCGTGCACCAGTTCGGGCATGCCGCCCACCTCGGTGACCACGGCGGGCAGCGAGCAGGCGAAGCCCTCCAGCAGCGCGTTGGGCAGGCTCTCCTGGCGCGAGGGCAGCACCAGGATGTCGGCGTCCCGCAGCTCGGCCAGCACGCCCGCGTGGGGCAGGTGTCCGGCCACGCGCAGGCGCAGGCGCAGCCCCGGCGTCACCAGTTCCTCGAAGGGCTTCATGTTGCGCACCCCGGCGGCCACGAACTCCAGGTCGCGCACGCCGCGGGCCACCAGCTCCGCCGCAGCGCGCAGGAACACGTCGAAGCCTTTCGCGGGGGCCTCATTGCCCACGTAGAGCACCCGCGCGCCGCGCTTCTTGCGGGGCTGGCGCTCCGGCGGGAGCGTGCCGTTCTCCGGCAGAAAGGAGTTGTACACCAGCCGCAACCGGTTCCGGGGCACCTGGTATTTGCGCAGCACCTCCGCGCACTTGAGCGAGTTCACGGTGACGCCCTGCGCCGCCAGGCAGTACAGCGCGAAGATGGTGTTGGGCGGGAAGATGACCCCGCGATTGACGAACAGGCTGAAGCGCGCGCCGCGCGCCTTGGCCAGGGCGGCGCTCTTGTAGGCCTTGGCGTGGAAGGTGTGCACCACATCGGCCTGCACGCGGGCCGCCAGCTCGGCCACGAAGGAGGCCGCGCGCACGTACTGCTTGAACCCGCCGAACTCCACCACCTCCACCGGGTTTTCGCCGGTGGCCAGGGGCACAAGCGCCGTGGCGATCTCCGAGCCGGGCGGGATCACCGCCGTGACGCGCAGGCCGCTTGCGCGCATGCCGAGGATGTTGTTGACCATCTGGCGCGAGCCGCCGGAGAGCTTTTCGGAGTCGGTCATGTACAGCACGCTGGCGATTTCCGGGCGCTTGCGCAGGTACTTGAAGAACAGCCGCGAGCTTAAGCTGCCCGAGTACATGCGCAGGCGGCTTTTGATCCACGCGCCGTTCTTGCTCTTGCCGACGCCTATCCGGTGGATGCGCATGGGATTCGTGCCGGACACGTTGGCGCTGCGCTCCAGGGTGAAGGCGGCGGTGAACCCGGCCTCGCGCAGGCAGGCTTCCGACAGCGCGTCGAACTGGCCCCAGGGCCAGCAGAAATACTGCTCGTCGCCGTAGCCGTTCACCTCGCGGATGCGCGCGTAGCAGCGCCTGAAGTCCTCCAGGCAGAAGGCCCGGCGCTCGGCGTCGGAGCGGCGGCGGTAGTACAGCCCCCCCCCGGCCTCAAGGCCGCCCTCCGTGGGCCAGTAGCCGTTGTAGACGTAGGCGCTGCCGGTCTCGAACTGCGGCAGGGCGCTTGGCTCGCAGCCCTGGCGCTGCGCCGGGGTGTAAATGCCCCAGGCGCTCCAGTGGGCGTGGGCGTCGGCCTGGCTGCCGGTCTGGATGAGGCTGCGGAAGCAGCCCTGGTGCCGGGCGCTGTGGCCGTGCACC
The DNA here is from genome assembly GCF_031082295.1 of Humidesulfovibrio sp. GTDB lineage: Bacteria > Desulfobacterota > Desulfovibrionia > Desulfovibrionales > Desulfovibrionaceae > Humidesulfovibrio. The sequence continues at coordinate 57,942 of NZ_JAVHLD010000012.1, forward strand.
TCGAAGCCGAAGTCGTGGACCATGGCTCGCAGCTCGGCCTCGTTCATGAACTGCGAGACGTCCCCGGCCTCCAGGGCGCGGCGGAAGGACTCCGGGGCGCTCAACAGCTCCGGGCCTCCGGCCTCCGGGGCGAGCTGGGGGCGCTTTTCGCCCGTGCCGATGAAGTCCGTGACGCAGAAGAACACGCCGGTCATGGAATACTTGGCCAGAAGCGGCGCGGCGATGGTCCAGTTGGACAGGTGGCAGTCATCGAAGGTGAGCACGCAGGCCTTGCCCGGAACGGGGGCGTTCCCGCGCAGGCAGGCCAGCATCTCCCGCGCGGAGATGGTCCGGTAGCCCGCGTCGCGGATGGCCGCCAGGTGCTCCTCGAAGCGCTCGGGCGTGTGGCCGTCGGTCCGGCTCACGTTGTGGTAGCAAAACACTGGAATGCTGTGCGGCACGCTGTACTCCCTCGCAAAACGCCTACCAGACGCGGCCCACCCCGGCAAGGGCGCGGCGCACCACGACATTCGGCGGGCGCGCGGCAGCGGGAACGTTCATACGTCTATTGATAATATGCGCGGATAAGGCTACAAGCCAAAGATATGTCCGAGCGGACGATTCTCTTCCTTGCCGAGCCGCAGTCTGTCAGCGGCATCTTTCCAGCCCTGCGCGACGCCGGGGTTCAGGCGGGTGTGGCCGACGGCCTCACCTCCGCCATGGCCTTCCTCAAGCGTTCCCCCACGGCGGTGATTTTCTCGCGCCCTGCGCTGCCCGGCTACGCCGCCGAGGCCCTGCTCTCGCGCCTGGCCGAGCTTTCGGCCAAGGGCGACGACGTGCCGCCGGTGGTCATCTTCTCGCGCGCGGGCAGCGCCGAGGAAGCCCAGAAATACCTGGAGCTCGGCGCCCGCGACTACTGGCTGGAGCCCCTTGGCTGGGAGAAGATCAGCCTCATGCTGCCCGAACCCGCGCCCGAGCCGGAGCCCGAGCCCAAGCCCGCCCCCCGTGCCAGCGCCGGGCGCGTGCTCTCCAACGCCTCCATCCCCGCCGCCTCGGCCTCGAACGCCGCCGCGCCGCGCCTGGCCTCCAACGCCTCCCTCGCCGCAGGGGCCACGGCCACCTCCTCCGGGCCGGAATCCGCCGCCGGGCGCTTCCAGATCATCGGCAAGCACCCCGCCGTGCAGCGCGTGCTGGCCCTGGCCCGGCAGGTGGCCCGCTCCAAGGCCACGGTTCTCATCAGCGGCCCCTCCGGCACCGGCAAGGAAATGTTCGCCCGGTTCATCCACCACAATTCCGACCGCGCGCGCGAGCCCTTCGTGGCCATCAACTGCGCGGCCCTGCCCGAGCACCTGCTGGAGAGCGAGCTCTTCGGCCACGAGAAGGGCGCCTTCACCGGGGCCATCAACCGCAAGCTCGGCAAGTTCGAGCTGGCTCAGGGCGGCACCATCCTGCTCGACGAGATCACCGAGATGGACCTGGCCCTGCAGGCCAAGCTCCTGCGCGTGCTGCAGGAGGGCGAGATCGACCGCGTGGGCGGGGTGGAAACCATCGGCGTGGACGTGCGCGTGCTGGCCACCACCAACCGCGACCTGGAACAGACCGTGCGCGAGGGCAAGTTCCGCCAGGACCTGTTCTACCGCCTGAACGTCATCCCCCTGCGCCTGCCCGCACTGGCCGAACGCGGCGACGACGTGCTGGTGCTGGCCGACTATTTCGCCGGCAAATACGCCGCAGCCTACGGCATGGGGCCGCAAGTCTTCGCCGAGGACGCCCGCTCCTGGCTGGCCAGCTACGACTGGCCGGGCAACGTGCGCGAACTGCAGAACCTCATGGAGCGCGCCGTGCTGCTCGCCCAGGGCGGCCCCATCCAGCAGCGGCACTTCCTGCTCGACGGCGACACCTGGGGCATCGACATCGTCGAAGCTCCGGAAACGCCCGCCGACGCCGCGCCCGCGCCCCTGCCCACCGGGCAGGCCAGCGCCGACTCCGCCCCGCCCCCGGCCACCCTGCGCGACGCGCTCTCGGTCATGCCCCTGCACGAAATGGAAAAGCAGCTCATCCTGAAAAGCCTGGACGAAACCAGCGGCAACCGCACCCTGGCCGCCCAACTGCTCGGCATCTCCGTGCGCACCCTGCGCAACAAGCTCAACGAATATCGCGAACAGGGCCTGGAAGTGGCCTAGGCACAGGCACCAGGGGCTCCGCCCCACTGGAGTCCGCCGGGAGCCGAGCCTCCGGCGGCCGGGGGAAATGATTTCCCCCCGACCCCCCCCATTTGGCCGCCGGAGGCATCTCTTTCCCAAGGAGTGTCCATGCATCCCGCCCGCGCAAGGCTCATCCACAGCAGACCACAACAAGATGGCCCAGTGGTCTACTGGATGCACCGCGAGCTGCGCGCGGCCGACAACTGGGCGCTGGCGCACGCGCTTGAACTGGCGCGGGAGCGCGGCAGGCCGTTGTGCGTGGCGTTCTGCCTGGCGCGGCATTTCGGCCAGGCCAGGCCGGAGCATTTCGCGTTTCTGGTGCGTGGCCTGCGGGAGACTGCGGCGGCGCTGGAGGCTCTCGGCATCCCTCTGGCGCTGCTGCGCGGCGAGCCCGGGCGCGAGATTCCTGCGTTCGCGCGGTCTGTCGGGGCCGGGCTGGTGGTCACCGACGCCGACCCCACGAAGCCCAAGCGGGCCTGGCTGGCCGAGGCCCTGCCGAGGCTGGACGCGCCGGTGGTGGAGGTGGACGGGCGCAACGTGGTTCCCGTCCGCGCGGCCTCTGACAAGCGCGAGTACATGGCCCGCACCCTGCGGCCAAAGATCCAGCGCCTGCTGCCGGAGTTCCTGGACGAGTTCCCGGCCCTGGCGCCGCACCCGGTCGCGTGGGACGCGCCCCTGCCGCGAGCGGACTGGGAGGCGCTGAGCGCTGAGTTCGGCCCGCCACCCAAAGCCTTCGCGCCGGGGGAGGCCGCTGCCCAGGCCCGCCTGGACGCGTTTCTGCGCGACGGCCTGCCGCGCTATGCCGATGACCGCAACACGCCGGTGGAGCCGGCCTGCTCGCTGCTCTCGCCGTACCTGCACTTCGGCCAGCTTTCCGCCCAGCGGGTGGCGCTCAAAGTGCTGGCGGCCAGGAACGTTCCGGCCGAGGCCCGCGACGGTTTTCTGGAGCAGCTCATCGTGCGGCGCGAACTGGCCGAGAATTTCTGCCTGCACACCCCGGACTACGACACGCCGGAGGCCTTCCCGGCCTGGGCGGCGGCCACGCTGGCAAAGCACCAGGACGACCCGCGTCCGCACCTGGCCAGCGAGGCCGAGCTGGAGGCCGGTGATACGCCGGACCCGCTTTGGAACGCGGCCCAGCGTCAACTGCTGGCCACCGGGCACATGCACGGCTGGCTCAGGATGTACTGGGCCAAGCAGATTCTGCTGTGGTCGCCGGACGCGGCCACGGCGCTGGCGCGCTGCCTGCGGCTCAACGACGCGCTGTCGCTCGATGGCCGCGACGTGAACGGGTACGCGGGGATGGCCTGGAGCATCGGCGGGGTGCACGACAGGCCCTGGCCGGAGCGGCCAGTGTTCGGGACCGTGCGCAGCATGACGCTCTCCGGCGCGCGCCGGAAGTTCGACGTGGCGGCCTTCGTGGAGCGCTGGTCGATCGGGCTTTAACGCAGGAGCAGGGACGGGCCGCCGGGACGGCAGTCAACCACGCGGCCGATGCACACGGACAGGTCGCCGGAGGCCTCAAGCATGGCCTGGGCATCGGCCAGCTTGTCCTGCGACACGCCGAGGATGAGCCCGCCCGAGGTCTGGGCGTCGAAGACCAGCGCCACGCGCAGGTCGTCCAGGCCGGGAGCCCGGTGCGCGCGCGGCATGTAGTGGTTCAGGTTGCACACGCTGCCGCCGGGCAAAAGCCCCAGCGCCGCAAGCTCCAGCGCCTCGGGGAAGAAGGGCACGGCCGCGAGGTCGAGCTCCGCGCAGACGCCGCTCGACTGCGCCATCTCCAGCAAGTGCCCGCCCAGGCCAAAGCCCGTGACGTCGGTGGCGGCCTTGAGCCCCAACTCGCGGATCACGGCGGCCCCGCCTCGATTCAGCCGGGCGCACCATTGCAGCAGCAGCGCTTCGAGCGCCTCCGCGCCGGGCCGACCGGCCTTCACGGCGGTGGCCAGCACCCCGGTGCCGATGGGCTTTGTCAGCACCAGGGCGTCACCGGGCTTTAGCCCACGGTTGGTGGCGATCTTGTCGGGGTCGATGACGCCGGACACGGACAGCCCGTACTTGATCTCCGGGTCTTCCACGCTGTGGCCGCCGCAGAGCACCGCCCCGGCCTCATGGATCTTGGAGAGCCCGCCCTTGAGGATGGCGCCCAGGACCTCCGGCGGCATGTTGCGCGCCGGGAAGCAGCACACGTTCATGGCGGTCAGCGGCTCGCCGCCCACGGCGTACACGTCGGAAAGGGAATTGGCGGCGGCTATCTGCCCGAACTGGAAGGGGTCGTCCACCACGGGCGTCAGGAAGTCGACGGTCTGGACCAATGCCATGCCGGGCGGAAAGCGCACCACCACGGCGTCCTCGTTGCCGCCGCGCGGCCCCGAGAGAATGCGTTCGTCCTGGCCGACAACCAGGCCCTTGAGTATCCGCTCCAGGTCCCCTGGAGCCACCTTGGCGGCTCAACCGGCGGCGCGTACGCCCTGGGTCAGCCGGACTTTTTGCGGTGCTGCGGGAAATGCGGAGAATGACTGCATGGGTAATCCCTACCAGAACAGGCGTGCACAGCCAAGGGAAATCCGTGTATCTGCGATAGATAGTTTCGATAGTTGATTTCCGGGGCAGATTGTTCCCGGCACGCAAGATGCATCGACCTGGGCAGCGCGGCTCAATGTCGCGCGGGAGGCACCCATGATCCGTCATCGTTGTGCAGCCTGCGGGCACCATATCAATCGCACCGACCATCTCTTCGAGGACTCGGACGGCACCCTGTGCGCGGCCTGCCTGACGCGCCTGGCGCCCGGCCGCGGGCCCGAAAAAGGAGCACGCCGCTGCGCTCCGGCTCCGCTGGCGCCCGCCTGGGCCATGCTGCCGGACCTCGCCTTCCGGCGGCAGGAACAAGGCTAACGCCCCTCCGGCAAAACGTCGCCACGCCAACGCCACAAGGCCCGGCCTCCCGTTCAGGGAAGGCCGGGCCTTGCGCGTTTGGGGCCGCTCCCCTCGGGGGGGGGGCGCCGCTACTTTTCCGGCGCCAGGTCCTGGTTCTTTTCGGCGTTCTTGGCGGCATCCTCCAGCACGCGCTTGAGCACGCCGATGCCCATGCCCACGGCGGTGTCCACCACCTTGCCGGTGTCGCGCACGTCCACCTCATCGGGCTTGTACAGCCGCACGGTGACGATCTCCGGGCTCAAGGCCGAGCCCCCGCCGGACGCGGCGACGGGACGCACCGGGATGTCCTTCTGGCCGTAGCCTTCCTTGATGATGGTCAGCAGGTGGTTCTGGCCGGTGGCCATCTCCACGCTGCACGGGGTGGCGGCGCAGATCTGCTGGCCGTCCAGGTAGACCAGCGCGCCGCTCGGGTCGGTGCTCACGGGAACCTTCTGGGTGGTCACGCAGCCGCCCAGCAGCGCGATGGCGAAAACGGCTGCGAGCAGGCGGGGAGACAGGGAACGCGGCATGGGGCCTCCGGTCGTTGGTTGGGGATGCGTGCTCGTCATTTAACCCTTCGCGCCGCGGGCCACAAGCCCCCTGCCGGGCCTAGCGCGCAAGCTCCTTGAAGGTGAAGTCCCCGGTGAGGGAGCTGGACTCCCAGGGCACCTGCTTCTCGTGGGTCTCGCCCAGCACGCCGATGCGCACCCGCTTGAACATCTCCTCGATGGGCAGACCGGGCGTGCGCATGTGCTTGAGGAGCTGGCCGGTGTACACGCCGTTCTTGCCGCCGCCGTCGGCCGCCACAGAGTCCGGGGCCGTGGCGTAGGCCACGATGGACCCCCTGGGCGCGTCCATCTTGGCCAGCCCTTCCTGGGCGGAGCGGAACCCGCGCGAGTACGGGTTGTTGCGGCAGGCGTCGAGGATGACGATGTTCAGCTGGTTGCCAGCGTTCTCCATGCGCCCCAGCACCAGCCCGGCGTCCATGCAGCGGTACTTCACGTCCTGCTCGGCGGAGAGGCGCGCGTCCACCGGCACCAGGTAGTTGCGCCCGCCCACCTGCAGCCCGTGCCCGGCGAAGAAGAACAGGCCCGCGCCGCCCGCCTTGAGGCGCGTCCACAGCTCGTCCACGGCGTCCTCCATCTGCCGCAGGGAGGCGTTCTCGCGCAGGATGACCTCAAAGCCCAGGCTGCGCAGGGCGGCGGCCATGTCGCGGGCGTCGTTGACGGGGTTGCGCAGGGGCGCGTTTGGGTACGCGCCGTTGCCGATGACCAGGGCCACCCGTCGCAGACCGACCTTGCCCAGCACCTGGTGGGACGGCGCCTGGGGCAGACCTGTCGCCAGCGGCGGCTGCGTGATCGTTTGCGGCAGGGGCTGCGGGGCCAGGGTGGATGGCGGCGCGCCCGCGCCGGGTCCGCCGGAGCTGGCGGCCTTCTTGGCGCGCAGGCCGGGGTATTGCGGCGTGGCCTGAAGCGGGACGGAGGGGACGCTTAGGCCCGGCGCCTGGCTCGCGAGCCCCGTAACCTGGGGACCGCCCAGGGCCACGGTCACGTCAACATAGCCCTCGTTGTCCCAGACGCCACGGTCCTGTTCGTTGATGTGCAGGTACAGCAGTCCGTCCGCCGGAGCGATGAACTGGAGGGCCTTGCCCACGCCAAACGGCACACCGGTTTCGCCGATGCGGGCGATGAGCGCCTGATGTGTCCAGCCCCTGAGGATCGACCCGCCCAGATCCAGGCACAGGCCGGTGTACATGTCCAGGCCGTCGGCGTCGGTCCACTTGCAGCCGGGCCAGGCCCGCCAGCGCCCGTTGGTCGAGATGGAGTAGGCGGCGCCCTGCTTCACGAACACCCCGGTGTTGCGCCAGTCGCTGGCCTGGGCCAGCACTCGCGTGCTCACTCCGGGGCTCGCGCCCGGTTCCGTGAGGTCCACCGCCGTCAGCGGCTGGTCAGAGTATTTGACGCCCACGCAGGCCGCGAGCAGGGCCAGCAGGAGCAGGCAGAGAGCAAGGCGCGACGCGTTCATGACCGCCTCCCGCCCCCGGCGGCTTGGGGCCGGGGACTCCTGCCATGTTCATAGCAGATTCGCGGCGGGAATCAATCCTGCGCGGCGGCCTCCGCCAGCGTTTCCGGCAGGTCCAGCGCAGCGCGAACGCTGGCGATGCCCCTGGCCTCCACGAACCTGGCCGTACGCTGGCACTTCCTGGCGTTGTCGCGATAATGCGCGAGCACCCGGCCCACCAGGGCCAGGGCTGCGTCGGCGTCGAGACCCGCGGCCAGCTCGTCGCCCACGCGCGGACGGCCCCCCGCATTGCCGCCAAAGACCACGGTCCAGCCGTTCTTGCGGCCCACCAGCCCTATGTCGCGCACGTAGGACTCGCCGCAGCACATGGGGCAGCCGGACACGCCCACCTTGACCTTGGCGGGCAGGTCCAGGCCGTTGAACATCTCCTCCAGCCGCGCGCCCAGGCCGAGGGAATCCTGCTGGCCGTAGCCGCAGGCCGCGTTGCCGGGGCAGGCCTGCACGTAGTGCACGCCGTGCTTCACCGCGCGGCCCTCGCCCATGCCGAGCCCAGCCCAGACAGCCGGAACGTCGTCGGCCTTGATGCCCACCAGGGCGATGCGCTGACCCGAGGTCAGCTTGGCGATGGGGATGTCGTACTGGCGGATGGCCTTGGCCAGGGCTTCCAGCTGGTCCGCTGTGATGACCCCGGAAGGCAGGCGCGGCACGATGGCGTAGGAGTCTGTTCCGCGCTGGGCGATGGCCCCCTTGACCTTGGGCGCGGGGTTCTTTCTGGTGATGGTCATGGCTTCTCCTGCTGTGGATGTGTTGCCGTGTCCGTTGAGCTCACAGGCCAGAATGCCGGATCGCGGCGCTGGAGTCGACCCTCGCACGGACAGCGGCAGAGCGCCTTGACTTGAGTCATATATGGGGGATGGAAGCAGGCAGGGCCATTGCGGGCCGACCGTGGTTTCTGGTACATGTGCGCCAATTCCGGGAGGTTCGATGCGCCGTACCGACGTTCTGTTTCTGTGCGCGCTCGCCAGCGCGCTCCTTGTGGCGTTGGCGGCCCGCACCGCCCAGGCCCGCACGCCCGGCGAGCTGATGCGCGAGCCCGTCACGGGCATGGAGTTCGCCTGGGTGCCGGGCGGCTGCTACGACATGGGCTGCGGGCCGTGGACCCAGGACTGCGAGCTGTACGAGCACCCGGCGCACAGGGTCTGCGTGGGCGGGTTCTGGCTGGGCCGCTTCGAGGTCACCCGGGAGCAGTGGGCCAAGGTCATGGGCGCAGCCGCCCCTGGCGGGCAGCCTTTGGCGAAGGACGGCGGCGACCTGCCCGTGGCGCTGGTGAGCTGGGCGGAGGCGCGGCGGTTCGCCGCGAGGCTGACGGAGCTGTCGGCCGCGCGGGGCGGCGGGGCGTTCCGCCTGCCCACCGAGGCCGAGTGGGAATACGCGGCCCGCAGCGGCGGGCGCATGGAGAGCTTTCCCGGCGCGGTGAGCGAGAACGAGGCCGGCTGGTACTACGAGAACTCCGGCGGCAGGGCGCACCCCGTGGGGGGCAAGGCCCGCAACGGCCTGGGCCTGCACGACATGATGGGGAACGTCTTCGAGTGGTGCGAGGATGTCTTTGACCGGGGCTTCTACGCCCGCTCGCCCAAGGACGCCCCGCTCTGCGTGGATCCCGGCCGGACTCCGGCGGACTGGCGCGTTAGGCGCGGCGGCAGCTTCGGCACCCTGGCGCGGGACGCCCGCACGGCCATGCGCGGCAAGCTGGAGCCGGACTCTCGCGACGAGTTCACGGGCCTGCGCCTGCTGCGCGAGCCAGATTCCGCCTTGCCGAGTCCCGGCAAGCCCTAGTTCCGGGCCTTCTTCCCTGATTTCCGCTGCGGCGAGGCCTTGACTGCGGCCGCTTTTTCCGGGCCGACGGGCCGCGCCTGCCGCTTGAAGAACTCCCACAGGAGGGCCGTGGCGTCGGGGTCCGGCGTGGGCAGGTCGCAGTAGCGGAAGCGCACGGCCTCGCCGCCGGGCCAGGCGTGGCCGCCGCCCTTGACGATGACGTACTCCACCGACGCCCTGCCGGTCTTGCTGTCCGCCGCGTTCTCCGGCCCGTAGTATTCCACGCGCGCGCGCACCTGCCGCCCGTCCACCACCTTCCTGGCCTTGGGCAAAAGCCCCAGGCCGCGCACCCAGAAGTCCGCCTGGGCGTTGGCCGGGAAGTCCTCGCACAGGCGCCCGCTGCGCTGCTGCCCGGCCGCCGGGCCGAAGCGCGCCACACGGTCGCGGTTGCCGTGGATGAGGAGCACGGGCAGAGGCTCCCTGGGCGGCGGGGTGTCGCAGGGCAGGCTCCCGGCCACGGAGGCGATGCTGGCCACGACGCCCGGGCGCTCCAGGGCGAAGCGGCTGGCCAGCATGGCCCCGTTGGAGAAGCCGGCCAGATGGATGCGCCGGGCGTCAACGGGATGGTCGGCCTTGAGGCGGCCGATGAGCGCGGCGAGGTAGCCCACGTCGTCGATTTTCTGGTCGCGGGCGTAGCCGCAGCAGTTCCAGGCGTTCCAGGTCTGAATGCCCGCGTACTCCTGGCCTTGCGGGGTGGCCTGGCCCTCCGGGAACACGGCGATGAAGTCCGCACGCTCGGCCAGGGCCGCCAGCCCGGTCTGGCGCATGGCCAGCCGCGCGGAGCCGCCCGCGCCGTGCAGGAAGATCACCACCGGCAGCGGCTGCGCGGCCTGATCCTTCCGGCGCGCCACTGGCCGCGGCTCGACCACCAGGGCCAGACGCTCCAGGCCGTCGTGCTCCAGGCGCAGCTCGGCGAAGCCCTGCTGGACGGCGCCTTGCCGGTTCTGCGCGGGGGGGGCGGGCTGTCGGGGCCGGGAATCCTGGCCGTCGACGGAAAAGGCCGAGCCGGGCAGAGGCGCCACAGGGCTGGTGGGCAGGGTCTGGACAACCGGCGCGGTGGGCATGGCCGGGGCGGTGGGGCCGGTCTGCCGGGCCTTCGGCTTGGCCGGGGTCTTGGGAAAGCTCGTGGCGGTCTGCTGCCGCTCCTGCTGGGGCGGGCGGGTCAGGGATTCCACGATGTCGTTGATGGTCTGGCGGGAGCTTGAGGGCTCCGCTGCGCGACACAGCCCGGCGGGCAGCAGGGTGAGGGCCAGGACATGCGCCAGCAGGAGGGCCGGACCCCGGAGCCGGGGCCGGAGCGTGGGGCGTGGCGCGTTTATGGGGTGCCTGCCAGGATCTTGCCGGTCATGGGGATGAAGAACACGCCCATGTCCTTGCGCGAGTGGACCTTGCCCGCCTTGTCCTTGGTGAACACGTAGAGCACCTGGCCCTTCTTGAAGGGCTGGCCGATGGGCACGATCAGTCGGCCCTCGGGCTTGAGCTGTTTCAAGAGCTCCGGGGACACGTAGCGGGCCACGCAGGTGACCATGATGATGTCGAAGCCGCCCTCGACCTCGGGCCAGCCGAAGTAGCCGTCGCCCACGCGGGTGCGCACGTTGTCCAGGCCCAGCGGCTGGTAGATCTTGGCCACTTCCGTGCCCAACGGCTTGATGATCTCGACCGAGTAGACGCTCTTGACGATGCGCGACAACAGCGAGCTCTGGAAGCCGGAGCCGGTGCCGATCTCAAGCACGGTGTCGCCGGGCCGGGGCCGGCAGAGCTGGGTCATGTACGCCTGCCCCAGATAGTCCGACAGGGCCGAGCCGTAGCCGATGGCCCAAGGCTTTGGCGCGGGCTCGTAGCAGTTGCTGGCGAAGGACTTCTTGCGCTGGTAGTCGTAGTGGAAATACTCGCGCGGCAGCTCGCGGAAGGCCCGCAGCACGTTCTCGTCGGCCTTGCCGAAGCGGCGCTTGAGGTAGCTCTCGATGGCCAGCATGGCCGTGGCCTTGCGCGCCTGCAGCTCCGCGAACGCGCTCTCGGACAGCTCGGACTCCCGCCCGGACTGGCGCATGGCGGCCTGGTAGGCCTTGAAGTTCCAGGGTGCGCCGGGTTTCCAGGCGAGGGCGGCCCCGCCGCCGGGCACGGGCGCGGCCTGGGCCTCGCCGGGGCCGGGGAGCGGGATTTCAGCGGCGGCCTTGGCCGTTGCGGGCTGGACCGTTGCGGCCAGGACCGTTGCGGGCGGGACCGGGACGGCTTGCGGCGTGGCGGCCACGGGTGCCTCCGCCGAAGGGCCCACCAAAGCCTCAACCGGAGCCTCCGCAGGAGTCGTCACCGGGACCGTCACCTGGTTGACCCTTTGGACGGGGGCAGGAGCCGAGGCCGGGGCCGCGAAGGGATTCGGGAACAGGTCGAGCGCCAGGACGAGCGCCCCGGCCACCAGCGTGGCTGCGGCCAACCCGGAGAAGATCATGACGCTTTTGCTGACGGACATGGGCTGCGGCTCCTCGGTTCAGACGGTGCGCTAGGCCATAGCACGGCTCTTGCCCGCTAGGGAAGCCCCAGGCAGCGGGCGGGTCCACAGCGGAAAAAGCCCTTGGCTTCATGACGGGACACCGTGGTCCGCCCGGTTCGCGGCAGCGTTCTGAGCTTCGGCACCCCGCCGAAACGCAGAACAAAGGGGGCCGCCCGGCCCCCTCTGCTGTGTTGTATTGCTGCCGCGCGCGCTTACTGCGCGACCAGCCGATAGGCTTTGAGCTCGGACTGTTTCCTGCCCTTCTGCTTGGCCCAGTCCTCGCGCTTGACCACAAGGCCGATGGAGGGAGCGTACCAGTAGGTCGTCCGGTACCAGCGCCCTGCGGGGTCGGCGGCGATCACCTTGTAGGCCTTGAACGTGCCTGCGGGAACGGTGACCTCTTCATAGGCGTCAACATAGACGCGCATTTCGTGGGGACCGTAGGAACCGTAGAGGAAGTCCGCGCGCCACCTCTTGTCCGTCGTCAGGGGCCAGGAGAAGAGGGCGTTGTGCGGTTTGGCGTAGACGCCACGGTGCGGCACGCCGCCAACGAGGGTGGTGATCCAGTTGCCGGTGTCCAGGTCGAGGATGTCGATGCTGGGTTCCGCCTCGCCGTCCGACATCGAGACGCGGTGGACCTTCTGGCCCTGGTAGTCGCCATCCTCAAGGACGGTGGAGGTGACCAGGCTGGGCTTGCCGTCGTTGTTCACGGCCATTTGCCAGCGGGTTCCGGGGGCGGGGAAGGCGTAGTTGGCCGGGGCAGGATCCTGGGCGAAGCACAGGGTTCCGGCGGCGAGAAGCGCAGCCAGCGCGCCGAGGACAATGTGAAGGAGTTTGTTCATATGTGCCTGCTCTTTTCTTGACAGAGGGTGTTAGGAGCCGCCCTTGGCGTTGTGGACCACGTAGACGGTGCCGCCCGCGCCTCGGATCAGGTAGGTGTGGCTCTTGGCGATCTCGAAGTTGAAGACGTACTCGTCGGTCCCCACGCGCTCCAGGCTGCGCACGTCGATGAGCCCGTCACGCCCTGTGAGCCGGTCGCCGGGGCGCAGATTCTTGGCCTCGGCCCAGGTCCCGTCGGCTTTCAGGACCGGGTGGGATTCCGTAAGCTTCAGCTGTCCGTTCAGCAGCAGGTAGTGGTTCTGCTCGAACACCAGCTTCTGGACCACCGGCCTGGCCACATGGGTCTTGGTGGCTGCGTCGAAGCTTTGCACCATGTCACCGAGCTGGAGAGAGGTGATGGGCCGGAACGAACCGTCGGCCATGGCCACCTGGGTGTCCCTGGTGAAGCAGCCGAAGGACACGGCCCTGGCGGCGGCGGCGTTTGCCGCGGCCTGGGCCGCAGCAGCAGCGGCGAGGGAACCGCCGAAGATGCCGCCCCGTTGCAGGCTGGACATGGCGCTGAACTGGGCCAGGGTCGGGGCGTCGCGCGGAGGAGTGGAATCGAGCGCCCCTGCCGCCAAGTCAAAGAAGGGGTCGCGGGCCAGGGCCTTCTTGAAGAAATCGGCCGCGCTCTGCCACTGCCCCGCGTCCAGGGCGTCCAGCCCCTGGCCGTAGAGCATGACGCTCTGGAGGTCCTTGGTCTGCGGCATCCTGAGGCTTCTGGCCTCAGCCGCGTCCGGCTGCACTCCGAGCTTTGCCAGCAGTTGGGAGGCGGTGTCCTTTTCGAGCTGGAAGAACTTGTCGGGCGCCTGGTCCACAGCGAAGTTGATGGCGGGCTTGCCGGTGCGCTCGACAAGGCTGGTGGTGGCGGTAAGGGCGCCACCGAGGTTGCCGGTGACGACGCTCTGCGCCCCAAGGATGCGGCCCAGCCGGGGCGCGGTCTGTGCGTCCAGCGCGCCCGCCTTGCCGAGCCCCATCTCGTCGTAGAGGGCCTGCAGGCGCACCCGCTCCAGCACCTTTAAACTCTTGGCTGCGCTCAGGTCGGAGATGAGCATGGCCGTGAGCGCCTTGCGCAAGGGGGCATACTGTTTGTCCGGCGAAAGGTCGCCATAGGGAAACACGGCGATGCTGCCGGGGGCGACGGCGGCGGGCTGGCCCGCCTGCTCGGCCTTGAGGGCCTCCTGGGCCAGGCGCGCGCTCTCCGTCATCTCGAGCAGGGTGACGAACTGGGCCACGGCACGGCGCACAAGCGGCTTGGTTTCGTCGCGCACGCCGCGCAGCACGGCGATGGCCTTGGCGGTTTCACCCTTGGTGACGAGGACGTTGCCAAGGACATAGGATCCCATGGGGTGTCCGGGCTGGGCGGCCAGAACCTCCTGCACCAGGGTCTCGGCCTTGGCGATGTCGCCCGTCTGGATCAGGGCGTTGGCGAGCTGGGCTTTGGCGTCAAGGTCGGCGGGGTCCTTGTCCAGCCGGGCCTGCATGGCCGCAGCGACCTCGGCCGGGGTCTGGGCCGCCAGGGCCTGGGCCGTCGGCTGGGCCAGGCACCAAACGAACAGCGCCGCAAGAACGGCCATCCTCAGCATGACATGAACGCTTTTCATCGTGTTCCCCCTGTCTCTCGCGAAATGGGCTTGCAAGGCGTGGGACGGCGCAAAGCCGCCTCCGGGCCTCATGAAAAGAAGAGGCTCGCACTTGTTGCCACAAAAAGCCGACGTGGGTCAATATCGGGAGGAAGATAAGGTGGTTCGCGCCGGTTCTAGCCGCCGCTCCGCAGCACCCGGCGCGCGCCTATGTAGTGCTCGCGCCAGTAGGGGGTGTCGAAGGGTTCCTCGCGCACGCGGCCGCCGCTGCTGGGGCTGTGGATGAAGGAGTCGTTGTCCGTGGCGATGCCCACGTGCATGTTCTTGCGGTTGCCGCGCAGGCGGAAGAACACCAGGTCGCCGGGGCCGATGTCGCGGCGGCCCACCGGGTGGCCCACCTCGTACTGGTCGTAGGACACCCGCGGCAGGTCCACGCCCACCTGGCGGTAGGCCCACCAGGTCAGCCCGGAACAGTCGAAGCCCGTCTGGGGAGATTCGCCGCCCCACTTGTAGGGCGCCCCGGTGAGCGACCGCGCCGCCGCCACCACCGGGTTGCGCGCGCCCTGGCTCAGGGTCGGCAAGGGCTCCGGGGCGATGTGCGCCGGAGCGCAGCCGCCAAGCCCCAAGGCCAGAAGCAGCAGCGCCAGCAGCCCCACCCGGGCCATAGCCGTTGTATTGCGATGCGCGTTGTCCATGTCTTTCGTATCGGCCGGCCGCGCCGCTACTTTATGATGCGGATGTAGTTCTGAACGGTGCGCACGCCTTCCACGGCGTTCACGTGGGCGATGATCTGGTTGGCATCGCGCTGGCTTTTGACCAGGCCCAGCACCACCGCGTTGCACTGCACCATCTTGATGTCCACCTGGGTGGACCAGATGTCCTGATCTTCCACGAGGCGGGCCTTGACCTTGGCGTAGAGGGCCAGGTCGTCGGTGGTGCCGCAGGTGGGATCGTCACGTTTCTGAAAAGGCACCACGGTGACGCGGCGCACCCCGTCCACCTCGCGCGCCAGTCGCACGGCGCGCATTTTCTGTTGGTCGGCGTCGAACTCGCCCACCAGGTACACGGTGCCCAGGAAAGAATTCACGCTGATGTCGCGCAGCTTGACGATGGAGTCGTTGATGATGCGGGCGCGCACGGAGGATTCGATGCGGCCGTCGTCGACGAAGGTGCCGACGTCGCGCTCGTCCACCGAGGCTTTGTAGATGGTGCCGCAGCCGCTTAAGCTCGAAACGGCGAGGGCGCAAAACAGACACAGGATGAGGCGGCGCATGGGCGTGCTCCTTCTGGCGCGGCAGAATCTGCCGGACCGTTTGTTTTGCGGAACGCAAGCAAAATCGGGGCCAGAAGGGACGGGCCTGCTGCGGGGTCTAGGCGCCAAGCTCCTCGCGCAGGCGGTCCAGCAGGGTCTCGGGCAGGGCGAAAGGCCCGCTCCAGGCCGGGGCCAGGAACAGGGCGCGCCCGGGCAGGCGCAGGCACAGGGCGTGGAGCAGCATGGTCAGCCCGCGCACCTTGCGGCCGTAGACCGCGTCGCTGATGATGGGGTGCCCGCGCAGGGAAAGCTGCACGCGGATCTGGTGGGTGCGGCCAGTCAGCAGGCGCACCTGCATCAAGGTGGCCGCGCGCTTGCGCAAGAGCGGCGTTACTTCGCACCTGGCCAGCTTGCCCTGGCCGCCGCCCTTGCCGCCAGGGGCCGGGGAAGCCTCGGCGCGAACGATCTTCTTGCGTCCGGCCACTTCTCCGGTGGCCAGCTCCAGGCGCTCCAGGGTGTCCTCCAGCAGTTCCGCGCCGCGGCCCGGCCAGCTGCCGTCCACCCAGGCCAGATAGGTCTTGGACACCCCGCCCGAGGCGAAAAGGTCTCCCAGGCGCCTGAGCTCGGCGTAGCTCTTGGCCGCCAGCAGGATGCCCGAGGTGTCCTTGTCCAGGCGGTGGGCCAGCACGGGCAAAAAGGGCGCGCCGGCGTACAGCGCCTTCAGGCGGTCGGCCACGGAGTCCGGGTGCCGGGTGCCGGCGTGGGCGCACAGCCCGGCGGGCTTGGCCACGGCCACCAGCCCGTTGTCCTCATAGAGGATGCTGAGGGGAAGCGGGGCCGGGGCGCCCTGCGCGGGGGCTGCCCGGCCTGGCTCGTCACGGCCTGGGTTGGCCTGTTCCGGCTGGGTCTGTCCCGGCTTCAGGAAGGGCGGCACGCGCACCTCCTGCCCGGCGGCGAGACGAAAGAAGGGCTGCTTGCGCCCACCGTCCACGCGCACCTGCCCGGTGCGGATGGCCTTCAAGAGGGCCGAGCCCGGCACCGCGCCCGTCAGGCGGCGCGTGAGGAATTGCAGGAGCTTCTGGCCCGCCTCCTCGGGGGAGACGATGAGGGGCAGGAGGCGTTGCCCGGGGGCGGAAGGTCGGCTGTCGGCGTCGTCTGGCATGGGGGCCTTGTGCGGGAGGAAACCGGCGGAGGAAGGGCCGGGCGTTCCGGCCCTCCCTCCGCGACGGCGGCTATTTTTTCGAATCCAGGTCGTAGGTCACGATGACGGTCTTCTCGTTGCTCAGCCCCACGGCGCCGGAATAGGTGTTCAGGCAGACGATGAGCTGCCTGCTGCCGTCGTTCCTCAGGTCGTCCAGCCCCAGGTCGACCACGGTGCCCTTGATGCGCCGGGTCTTCCAGGCCATGCTCATGCCCACGCCGTCCCAGAACAGGGAGTGGATCTCGCCCTGGGAGAAGCGCCGGAACTTGGTGAAGACCTGCGAGGCCACGGAGATGTCCTTGTTCAGCAACAGCTCGTACTTGGCTCCGGCCTCGAAGGAGACAGGGAGCATGCGGATGGGGATGTAGTAGAATTCCTCCACGCCCGTGTCGCGGTTGCCGGTGTCCATGCCGGGCAGGCGCTCGTCGACGATGATGTGCACGGCGGAGCTGTTGTAGCCTTCCTCCTGGCTGTACTGGGGCTCCAGGTCGGGGGTGAACACCTTCAGGTAGCTGTACTCGTTCAGCACCATGATCTTGTAGGTGCTGCCCTCGGGCACGTAGCTGAAGTTGAAGGTATTGGCGATGCTCGGCAGGCGCAGCTTGCGCACAGGCGTGAACTCGCCGCCAGAGAAGCTCATCTCGCTGACGCCGGATTCCTCAAAGGGGCCGTGGTAGCCCTTGCGCTGGCCCACCACCACAGGCTGGAAGCTGGGTGGGACGCGCGCAACGCCCAGGTGGAGTTTCTGCGGCTTGCAGAACGCCTCGAACTTGCCGTTCACGACGTTGAAGACGAAGCTTTTTGGCTCGGCGTTGCCCTCGGGGTTGTCCATGGTGGAGACGATGAGCTCGGCGCGACCGTCGCGGTCCACGTCGACGGCGCTCAGGCGCAGAACCTTGATGCGCATGCCGAGGTCGTGCTCGCCCAGGGGCTTCAGGGTGTTCTGGTAATATTCGTAGACATAGAGCTTGTGCGTGCTGGCGATGATGACGCGGTTCTTCTTGTCGCCCTGGAAGTCGCCCACGACCATGCCCACGGAGGGGAAGCGCAGGCTCTGGCTCTGCCAGCGGCCAGGGGTTTCGGCGCCGCCCTCATAGCGGAACTGCGGGTTCATCACCGGCCCGCCGCTGGGACCGACCGGGGCCTCGCCCGTATCGCCCACCACAAACTCGGCGTTCTTCGGCACGGTGGCCTTCGCCGCCTCGCCCTTGCGCAGCTCCTTGCGCTCCTGCACCTTGGCGTCCTCGCCGGGGCGCTTGAAGATCTCGGTCCGCACCTCGGCGCTCAGACGCTCCAGCACGGGCACCAAGCCTTCCACCGGAACCTGGGCCGTCTTGGTCCAGCTTTGGCCTTTGCGGTCATAAACGTTCAGGGCGACATTGGCCTGGGTGTCCTTGAAGTCGATGCTTCCGGCCATGAGGAAGTCCGAGCCCACCTGCCCCATGAGGGTCACGGCATCGGCCGGGTTTGCAGGGAAGCTGTTCCCGGCGCGATCAACGTTGCCCCTTGGCGCGGCCTCGAAATAGCCGGGCCAGGAAAGGCGCGAGATCAGCATGGTCTGGGCGCCCTTGCTCATGTATTGATATTTGTCGCCATTGATCTTGAACGGCAGCACGGCGAACGTGCGCGCCCCCTGGGCCTGCGCAAGCGCGGGCAGGCAGACCAGGACCGCGAGCAGCAGCAGGGCTGATAATCTCTTGAAAGACATGTGGACTCCTCCTTGCGAGGCAAAAACGTTTGCTCTTCCGACCATAAAGCCGTTTTCTGTTCTAGGCCCTTAGCACCAACACATGCGGCATGCAAAAGAAACCTTGCCGCGTCGCCCGGCGGGAAAGGCGCTGGTCATTGCCAAGGCACCCCGCGCCGGGCTATGCCCGAGCCCATGACGAAGACCGCAAAGTCCGCGAAGACCGGCAAGAAGGCCAAGCCGACCGGCCCGGCCCACCCGCTCAGGGCCGAGTGCGCGCCCCAGGCCAACAGGACCGGCACGGCCCGCACCTTCCGCATCACCACCGCGCCGGACCAGGCGCCTCTGGTGGAGGCGCTGCTCGCGGCCCAGGGCTTCGCCTTCGAGGACGAGCCGTTTCTGCCCAGCGCCCGCAGGCTCACAGCCGAACCCTTTCCGCTGGGCTCGTCCCTGGCCGCCAGCTTCGGGCTGATCTACATCCAGGACCGCTCCTCCATGCTGCCCCCGGCCATGCTCCGCGCGGCCCCCGGCGACGTTTGCCTGGACATGTGCTCCAGCCCCGGCGGCAAGACCGGCATCCTGGCCCTGGCCGTGGGGCCGGAGGGCTTCGTGCTGGCCAGCGAGGCCTCGCGCGACCGCCTGGCCACCCTGCGCCAGAACCTGCGCCGCATGAACGCCGCCAACGTGGCCACCGTCGGGGCCGAGGCCCAGCACCTGGCGCTCGCGCCGGGCAGCCTGGACTGCATCCTGCTGGACCCGCCGTGCAGCGGCTGGGGCACGGCGGACAAGAACCCGCTGGTCATGACCCTGTGGACCCCGGAGAAGGCCGAGACCCTGGTGCGCCTGCAGCGCGCGCTGCTGGCCCACGCGGCCTCGCTGCTCAAGCCCGGCGGCAGGCTCATGTACTCCACCTGCACCACCCACGTGCGCGAGAACGAGGAGCAGGCGGCCTGGGCGCTGGAAACCCTTCCGCTCGACCTCTCGCCCCTGCCCGCGCCAGCGGGCTTCGCCCCGCGCCCGCCCGCCCTGCCGGGGCTCGACGGCGTTCTGCGGGTGGGCGGCACGAAGGCGGATCAAGCGCCAGAGGGGACGGAGGATTCCGGGGGCCAGGGGTTTTTCCTGGCGCGGTTCGTCAAGCAGGGCGGCGGCGCGCCCAGTGCCGCCGAGGGCGAAGATTTCGATGGGGCGATGGAGGGTCCGGTGGAGCTTGGCGGGCGCGTCCTGTCCGGCCGTGACCTCGCCGCGGCCGGGCCGCTTGCCCCGGGCAACCTGCCCCCGGGCGAGGCGCGCGACTTTGGCGGCAAGGTGTATTTTCTGCACGAACAGGCGCTGGCGCTGACGAGCCGCCGCCCTGGCCTGCGCTGGCAGGGCTTCCCGCTGGGCGCGGCCTCGGCCGGGCGCTTCCGGCCCGACCCGCGCGCGCGGCTGCTGCTGCCTCCGGTGGGGGAGCTGGCGGCCTCGGACCGGCTCGACGTGGACGAGCCGCAAAGCATTCTGGACCTGCTCTCGGGCCGCAGCCTGGAGCTGCCCGGCGAGAGCAGCCTGGTGGGGCTGTATTTCCGGGGCCTGCCGCTCGGGCTCTTGACCCGCAAGGGCCGCCGCCTGCTCTGGTCGGACAGATAGCCGGACAGGCGCCCGGACGCTAGTCGGCCTGCCCGCCAGCGGGCGTGTCAGCCGGGCGCTCCGCCTGGCCCAGGCGGATGGCCTGGCCCTGCCTGCGGATGGACAGGCCCCAGGGCAGCGCCAGAAGCAGCAGCGTGGCGCTCCAGGCCCAGGCGGCCTGGTTGACCCAGCCCTCCTGAATCGGAATCCACACCGCGCCGAGCACGAACACGCCCGTCAGCAGCCATTCCTCGCGCGGGCTGCCCACGGGCCGGGGCGGCTCGCGGGTGGCCCAGAACCGCACCAGCATGCACAGGGCCACCGGCAGAAACTGCGCCACGCGGAAGTCGCGGTAGCGCGGGTCCACTATCAGCCCGAAGGTGAGCGCCAGGGCGGCCAGGCCGAAGATGAGGTCGAGCCAGCCCACGGCCAGGGTGCGCCAGGACTCCTCCGGGCCAGTGGGCCGGAAGCGCAGGGAGCGCAATCCCTCCAGCCGGGCGATGACCGGTTGCAGCGGCCCGGGGCCGGGCAGCCGCCCCGTGGCGAGGTCGGCCAGCTCGCTGAACACCAGCAGGCACAACACGGCCCCGCCGCCGGTCATGAGCACCCCGCCGATGACGCCGCCCACGCCGAAGGCCAGGCGCAGGGACTGCTCTGCGCTGACGGCCAGAAGCGTGCACAGGCCCTGGCCCGCCAGGGCCACCAGCGCCGTCCGGCCGAAGCCCTGCGGCGGCCGCAGGAACAGGGCCAGGGCGCAGAGCAGCGCCGCGGCTCCGGAGGACAGCCAGAAAGCCAGCAGCCAGTAGGGCTTCTCGGAGACCGGGCCGGTGAGGGGGAACTTCATGTGCCGCCCCAGGTCCACAAGGCCCCAGTTGCCGCCCACGGTGCCCTCCTGCCCAAACTTCCAGGGCTCGTCGAAGAGCTCGAAAATGTTGTAGTCGATGCCCTTGTCGTGGGCGGTGTTGATGATCTCTCGCACGAAGCGGGCCTGGGCCACGCGGCCGGGCACGGCGTCCTTGCGCACGCGGCCCGCGCTGGGCCAGCCTATCTCGCCGATGAGGATGGGCTTGCCCGGATAGGCGGCGGCGATTTTGGCGTGGGCCTCCAGCATGTGCGGGATGACGCCGTCGAGGGGCGTGGGCGTGTTCTCCCAGTAGGGCAGGATGTGGATGGTGATGGAGTCCACCTCGGCCGCGACCTTGGGGTTCTCCAGCCAGTAGGCCCAGACGTCGGCGTAGGTCACGGGCTGCTTCACCGCGGCCTTGACGCGGCGGATGTAGTCGATGAGCAGCTCCGGGGTGATCTCCCGGCGCAGCAGCACCTCGTTGCCCACCACCACGCGCTCCACGGTGTCCGGATAGTCGTTGGCGAGCTTAATGAGCCCCGCGATCTCCAGCTCGTTGTCCTTCAGGTTGGCGCCGACCCAGGCCCCCAGGATGACCTTGAGGCCGTGCTTCTGGGCCAGCTCCGGCACCGGGGCGAACTGCGCGCGGTTGGCGTAGGTGCGGATGCGCTCGAAGTGCTTGGCGGCGAAGGCCACGTCCTCTTCCAGCTGGGCGCGGGTGAAGGGCTGGGCAAAGGGGCTCTGCCCGGAGCGGTACGGGCTGAAGGAGGCGCTCTTGATGCGCGCCGGTCCGCCCTCGGAGCTCACTGCGTCGGGGATGTCCTGGGGACGGCCCTGCACCCACCAGAAGGCGAGGTTGAGGGCCACAGCTGCGGCCAGGGCCACGAGGGCCGTTGCAAAGCCGGCCAGGGTGGGCAGGTTCCGGTCAAGGGGGCGCATGGGTTCTCCGCCGGGGCGCTTTGGCTGTGGCGGCGTCTGCCGCAGGCCTCCGGTGGGGCTTCTTTACGCGTTTGCTTCGACGGACTCAAGCGTCGAGGAGGAACAACCCCTGAGTTCATCGGCGGCGAAGACGTAGCGGTTCTTGCCGCCGCGTTTGGCGCGGTACATGGCCTGGTCGGCCAGTTCCATGAGGGCGGCAGGCACGTCGGCGTCGGTGGGGGCCAGGGCGATGCCGATGGACACGCCCACGTGCACCTCGTTGCCGTCGATGGAGACGGGCTGGTTCACGGAGGAGATGACGCTCTCGGCCAGGCGGGCCGCCCCGTGGCAGTCGCAGGGCCAGGTCTCCAGCAGGACGAATTCGTCGCCGCCCAGGCGCACGCAGTTCTCCGGGCGCGAGATGCACTGGCGCAGGCGCTCGGCCACGGCCTGGAGCAGCACGTCGCCGGCCTGGTGGCCCAGGGTGTCGTTGACCTGCTTGAAGCCGTCCAGGTCGAGGAACATGAGGGCCAGGATGTGGTCGTGCTCCCCGGCGGCCTCGATGAGCCTCGGCAGGGCGTCGGTGAGGAAAAGGCGGTTGGGCAGGCCGGTCAGGGTGTCGTGATAGGCGGCGTGGCGCAGGTCGTGCACGTCGCTCAGGTCCTTGACGATGCAATAAAAGATCTCGTTGTCCGGCGAGAAGAGCATGTTCCAGTTGAAACGCTTGTAGGCCCCGTCGGCGCAGCGGAAGCGGAAGTCGAAGGTGGTGGTGGCGGCGTCGCTGGTTATGAGCGACTGGAATTTCGAAAGCACGCGCTCGCGGTCGTCGAAATCCATGAATTCAAGCAGGTACTGCCCGCGCAGGCTTTCGGGCCAGTGCCCGGAGGCGCGAGCCCAGGCGGCGTTCGCCTCAAGGATGCAGCCGTCCATGTCCACGGCCAGGGCCATGTCGTAGGACAGCGCCATCCAGGCATAGCGCTCTATGCTGAACAGGTGTGAGAGGTATTCGCCCCCCGCGCCGTCTTCCAACAGTGCCTTTACATTCATGATGGGAGTCGCTAGCATTTGTTTCGGAATATGTCCACGGCCCTGACCCTCTTTACGGAAACATCTGACCCCGGGATTTCTGAAATGATGCGCCAACCCCACTACGAAACCCTTTTCGTGGCCCGACAGCCAGTGCTGGACGCCTCCCTGAACACCTGGGGCTATTTTCATTTCTACCGGCGCTGCCTCGACCACACCTACTCGGAATTTTCAGACCCGGTGCTGGCCACCCTCTCGGTGATCCAGTGCCTGCCCGCCTGCATGGACACCTGCGCCCAGCCGCACAAGGCGCTCATCCACCTGCCCGGCCCGGCCGTGCTCACCGCCGTGCCCAAGGCCCTGGGGCCGGCGTGCGTGCTTCCGGTCATCGCCCACGACGACCTGGGCGACAGCACCTACCTTGAGGCCCTGCGCTCCCTGCGCAAGGACGGCTACGAGCTTGCCCTGGACCTGACCGCGCCCATGCCCCCGGACAGCCCCCTGTTCGAGATGGTGGACATCGTCATCCTGGACATGCGCGACCCTCTGGGCGGCATCAAGGGCTTGAGCTCCATGGCCAAGGCCCTGGCGGCCAAGGGCTTGACGCTTTTGGCCAAACGCGTGGAAAGCCACGAGACCGAGGCCCTCGCCCGGTCGCTCGGCTTCAGCCTTTTCTCCGGGTACTTCTTCCGCGAGCCCAAGACCCTGGTCCAGCGCAAGGTCTCCGCTGCGGAAACCACGCGCATGAACCTGATGAACCTGCTGAGCCAGAACGAACCGCCCACGGACATGCTGGTGAACGCCATCGAGGCCGACGCCTCGGTGTCCTACCGGGTGCTGGCCATGCTCAACTCCGCGCACTTCGGCCTGCTGAAGAAGGTCTCCTCCATCCGCCAGGCGGTGCTCCTGGCCGGGTGGGAACACCTCTGCGCCTGGCTCCGGGTCATGGTCATGGCCGACATGACCCCCTCCTCCAAGGCCCGGGAGCTTTTGCACCTGGCCGCCCAGCGCGCCAAGTTTTTCGAGCTGCTGGCCGTGGCCTCCGACCGCCGCGACGAGGCCGAGAGCCTGTTCCTGCTCGGCCTTCTGTCCCTCATGCCGGCCATGCTCGACATGCCCATGGACAGCGTGCTGTCCCGGCTGTCCCTGGACGACTCCCTGAGCGCCGGCCTGTGCGGCTGCAACGGCCCCTACACCCCCTGGCTCGGCATGGCCCAGGCCATCGAGAACACCCAGTGGGAGGAAATGGCCGAGTACGCCCTGCAGCTCTCCCTGCCCACGGGCTCCGTGGCCGATGCCTACAACGCCTCCTTCCAGTGGGCCGACAAGCTCTTGTCCGCCTTGCCCGCCCCCGCCACTGGGAAAGACGCGGCGCATCGCAACTAGTCCCTGAAGCGCCCGGTTTCAAGGAGCCCCATGAGCGAGCAGGTCCCCTCTGACGTCATGACCCTGGCCGGGCTGGCCCTGGCCAACGGCCCGTGGCTGGCCGTGCGACTGCGGCGGCTGGCCGAGCACGCCGGACAGGCCCTGGCCGAGGAAGCCGTCGAAAGCGCCGTGACCGGCAGCTCCCGCGTGCTGGCCCAGGTGCTCGACACCGAGGGACGCCCCACAGTCAGCGCCGACCACACCACCGACCCCGCCGCGCTGCTTGGCCGTGAGCTGGCCGCAGGACACCGCCAGGCCGGCATGGACATGCCCGACTCGCTGCGCACCCTGCGCCTGCTGCGCCGGGCCTACGACGACCTGGTGCGCGAATCCTGGGTCGACAAGGGCTCCCGGGCCCGCGCCCACGAGGACGTGGAGCGCTACTTCGAGCGCGTGCTCATCGGACATTTCCTGACCTGGGCCAGCGCCGCTGTTCCGGAAACGCCGCGGCCCGCCCCGCCCGTCGACACGGCCAGCGCCGCCGAGGCCGAGCGCCTGGGCGCCCTGGTGGCCCAGCGCGAGAACGAACTTCGACGCGCCATGGACGCCGCGCGGCAGGCCACAACGGCCCTGCGCCAGTCCCGCGAGCGCGCCGCCGCCCTGGCCTCCGAGCTGGCACAGGCACAGGCCTGGGGCAATGCCCAGCAAGCGGCTCAAGAGGAGCTCAAGGCCCGGCTGGCCGCCACCGCCGAGCAGACCTCCAAGGCCGGAGCCGACGAACTGGCCGCCCTCAAGGCCGAGTACGCCGCCGCCCAG
This sequence comes from Humidesulfovibrio sp., assembly GCF_031082295.1. GTDB lineage: Bacteria > Desulfobacterota > Desulfovibrionia > Desulfovibrionales > Desulfovibrionaceae > Humidesulfovibrio. Next base: position 82,599 of record NZ_JAVHLD010000012.1, read on the forward strand.
GCCAAGACCCAGGACCAGCTGGAGGACTACGCCTCCAAGGTCCAGGCCCTGGAGGCCAGCCGCGCGGAGTTGGAAACCCGGCTGGCCGAGGCCCATTCCGCCCTGGGCGTCCAGCGAGAGGTGGAAGAGGCCCGCGAGCTGGCGCTTCAGGAGATCGACAACGCCCGCGCCGAGGCCGAGGCCGCCCGCGCCGAACTGCGCAAGGTCCAGGCCCGTGTCGACCAGGCCGTGGCCAAGGCCGAAAGCCAGACCCTGCTGGCGCGGCGAGAGGCCGAAGAGGCCCAGGCCCAGGCTCAGGCCGAGGTGAACCGCGCCCGTGCCGAGGCCGAGGGCGCCCGCGATGAGTTGCGCAAGGCCAAGGAGGCCCACGCCTCCCTGGCCTCGGAGGCCGATGCCATGCGCGCCCATCTGGCCGAGACCGGCTCCCGCATGAACCAGGCCCGCCGCGCCGATGAAGCCGAGGCCCAGGCCCGCTTGAATCAGGCGCAGGAGCGCATCCATATCCTTGAAGCCGAGGCCGGCGAGGCCGCGCAGAGCATTCAAGACCTTTCCGCCCGCCTGGCCGAGCAGGAGAGCCTGCACGCCTTCAAAGACGAACGCATGCGCGAGCAGTCCCGCGCGGTGGCGGAAACCCAGGAGCTGCTCGTCAAGCTGGGCACGGCCAAGAAGGAAATTTCCGCCAAGATCCAGGAGTTGGAGGACGACCGCGAGCGCCTGACCAGCGAACTGGCCGAGCTCGCCCATACTTCCCAGGCCGACCGCGAGCGGCTTGCCGCAGACCAGGCCGCCGAGCTGGACGCCCTGCGCAAGCAGTTGGCCGATGCCGAAAAGACGAGAGCGTCCGAGCAGGCCGAGTCCCAAGCCCTCGCGTCCGAACGCGACAGGCTGGCCAGCGAGCTGACGGCGCTGACGAACGAACGCGACGGCCTGGCCGCCCGCCTCATCGAAAAGGGCAACGCCCTGGACGAGGCCAACCGCCAGAGCCAGGCTGCCGCCGCCGCGCGCGACGCCTGCGCCAACCTGCTCTCCACCCACCTGGCCCTCACCGAGGACGCCGTGGCCGCCGTGGACGGCTCCGGGGCCGTGGCCGCCTGGAACGCCCGCTTCCCCGAACTCTTCGGCCTGGGCGAGGCCGACCGCCAAAAAGGCCTCGACGCGCTGCTGCCGCTGCTGGCCAAGCGCCTGCAATGGCCCGAGGCCTGGCTCGCCCGCGTGCGCGACCTCCTGGCCGACCCCGCCAGCGCAGAGGAAGGACTGACCCTGGCCAGCACCACCGGACAGACCCTGGTCTTCCGCTCGCACCCAACGGCCGGCGCCGAGGGGACAGGCCCAGGCGGACGGCTGTTCAGCTTCCGCGACGTGAGCCTTGAGCACGACATGGAAAACCTCGTGCGCGAAATCGAGGGCATCACCCGCTACGAGCTGGGCCAGTCCCTCACCGCCTTCATCCATCTGCCCCAGGAACTGCTGGACGACCCCGCAACCACCCCGGAGCAGATCAAGAAACTCACCGTCATTCGGGACTCCGGCTACCGCATCGTCAACACGGTGAACATGGCCGTGGACATCTTCCGCATGGAGCGCGGCCTGTACGCCATGCCCCAGGGCCGCAGCCTCGACCTCGCCGTGGTGGCCCGGCGCGCCGCCAAGGATGTGGGCGCCCTCGCCGCCAGCAGGCACGTCGACCTGGAGCTGCTGCTGGGCGACTCGCCGCTGCCGCAAAACACCACCCTCCCCGGCCCCGGCGACCCAATCCCCGCCCACGCCCTGGCCCTGAACCTGCTGCGCGACGCCCTGGAAGCCGCTCCACGTCAGTCCGCCGTCCAGGCCTCCCTCGGCATCGACGAGGCCGCCAGCCTCCTCCGCCTCGACATCACTCGGCCCGGCGCACTCTCAGCCGACGAACAGGCCCGCTTCTTCGACAAGCCCCTGGGCAAAAATCCCGGCAACGGCCTCGCACGCGCGCGCTACGCCGCCAAACTCATCGCCCAAACCTTCGGCGGCAGTTTGAACGTCAACTCCACCGACGACACAACAACCATAAGCCTGCGGCTGCCCAAGAGCTGACTTTGGGCCGTGGTCAGGGGCTCCGCCCCCGGCACCCCCGCCAAAGGACCTGAGGCCCTCTGGACTCCCCCGTACGTGAAAGGTTCCTGTCGACGCAAAGCCGTCAACAGGAACCTTTCACTTTTGGGATGTTCAAGGGAATCGTGAAGCAGGCGGCAGCGGCCCTGGCCTGCAGGCGAGACAGGAGCGCAACACCCGTGAAACCCCGAAGGGGGCAGGAGGGACCTGAAACAGCCCTTTCGGCTTTCGGGGGGGTCAGCCACGAGAGCGTGTCTTTGTTCTGATCTTTCGACCTGACTTCCTAAAAAATTCTATTTTCAGAAATCCAGCCTGCCACCCCTGCCCCAAGCCCATTGGGGGGTCCGGGCGTCAGCCGCTACGATGAGCGGTCTTCCGCGAATCTTACGGCTGTCGACAACATAGATGGGTCTCAGGCCACCGGCGGGGTCCAGGGGCGGAGCCCCTCTGGCCAACGGAGGCATCCTGGCCCAGGCTCGGCCCCTGTCTCAGCGTCTGCGGGCGCCGAGGGCGATGCCGGTGAGGGTGGCGGCCACGCCGAGGATTTCGGCGAGTCCTGCGGGCCGGCTGAAGATGGTGAGGTCCCAGACGTAGGCGAGGCAGGGTTGCAGGAGCAGGATGAGTCCGACGAGGGAGGTGCGGGTTTCGCGCAGGCCGCGGCTGATGAGCACCCAGCCGACGAATTGCGAGGATATGCCGTAGGCTGTCATGAGCAGCAGGGGCATGCCGAAGTCGAGGGCGAGGCTTTCGCCGCGCAACAGGCAGACGGGCACGAGCATGGCGGCGGTGAGGAGCGAGTTTGTGGTCATGGCGGCGAGCTGCGAGCCGTCGCCGCATTCCGCCAGGGAGCGGTTCAGGGTGAGGATGAACCCGGCGTAGAAGACGCCGGTGGCGAGACCGAAGATGACGCCAAGCTGGAAGTCGTGTCCGGCGCTGGTCCAGGCCGGGGCGACGATGGCGAAGAGCCCGCCCATGGCCAGGGCGATGCCGGCGAAGAAGCGCAGGCCGGGCTTTTCGCGCAGGAACACGATGCCCCAGGCGGCGAGCAGGAACACCTGGAAGTTGCCGAAGAGGGTGGCCAGGCCGGGGCCGAGGTAGAGGATGGACAGGTGCCAGCAGAGCAGGTCTGCGGTGAAGAAGGCGGCGCAGGCCAGCGACCAGTTGAAGCCGCTGCGGGGCATGTTCCAGACTTTGGAGCGCGGCTCGCGGCTGGTGAGGCTTGCGAGGAACAGGCAGACCCCGCCGATGAGCACGCGGTGGAAGGCCGCTGCGTCGCCGGAGATGCCGTAGGGCGCGGCCAGCTTCACGAACACGGGCGAGAAACTGATTATGCAGGCGCCGAGGATGAGTTGGAACATGGGTTAGCGGGTCCTTTTGCGTTCGTGTGCGGCCCAGTCCGGGTGCAGGGGCAGGGGCTCGGCCAGGCTGATGCCGGCCTCCGCGATGGCCGCGCGCCAGACCCAGGCCTCTACCCCGGCCTTGAGCGCCACGGCCAAGGCCTCGGCGTAGTCCGGGTCGATGCGTCCCGCGGGCGCGAAGGTGTGGCCGTCGGGCCGCTGGACCAGGAAGAACAGGGCGGCGCGGGCTCCTTCCTGCACCAGTCGGGTCAGCTCCGCAAGGTGTTTTCGGCCGCGCTCGGTGGCGGCGTCGGGGAACAGGGCCACGCCGTGCTCCACGAGGGTGACGTTCTTGCACTCCACGTACAGCGGCGGCAGGCCGCTGCCGGGCTCGGCGGTCAGCAGCGCGTCCAGCCTGCTTGCGCCGGTCGTGGCCTCGCGCTTGAGGGTGCTGTAGCCGTGGGCCTGGGGCAGCAGGCGGGCGCGGAAGGCGGCGTCGAGCAGGCGGTTGGGCGTTTGGGTGTTCACGCCGGCCCAGGCGTGGCGGGCGTTTGGTGGAGTCCCTGGCAGGGCCAGGGCGTTGTCATCTAGAGGAGTCCCTGGCAGGGCCAGCGCCTCCAGCGTCCACTTGAGCTTGCGGTCCTGGTTGACCGCGGGCGAGAGCAGCGCGGGCGCGCCGGGCGAAAGCAGCCCCATCATGGAGCCGGTGTTGTTGGTGTGGGCGCGCAGTTCCTGGCCCTGCGCACCGGTGGCGATGACGGTGAAGCGCTTCTCGCGGCGCACCAGCCGGGCCACCACGCAGCCGGAAGGAAACGGCAGGAGTAGGCGCCCAGCCTGGCCCTCCTCCGTCTCCGCGCTAGACATGGTGCGGCTCTGGGTCCTTGTCGCCGGGCTGCTGACCCACCAGGCGCAGGCCCTCGCCGGGGTAGACGCGGCGTTCGGCCACGGGGGTGGAGCGCACAGGGCAGGGCCAGACGTCCTGGGGTTCCGCGCCCTCAAGGGCGTACAGGGTGGGGTCCGTGTCGGCCATGACCGGGTTCGCGCCCAGGTCCACGCCGGGCACCCGCGCGCTGAACTCCACCGGGATGTTGTTGGGGTCGAAGGAATACAGCGAGTGGATGAAGCCGTGGTCCACCACCTCGGAGACCCACATCCCGGCGGCGTCCAGCCGGTCGCGCAGGTCCCAGAGGTCGTCCTCGCTCGCCACGCCGAGGGAGACGTGGTCGAAGGTGAACGGCCCTCGCACCGGCGCGCCGTGGTCCTTGTCCGGGCCGGGCTGCACGCCGGGCCACTCGAAAAAGGCGATCATGTCGTGCTCGGTGAGCTCGAAGAAATAGTGGCGGTAGCCGGGATGGCCCAGGCCAGCCACCATGCGCAGGCCCAGCAGGTCGCGCCAGTAGCGGATGGTGCGGTCCATGTCGCCGGTGGCCAGGGCCAGGTGGTTGATGCCGGTGAAGCGCATGAGGGGTTCGCTCCTGTGGTCTGTGCTGATTATGCTCCGCAGGCCGGAACGCCTGGCCCCCGAAGGAGCCACCGGCCTGCGGAGCGGGTGTCGCTTCTATCTCCCCAATCGTTCCAGCAGGGCCAGGGCCTCCGCCGTCGGCCTGGCTTCAACGCGGCGGTACTCGCGCCCGTCCGCGGTCCTGGTCATGAGGCCGCAGTCCACCAGCCCGCGCCGCAGAAGCGCGTGGTCGCCGAAGGTGTGCAGCGTGTTCAGGTGCTCGTTCAGCCGCGCCTCGGTGAAGACCGTGCGGGCCGCGATGCGTGACCAGATGACCCACAGGCACGAGGCCTCCAGTCCGCGCTTGCCGGGCCACCGCGTGAGCAGCCCGTCGCGGTCGAAAAGCCGCGCCAGGCGCGCCAACCTGTCGGGGCGGGTGGGGCTTACGGGTTCCGGCGCGGGCCTGGGCTCCCGTTTGGGGTCGGCGGGCCTGGCCGCCTGGACCACGGCTCGGAAGTGCTGGAAGTTCTTGTGTCCGCTGGACCGCGCGAGCATGTTCAGCAGCTCCACGTGGCCGGGGGTGCGCCCGCAGTCGGCCAGCTGGCCGCCCAGGGAACGCGCGAAGGCCGAGATGTCGCCAACGACTAGGGGCAGGGGTGTCCTCGACATGATGTGTCCTCACACACGCGCCAGATCCGCAAGGGACCGCCGGTGGTCGCCGACTTCCGACTCGGCACGGCAGAGGGGTGTCGAGAGGGGGTCAATACAGGCAGGTTTAGCTCCCCTTGCGGGGCGGCGACGCCTTGGTGAACTGCCGACCAGCGCCCTGTGTATGCCAAGTACGTAATGATGGCAACCAATTGGAGCGCGATTTGGCCCTTTGCCACACCCTGTCAACCGGGAATTTTGTCTTTTTAGCGGCCAAAAGCGGGTGATCTTTGTCCGGTCTCAAAAGGCCATGCTATACTCCGTTGCGAATTCTACGGAGGCCCCTTATGGTCACAGACAGATTCGGCAAGACATTGTGAATTCAGGATGAACTGGGCCGGTTTGAAGAACTTCGGCCCTGTCCAGGGTACAATGACCGCACGCGCGGCGGCGGCGAGCCCGACTGGTGGGTGGTGGCCAGGCCCAGGGACTGGAC
>NZ_JAVHLD010000013.1 GCF_031082295.1 Humidesulfovibrio sp.
CGCTTTTCTTTTGAAAGAACATCCGCTTCGCGTCCAGCCCGTTCGGCCTTCCCGTTGCGGCGAGGTGCGTTTCTATGTGAACCGCGCCCCGTAGTCAACTACTTTTTCACTTTTCTTCTGGAAAGATCTTTCGCTGCCCTGCGACCTTCCGGTCCCGTGCGGCGAAGGGGCTTTCTAGAAGAACCAGCTTCCAGAGTCAACCACTTTTTACTCATTTACTTGGAAAAGATCAGCCGCCCCCACACACCCTCTCGGGCCGTTCGTTGCGGCGAGGGGTGGTTCTAGGGAAACCAGGGCGGAAGGTCAACTGGTTTTTTAGGATTGCGGCAACATTAATTAAAATGCATATAAATTCAGAGTATTATGCGCGACGTTCTTTAAGCTGTCATTGCGCAAGGGCTACCGCTTACCTATAGTATGCTCTTACAGGAGACCAACCATGACTCACCCAGCCAGTTTGCTGGAAGCGCTACGCGCAGACCTACGCGCAAACGTTGACGCAAAGCACCGCGACGGCTGCCGTTCGTTCTTCAAAGAGACGATCCGACCCATGGGGGTACGCTCTGGCGAGCTGAACAGGATCATCGCCAAGCATTGGCGCGACTCAAAGGGCCTTGCTTCAGACGAGCTCATGGCCTTGTGCGACTTGCTCTGGGATTCCGGCGTGTTCGAGGAAGCCACTGTGGCCTGCAAATGGTGCGCTCGCGCCCTGCATACCCTTGGAAGCGCAAGCTTTGACGCGTTTGAGCGCTGGCTCGAAACAAGGGTAGACAACTGGGCGCACTGTGACGACCTTGCCAGCCATTGTGTGGGCGGTCTGCTGATGCGCAACCCTGAGCTGGCTGAGCGCACCATGTCCTGGCTGAGCAGCCCAAACCGGTGGCTCAGGCGGGCAGGGGCCGTCTGCTGCGTGGTGCCTGCCCGACGTGGACTCTATCTGCACCACGTGTTCCGCGTTGCGGATGAGCTCCTGAAAGACAACGACGACTTGGTGCTCAAGGGATACGGCTGGCTGCTCAAAGAGGCCTCGAAACCCTGGCCGCACGAGGTGCTGGAGTTCATCCTCGCCCGGCGCGAGCGCAAGCCGCGGGTGGCCCTGAGGTATGCAATCGAACTGCTCCCGGCGGCACAACGCGCCCAAGCCATGGAGCTGACGCGGAAATGAGAGTTTCCGTCAAGCGGGTCGCACCCGCACAGGCTAGAAGTCTTGCCTGGAGGAAAGGATGAAGCTCGACACCCACAACGATTACGCTGCCCGCATGCTCCGTGTGCTGAACCACATGCAGCGGCACCTGGACGCGCCCCTGAACATCGAACGTCTGGCCAGCATCGCACATTTCAGCACGTCGCACTTCCACCGCGTGTTCAAAGGCATGCTTGGCGAGACCATCATGGACCACGTCCGTCGCATCCGCCTTGAGCGAGCGTACATTGAGTTGGTGCGCACGGACGTGCCAGTGACGGACATCGCATTCGACGCGGGCTACGAGTCCCTTGAGGCTTTCAGCCGTTCCTTCCGCAAGACCTTCGGCCTCTCGCCAAGCCAGTGCCGTGAACAGCAGCACTGGTCGCGCCGGTTTCCAGCGGCGCCCTCAGCGGTTCACTACTGCGGAGGCGAGATCGTGGAAATCCTCTTTGACGAAACAGGAGCAGCTCACATGAATGTCCGCATCGAAAACCTGCCCGACCTGCGAATCCTCAAAGTGCGCCAGACAGGACCGTACATGGAGTCGGCCACCCGCGCCTGGGGCATGCTCTGCGCCTGGGCCGGCCCCAAAGGTCTGTTCGGTCCTCAGACCATGTCCATCGGCATCAGCCACGACGACCCGCAGGTGACCAGGCCTGAGGACATCCGCTACGACGCGGCCATCACCGCGCCGCCCGAAGTCGCCCCAGAGGCGCCGATTGAGGCGGACACGCTCCCTGGAGGCAAGTACGCCGTCATCACCCACCAGGGACCTTACGAAAAGCTTGAGGACGCCTATGCTCAGATCATGGGCCAGTGGCTGCCCGCCAGCAACCATGAATACCGCGATACTCCCTGGTTCGAGGTGTACCGCAACGACCCGGCCAACACCCCGCCGGAACAGCTCATCACAGACATCCACATTCCGCTGAAGTAATGAAAAAGGGCGCCTCCCGCATGTGGGAGGCGCCCTTTCCGTTAAAACTCCAGGTTGCGAGGCGTTCGCGGGAAGGGAATCACATCGCGGATATTGGCGATGCCCGTGACCAGCATGAGCAGGCGTTCGAACCCCAGGCCGAAGCCCGCATGGGGAGCGCTGCCGTAGCGTCGAGAATCCAGGTACCACCAATACGGCTCACTCGGCAGGCCCACCTCGGCCATGCGCGCCTGAAGCACGTCCAGGCGCTCTTCTCGCTGGCTGCCCCCCACCAACTCGCCGATGCGCGGCACCAGCAGGTCCATTGCCGCCACCGTGGCCTGGTCATCATTGAGGCGCATGTAGAACGCCTTTATTTCCTTTGGGTAGTCATAAACTATGACCGGACGCTTGAAGTGCTCCTCGCACAGGAAGCGCTCATGCTCAGTCTGCAGATCCGAGCCAGCATGCACCGGGAACTCGAAGCTTCTGCCCGAGGCCTGGAGCACGCGGATGGCCTCGGCATGGGGCAGGCGTAAAAATGGCTGGTCCAGAATGCCGTTCAGGGTGGACAGGAGCGTCTTGTCCACGAAGTTGCCGAACAGGGCCAGATCCTCCGCGCAATGGGTGAGCGCGTGTCGAACCAGCGAGCAGACAAGGGCTTCGGCCAGGTCCATGTCCTCGGCCAGATCGGCGAAGGCCATCTCAGGCTCCACCATCCAGAATTCGGCGGCATGCTTTGGCGTGTTGGAGTTCTCGGCACGGAAGGTCGGCCCGAAGGTGTACACATCGCCCAGGGCCAGGGCCAGCATCTCCGCCTCAAGCTGTCCAGACACAGTAAGGTTTGCCGGGCGGCCGAAAAACTCGGCAGCCTCGCGGTCTGCAGGGGACAGCTGTGCGGCCTTCTCTGGCTCCAGATTGCTCACGCGGAACATCTCTCCCGCGCCCTCGCAGTCTGAACCGGTGAGGATCGGCGCGTGGATGTGCGCGAACCCGCGCGACTGGAAGAAGGAATGCACGGCCAGGGCCATTTCCGATCGAACGCGCAGCATCGCCCCATACTTGTTGGTGCGCGGGCGCAAGTGGGCGATGGTGCGCAGGAACTCGTCGGAATGGCGCTTCTTCTGGAGCGGATAGGTCTCGGCGTCGGCCTCGCCGTAAACCGTGAGCGCGCTGGCGCGCACCTCCCACTTCTGCCCTGCGGCGGGCGAGGCGACAAGCTGGCCCTCCACAGCGCAAGCAGCGCCAGTGTTCAACCGTTCCAGATGCGGCAGCAGCTGCGGGCTGTGGTCCACCAACACCTGCACGTTGCCCAGGCAGGAGCCGTCGTTGACCTCCAGAAAGGAAAAGCCCTTGGCGTCGCGCCGGGTACGCACCCAACCCTTGAGCAGCAGCGCGCCATCCGGTCCGGCCACGCGGCCGTCATCGCTCGAAAGAATGTCCTTGACCCGTATCCGCTGCATGAGCGCTCCTTCAACCATGTTCTTGAGTGATTCGTCACGTCGCCCTCTTCTAGTGCCGATCCGCCAGGATTTCAACAGAGTTGCGCCCGGTCCGGTCCTGGGTTAGAACGCCGCCACACAGCATCAAGGAGAGCGCATGGGATTTTTCAGCAAGGTCAAGAAGCTCTGGGGCGGAAACGTTGCCACGGAAACTCCTGTTGAGGCCACTCCACAGGCTGCACTTGAGACCGGTTCTCAAGCCGGACAGGCTGTCGAAGTTGAACCCTCTCCCGCCTCTGAGCCCGCTGCTGAACCGGACCTCATCACGCAGCCCGAGGCCAAGCCGCAGACGGCCGAACTCACCCAGGCTTGGCGCGACGCCCTATCCGCCTCCCTGACCTCCGGACGCGCAAAGATTTCGGAATGGCTTGGCATTCTGCTTTCCGACATCAGCGCCACCGGCCCCGACCTCTGGGCGCGCCTGCGCTTTCTCTTTGCCACCCTGGGAGCTCCCAAGGCCGAGGCCGAAGCCTTCATTGCGGAATTCAACGCTTGGGCAACGGCCATGAACCTGCAAAAGCCCGAGGATATACGCTCCGAGCTGCGGTACAGACTTGTCTTGGCCCTGGACCTGGAACAGGAGCAGGAAGAGCGCACCAGCCTGTTCAAAAAGCTCACCAAAGGCCTGGCCAAGACCAAGGCCCGCTTCGCATCCGGCCTGGGCGCGTTGTTCGGCCGCTCTGGCGGGCTCGATGACGGCTTCTGGGACGAGCTGGAAGAGATCTTCATCACCGCAGACATGGGGTCCGAGGCAACTCAAAAGCTCCTCGGCAATCTCAAGACACGCGCGCGCACCATGGGCGTCACCGAGGCCTCGCGCTTCCGCGAAGTGCTTTCCGCCGAACTCGAGGAGATCTTCCCTCTGTTGAAGAAACCGAAGGTTGCCAGTGCGCCTGAAGTAGTCATGATGGTTGGCGTGAACGGAGTGGGCAAGACCACCACCATCGCCAAGCTAGCCTATCGCGCACGCCTGCAGGGCCGCAAAGTGCTCATCGCCGCGGGCGACACCTTCCGCGCCGCCGCCATCGGGCAGTTGGAAATCTGGGCGGGCCGTGTGGGCGCTGGCATCTTCTCCAAGGCCGAAGGCGCCGATCCTGCCGCCGTTGCCTTCGAGGCGGTGGACAAGGCCCAGCGCGAGGGCTTCGACCTGGTGCTGCTGGACACCGCCGGCCGCCTGCACACCAAGGTGAATCTCATGGAAGAGCTGCGCAAGATCAAGCGCGTGCTGGAAAAGAAACACCCAGGCGCGCCCCACCGCGTGGTGCTGGTCATCGACGCGACAACGGGCCAGAACGCACTTTCGCAGACCAAGCTGTTCCACGAGGCAGTCGGCGTGGACGAGATCGTGCTGACGAAGCTCGACGGCACGGCCAAGGGCGGCGTGATGGTTTCCGTGGCCATAACCCACAAGCTTCCAATCAGCTTCATCGGTCTGGGCGAGAAGATGGAAGACCTGCGCCCCTTCGTGGGGGAGGACTTCGCCAAGGCGTTGCTGGGCGACGGCGACTAGAACGCCAAACGACGCGCCTATTCCTGAATCGCCACGCCGCGATTGATGTAGGAGATGCCCAGGCCGTTGCCCGAACCGATCATGACGGCCTCCACAATGGGCACGTTGACCTGGACGTCGGACCTCCAGCGCACCAGGAATGATGCGCCAACGCCTCCCTCCTTGTCCTTTTCATCCACGAGAAACTCCCGCGCTGACAGGGGCGGTATGACCACCGGGGCCGCAAGGTAACGGCGCAGGAGCTTCCCGTCAGAGCCATAGTAGTCCACGAAAGACAACGTGAGTGGACGCTTGGTGTCGATGTTGCGCACGACGAGCGTTACCGTCAGGTCCAGGGGCCGCGTCTTGGGGCCATGGAAGATGTGCGAGGAGCACGGCACGTACTGCGTCTGCCCCGTGGACACTTCGGCCAAGCCCACGGTGGCAAACACGCAAACGAGAAGCGCGGCTACAATCACGGCAATAGAGCGACGACGTATCATGGTTCCTCCCAGCCGGTTTCAAGCAGGCATTCGGTTTACGACAGGACCGGAACGGTCCAGTTCTCCGGCGCCTCGGCCTCGAAGCGCGGAAAGGCGATGCGCCTGTGATGCAGAAACATGCGCGGGGCGACGATGTCGCCTTCACCGTACAGCGGATCCCCGAGGATAGGCAGCATGGCTGCGGCCAGGTGCGCTCGTATCTGGTGCCGGGCTCCGGCGTAGATCTGCACGCGGACCTTGGTCAGCCCTCCCGGCAACTCCTCCACCGGCCAGACAAAAGTCCAGTTGCGCCGCTCCGGGTCGAGCTTGGCCAGCACACGCGTGCGGCGGCGGTCATCGGAGTCAAGCGCGCGCCTGAGCTCAAGCGCCTCGTCCAATTTGCCGACCACAATGGCGACGTATTCCTTTGTCACCTTCATGGTGTCCATGAGCGCGTAGTCCTTCTGCGCCTGTGGCTTGAGCGCCACCAGCAGCAGTCCCGAGGTGAGGTTGTCCAGGCGGTTCAGCAGAACAGGCTGGGAGTCGGGGAAAAGTTCCGGCAGGTGCGCCTCGACGCAGGGTTCGGAGCGTCCGGCGATGGCCGAACTGTGCATCCCGGCAGGCTTGAGAAGCGCAGCGAAGCTCATGGTGCGCTTCACGATGGCGATCTTGGGCGTCGGTGCGCTGGAGCGTTCTTCAGCCAAGAGGTCGACGCGCTGGCCGAGCAAAACCTTGAGGCTTGGCGTGGCAGGCCGTCCCTGCACCAGCACCCGGCCCGACTCGATGAGCCGACGCCGCAGGCGCAGCCCTGAGCCGGGCATGAGCTGCTCCAACACCTTGTCCAGCCGCTGGCCGTTCATGGCCTCATTCACCTGGACGCTTTGCGCTTGCAGCTGATTTTCGTTGTGTTCCATGCCGACACCCTACCCTTTGCGGGCTCGGGCAGCAACAGCCATCAACGTGTTCCCGGTCGACATGTAAGCATCCGCTTTTGACGCGAGGAATAAAACAATCTAGTGAGTTGGGGTCATGCAAACCTCAACCTCGGGAGCTGTCCTCCATGCCTTTCGACGTTCTCTGGCTTTCCCAGGCCAATATCGACACACTTGGGATCACGATGCTTGAAATCATGGACGAGGTGGAGCAAGGCTTCGCAGCCCAGGGACGCGGCGAGGTCGAAATGCCCGCCAAGATCGGCATCCACACGCGCAAGGACTGCTTCAACCATTCCATGCCCTGCTATGTCAGCGGAAATTTGGACATGGCCGGGGTGAAGGTCGTATCCGGCTATCCGCCGAACCCCAAAAAGGGGCTGCCGTACATCACCGGCATCTGGTGCCTGCTTGACCCAGAGACCGGCCTTGTGCGCGCGGTGATGGACGCGGCCTGGATAACGGCATGGCGGACGGGGGCGGCCTCTGGCGTCTACGCGCGGTACTTCGGCAGCCCGGACACCAGGAGCATTGCCATCCTCGGCCTGGGCGTGCAGGGCCGCATGAACCTGCGGGCCATGATCGAAGTATTCCCGAACATTTCCGAGGTGCGCATGTATGACCCCATCGCGGGCCAGAGCGCGCGCTACAAGGCCGACATGCAGCCCCTGCTGCCGGGGGCAACGTTCGTGGATTGCGCTGATCCCAAGATTTGCGTGGACAATGCGGACGTGATCATCACCTGCTCACCCATTGTGGAGAAGCCGGAACGCTTCGTCAAAGCCGAGTGGCTGAAGCGCGACTCCCTGGCCATATCTGTGGACTACGACTCGGCCTTTGATGCCGAAACCATGAGCGGCGCCGCCTGCTTCACAACCGACAACGAGGGACAGTACCTCTGGACAAAGGGGCACGGCGTGTATTTCCAGAACGGCTACCCGGACAAGACTGGCCTGCACTCGGACCTTGGCGAGATCTGCGCCGGAAAGAAGGCTGGGGTCCGCAGCGGGCGTCGCTCTGCGGTGCTCATGGGCATCGCGCTGGACGACGTCATGACCGGCCACTTGATCTACCAAAAGGCGCTGGAACGCAAAGTCGGCACCTGGGTCCAGCTCTAGGAACGACATGCAAGTTCGCGGCTATCTCTACGTGCTCTGTGCGGCAGCGCTTTGGGCGCTCATCGGGCCGTTGTCCAAGCAGGCCATAGCCTACGGCGTGGAACCGCTGGAGGCGGCCTTCTGGCGTTCCGCCATCGGCTGGTCGCTGTTCGCCGCGCATGCCTTCTCCGCGCGCTGCTGGAAGCTCCAACGCGCCGATGCCCCCGCCGTGGCGGCGTTTGGCGTGTTCGGCGTGGCGACGCTCTTCGGTGCCTATATCATGTCGATCCACTATGTCGGCGCTGCCCTGGCGTCGGTGCTTCTGTACACGGCCCCGGCCTGGGTGGCCGTGCTGGCCTGGCTTATGCTCGGCGAAGCCATGACCGGCAACAAGATCATTGCGCTGTGCATGACCATCGCGGGCGTGGCCTGCGTCAGCCTTGGCCCTTCGCTGTTGAGTGGCCAGGGGCTCGGCGCCGTGAACATGCCCGGCGTGTTGCTGGGACTGCTCTCCGGCCTCAGCTACGCCACGTACTACATCTTCGGGAAACGATACCTGGGCCGCTACCAGACGCCCACCCTGTTCCTCTACGCCCTGCCGGTGGGCTGCCTGTGCCTGCTGCCCTTTGTCCCGTTCAGCCAGAAGTCCTGGCAGGCGTGGGCCACGCTCGCCGCCCTGGCCCTGACGACCACCTACGGCGCTTACAGCGTCTATTATGCCGGCTTGCGCCGCCTGGAGGCGACGCGCACGGCCATCGTGGCGTCCCTGGAGCCAGTTCTGGCCGCCGCCCTGGCCTATGTCTGGTGGGACGAGCGTTTCGACCTGGCCGGGTATGTCGGCAGCGCGCTCATCCTGGGGGCGGTGCTCTGCACCATTCTGGGCAGCCCCGCCAAAAGCGTCGACACGGAACCTGAACCGGCCATAGAGGCCAGCGCATGAACGCGCATGCGGGTTCGCCTTTCCGACAGGTGAAGGCCTCGGCAGGCTCGGGCAAGACCTTTGCCCTGACCCGGCGTTTTCTAGAGCTGCTGACCGGAGCCGACGCAGACACTGGCCGCTATGCCTGCGCCGGGGCTGCGTCACGGCCGGTAGGCTATTCCTGGCCGGAGATACTAGCGGTGACCTTCACCAACAAGGCCGCCGCCGAGATGAAGGAGCGCGTGCTCCAGGCCCTCAAGCGCCGCGCCCTGAACCTGCCGGACGCGGCTGACGAACACATGTCGCCCGCCCGGGCCGAGGCCCTGCTCACGGACATCCTGCGCCACACGCAGCACCTTGGCATCCGAACCATCGACAGCTTGTTGAACCTGCTGGTGCGACTCTTCGCCCTGGACCTGGGCATGCGCCCCGACTTTGAGACCGTCTTCGACGAAGGCCCGGCCATGCAGTCCCTGCTCGAGGGCTTCCTTTCGCGTTGCGAAGAAGGCGGCGAGGAGGAAATCCTCTACGAACAGGCCGTGCGCACGCTCATCGAGCATGAGAACAAGGACGGCTTCTGGCTGCAGGACGCACTACGCAACCGCCTGCTCGAGATGGCCAGCCTGCTCAAGTCGCTTCCCGGTCCATTCACCACGGACCAGAGACGCCTGGCCGACCTGCTGGCCCTGTCGTATGCCTCCATGCAGCAGGCCACAAAGGCTCTCTCGGATATCATCGAGACAGAAGGCCTCGCGCTGCATGGGAACGTCGTCAAGCTGCTGGCCCGCTGCGCCCAGGCCAGCCTCTTCGACGGCCTGCCCGACTCGGCCTATCTTGCCAAGGACGACCTGGACGAATGCCTGCTGGCAAAGAGCCGCGGCAGGCGCTCGGAGGACGCCCAAGCCAGTTACGTGGCCTGTTGTGCTGCCTGCGCCGAATATGTCCACGACCACGCGGTTCTGGCTCCGGCCTATGCCCTGGCGCCGTGCGCGGCCATCGGCGAGCGCCTTCTGCGCGAGCTTGCGACCCTTCAGCGCGAGCAGGGCTTCCTGTTTGGCGGCGAACTGGCGGGCAAGGTTTGCGAGCTGCTGGACGAAGGCAACGGCGTTCCCGACGCCTTCTGCCGCCTGGGCGATCGCCTGCACCACCTGTTGGTGGACGAATTCCAGGACACCAGCCGCGCCCAGTGGAGCGCCACCCTGCCCCTGGCTTCGGAGTGCCTGGCCAAGGGCGGCAGCCTCTTCTGCGTGGGCGATGTGAAGCAGGCCATCTACGGCTGGCGTGGCGGCGAGGCCAAGCTGTTCGACGAAGTGGCGTCTGACGCGGAACTGGACGCCATGTCAGGCGGTGTCGCTCGCGACAGCCTGCCCTACAACTGGCGCAGCCTGCCAACAATCGTCGACTTCAACAACCGCATCTTCAGCGCCCTGGAGCAGCCGGACACCGTGCGCGACATCGCCACCGCCCTGCTTCCCGGAGCTCCCCTGGACATCGTCGAAGCCTTCCACACGGACCTTAGCGCGGCCTTTGCGGGTGCCAGCCAGGCAATGCCGCCACAAAAATCCGAAACGCCAACGCTTGAGCCAGGGGTTGTGCAAGTGCGCCTCCTGCCGCCCGGCAAGGCAGCGGACATTGAGGCCCAGAGCATGGACGCGCTCGTGCAGACCCTCCGCGACCAGATCCTGCCCCGCCGCAAGCTGGGCGACATCGCCGTGCTGGTGCGCACGGGCAAGCATGCGGACCTGGTCTGCGAACGGCTGGTGCGGGAAGGGCTGCCCATCATCACCGAAAACAGCCTGCTGCTCTCGCGCCATCCTATTGTGCGCCAGCTCACGGCGCTCATGCGCGTGCTCGACTGTCCCAGTGACGATACCGCCTTCTTCGAACTCATAACTGGACGCGAGCTGTTCCAGCCCGAGAGCGGGCTTGAGCCTTCCTCCATCCACGACTGGGTCTGCGCGGACACAAAGCCCGGCCTGCTCTCCCGGTTCCGCAAGGACTTCCCGGATATCCACGCGAGGCTTATCGCACCGTTCGTCATGCGCGCCGGGTTCATGCGCCCCTACGATCTGGCCCAGGCGGCGCTCGACACCTTCCAGGTGCTGGCTCGCCACCCGGAGGCCGAGCTGTACGTGCGGCGCTTCCTGGAGGTGATCCATCAGGCCGAGAGCAACGGCATGGGGTCGCTCGCACGTTTCCTTGAATTCTGGGCCGAAGCAGGCGGCGAGGAGAAGGTTCCCCTGCCGGAGGCCGCCGACGCCATACGCATCCTGACCATCCACAAGGCCAAGGGACTGCAGTTCCCGGTGACCATCATCCCGCTGCACAACTGGTCCTCCGGGCGCATGGCCGACTATCGGCCGGTGGGGCTGCACGGCCACCGCGTGCTGACACGGCTGACCAAAGCCCTCGGACGGCCCTACCACCAGCGGAACGCCGCATTGCTGCTGGAACAGATCAATCTGCTCTACGTGGCCTGGACCCGTGCCGAGGAGGAGCTTTATCTCTTCGTCCCCGAACCGGGCGGTCGAGGAAACGCTGGACCGGTTCCGGCCCTCCTCAAGCTGCTGCTGGGCATCCCGGCCGAGGAGGCCGGGGCGACCTTTGGCCAGCCCCCAGCGGGCAGCCAGGAGGCTTGCAGCGCTGAACCTATCGACCGTCAGCAGCCCGAAAGCGTTCCGCCCCTGGTCGAAACGCCTGAGTTCCAGGCCTGGCTGCCACGCCTGCGCGTGTTCCGCCACGCGGTGGAAGACGCCGCCTTTGACGGCAGGGCTCGAGGCAAGGTGGCCCACAAGGCTGTGGAGCTTTTGCGGATCGACAAGGACGATGCGGCCAGCGCCAGACGCGCCGCCGCCCTCGCTCTTGAGGAGTTTCCCGAGCTTCGCACACTCGCCGAAGCAGAGCGGCAGGCCCTGGTGCTCGAGATTGAAGACATGCTGCGCTGGCTGCTCAAACGGCCAGAGGCCAGGCCGCACCTGGGCCAGAATTCAGGCGAGCTGACCATACTTACAGAGGACGGCAGCTTCCAGCGGCCCGACCTGTTGCACTTCACCCCGGAGGGGCCAGTGGTGCTGGAGTTCAAGACCGGCCAGGCCAAGCCGGAGCACGCCAAGCAGCTGCTGGCGTATCTTTCCCTGGCGCGTCAGCTGCCCCAGGCCCTGGGTAAGCCCCCGCGTGGGCACCTTGTGTACCTGGACCGCCGAGTGATCGAGCCTGTGGAACCTAAGCCCGAGGCCAGGCCATGAATCCGGTGCGCATCGTCCCCTGGACAACGGACTTCATCGAGGCCCTTGCCGACCGCATCGTGTCCGAGGCCGCAAGCCACGACCTTTCACGCACGCGCATCGTGTTTCCGCACAACCGCCCGGCCCGGCACCTGCGCGCCGCCTTGGCCGCACGGTCCGAGCTGCCGCGGCCAGTCATTTTGCCGCGCATGCAGGCCCTGGACGAATTCCTGCGCGGCCTGCGGCAGGACTTAAGCGAAACCCCGCCCAGACGGGCCGGCAAGCTCGACCGCATCGGCCTTTTGCACGGCGTGGTGAAAGACCTCGGCCTGAGCGGTGGCTGGAGCGGCGGCCCTTTCGCCAAGCTCGACGACAGCGCCCGCGCATTCTTCCCCTGGGGCGCGCGGTTGGCGTCGCTGCTGGAGGAATTGGCCCGACATGGAACCACTCCCCAGGACCTGGGCCACCTTGAAGGCTTGGTGCTTCCCTGGGCCGAGGCGCTCCTCAGCCAGCTCGGCGGCATCGACAGCGCATACAAGGCCGAAATGCAGCGTCGCGGCTGGACGACGTCTGGCCTCGACGTCCTGTGGCTGTCCGAGCGCCTGGATGATATCGTAACGCTTCTTTCCGGTGAACGCCTCATCTTCGCGGGGTTCTCCGCCCTTGCCCCCACCGAGGAAGCAGTGTTGCGCAGGCTTTGGGAACGTTCCGGGGCGCTGATGCTCTGGCACTCGGACCAGGCGTTGGCCCTTGGCGCAGAAGTCGCCTGGCCGGCGAGGGAGCACGCCCGGGTACTGCGCACCTGGCACGCCAAGGCCGTGCTGGAGGTGGACGTTCCGGCTTCGCCAGCGCCACAGGTGCGGCGATTTTACGAAGGGTTCGACCTGCATTCGCAGCTCCACGCGCTTGAACGCGAGCTTGCAGCCCTGCCCGACACGCAGTCCACGGCCATAGTGCTGCCCGACCCCGGCGCGCTCATTCCGGTGATGCACCACCTTCCGGCCGGAGAGGTCAACATCAGCATGGGCTATCCCTTGGCGCGTTCCTCTCTGGCCCAGTTGCTCGAAACCATTCTCGTGCTGCACGAAAACGGTGATGGCTCTGGCCGCTACTCCTGGCGCGACCTTATCGCACTGTCTCGCCAGCCACTGTTGCGCATGCTGCGCGCTGGCGAAGAGACGCCCCTCAAAAGCGCCTATCAGTCCTGGGAACGCCATATACGCTCGTCCAGTTCCCTGCAGTCCCCCTTTGAGTGGGCACCAGCCTACGACCCGGACGAAACGAACGTCCCTGAAGAGGAACTGCGAGCGTTGCACCAAGAAGTCCTGCACGCCTGTTTCACGAGCTTTGCGAACCTGACGACGTTGCGTCAAACCGGCCTCGCGGTGGCTGGACTCTGCGATCTCCTGCGACGACGTGGCGGCGACTCCTGGCAGCACCTGCTCATCGACGCCGAGTGCCTGCTGCGGCTGTGGCAGTCCGTGGTGCCAGAGCTTTCAGGCAGCATCCTGGCCGATGAGACCTACGATCAGCCTCTGCTGTTCCTCATTCTGCGACACCTGCTCGAATCCGAGCGCGTGTCCTTTGAGCCAGAACCGCTGGCGGGGATGCAGGTGCTGGGCATGCTGGAGACACGGCTCTTGCGCTTCCGGCGGCTTTTCATCCTGGACGCCACCGAGGAAAACCTTCCCGGCGCCAACGCCCCGGACCCGCTGTTGCCCGACCCGTTGCGCGCAGCCCTTGGCCTGCCTGGCGCCCGGGAGCGGGACAACGTGGCCGCCCACAACTTCTTCAGACTGCTCATGGGCGCCCAGGAAGTCTGCGTGCTGTATCAGGCCGGAGTCCGGCCCGGCGCACTGGAAGGCAAGAGCGTGCGCAGCCGCTACGTTGAGCAGATGCTCTGGGAGCTGGAGCGCACCACTGGCAAGCTGGTCAAGCCGCTGCCGCAGTCCATCACCGAAGCGCCATTGAAAGCTGTGAGCTTCCCTGTGGCGGCCATTCTTACCAGCCGCCCGGCAATACGCGTTACTTCCGACATCCGCCAACGCCTTGCCGATCGCTTGTGCGAAAAGGGCATTACGCCCTCGGCCCTGGAGGACTGGCTCACCTGCCCCAAGCAGGGTTTCTACCGGCGCGTGCTGAACCTGCGCCCGTTGCAGGAGGTTGCCGAGGACGGCGACCGCGCCCTTTTTGGAGAGCTGGTGCACAGGGTATTGCGCGACTATTTCGAAAAGCATCTGGAACAGATGATTACCTCTGCATCCCTTGACGAGAGTGCGCTCTTCTCGCTGTTGGAGGAAGCCCTGGCCAAGGACGCCGAAGGCTTGAACCTGGCGTATGATGCCAGGGTTGCGCTCAATGCCGCCGCCCGAGAGCGTCTGCACCGCTTTCTTGCCGCAACGCCGCCAACGACGGTGGTGGCTCTTGAGCATGGGGTCAAAGCGCAGATACAAGCTGCAGGCTACGACATCCTCTTGCACGGAAAGATCGACCGCATCGACCTTCGCGAGAACGAGACCGAAGACGGCCACAGGGTACTGGACTACAAAACCGGCACGGTTAAGGAAGGCGGCAGCAGGGCATGGCTCGACGACGAGATGTTCGAGAGGCTGGCAGCCTGCACGCCAGGAACCGAGGCTGCGGCGGCCTTGTTCGCCGAACTCTCTGATTCCGGGCTGGACGTGCAACTGCCCCTGTACCTGCACCTCCTCAGCGCGAGCGGTGAGTGGCGGCCTGTCAACGCCGCGTGGGTGGCGCTCAAGAGCGACGGGGCCGAGCACCCCTTCTTTCCTGTTGAGACAGAGGCGGAAGCACGCGCTCTTGTCATCTCCAAGCGCGTCCCGGCCCTTGTGGGCTTTCTGCTGGCGCACCTGATGACCACCCCTGAGTACCCCGCCCGCAGCGGCAAGCACTGCGACTGGTGCGATTACCAAGGCCCCTGCTGCGGCTGACCACATTCAATCAATGGAGTATTTCGCATGAAAGTTGCCGAAGGAAGCCTTGGCCGCGTCTTTGTATTGCGCCTGGAGGACGGCGAACGTCTGCCGGAGTGCATCGAGGCCTTTGCCCGGGAGCGTGGCGTCAGCCGGGCGTTCTGCGCGCTTGTGGGCGGCGTTGACGGCGGTACGATCGTCACAGGCCCGGTAGATGGCGGGGTGATGCCGCCAGTGCCCGTGCTGACGGCGCTGACCGGAGCCCAGGAGGTCGCGGCTGTGGGCACCCTGTTTCCCGATGCCGACGGCCAGCCCAGGCTGCACATGCATGGAGCCTTTGGCCGAGGCCAGGAAGCGCTGGTCGGCTGCATCAGGCCCGGCATCGAGGTCTGGACCATTGGCGAATTCGTGATTATAGAACTCCTGGGCCTGGACATGACGCGCAGACGCGACCAGGCCACCGGCTTTGAACTCCTCTGCGATTCTTGAACCCAAGGAACTGATTCATGATCCCTGCGAGCATTCTCATCTGCGGTGCTGGCATCGTCGGCCTCACCGTGGCCCGCGACCTTGTTGCCGCCGGTTACGACGACATTCTCATTATTGACAAAGAGCCTGAGGCCGGACGGCACGCCTCGGGCCGCAACAGCGGCGTTCTGCACGCAGGAATCTACTATGCCCCAGGCTCATTGCGTGCGCAGTCGTGCCTTGAGGGCAACTTCCGCATGAAGCAGTATTGCGAGGAACGAGGACTGCCGCTTCTCAAGACCGGCAAGGTCATCGTGGCCCGCGACGAGTCCGAACTGCCCACCCTGCGCGAGTTGTTTAGCCGCGCCACGCAGAATGGAGCAAAAGTGGAGCTCATCGACGACGCGCAGCTCGCCGAGATTGAACCCAACGCCAAAAGCGCGGGCCAGGCGCTGTTCTCGCACTATACCGCCGTGGTGGACCCCAAGGCCATCCTGAAGAGCATTCAGAAAGAGCTGCTCGATTCCGGCAAGGTGCGCATGCGTTTTGACACGCGTTTTGTCGGCCTTGGCGCGCCCGAGGGCAAGCGCCTGCGCGTGCGGACGACCAACGGTGAGGTCTCTTGCGCATTTTTCCTGAACGCCGCAGGAGCCTATGGGGATGTTGTCGCCCACTCCTTCGGCCTGGGAAAAGACTACCAGCTCATCCCCTTCAAGGGCATCTACAAGAAGCTGAAGCCAGAGAAGGCCCATACAATCCGGGGCAGCATCTACCCGGTGCCGAACATCAAGAATCCTTTTTTGGGCGTGCATTTCACCCGCGGCGTCCACGGCGATGTGTACCTCGGCCCCACCGCCATCCCGGCGCTTGGCCGCGAGAACTACGGCATCCTGTCCGGCATCGACGCCGAGGCTCCGTCCATCCTGCTGCGAGACGCCTTGCTCTTCCTGCGCAACAAGAAATTCCGGGAAGTGGCTTTAGAAGAACCACGCAAGTATTCCTTCAAGTATTTCTTCAACGACGCCCGCAAACTGGTGAAGGAACTCGCTCCAGAGGATATCGAGAACTCGCCGAAGGCTGGCATTCGCCCGCAGCTTGTCGACGTGAAGAAGAACGAACTGGTGATGGATTTTGTCATCGAGGGGACCGAGTCCAGCGTACACGTACTCAACTCGATTTCCCCGGCTTTTACCAGTTCGCTCTTCTTCTCCGGCATGCTCATGGACAAATATATCACCCCAAGGCTCCAAAAGCTCTAGAGCCTGAGCACTTCGCGACTCCTTGACAAGACCTGAAAAACACGGAACAAGGCCTCCAACAGAAGTGAGGATCACACGCATGATGAAGCTACCTGAACTCCATTTTGGCGACAGCACCGCCCAGATACCCATCGTCCAGGGCGGCATGGGCGTCGGCATTTCCCTTTCCGGCCTGGCTTCGGCCGTGGCCAACCAGGGCGGCGTCGGCGTCATCGCAGCGGCAATGATCGGCATGGGCGAGCCTGATGTTGGCAAGAACCCGACCGAGGCCAACATCCGCGCCCTGCGTGAGGAGATCCGCAAGGCCAAGGAGATCATGACTCAAGGCCTTCTCGGCGTGAACATCATGGTTGCCCTGACCAACTTCGCGGACCTCGTTAAAACCTCCATCCGCGAGGGCGCCGACGTCATCTTCTCCGGCGCTGGATTGCCCCTTGACCTGCCCAAGTACCTCAAGGAAGACCTGACCGACGAGCTGCGCGCCAAGGTGCGCACCAAACTCGTGCCCATCGTGTCTTCCGGTCGCGCCGCAGCGGTGCTTTGCAAGAAGTGGCTGGCCAAGTACGACTACCTGCCTGACGGCTTCGTGGTTGAAGGACCCAAGGCCGGAGGCCACCTTGGCTTCAAGCCTGAGGAGTTGGACGACCCCAACTTCGCCCTGGAAAAGATCCTTCCTGAAGTCGTTGAAGCTGTGAAACCCTTCGAAGCCGAGAGTGGACGCCGAATTCCAGTCATTGCCGCCGGCGGCATCTACACCGGTGCGGATATCGCCAAGTACCTCGAACTTGGTGCTTCCGGGGTACAGATGGGCACCCGCTTCGTGGCAACCCACGAATGCGATGCCAACATCGCCTTCAAGGAAGCCTTCATCGCGGCGCACAAGGAAGACGTCACCGTGATAAAAAGCCCTGTGGGCATGCCTGGCCGCGCCATTCTGAACGAGTTCATCCAGGCTGTGCGCGAGGGCCGCAAGAAGCCTTTCAAATGCCCCTTCCACTGCGTCAAGACCTGTGACGTGGCCAACGCCCCCTATTGCATCTCCCAGGCTCTGGTGAGCGCCAAGCGTGGTCTCCTCAAGCATGGCTTCGCCTTCTGCGGAGAAAACGTCTGGCGCGTTGACAAGATCGTCAGCGTCAAGGAACTCATCGACGGCTTGAAGAAAGAATTCGACGAATTCTGGGAACAGAAAAAGGCTCAGCTCGTCGCCAAATAATGACTACACACCGCCTGGCGCCCCCCGTGCCTCGCGGACCAAGGAGAAAGAATGTCCAATCCCACTGTGCTCATCGTGACCTCCATGGGTGAAATGCTTGTGGAACTTTACGCCGACAAGGCTCCCGAGACCGTCGCCAACTTCCTCTCCTACGTGGACGAGGAATTCTATGACGGGCTCATCTTCCACCGCGTCATCAAGAACTTCATGATCCAGGGCGGCGGAATGGACATGATGATGCGCGAGAAGAAGAACAAGGCTCCCATCAAGAACGAGGCCAGCGCCGATCTGCCCAACCTGGGCTTCACCCTGGCCATGGCGCGCACCATGGATCCGCACAGCGCCACCAGCCAGTTCTTCATCAACGTGAAGGACAACGACTTCCTGAACTTCACCGCACCGAACCCGCAGGGCTACGGTTACGCCGTTTTCGGCAAGGTCACCGAGGGTCAGGACGTGGCCACCAAGATCAGCACCGTTCGCACCAAGAACTACATGGGCCACGGCGACGTTCCCCAGGACCCCATCTCCATCATCAGCATTCGCCGCTTCGAAGTGTAGACACGACACTCATCAAAGGTAATGAAATCTACGGCGCGTCCGACCTGGGCGCGCCGTTTTTTTGCGCTTGATCCCCAACAACCTGAGGGGTGACTTGTGCAGATCATCAACACGCCGCATCAGCTATCGATTTTTCCATTTTGCTCTATCTCTTCCAGGAAATCTCAGCTTTTCCTTTCTCCCCTCTTGACCTGACAGGGGCTGCTTTTTACAACGTTGCGGTTGGACAAATCCGCTTCGCCTCAACCTCAAGGAGAATTCCCATGGCCGTCCACGTGGTCGATCACCCGCTGGTCAAGCACAAGCTTGGCCTGCTCCGCAAGCATGATGTCTCCACAAGCCTTTTCCGCGATGTGACGAAAGAAATTGCGCGTCTTCTTACCTACGAGGCCACCAAGGATCTTGAGGTTGAGAAGCGCATGATAAAGGGCTGGGCTGGCGAGGTTGAGACTGAGCGCATCAAGGGAAAAAAGATCACCGTGGTGCCCATTCTGCGCGCAGGACTGGGCATGATGGACGGCGTCATGGACATGATCCCCGGCGCCAAGGTCAGCGTTGTCGGTTTTTACCGCAACGAGGACACGCTCCAGCCGGTGCAGTACTATGTCAAACTCGCCCGCAACATCAAAGCGCGCATGGCGATCATTCTTGACCCCATGCTTGCCACAGGCGGCACGCTTGACGCTACCATCGACCTCTTGAAAAAGGCCGGGTGCAAGCAAATCCGAGGGTTGTTCCTGGTGGCCGCGCCCGAGGGCATCAAACGCATCATGGACAAGCACCCGGACATTGAAATCTACTGCGCCTCCATCGACGAT
Source organism: Humidesulfovibrio sp. (assembly GCF_031082295.1). GTDB lineage: Bacteria > Desulfobacterota > Desulfovibrionia > Desulfovibrionales > Desulfovibrionaceae > Humidesulfovibrio. The sequence goes on from NZ_JAVHLD010000013.1 coordinate 19,000, forward strand.
CGCTTGAACGAGCAGGGCTACATCCTGCCGGGTCTTGGCGACGCCGGCGACAAGATCTTCGGCACGAAATAGCGCGGACAGTTCGGCAATTTTCTGCACGCACCCACAAACAACGGAGCGCACCCCCAATGGCTAACAGAATCATCCAGGTCGAGGAAAAGGTCCCCTTTCTTCAGGGTATCCCTCTAAGCTTCCAGCATCTTTTTGCCATGTTCGGGGCGAGCGTTCTGGTGCCGACCCTGTTCAAGATCGACCCGGCCATCGTGCTCTTGATGAACGGCATCGGCACGCTGATCTACCTGTTTTTGTGCAAGGGCAAGGCGCCTGCCTTCCTGGGCTCCAGCTTCGCCTTTCTCTCGCCAGTCTTCGTGGTGCTGGGCACAAACCAGGAACTCTGGGGCGGCAACTACTCCTATGCGCTGGGCGGGTTCATCGCCTCCGGCTGCATGTTCATCCTCGTTGCACTCATCATCTGGAAATTCGGTTCTGACTGGATCAAGACCGTGCTTCCCCCGGCTACCATGGGTCCCATCGTGGCGCTCATCGGGCTGGAACTGGCAGGCGTGGCCACCGGCATGGCGGGCATCATGCCCGATGCCAAGACCGGCGGCTATGACATGAACGCTGTCATCATCTCCATGGTCACGCTGATGACCGTGGCCTTCGGCTCACTGATCTTTCGGGGCTTCATGGCTGTCATTCCCGTGCTTGTGGGCATCGCCGCGGGCTACGCCACCTCCCTCGGCCTCGGCGTCGTCAAGTTCGACGCCATGCTTGCCGCGCCGATCATTGCCATGCCCACCATGTACATCCCCAAGTTCGACATCAACGCCGTGCTGATCATCATCCCGGCGGCACTGGTGGTCATCTCCGAGCACATCGGTCACCTGGTGGTCACCGGCAACATCGTCGATAGGGACTTGGTGAAGGATCCCGGGCTGCACCGCTCGCTCATGAGCGACGGCGTGTCCACAGTGCTCTCCGGCTTCTTCGGCTCTGTGCCCACCACAACATACGGCGAGAACATCGGCGTCATGGCCATCACCCGCGTGTACTCCGTGTGGGTCATCGGCGGTGCGGCTGTGATCTCCATCTTCCTTGCCTTCGTCGGAAAACTCTCGGCCTTCATCCAGTCCATTCCGGTTCCAGTCATCGGCGGCGTGTCGATCCTGCTGTTCGGCGTCATCGCAGCCTCGGGCATCCGCATGCTTGTGGAGAGCAAGGTGGACTACTCCAAGCCCATCAACTTGATCCTGACGGCCATCACGTTCATCGTCGGCATCAGCGGCGCTGCTGTGAAGCTGGGCACGGTGCAGCTCAAGGGCATGGCGCTGGCCACGGTGGTCGGCATGATCCTGTCGCTTGTGTTCCACCTGCTTGAGCGCGCGGGTTTGCTGAACTCTGGCCCTGCTGTGTCGGAAACCGCCGACGTCTAGCCTCTTCCTTCTCCTCAAAACAATTCAGGCCCCTGCGAGACCATCGCGGGGGCCTGTTCTTTTCGCCAAGCCGACCTGCAAGGTGGTTACAAGTCTTCTTCGCTGAGGACTTCAATGCCAGACGACAGCAGCAAGGCCGCCAGCATCCCATCGCCGGGGACGAGTTTGCTGCTGAAAGACCCGTCGTATACCATGCCTGCCCCGCAGGACGGGGAACGGGCCTTGAGCACTGCTCGGCGGCAACCAGCCTCCTGGGCGAGGGCAAGGCATTTGTGCGCGCCAGCGAGAAAGGCCCCTGTCACGTCATCGCCGGAGCGGTCTATGGCGCGGCCTTCACGCAGCTCCACGGGATTGCGCGGGGTGCCAAGCCCGCCCAGGACCTCCGGGCAGACCGCTATCACCCGCCCAAGGCTGGCAAGGCGCAGAATCTCCTGCTGCGGAGCAGAGCTTCCATCGTAACGGCAGGCCTCTCCGGCCAAGCAGGCGCTAACAAGAATAATTTCGTTGGCATTCAAGACGAGAGGCATCGTTTCTCCTGGCGCCATTTGCTGGATGCTAGTCCTGACTTTGCTTGTCGGTCGCATCCTCGCCTGCGTTTCCGGCATGCGGATGGGCCTTGTCGTACACTTCCATGATGCGCCGCAAATCCAGGTGCGTATAGCGTTCGGTGGTAGACAGCCGGGAATGGCCCAGCATCTCCTGTACGCTTCGCAGGTCTGCACCGGCCTGGAGCAGGTGCGTGGCGAAGCTGTGGCGCAGGGTATGGGGATGCACATCCTGCCCGATGCCCGCCCCTGCCGCCAACCTCGCAACGATGCGCTGGGCCTCGCGCCGCGTCAGCGGGCCGCCGCGCACGCCCACAAACAAGGACTCCTGGCTCACATCCGGCACCATCTCATGGCGTATGCGCAAGTACTCTACCAAACGTTCCCGTGCGGCCTCGCTCAATGGTGCCAACCGCTCCTTGTTGCCCTTGCCACGCACGCGGACAAACCCCCTGTCCGTGCGCACGTCGTCAGTGGTGAGAGACAAAGCCTCGCTCACGCGGAGTCCTGACCCGTACAGCACTTCCACAAGGGCCAGGTCACGCAGACCAAGGGCGCCGGGAGCGACCTGCCCCTCCATGACGGCCACGGCCTGGTCGACATTGAGCGTGCGTGGCTGCCGCTTTTCCTGCCTGGGATTGCGCAGGCCCGAGAGCGGATTCTTCTGGAGCAGCTGATTCTTCAGCAGATATGTGAAGAGGGAACGCAGGCTCGAGAGCTTGCGCGACATGCTGGACTTCTTCAGGCGCAACCGGTGCAACTCGGCCAGAAAGGCAGTGGCATCCTCTCGGGTTATGGACTCATAATCCTTGAGGCTGCGTGCGCGGCGAGCAGCCAGGAAGGCTTCGAACTGGTCAAGGTCGGCGGCATAGGCGCGCACCGTGGCGGCGGAATAGCCCTTCTCAATCTCAAGAAACGCGAGGAAGCCCTGGCAGACTTCCGGAAGATCCGCGCCAGGGTTAGTCCGCTGAGCGCCTGTCGAGGACATAGCAGCTCTTCACGTTTTCCTTGGCCTTTTTCTTGAGCCCCATGGCGATGGCCGAGGCTTCGCCATAGTGCTTGAGGCGGCCGCCGGTGTTGAACACCACGGCGATGGACAGGGCCATCAACGGAAAGGTGCGGATTTCGCCCTGGCGGTCAGTGGAGACAATGCTGCCGCGCTCGCGGTCATCCTCATCGTAGAAATGCGGGACGATGCCGTCAAAGGCCTCCACAACGCGCCTGCAGGCTTCCTCGGCAATCTCACCGGGTACGATGAAGACGTAGTCGTCGCCGCCCACGTGGCCCACAAAGCTGCGCACGCCGGAGAAGCCGCGGATGGTGTTGACGATGACCCGGGCGGTCATCATGAGCACCTCGTCACCTCGAGAGAAGCCGTACTTGTCGTTGAAGGACTTGAAGTAGTCCAGGTCGCAGTAAGCCAGGGCAAAGTCGTCCTTGCGGTCGATCAGATCCTGGATGCGGCTAATGATGCTGGTGTTGCCCGGCAGCTTCGTCAGCGGGTTGGCGTCCATTGCGCGCGATGCCCGGCACAGGGTCAAGTGCACACGCTCGCGAGCCTGGTTCGGCTGGAAAGGCCGCACAAGGAAGTCGTCCGCCTCGATCTCGTTCCAGTTCCAGGGCTTTTCCAGGTCGTCGGCATCCAGGCACAAGATCACCGGCAACTGGCGGTACACATTCTCGCTTTTGACGATGGTTGCGACCTCGGTGCTCGGGATGTCGGACAGACGGTTGTCCACCACCAGAATGTCTGGAGGCTCGTTGAAGATGATCTCCATGGCACGCCGACCGCGATCAATGATTGTCCACTCCACGTCGGAGGGGTCCCAGAGGCTGCGGAACAGTGCCGCGAGCTCCGGGTCCGGAGAGAGCAGGATGCCACGCTGCTGGCGGTGGAAGAGCATGTGGGCCAAGGAGTTCTCCGTGGTTAGGCCTTTCCGCCAGACGCCATGGCGTCCTCGGGTGCGAAGTTGACACCGGAAACCTCGGACAGGTTCTCGGCGAAGCTGTCCAGCACGCTGTCCAGGTCCGAAAACTTGATGTTCAGGGTCTTCAGCACCTGGGGAGACAAGGGCACTGCCTGGTCGTCGCCCCCGGAACCGTACTCGAAGACGCGGACAACGAAATCGCCAAGGTGCACCGCAGCGGCATGCATCGGATAGAGTTGCGCGCGCTCGGGATAATGGTGCGAGCCAATGGCTTCCTTGATTGTCGGAGGCAGGTGCCAGTGTTCGGCCAGCCAGGAGTTGATGCGGTCGTGCCCGAAGCCCAGCACGGCTTTCTCGGCCTCCAGCCAGCGCAGATCCTGGCTGCGCACGGTCTCGCCGACGGCCTTGTGCAGCTCCGGCAGCTGCACGGCGGCAACAACCTTGCCGAGGTCGTGCAACAGCCCGCAAACACTGTACTCCTCAGGGTCCTTGAGGCCGGCCTTGCGCGCGATGAGGCCCGTGGCCAGAGCGCAGCCCACGCTGTGCTCCCACAGGCCCTCCATGGCCTTGGCCATGATGTCGAAGACCGAGGTGGAGATGATGACACCGCGGATGACGTTGATGCCCAGAAGCACGAGCGAGTGCTGGATGGAGCTGATGCGGCCCGGAAAACCGTAAACCGGCGAGTTGACCATCTTCAACACCTTGGCCGAGAGCACCTGGTCACGCGAGATGACCTTGGCGATGGCCTCGATGGTGGTGTTGGGGTTCTCCACGAGCTTCGACACTTCACCCAACACTTTAGGGAGCGTGGGGAGGTCGCGGATGGACAGAATCTTGCCCTTGGCGCTTGTCTTGAGATCCTCGTCCATGCCCTAGCCCTTGCCCTGTCCGGCCGAAGCCGCGTCTGCGGCGGCCTTGATGGTGAAATATTCGCGCAGGTAAGCCTTGACCTTGACCATGTAGGGGTCGTCGCCAAGGCGGCGGAAGAGATGATCCAGCCTCACGACGCGTTCGGACGGATTCTGGCTTGCCGCCACGGCGTCGCCAACGACGAAAATCTTGTCTATGCCCATGCCGTCCAGGCGGTCGATAAGGGCCTCGGTAAGCTCCATGCCGGAACCGACAATGGCCATGCCGTTGGCCTTTGTGATGGCCTTGGCCAGCTTCATGCCCGGCTTGGCGAGGGACAGGGGTATCTTCTGCATGAATGCTCCAGAACGTGAAGGATGCGGGGATGTGTCACGAGAGGCTATAGTACATGCCCGGCCACTGGCGGACAAGCCCCTGCATTTCGAGCACCAGGAGCTTGCGGCTCACAACGTGGCTCTCCCAGCCAAGGGACTGGATGAGTGAATCAATGTGCGCCTTGCTTTCAGCGCTCAGGCTGGAAAGCAGAACCTTCTCGTCATCCGTCAGATTCTCCGGCAAGGCCTTTGGGATGGGCGGCGTAGCCGGCGGCGCAGACGTTGGACGCGGATAGGCCGTTGCCATGGCAGACTTCGCTGGAGCGGAAGAGATTCCGACCGACCGCGCCAAGGCTGAAGGAGACTGCTCCGGCAAGGATTTGGGAACGCTGGCCAGTTCCGCGCTGAACTGAAAGCGCAAGGTGCGCACGATATCTTCCGCGTTCTCCACCAAGGCCGCACCCTGCTTGATGAGCCTGTGGCAACCGGCGAAGGTGGGCTGGCCGAGGGGGCCTGGCAGGGCAAAGACTTCGCGCCCCTGCTCCGTGGCCAGACGCGCCGTGATGAGGCTCCCGGAACGTGCTGCGGCCTCAGCCACCAGAACACCGAGGGACAAGCCACTGATGATGCGGTTGCGGTATGGAAAATTGCGGGCTTCAGGCCTTGTTCCAGGACCGAATTCGCTGACAACCAGCCCGTGGTTCTCAAGCGCCTGGCGCACGTCCTCGTTCTCTGGCGGATAATGTACGTCGAGGCCTGCCCCAAGCACTGCAATGGAGCTGCCGATGCCGGAAAGCCCCGCCAGATGCGCCTGACGATCAATGCCAGCGGCAAGCCCGGACACAACAGTAATGCCGAAGCGGGAAAGTTGCGAGCTTATGCGCTCAACCGACTGCAAGCCAAGGAGGGTGCATTCCCGAGCTCCCACGACGGCGACGGACGGATTTCGCAGCAGGCTCACATCGCCTTGGACGTAAAGCAACGCGGGGGGATCTGGAATCTCGCGCAGGCGCTTGGGGAATTTGGGGTCGAACCAGGTAATGACGCGGGCGCCGAAGTTCCGGGCGGCACGATACTCGGCCTCAGCGCCGGGACGCCAGGGTTCCGCAAGGAAGGCCTCTGTGCGATTCTTGGGGAGAAGTTTTTTGGAGGGCCAGTTTCGAGCATCGGAAACGGCCTCAAAAGCGCTGTCATATCCTGACAGAACGCTCTTCCAGGAACGAGGACCGAGGCCCGGCGTATGCCGTAGTGCCAGGCAAGAAAAAAATTCTTTGGCAGCGTTCAGGGACATGCAAGCGCCAATGGCGGCCCGGGTAGAGCCGCCGAGTTCAACGTCCCAGCTCCGCGAGCTTCTTGCGTGCCGCCGGCGCAGGCTCAGACTTCGGAAAATCCTGCAGAAGCGCGCGCAAGTAGAGCGATGCATTATCCTTTTCACCAAGCATGGCGTAGGCCATGCCGATCTTGAGCATGGCGGCAGCGGCCTTGTGGTGCTTTGGATAGCGTCTGGTCACTTCCTTGAAGGACAGGATGGCCTGAGGGTAGTTCTTTTCAACGTAGTGGCTCTCGCCAATCCAGTACAGGGCGTTGGGAACGAGCACGCTGCCGGGCTCCGAGGCGAGGAACTCCTCAAGAAGCTTACGGCCTTCAGCCGCATGCTCGGCAGTCACCAAGGTCATGCCTTCAGTATACAGGGAAGAACCTTTGGGTGCTGCGCCAGTCGTGGCCGGTGCCGGACTTGCGGCATATTCCGTCTGGGGCGGTTCCGGCTGGGCATGAACCACGGCAGGAGCCGAAGTCATTGGGGAGGTGACGGTTTCGGCGTGCTTCTGCGGAGCGACAACACCGCCTGATCCCAGCTGCTGCTCCATGCGCTGAACAGATTCTTCAACGGCCTTCATGCGATCGGCAAGCTTGCGCTGCTGGTCGCGTCCCCGCTCCTCCTGCTCGCGCTGCCCCTCCTTGAAGTTAAGGAAGTTCTCCTCCAGGCTGCGCAAACGCCATTCCTCGCTCAAACCGCGCTTGGCGTCCATCTTGCCCGCGCAGCCGCTAAGGGACAAGACGAGCATGGAAACGATAAGGGCTTTATGGCGCATGAAACTCTCCTGTTCACCACCTCTTAGGCCAGACAATGAGTTTTGGCAAGAATCTCTAGAGGCTGTCTGAACACCGCAACTTGCCTGTGCCTTGGAAATACGGCAAAGGGTTTGTAGAACATGAAGAAACAGAGGAACGCATGCCTATAGCCGATCTGTTGCGCATTCCCGCCGCCATGGCCGCTCCGGCCTTCTTCCTGTTTTTTGGCTTGGCGGCCCTTGGCGCGCCCATCCTTGCGACCATCTGCCTGACGGTTGGCCAAGTGCGCGGGACTCAACACCCTGAAGCTTACGCCAGGCGTCTGCTGCGCATGGCCCTCACATGCTCGGTGATTACCAGTCTTGTGCTCGCCTCATCCACAGGCTTTGCCCTGTACCGATTGCCATGGCTCCGGGACTGGGTGCTTGCCGCGCCGATGGCGCCAGCGTTGACCACACTCGCTATAGCCTCATATTGTGTCTCTCTGCTCGTCCTGCGCTTCTCGCGCAGTTCGTACCGCCCGCATCGCGAGAATTCGCTGCCCCCAGCCGCAGCCTTGTCCTTGCTGGCCGTGGCCATCCTTTGGCTAGCGCTCTCCCTGTTGCGCGATCTCGCAGCCCAGGCCCAGGCCGTGCTCGCCGCGAGCCCTGAAGACGGCATCGCCATAGCCAGGCTCATTCTGCCGGACATGACCTCGACGCCCCCACTGCTCTGGGCCGCGGTTCTGGCCAGCACACTGGCTGCGACCATGTGCGCCGGAGCCTGGAGCCTTGAGTACCTGCTGCTGCGCCGTGATCGCGAACCCTTTGGTCGTGACGCCTTTTCCCATGCCATGCGTCTGGCGGCGCGATCCACGCTGCGCTCTGCCCTGCTGGCGGTTTCGTTTCTTCCTGCACTTTGGGGACGGCTTACCGCCATGCCCGGACCGCCGGAAGAAGCCCAGGCCGTGCGCCTCTTGCTCATTACCTGTGGAGTCAGCGTCCTTTTGTCCTGCGCAATGTGGGGATTGCTCGCGCGGAGCAAGCGACCCTTCTCAAGCACTCTTAAGGTGCATGGCGCCCTAGCGCTGATCTGGATGGCCCTGACCTGCGCGCTCTCGGCTGCCCTGCTGCACTTCTACGCTGGCTAAACTCCTCGGCAACTCGATCAAAGAAAAGGGGACAGCCCGAAGGCTGCCCCCATGCAATCTCATTGAGTCTTGTCACGCCTAGTCGTGGCCGGCTTGCTTTGTGGTGGCCGTGGCCAGCCGATAGACTTCGTGCGGGTCAAGGATGAGGACAACGGAGCCATCGCCCATGATGGTGGCGCCAGAGATGCCGTTGATCTCGAAGCTGTTCAGGTACTGGCCAAGGGGCTTAATGACGATCTCCTGACGTTCCAGAAGCTTGTCCACCACGACGCCAAGCCGACGCTCGTTGTCGTGAATGATGACAACCGGCAGGATCTCGCGGTTCTCAGGGTTGCCCGGCAAGCCCATGAGCTCGGAGAGCTCGATGATGCCCAAGACTTCGCCTCGCAGGGTCAGCGCCTTGCGGTGGTTGACCTCGCTCAAGCGCTCGACCTCGATCTTTGTTGTCTCGCTGACGGCGTCGAGGGGAATGGCGTAAGTGCCTTCGCCCACACGGACCATGAGTGCGTCGATGATGGCAAGAGTCAGGGGCAGGGTCAGGGTGAAGCGCGTACCACGCCCGACTTCGGTGTTTATCTGGATGTTGCCCTTGAGGTTCTTGATGTTGGTCTTCACCACGTCCATGCCCACGCCTCGGCCGGACACGTCGGTGATCTTTTCCGCTGAGGAGAAGCCCGGCGCAAAGATGAGGTCCACGGCCTGGCGGTCATCAAGGAGCTTGGCCTCCTCTGCCGTGCACAGACCCTTCTTCACGCCGACCATGCGCATCTTTTCAGGATCAATGCCGCGTCCGTCATCCTCGACTTCAATGGCTACTGAGTTGCCCTTGTGGTAGGCCCGCAGCCACACATGGCCCTTGGGATTCTTGCCCGCAGCGATGCGCTCGTCCTCAGGCTCCAAGCCGTGGTCCAGTGAATTCCGGATAAGGTGCACCAGCGGATCGCCGATCTCCTCGCCCACACTCTTGTCGAGTTCGGTTTCCTCGCCTTCTGTGATGAGCTCCACCTGCTTGCCGCTCTTGCGGGAGAGGTCGCGCACGAGGCGCGGGAAACGCGAGAACACCGTATGCACAGGCACCATGCGCACCTTCATGATGGTGTCCTGAAGGTCGTCGGAGATGCGCGCCATGGCGTAGGTCGTTTCGGTGAGTTGCTGCGCCACGTCACCGACATCCTCAAGCCCTTCGGCCAAGGCACGAGCGATCATGGAATAACGGTTGCGGTTGATGATAAGCTCACCGATGAGATTCATCAGGTGGTCCAGCTTCTCATGATCCACACGGATGGTGGTGGCACCCTTCTGCTGAGGCTGTCCGGCCTCGAAAGCGGCCTGCGCGGCGGTTGGGGGCGGGGTGCCGGGAGCAACTGGCTTGGGAGCTGCCGCAGTCGCGGGCTTGGGCGCGGGCTTGGGCTTGGGTTCTGGCTTGGGCTCGGGCTTGGGCTCGGGCTTAGGCTCGGGCTTAGGCTCGGGCTTGGGCTCGGGCTTAGGCTCGGGCTTAGGTTCGGGCTTAGGTTCAGGCTTAGGCTCGGATGTAGCAGGTGTCGTTTCTGTAGGACTCTCTGCCTCCGCGGCTGACGCAAGAGCTTCCTTCGGCACCCCCTTAATGTCCGCCAAAGCCTTCAAGATCATGTCCTTCAGGATGGATATTTCCTGGGACAGGATGTCGAGCATGAGGTCGAACCCGAGGTCAGACTTGCGAGCCTGGTCAACAAGTCCAGCAGTACGCTCGGAATAGCCCTTGATATCTGCAAGTCCCATGTAGCCGCTAGAGTTTTGCAGAGTCGTCAAACTTCGGTACAAACCGTCAATGATGTCGCGCTGCGAGGCATCCTGGCGCAGCATGTCGAGCGCCATGTCCAGGCTCTTGAGCTGATGCAGAACTGTTTGCTCAAATATGTCGATATCTTCAGCATCATAATCACTGGACGATGAAACCGGGACTGCTTCAACGACTTCTTCTGTCACCTTGGCGCCCTCAACCATTGCTTCGGTTGCGGGAGGTGTCTCCTCAACAGGCGCGACAAAAGTTTCATCCATGCCAGCCACGGAATCAGGCGCGAGCATGGCGCGATATTGTTCAGGAACCGCGAGCTCACCAGCTTCAGTGGTTGCTTGCAGGACTGCGGCCATGACCGAGATATCCTTCGGTGTGGCCTTCATGCCCTCGACCTCGATGCGGCCGAGAAGTTCTTCAATGAGGTCCACCACGGCCAAGAGAAGGTCGATGACGGCGCGGCTGGTGCGCATTTCACCCTTGCGCACGCGATTGAGAAGCGTTTCGGCCTCATGAGTCAGCGCATTGAGCTCCTTGTAGCCGATGATGCCGCTGTTACCCTTGATGTTGTGGAAATATCTGAAGATATCGTTGACAAGTTCCCCTCCGCCATCGGGGTTCTTTTCCAGTTCGAGCAGTCCCTCGTTCAGGCTGCCAACAAGGTCACGCGATTCTTCAAGGAAATCGTTAAGGTGTCCTTCACCAACAGTGGTCAAAACGTAGGGTGTCTGGTCAAAATCAGGGCTTGGCGCCAGATGCACATTCTGCCAACGGATGTTCAGCGGCCCTGCGGAAACCTGGGGAATCTGCTCATCTGAAGCTTCAGCCTCAAGGGCTGAAAGTTCATCCACTTCGCCAGCGGCATCAACAGTCTCTGCTGCGGCATCCTCAGCAACGTCAACGGGTTCAGCCTCGGACTCTTCGACCTTAGCTTGTGCCTCGGCCATTGGAGCGGATGCCTCGCCAGCGAGAATGCTTTCAATGCGCTCAATGATGGACGAGGTGTCCACCTCCCCCTCGCGACCGGTAGTCTCAAGGTTCTCGACAATCTGGCGCAGAGCGTCTGTGGCGGAAAGAATAACATCCATAATGGCCGAATTGACGGCCATTGCCCCCTGCCGCAATTCATCAAGGATGTTCTCAGCCTTGTGAGCAAGGCCATTAATTTTGTGCAGTCCAAGAAACCCGGACGCACCCTTGAGGGAGTGCATCGGCCTGAAGATTTCATTCAGAAGACCAAGATTTTCCGGATTCTTCTCCAACTCGAGAAGGTTCGGCTCGATGGTCTCAAGGTGCTCTTTGGCTTCAACGAAGAAGTCAGAGAGTATCTCCGGATCTAGATATTCTTGGCTCATCGAGTACCTGCCTGATCTCATGTGTCCGCCTTGCAATGAACGTCATTGCAGAGCCGGAACGTTCACCTCCGAGCTTTAGCCCAGAAGCATCTTCACATTGCGGACCATCTTCTCCGGCTGCGCCGGCTTTACCATGTACAAATTCGCGCCCAGGGTCAGTCCGGTCTGGATGTCCTTCTCCTGCCCCTCTGTCGAGAGGACAATGATCGGGATATCCCTGTAAGCCTCTTGCTCGCGAACATTCTTGATGAACGTGAAGCCGTCCATCCGCGGCATGTTCACATCGCTGACGATCAGGTCGACCTGATCTTCAGCGTAAAGCTTCTCAAGCCCATCCAATCCATCCTCAGCCGTGGTCACGCGGAAACCTTCCTTCTTCATGATGAAGGCGACGAGGTTCCTTACAGTCTTAGACTCGTCCACTATGAGAATATGTTTAGGCATGAGATGAACCTCCCCCCTGGAGTACTCCTTGAACCAAATTATCGATGGAAAGGATGCTGATCAATCGTTCACCGGATTTGTACAGCCCCATGAGCAAATGTGCGGATACGCCCACGTTGCCCTCAACGTTCCATTCAAGCTCGTCGCCAGAGGCGAGATACATGGTGGACACGGCATTGATAACGAGACCGATCTGCAAACCCCGGTGCCTGCAAACAACAATAAAACGATCTTCCTGGTCGCCCGGTATGCCCATGAGCATTCGAAGGCTCACCAAAGGCGTCACGCGCCCGCGCAAATTGATGATGCCCGGCATGAAAAACGGAGCGGCGGGCAATTTTGTCGGCTTCACGTAACGGATCACCTCTTGGATCACCGTGATCGGCAGAGCATATTCACGGCCCATCAGAGAGAAGCTCACCAGGCGAATGTTCGCCTGGCTGCGCATCTGCTCATCGGAATGCTCCACGGCGTTGCCTTCGCCAGATGATGAGAAGCCTGAAAGAGAGTCCTCGCCGCGCGGATCGAGCCTTCGGGCTTGCGCCAGAACCTTCTCACGATCCACGCCAAGGTACTTGTCAAGAAAGGCTTCCTCGGCATTGGTCAACGTGCGCCCAGGGTCGGTGACATCGGGCAGCCGGACATCTTCGACAAAGTATTGTTCAGGCGTTTTCATTGCGCACTATCTCTCTTGCCAGGTTCAGATATTCCACAGCGCCACGCGCCTTGGGATCCACATCGAAAATCACCTTGCCGCCTGCACTGGACTCACGAAACTTTGTATCGAAATGTATCACTGTCTCCAGAACCTTGTCGCCCAGCTTGTCACGCATTATCCGCAAAATTCGCCTGCAAGCCGCCGTTCGCTGATCGAACATTGTCGGCAGGGCCATGTAACGTACAGGCCTCGGCAATACCCGGTTCAAAAGACGTATGGTATCAAACAACAACCGTATCCCATATAAGGCCAAGAAATCCGTCTGGATCGGTATAAGCACCAAATCGGCAGCAACAAGCGCGTTCACAAGCAGAATGCCCACATGAGGCGGACAGTCCAGCAATACATAGTCGTAGCGCTCGCGCATGTCCTCAAGGGCGACGTTCAGGATCAAACCCTTGTTTTTGCGCTCCTTCAGGTCAACCTCAAGCTCGGATAGCCTGATGGAGCCCGGCGCAAAATCAAATCCGCCGCCTGTGCCCAGCTTGAGGATGCGCTCCCAGATCGCGCCATCCGCCTGCTGTTCCTGAAAAAGATCGTATACCGATGCCTCAAGCGTCTCTGGAAAGTAGGAGAGATGCACCGAGGCGTTGGCGTGCGGGTCAAGATCCATGACCAGCACACGTTTCTCAAGTCTCGTCAGGGCCGCTCCCAAAGTCAGGGCCGTGGTCGTCTTACCAACCCCCCCCTTCTGGTTCGCTATGGCAATAACCCTGCCGGCCAATGCGCTACCCTGCTCCCGGTTGCAGGCCTTTTGCTGTCGGCATCAGGCCTCCTTCTTGTACATGATCGCACCGGGGTAATGGATGGGCTTGAACGAGCGGGTTATGTTGTGCAGAGACTCAGAGTGCCCGATGAGCATGTACCCGCCCGGCAACAGGTTGTCATAGAACGCGCCGATGACCTTCTTCTTCATCTCGTCGTCAAAATAGATGATAACGTTGCGGCAGAACACGATCTGTGAACGTTCCACGCGTTTGAGCGCCACACGGTCGGAGAGATTCAGCTGCCCGAAGGAGATGAGTCGCTTCAGTTCGGGCTTGATTCGGAAATTCTCACCGTCCTTGTCGAAATACTTCGGCAAAAGCTCCTTCGGCGTGGTGCGCAAGGTGTACTCGTTGTAGACACCCTTGCGAGCGGCCTCGAGGACTCGTTCGGAAAGATCGCTGGCAGTGATGCGCACATCCCAGCTTGACAACTCGCCCTTGAGCACCTCGGCCACAATGATTGCCAGTGTGTAGGGTTCCTCTCCCGTGGAGCAACCGGCGGACCAGATGCGGAGGCGTTTGTCGCCTTTCTTGCGCAACTCGGCGATGACTTCGGTCAGGATATTCTCCTGAAACACCTTCAACTGGGGCGGGTTTCGGTAAAAACTCGTCTCATTGGTGGTGATGACCTCAAAAAGCTTGGTGAGTTCGGCCTTCTTGTTGGTGTCATACTGCAGGTAATGATAGTATTCGCCAAGGTTTTTAAGGTTCAACAACTTCAACCTGTTGGCCAAGCGATTCTCAAGCAGGTACTTGCGGTTGTCCGCAACATAAATGCCGCACTGAGCGTAGATGAAGTCTCGTAGTTGAACAAATTCAGCATCGCTGATCTTAAGTTCGCCGCCTACCGCAGATGATGTGGAAAAAAGAGCAGACATCTATATCTCCCGCTCCTGGTCGTCTTGTATCTTGGCTATGGCTGCCTCAGCGGCCTCCATGATCTCGTAGTCTTCGCTGCCGGACACGGCCAGCAACGCGCGGAAGGCGGAAGTGCCACCGATGCTTCCAAGGCACTCGATGGTTCTAATTGTCACCAACTTGTTTGGGTGCTCAAGAAGCTCAACAACTTCAGGTATTGCATCAACAACCTTGTGCTGACCAAGGACCTCGAGTGCGCGCACCTTGACCCAGTCGTCATCGTCGTGCAGGGCGTGCAGAAGATGAGGAATCGCAGCTGCGGAGAAGCACTGGCCCATGATCTCCACCACGGTCTGCCGCACGTCCCTGTTCTCATCGAGCAGGCGTGTCACCAAAAGTTCGAGCCAGACCTCCGAGTCGTGGCAAAGCGAGGCGACGGCCTCGAGCGCATGCTTGCGAATCTCAGGACTTTCATCCTCAAGCGCGGACTTGAGAATATCGATGTTCCCGGAAGCGTCCATCTTGCCAAGCGCGTAGACGGACATGAGTCGCTTGAGCGGATCGATGCCCTGGTAGAGTTGCTGGAAGCGATGCTGCATTTCTGGGCCATCAATGGCAACGCAGGCATCCAGCGCAGCCTCCTTTACATCATCGTACTGGTGGTCAAGCATGGCGAAGAGGGCATCCGCAGCCGGTGCATGACGAAGCTTCTGGCCAAGGAAGTTCGCTGCGGACCTGAGCACCTTGCCGTCGTGGTGGCGCGCGAGAATGTCCATGAAAAAGTCGATGGCCTCGGGACCAGCGATACGCGCCAGCACAAAGATTATGCTGCGTTGGACGGCCACCTGGTTCTCCCAGAAAGCACTGACGAGGCAGGTTTCCACCTCAGGATCGTTGACTCTGGAGAGGGCCTCTACAGCGAGCAGCGCCTTGGCCTGATCGCCGCCCTGGAGGTTGGTACGGAGTATCTCAGTTAGTCCCATGCGCGAGAGACTGCCAAGAATTCGCTCAAGGCGGTCCTGATCCTTGTCGGGATCAAGCTTGCTGGCGATGCGGAAGATGCCGGCTGCGGCGTCGTCGCCTCCCATGGCCGCAAGGCCGAGGATGGCGGCATCCTGAACTTCGATCTCTTCGTCCTCAAGCGCCACAAGCAGGTATTCGCGAAAATTCTCGCGCTCCGCCTTAGGAAGCAGGTTCACAAGCTTTGCGCCGAGAATGTTCACGATCGATTTGACGATCTTGTTGCGCAAGGCCGTGGGCGAAGATTCCATACGGTTCAGCAGGAGTGTCACGGCCTTGACGTTGCCCATCTCACCAAGGGCGTCGATAATCATGGAAACAACGAGTTCCGAGGAATGGCTCATGGCCTTGACCATGGCGTCCACGGAACTGGCGTGACCGATCTTGGCAAGGGCCTCGATAACCGAATACTGAACCCATTCCTCGTCGCGCATGGCCTGGTTCAGACACTTTGCGGCCTCAGGCATGCCCAGGCTGCCGAGACTTACCGCGGCCTGGTAACGCACGTTGACTTCGGGGTCCTTGAGCAGGGCTTCGCACAACGGCGCAACCGCCATGACATTTTCTGCCGAACCCAATATGTCGCTGGCAAAGATGCGCAGGTCGACATCCTCGTCCTTCAGCAACGGGATGAGCAGCTGCAGTTCCTTCCCGCCAAGTGCGCGCAGGATATCCATGGCGCCGTTTCGCACGGGAGCCTCATCAGACTGCAACAGTGGAATGACGCCGCTGACGGCCTCTTTTCCGCCGATCATGCGCAAGGCATTGTCAGCGGCTTCTTGCACGCCAATATTGCTGCTCTTAAGCATCTCAACGAGTAGCGGGACCGCATCCTCGCAGTGGGCCTCACCGGCCAGATAAGCCCCTTCGCGCAACACGTCCGACTCGGGACTCGTCAGCATCGACAGGATTTCTTTACAGTCAGTCATTTGCTCGCGCCCCCCCAGAATCTTGCTCACTCGATCAACGCGCCCGCCATTATTGGGCGCGGAAGCTTCCACTATATATACAGATTATTCATAATGGCTTGAGCCATATCATCAATATCAACTATTTCGTCGGAAAGTCCAGCATCAACTATGGCTTTTGGCATTCCATATACTACGCAAGTTGCGTCGCTTTGGGCCAGGGCGCGACCGCCCTTCTGCTTTAGCGCGCGTATGCCTTCCATGCCGTCGTTGCCCATTCCAGTCAGAATGACGCCCAGCGCGCGCCGCCCCACGGAATCAGCAACAGAGCCGATGAGCACATTGGCCGAAGGTTTGTAAAGAGCGCTTGCAGGCTCGGAAGTAATCTCGAGGTCTATGCGGCTGATCATCTGCTTGATCATCAAATGCCTGCCGCCAGGAGCGATAAAGGCGCAGCCGGGCTTCAGGCGATCACCAGGCTCGGCCTCCTTGACGCTAATCTTGCACAAGCCATCAAGACGCTTGGCAAAAGGGCCGGTGAAGGCCTGTGGCATGTGCTGCGCGATGACGATGCTGGCAGGAAAGTCTGCAGGCAAGGCCGAGAGCACCTTCTGGACCGCTGGCGGCCCCCCCGTGGAAACGCCTATGGCCACCACGTCGCGCTTCGGCGAACCGCTGGGCTGGATTGGCGCAACTGAAGGCCGCGGCGCAGCAGCTGACGTGGCGGAGGACGCGGACGGCGTGTACTGTGGCGTCCGCACAACGGGAGCTGAGACACGCGCCCTGGAATGCAGCATCTTGCGCGAGGCAACGATCTTGACCTTGGCGATAAGGTTGGCCTCGATCTTGACGATATCAAGCGAGACCTTGGACAGCTGTTTGGGGATGAAGTCAACGGCCCCAAGGTCCAGCGCCTTGAGAGTGGCCTCGGCGCCTTCGTTGGTCAGGGAACTGACCATGAGCACCGGACGAGGCATTTCCATCATGATGTGGCGCAGGGCGGTGAGCCCGTCCATGCGCGGCATCTCGATGTCCATGGTCACAACATCCGGGTTATGCTTACGGATCATCTCAAGGCCTTCTTCGCCGTCGCGGGCTGTTGCCACAACGTCGATTTCTGGGTCCTTGGTAAGCATGGTGCTGATGGCTTTGCGCATGAAAGCCGAATCATCGACAACAACGACCTTGATCACACAGGTCTCCTTTGGGTGGCTGACACTACGCCAACAATGTTTCGAACGCTTAATGCTCTCACAAAATGGAGTTGTTGTCCAACGGCAAAGGGTATTCGGCGGCGCTTGGCCAGAGACTCTAGGGCATAATTCAGGCGCTGAAGGCTTGCCTTTTGTTTTGGATTCAGCTAAATGCCACCTCTCACATCGGGATGTGGCTCAGTCTGGTAGAGCGCCGCGTTCGGGACGCGGAGACCGGAGGTTCAAATCCTCTCATCCCGACCAGACAAATCAAGGGCTTGCGGCATAAACCGTAAGCCCTTTTTTCTGTGGCTACATTCAGTGGCTACATAAACGCTAGTTTACACAGGCGGGTTGGCAGCAGCGCGGACCTCAACAAAAGCCAGAAAAGATTCCACAGCATCCCAAGAAGCGGGCATACGAAGCAGCTCCTGATGCGCCTCAATGGTGACTGTTTCCATGCCCATGAACTCACCGTCAGGGCCAAACATAGGGCGTTCTTCGGTGTATGTAGGGACATCCACGACAACAGACGGGAAGGCCGAAACTGCGTACTCGCCAGCGCCTTCGATCACTTCCACACCTTCTGGCAACTGCGCCAGCAGCTCGCGCGACAATTCCACTTCCGGGTGATGCAAAAGTATCATGCTACCAGCCTCCTATGCTGCCGTGAAAATGTTAACCGAGCCAGCGCCGCCAGCACCGCCGTCGTCCCCAATGCGTCCAAGGCCCCCGACACCGCCAGAAGCCCGCACAGTGCCTAAATTGCTGTACCCGCCTGGGGCGGTGACAATGACCACGCACCCGCCACCCGCACCGCCGCCGCCCGAACTACCAGCAATACGGCTGTCATTACCCCCGCCTTTGGCCCCATCAGCACTAATAATGCACCCGGAGGCTACAGATACTAATGGTGAGAACAGCATCAGCAACCCACCGCCAGCCCCCGTACCAGCAGAAAGAGAGCCAGTACCAGCACCAACTGGGTCGCCAGCACCGCCGCCAGCATTTGCGCCAAGACCCGCAGAACCTGTGGCACCATAAGCACCAGCGTCCGCGCTAGGCCCTGGGACGCTGGCAACACCACCGGAACCAGCTCCACCGCAGCATGGACCACCCTTGCCGCCAGCCCCAACTGATACCGTCCCACCGCTTTGTGGAGCGCCCGTTGCACCTCCGCCAGTCTGCATAGCAGATGCCGCAGACCCAGGATGCCCATTGTTGTCTCCTGAAGCTGTCCATCCGGCAGCGCCAGCAGCGCCCTCCCCAAGAACTATATAGCCCGCGAGACTACGCTTGAGCTTGCGCTGGATATAGGCTGGCACGATGTCAAACACGGTGACGTTGCCGAAGTTCCCGGCTTTGCCCAGCTTGTCGATGTTGATTTTTCCTCCGTTTTTCAACTCCACCGAAACAGACGAAAATACGATCAGCCCTTTGCAGTTAGCGCTGACCGTGAGCGTTCCGCCGTCCACAATGAGCTTTTTACACATGAGAACAGCGGCCTCAGTGATTGTGTCGATGTCCAGTGTGGCCGAGCCAGTGACGGTCCAGGTGCCGTCGCTGTAGCTGACCACCCCGGTGATGTTGCCAAAGGCCGAGCCATCACCGAACAGCGACTGTGTCCCCAGCGGACCGGGAGGAATCCCCCCGACCCCTCCGGGCCAGCCACCGCCGCCTTCATGCGGTGACATGATGAGGCTAGGCATCTGCGAATTTCCAGCCGCGAGTCTGAATCCACGCGGTCTTGCCAGAGGTCAGCGCGGCGTTGAACTTCGCACGCAACTTCCAGCCAGCGGGGATGATGAGGAACTTGTTTCCGGCGATGTCGGCCTGGACGATGCCCGCCATGTTCGCGTGACCGAGCACGTTCGTCGGAGGAGTGGCCCCATCAGACTTGCTACCAGCAGTTATCGCAGTCGGAACATTCGTGATCTGGTAGTCATTGGTCCCGTCGTGCAGATACAGGTTGCACAACGCGACAGCAGTATCGTCGGTGGCGATGGTGATGCTGTCGATGCGCTGATCGACACCAGCGGTAACAGTCGTAAGGTCTGCCTCGGTCGTGGACGAAGCAGCGGGGAAACTGACCAGATTACCAATAGCAACGCCAGCGTAAATCGGAGTGGTGTTGACAGCCATGATTATGCACCTCCACAGGTTGCTTGCAGTACAAGGTTGGCGGCCACTGTGAGGCTGGCCGGGACGTCTGGAATATCCGCATTTGTTGGAACCTGGTCTGGATCGGTCCCTATATCCACCCGAAAAACAAGCACCTCATTTCCACCAGGATTAAGAGTGGACACAAGCAGTCCGGAATTGGAAGCCAGACCAAGCTTTTGGCCAAGATATCCCGACGCCGCATCCGTTGCGCTTATCATCACCGTGCCGACCGCCGCAGCGGCCTCGTCCGCGCTGTCCGCAGCGGCAGCGGCAAAGCCTTCGGCTGCATCCTTGGCGGCCACGGCCGCGAGTTCGGCGTCCTCGGCGTTGGTTTCCGCAGTCTGCGCGGCCTGGGCAAAGCCTTCCGCGCTAGAAATCTGCGTCGTTGTCGGCCCATTGACCAGGGCGTTTGCCGATCCGTTCCATGTCAGCACAGCGTTGGCCACGGGGCTGGGCACGGAAAGGGTGGCCCCGGAATAGGACACCGGCAGCGCCAGGCAACGATTGATCTGCTCCTGCAGGGCGAGGCAGACCATGATGGCCCGGTCCAGGCAGTCCTCCAGCGGCTCGGCCGGCACACCGTCGCCGGGCTGGAAATCCGTCTCCTGGGTCATTCCCGGCACGCGTCTGGCGGTAAGGGTCCAGCCCGTAGGCAGCACTGGATAGGCGCTCCCGGCCAAGGGGAACGTCAGCGTGCCGCTGGACTCCCCGGCGCCCGTGAGGCTGTAGTCCACGCCTTGCACAAGCGGATATTCCACGTTGGGCGTCACCAGGGTGTTGGTGATGATGGCCACCACGTCCGCGTCCTGCTGGAAGGGAAAGCGCAGCGGAAAGCTCGTGGCGGCATCGTTGCCGGAATAGTCCTCGCGGTTTTTATCGGTGGAGAACGCCATTACTTAGCCTCCTTGGGTGCGCGGAAGAACAGGCGCATGGGGTTTACCGTCTTGCCCTCGGCCATGTCGTGGACGCCCTGCACCGCCCGCCAGATGGGCCGGGTGGGAATGCCCACGCTGAAGCCGACCAGATCCACCAGGGACTGCGCCGCCAGCAAAAACTCGCCGTCCCTATTCTTGCCGTCAAGCAGGTTCATCGTGCGTTGCACCAACTTGCCTACGTCCTCCACGGGCTTGAGGGCCGCGGCGCCGCTCGCGCGGCCGCCGAACTCGATGGAGCGCACACCCTCGCGGATGAGGGGCAGGCCCGAAAGCAGGTAGCCGAACAGGTCAAAAAACAGGTCGCGGAACTCCGGCCAGGGCTCGCCCTTGGCCCAGGCGATGATGCACGAGGTCAAGAGCGGCGGCAGCACCCAGGAGAGCATGACGTGGCGCATAAAGTCCTGGCTGGAGATCATGCTCTCGCGCCAGCCCCGGATGAAATAGGCCTGGTTGTTCAGCAGATTGGCCGAGAAGGACATGAACATGGAGAACAGCCTGGCCACGCCGGCGGAGCGCAAAAAGGTCGGCGCGTCCACGATGCCGCCGCTGGCCTGAGCGCGCTTGACCTTTTCGTCCGCGTAGGCAACGGCGCTGGCCGGGTCCATGCCGCGCTGGTTCAGGGCCTGGTCGTAGGCGCCGTACCACGTGGGATAGGCCACCAAAGCGTCCATGGTCTGGATGAGCGAGAACATGAAATCCTGGTAGTCCTTGACCGTGAGGTTGATGCCGACCTTTTGCAGCAGCTTGATCTGGTGCTTGTCCAGGTCGAGCCGCATCACCAGGTCGTGCATGGTGGAGTCAAGGTTGTGCCTGCGGTCGGCCATGTAGGGCGAAAGGTCCGCAGCCACGGCAAAGGCGTCGGCCCCGTGCTCGGCCATGATGGCCGCGCCCTTCATGAAGGCCTTGAACCCGATTTCCTGCCAGGACATGGACGCGCTGGAGAGCTGGGTCAACGCCGTCTGCATGGACAGGCCAAGGGCCTGCAGGCTGCCCAGCACGCGCAGTTTCTCGAACATCTTGTCGAACTTGCCCGGCATGACCAGGCTGGGCCGGGCCTGGCGGCGCAGCCAGTTGCCCAGCTCCATGTATGAGTCCTCGCCCAGCGCCTTGACCCAGGCCGTGCGGAACTCGGGCACGGCCACCA
Source organism: Humidesulfovibrio sp. (assembly GCF_031082295.1). Taxonomy (GTDB): domain Bacteria; phylum Desulfobacterota; class Desulfovibrionia; order Desulfovibrionales; family Desulfovibrionaceae; genus Humidesulfovibrio. The sequence goes on from NZ_JAVHLD010000013.1 coordinate 40,577, forward strand.
GCTTGTAGGCGTTGCGCAGGGGCAGGCCGTAGTGGATGAAGTGCAGGCTGGAATTGATGTGCGAGGACAGCACGCCGAGGGACAAAAGCGGCGGCAGGCTGGAGCCCTTGCGCTCCTTGGTGAAGGAGTTGACCGGGTTGGACTTGCGGAACACGGCCGCCGTGTGCTGGATCTCGTCGGCGTAGGCTCCGGTTTCCACCTCGTTCATGAGCTTGTCCAGCCCGCCCAGGAAGGCGGCCTTGTCACTCAGGCGATGGTCGAAGATGAGCGGAAAGTACCCGCCGCGCAGGTGCCCGGCCGGAGAATCCAGGGCCAGGGGCTCCACCTTGATGAGCGGCCCGCCGTTGACCACGCGGTGCACGTGGTCGATGAGCGGGTAGAGCTCGTCGATGGTGTCCCAAATCTGTTGCACCATGCGCCATTCGTCGGCGGTCAGGCGCTCGGTGATCTTGGCCAGATGGTCGTAGGTCCAGCCGTAGCCGCCCATAAGCGCGCGGATGTTGCCCTCGTTGCCCATGTTGAGCGCCACCATGAGCACCTTCTGGCGGTCCCACAGGCCGCCCCACTCCTGGGCCACCTCGGCCCGCAGCGGCACGCCCTCGATCTTGAACACCTCGGCGCGGTCCTGGGCCAGGTAGGGCTCGAATATCTTGTCCAGCTTGTCGCCCATTTGGCGCAGGGCGTGCTGCTTGTCGCTCTCGGCCTGGTCAAAGGGATGCACCAGGTAGGTGGTGGTATTCCCGGCCTTGGAGTTGGGCCCGTGGTTGGTAAAGCCGTCCGCCGCGTCGGCCCAATAGCGCACCATGCCCAGCTCGGCCATGAGCCCGCGCGCCCGGATGAGAACCTTGCGGCTTTCGCGCTCGCGCTCGGAATAGGCCTTGGGCCCCTTGGTCAGCTGGTTCATGGTGACGACCGAGCGTTCTGCCACGTCGGTGATGAGCAGGTCCTCGGCCAGGCCCAGCATCTTGCGCTCGTTCACGCCCTGGTGGTGCAGATAGTTGAGGGCGCCCTTGAGCTCGCGCATCTGCGCCACGGTCATGGTCTGCACCGAGCGGAAGCCGGACTGCGGCTCGGAGAACAGCCAGGCCGGAATCTCGGCCAGGGCCGCCACGTCGATGCCCTTTTCCTGCACGAACTGCAGCAGGGGCGGCATGTCGTAGGGCATGGCCGGGGCCATGGTCGGCGTGCCCAGGCCAAAGCGCTGGACGATGGCCATGGCCTGCTCGCGGTAGTCGAAGTCCATCCGCTTGGAATAGAAAATCCGCTTGGACAGGTCCTTGAGCTTGGACATTTCCTCCCGCGCCTGGGTGCGCTCGCGGATCTCGGCCAGGGCCAGGCGGCGGCGCTCGTTGGCCTCGGACACGCGCTCGGCCCACTTTTCGCGCAGGACCGCGACGCGCGCCTTGTCCACCTCGCGCTGCTCCTTGACGGCCATGTTGGCCTCGTTCTTGAGCGCCACGGCCAACAGGAACTTGTCCTGCTTGATCTGCTGGCCGACCTTGGCCACGGCGGCCTTGAGGTTCTGGAAACTGGATTGCAGCTGGGCCACGGTCATGTTCTCGACCTTGCGCGACACCATGCGCTTGATGCCTTCCATGCTGGCCGGAACGAAGTTGCGCGTCAGGCGCTGGAGCATGCGGGCCTCGGCGTCCAGGCGCCTCTCCTGCAGCTCGTTGGCCCACGGGGTGCCGTACTCGTTCCAATCGGCATCGAACTGCGCCAAACCGGACTCCACGAAGGCGCGGCGCTGCTCGCCGCCCTTGAAGTTCAAGGCCTCCAGCACGGCCTCGGGCGAGTCGAACTCGAACTCGATCATGGCCTGCTCCACGGTGTAGGTGGAGTCCTTGGACAGAAGCCCGGGCCGCACGCGCTCGTTCACGTCCTGCCCCCACAGATAGCGCGCGCTTTCCAAGTTAATCTTGGGTCCTGGCTTGTAGTCTTTGGCTTTGCGGTCCGGGCGCTCCTGCATCAGGGGGTCGTAGTTGTAGGCCAGGTAGGTGACGAGGCGATAGGCCTTGTTGTTGCGCAGCTCGTCGTCGAAGTGCTCCACCAGCTGCTGGCGGTACTTGCGGCGCTCGGCCTCGTGGTACTTCTGCATTTCGATGTCCGCGGCGAGCGACGCGCGGTTGGCCAGCGTCTCGTAGGCGTCCAGCTCCTGCCTGGTGAGCACGGACTCGTCCAGGCTCGTCTCTCCGGCAAAGATGGGCTCCAGGCCGTACTTGTTGCGGGCGCCGTCCAGTTCTTCCTGGGTGGCCAGCATGCGGTCGTACACGCCCCGGATCTCGGGGTTGATCTTGACGCCGGCGCCGCGCGCGGCCTTGTACAGGGCCAGGAGCCAGCGCTTGAACTTGGCAAAGACCTCGTACATGGCCTCGGTGGGGGCCTTGCCTTCGCGCAGGTAGGTGAGGAAGCCGTTGGCGAACCGCTCCTGCCCTTCCTCCGAGATCCGCTCGTCCTTCTCGCGCAGCCAGGCGCGGATGGTGGCCAGGTCCGCCTCCTGCTGGGCCGTGGCGTGGCCCAGGCCGACCAAACGCTCCAGCTCGGTCAGGTACAGGTGCCCGCTTTCGTGCGGCACGGTGGAGACGTTGGCCTTCTCGAACGTGCTGATGATGGTCTGCCCGTGCTCCCAATGGATGGCGCCGTACTTGCTGCCTGCCATGCTTTGATACAGCGCCTGGCCATCGGCCACGGTCTGGCGCAAGGCCGGGGTGATGGTCAGGGAATGGACCGAGATGTTGCCTAAGCGCTCTGCCTCGGCCCAGGCTTCCGCAGCGGTGTTGTGGCGCGAAAGAATGTCCGGCGAGTCCCGGCGCTCCAGGCGGTAGGGTTGGGACTGGCTATCTCGGTTGACCTTAAACTCTCCGGCGTCAAGGTTCGTCTCCCCCACCTTGGCGCTGGGGTCCAACTTCTTGACGTACTCGGCCACGGCCTTGGGCAACATCTTGTCGTAAAAGCCCTTCATTCCACCGCCGCCGATGTCCAGACCGTTGCCGGACTCCTTGCCCTCGGCCTCAGCCATGATCTTTTCAGCCATGGGCTTGCCAATAGCTTCATCCAGCGGCTTGTTCACCAAACCGTCAAAAGCCCTGTTGCGCGAGTCAACGCGGCCAATCGTTCCGTCAGCGCCGATAAACAGGTCTGCCTGGGCACCATCGGTCGTCACCAGCGTTGCGATTCTTTGTGGCCCGCCACCGTTCTGGCGCCAAGCGATACTTTCCAGAGAAGCACTCAATTTATACCGCGCGGCCTGCTGCTCGCCCGTGGTCCAGGCCACGGCGTCGTAGCCCTTTTCCACGGCCTCGCGCAGGATGCGCTTGAAGGCCAGCATGGCCCAGGATTTTTTGAAGGGGGCGTTAGGCACGCCCACAGTACGCTTGCCTTCAAGCCTCACTTTTTCATCGTAAATTTCATAGTATAGGTTATTGGCCTGCTGCTTCTCCGCTTCTGTTGGCAGTTGGTCCGCAGAGCGTCCGTCTAACAAGCGGTCAAGTTCGGCTTGAAGCGCGTCAAGTTTGGCTTGGCTTCCCGCCACCAATTCCTGGGAATATCCCTTCTTCCGCCCTGCCTGGTGCCAATCGCTTTGGATCTCCTCGATGAACAGCACACGGTTGCCGTCCGCGTCCATGCGGTCGTTCAGGCGCACGTGGGCCAGGACGTTGGGCTCCTCCCAATGCGGTGAGCGGTACACATCCGGGCTTGCCGCCGCGGTGATCTTGCCCTCCTTTGGCACCATCACGCCACGGTCGTAAAAGCCACGTACTTCGGCGTCGGTCGCCTTTGCCTGCGGGAAACGCGCGCGATAATCGGTCAAGAACTGCGCAAAGGTCATGTCCGTGCGCTGGCTCGGCAGCGTCAGCAGCACCTCGCGGTAGTTCTCGCCACCGGGGAGTTGGTAGCTGGCAAACTTCGGCGTGTTCGCCGTGCTGCCAGTTTCCTCGTCGATGCCTTCCCAGGCTTCTTGAATACGCGCCGCCTCGTCCCAATTTCCCGCCGCCTCGGCTTCATTGATAGCCTGTTGCCACTCGTTGCCCGTATAGTTGTATTTGCTGTTGCTGCGTTTGGTGATTTCCTCCAGCCTCGGCCCGCCTTCCTTGATGAACTGGAGCACCTGCTCCTTGCTGATCTTCGCGTCGGAGTCCTGGGCCACGCGGATGTAGTGCTCCAACCCAAGATCGGACAGTTCCTCGGGGCGCAGTCCTGGCTTGGGCGTGCCGTTCTTGTCCCAAAACTGACTGAGCCAGAACTTGGCCGGCTGAGGCTTCTTGACGTTGATGCCTTCCAAAAAGCGCGCCGTGGGCGAGTAGAACGCGGGCGCCGACTGAAAGAACAGCCGCCCCTCGTGGTCCTTGACACCTTCGAGCATAGACAATACTGTCATTTCGGAAATGCCAACTGCTGGCCGCGTGGGACTCTGGCTCTTGCCGGAAGAAGGCGCGGAGGTACCGGTTGGCATCTTCTTTTCCGAGCGCAGGTCATACAGCCGGAAGTCCTCCAACTCCTTGACGCCCTTCTCGGCCTCCTTCACCGTCAGCTTGACCACGTAGATGCTGTCGCCCACGCGCACCGGGGAGTACAGGCGATGCACCTGCGCCACGCCGGCCTGCTTCTTCAAATCCAGGTGGGTTTCCACCAGCACCGCGTTTTTCACGATGTCCGAGAGCACCGTCATCACCTGCACCATGGCCGGGTAGTGCCCCTCGTCCGGGTGGTCCTGGGCCACGTGGCGCGCGCCGCGCTCGGAAAGGGCAATGTTCCATCCCGTGTCCGTGTTGACCACGTGGCCCACGTGCTGCTTGGTGTTGGCCAGGGCCTGCTTGCGCATGGCGGCCTTGTGCATGTTCAGGTCTATGGTCTCGCCGGCGTCCAGCACCGGCACGGATCGGTTCAGGTCCACGTCCTCGTTCATGGGCGCCTGGAACAGCGGTCCCTCGATGTGCGTCTGGCCGTCGTCCACCTGGTTGCCCAGGCGCTCCAGCCTGGTCTGGTCGCGGTCGATGGCCGCCGAAAGCGCCGCGATGGAATCCTGGTTGGCCCCGTCCGCGCGGGCCATTTCCTCGGCCAGCTTGGCCTGATAGCCCTCAAGGCGCGTGCGCACGTTCTGCATGATCTCGGCAATGGGCACGGCCACGCGGTTGCCGCGCTGGATGTCGCCCTGCTGCTGGCCGCCTTCCTGGTCCGCCACGGGCGCGAGGTCCGCAGCGCTCACGCGGTCGCCAAAGCGGCGCTTGAAGGACTCCAGGCTGTCGGCCTGGATGCGGATCTTGTTGCGCTCGAACCAGGCGGCCGGGGTTTCGTGCCCGCTTTGGGTCAAGGTGCGCGCGAGGTTTCCGAACAGGCTGGCGGTCATGATGGCCTGGTTCTTGGACACGCGGCCCGTGGCCATGAGCTCCCCGGCCAGGCGGTCCACCTCGTGCTGGGGCACCTGGGCCTCGTCAAAGGCGCGGGCCAGCTCCTGGATGCGCACCTGCTCGGCCTCTATGTCCAGGCCAAGGGCCTGGCGCGCGGAAATGTCAAAGGCGTTGACCTTGAGGTCCGGGGCCAGGGCCTCCCAATGCCTGCCCTGCGCCAGGGTGGAGGCCACCTTGTCCGTGGGCAGGGCCAGGTCGGCGTCGATGGCCTTGGCGTGGGCGTACTCGTCCTGGCTGATGCCCATGACCTCCAGCACGCGCATGGCCTCGTCCATGGCGTCGGCCTGCTGGAAATAGCCGTCAAAGGCCCGCGCGTTGATGAACAGAGGCGGCGCCTCCTGGCCTTCCGGGGTGCCGGTCATGGTGCGCACGGCCTGCTCCACGGCCTCGGGGCTGCGCTGGGCCAAACGGTTGGCATCAAGCGTGGTTTTGAAGTCGTTGAGCTTGGCCTCCACCACGCGGGCGCGCGCCAAAGACTTGGCCGTGCGGAACATGCCAAGCCCGGTGCCGGCGCCGATGAGCGGCAGGAAAGACGCGCTGGCGTCCACCACGGTCTGGCCCACGCGCTCGCCCTTGGCCTGCTGGCTCATGGGCTCGATATAGTTGCCCGGGGCCTGGGCGTTGTGCATGTCTTTGGCCAGTTCCCCGAAGTAGATTGTCACCAGCTCCTGCAGGCCCTCCTGGCCAGACTCCAGCAGCCAGGCCCACACGCCCTTGGCGCCGATGCGCGCCATGAGCGCGCGCGTGCCGGGCAGGCCCATGCCCTTGACCACGGCCTCCTTGACGAACTGGCGCTTGGTGGCCTCGCTCAGTCCGCTCACGGCCTTGCTCACGCCGGTCATTTCCAGCAGCACGGCGAGCTCGGCAGCCTCGATGCCGGCGTTGACGGCGCCGGTGAGCACGGCCATGCCGCGCGCCAGCTTAAAGTCGATGGGCTTGCCGGTGTTGGCATCGGTGTAGCCCATGTATTCCTCTAACGCGCTGCCGCCTTCCAGCTTGAACATGCTGTAGTAGGCGCCTGCCCCTGCCCCCACCTTCATGCCGCGCTCCGCGGCCACGGCTGCGGAGGCCGGGTTTTTGGTGGCGGCCAGGGTGGTGCCGTACATGAGCGCGCCGCCGGCCAGGGAGGGCCAGCCGATATCCGGCAGCATGTCGCGGTACTGCGCGGCCTGCACCACGCCGCCCGTCAGGATCTTCTCCAGGTAGGACTCGGCCTTGGGCACCTGGACCTGGGCCAGCTTCATCTGGCCGATGGTGCGCCGCAGTTCCGGGCGGTCGCCCTCAAGCAGCAGCTGCGAATAGGCGAAGGCCAGGGCGTCCTGCTGCCTGCCCGCCTCCCAGGCCTGGCCCGGGGCGCTGGCCAGCCAGGCCACGCCGGTGCGCTCGTCCACGGGCCTGTTCTTCTGCCAGAAGCGGTCCCACGCGCTCCAGGGCGAGGTGTCGCGCGCGGCCTGGGCCGCCTGCACGCCGGGCCAGAGATCGGCAAGGGAGTTTTCCAGGCGCTGCAGGGCCGCCACGTCGTCCTTGGCCAGGGCCATGTTGGCCGGGTCGGAAAGGAACAAGGCCGTGCCGGGGTTGTCGCGGGTGAGCTCGGGCACGTTGGGGTCCGGGTACTTGGCGATGTCGCGCACCTGGGCTAGGTTGGCCTGCACAAACGGCTCGGGCAGGCTGGTCTGCCTGGCCAGGCTGCGCACCTCGGCCACCTGGTCGGGGGCCATGTTGCCCGTGCGCTTGAAGGCCTGGACCACGTTCTCGGCCAGCACGTCCGGGGCGATGGGCTCCAGCGGCTTGAGGCCGAAAGGCATGGCGCCGGGGAACTTGGGGGCCTTGTCCGCGCGGGCCTGGTCCTCGGCCTGCAGGCCTTCGATCAAGTCAGGGGCGGTCCGCTGCACGGGCGCAAAGTCCACGGGCAGCATGGTTTCGGTGCCGCTGGCCTTGTCGCCTTCCAGCACGTCAAAGAGGTTTTTTACTGCGCCAGCCATGCCTGCTGCCCCTTCTTAAAGAGATAGTCCGGGCCGTACTTGGCCAGGGCGTCGCGTTCGATGCGTTCAATGGTGCGCTCGTTCACCGGGTACTTGTCCTTGCGGCCCGCGTTCAGCTCGTCCATGAGGCTCATGACGCCCTGCCGGATGATAAGCGAGTCCTTGCCAAGGGTCTGGTAATACTTGAGCGCGGCCTCGTCGCTGGGGATCATGCCCAGCTTGGACATCTGTTTGGCCGTGGGCTTCAGGTCCGCCCTTTCGCCCGTGAATTGCGCCAGCCCGCCGCCGTAGCGAGCGGAGCCAAAGGTCGTTTTGTCGCCGCTGGAGCCGAACAGCCCGCCCCAAAAACCGGGACCGCTGCCCCATGTGGTGCGGCCGGTGACGACCGGGGCGGTGTACTTGTCGGCCACCTTCTGCATGTCCGCAGGGCTCATGCTGGGGTTTCTGCGCACCTCGTCCTCGTAGGCCCGCAGCGTGCGCACGTACTCGCCATTCTGCTTGACCTCGTTGTCGTCCTTGGGCTTGTCGTGGAAGGAAAGCCCGGCCGCGCCCGCGGACTGCTTGAACGCCTCGTAAGCGGGCTTCATGTCCAGGCCATCGGAAACGATCTTGGTCCAGTGGTCGCGCCGGGCGGTGGAAAGGGAAGGCGCGTGCTGCGCCAAAAGCTGCCAGCCCTGCGAGGACAAGCTGCCGTTCAGGCTGGCCTGGAACATGGCATAGTCTGCGGCCGCGGCCTGGGCTTCGTTTTGGGCCTTCATGCTGTTCTGCATGAAGGGGATGACGTGCCCGGCGGCCGCTGGGTTTTGCTTGGCAAACTGCATCCAGGCCTCGGGCGAGACGTCGCCCTTGTTCTCCATCCAAAAACCGACCAGCTTTTTGCTGGCCGCCTCGTTGGCCAGGCTGCGCGCGCGGTCCTGCTGCCCCTGGAGGTAGTGGGCGCGGCCCTCGGCCAGGGCCATGACGTTGCGCCAGGTGTCGCCCTTGAGGCCCTTGGACGCCACGTAGTTGGCATCGTTCAGTAGGGCCACGGCCTTGGCCGGGTTGTTGCCGGCGTCGGCCATGACGCCGAAATAGGTGTCCATGTTGGCCGTGTTCTTCTCCTGCACGCGCAGAGTGGTCACGGCGTGGGCCTGCATGTCCGGCGAAATCTTGTCGCGGATGCCCTCGGTGAGCTGCTGGCCGTCCTTGCCCTTCTGGCCGAACAAAAGTTCCTTGGCGTAGGCAAAGTCATCCTTGTCGCCGTAGGCCAGGGCCAGGTTCAGCGCGTGCCCGTAAATGTCCTGCTGGGCCAGGATCAGGCGCTTGGTGTTGTCCTCGCCCGGGTGCGCGGCGTTGATGGCGTTGGCGGCCTTGACGTACTCCGCCTCCACTCCGGCCACGTCGCCCCACTTCAGAGCCACGCCCTGCCTGGCGGCCTGCACGGCCCCGTCGGAGACGCTTTCGGCGTAGAGCTTTTTCTGCTGGGCTTGGTGCAGGCTCACGGCGTCCAGGCCCTTGTCGCGGTTGGAGCCGATCATCTTGGCCAGGAGCAGCTTCTGGCGCTCGTTCGGCACGGCCTCCAGGGTTTTCTGCGCCTCCTCGTCGTACCACTGGATGGCCTGGTCGTAGACCGCGGGCTTGTCCTGGCCGCCGAGGGCATCCTTGCCCTGCGTCTGGCGCACCTTGTCCAGCATCTGCCGCTCGCGGTCGGCAAAGGAGTTGTGCGTGTCGATTACCTGCAGGGCGTCCTGGCGCTCCTGGTCCTGCTTCATGGCCTCGATCACTTCCTTGGGCAGAAGCTCCCGGCCAAGGTTGGGGTCGCCATAGTCCGAGGGCTTTGCGAACACGCCGGCGCCGGACTGCGGAAGGCCTACAGTAGGGCCGACAGGGGAATCAGGAATCTTGACCATGCGCGCCTCCTAGCCGTTTAGCTGCCAGTAGCGGCCGCCAGCGGTGAGCAAAGACTCCGTGCCTGCGGAGGCGGACTTGTTGGCCGCCAGCGTGGCCTCGCGCTGCACGCCCGGGATCTGGTTGCGCAGCTTGGTGGCTGCTATTTCCGCATTCCAGCGGATGAGCGCGGCGTCGTCCTCCATGGCCTGGTAGGTGTCCTCCAGCACCATGAGCGGGCTGCCCTCGTTGACCTTGACCCCGGAGGCGCCAAAGCCCGCCTTCTGCTTGCCGGCCAGGGCCATGTACTTCTTGCGCACGGTCTGCTCGTCCATCCTGCCCTTGGCCAACTGGAACTGCGCCTCGTTCTCCAGCAGGGCGGCGTTCATGGCGCCGATGCTGCGCTGGCCGGCGGCCACGTTGCGCCCATTGATGAACTGAGCCAGGCCGCCGATGCCGAGCGCGGCCTTGAGCACGTTGGTGGAGGTCGTCTTGTCGGTGAAGTGGTCCCACCAGGAGCCGCCGCCGGAGGTCAACCCGGGCGTGCCCGTGTCCGCCGGGGCCGGTCCTGGCCCGGTCCATTCGCCCGAGGCGGTCCAGGGGGTGTCCTCGTACAGGGGCGTGGAATCCACGAGGCTGCCGGTGGACGGACCGGCATCGACAGGTACGGCAGGAGTTTCCCAGGTCATGGCTACCTCGCAAGTTTGGCGAACAGGATATGGTCGATGCGGTCCTGGCCGAAGTTTTTCAGAGTTACGATGTCGTCAGTCAGCCCCACCAGGTGCGCGAAGCGCTGGCCCCGGTCGTAGTCCGCGCGCACCGTGGCCTGCAGGCGGTGGAATCCGCCCTCGCTCATGAGCCCGGCGATGCCGCGCTTGAAGGCATGGACAAGGCCCGCGGCGTCCACGAAAGCGCGCTTGTCGATGAAGGCCCAGCCCCAGCCCACGCCGGGCCAGAACAGCGTGGCCCCGGACACGGCCAGGATCTCGCCCTGCGTTGACCTGTAGGAAAAGGCCGGGCCGCTCTTGGCCAGGGTGAGGGCATGCTCCAGGCTGCCGTTGACGCTCCAGCCTTCCACGCCGTCGGTGTCCAGGCGCTCGCGCGGGCATATGGCCAGGAAGTGGTCCGGCTCAAACTGGATGATATCGCCCATGGTCAGCCTCCGGTGCCGTGGATGCGCGGCATGATGGACAAGATGGTGCAGGGCAGCGGCACGTCGTGGACAAAGCGAATCTGCGGGCTGGCCTCGGTGCCGCTGTCGAGGGTTATCTCCTTGTCGCCGGAGAAGGGCACCAGGGCCGCGCCCATGCGCTCCGTGCCGTCGCAGAAGTTGATGGTGGAAAGGTCGCCGTTCTTGGGTCCAGCCTTGAGCCCATAGGTCTGGTACAGGCGGATACCGACCTTGGAAATGCGCGCGGCCCGGCCCATGGCGGTGCCGTCCTGGAACCCGGCCTCCATGGCGTGCGGGACCATGCTCGCCTCGTAGTGCAGTCCGACGTGAACCTTGGCGCAAGCCTGGAGAAGCGGCACGGCACCGCCCGTTACCACTTGCGGGGTCAGCAGCTTGCCGTCGCCCAGCATGTCCACGGTCTTGCCTTCCAGCCAATCCAGGCCCACCAGGCCGGTGAACATGCGCGCGAACTCCGCCACGGCCACGTCCCGCAGCTCGGCCGGGACGCTAGTCTGCAGGCTGGCCAGAACCTTGCCCGCGTTACTTGTGGTGGCCGTCACCTTGGCCCGCGACAGGGTGGTGTCTGCGTTGCGGAACGCGTACTGCCGGCCCACGTTGGAGGCGAAGTTGATGTTGAAGGCCGCGCCGCTGCCGGCGTTGCTGGAGAAGATGAACACCTCGTCGCCCTTGGACCAGGTGGCGTTGCTCACCGGCTGCATGCGCAGGCGCTTGGCCGTGGCTTCTGTGTCCGCAGGGTTCCAGGCGCTCACGGTTGCGCCGCAGTCCACGAAAAAGGCGTCCTCGCAAGTGTCGTCATTGGAGAATGTGGGTGCCAGCACCTCCACGTAGCGCTTGGTCACGCCGTCTATTTCGCGGCGCACGATAAGCCATATCTCGTCCCGGTCCTCGCCGGGGATGGTGCAGACGCTTTCAACGGCCCCGTCCGTGATGAAGCGCCACCAGCCCACGACCTCGTGGTCGCGGAAGTAGGTTAGCACCGGGGAAATGCCGTCGTCGCGCACGGTGAACACAAGGCGGTGCGGGGTTTGCGCGTAGGCCCATTCTTGCAGCACGTTGTCGCGCGTCAGGTGCTCGGCCAGGACCATCATGTCCGGGGAGTTGTAGCCGTCGCTTTCCAGGGTGTAGGCAAACTCCAGCACGCGCTTGCCGAACTGCTCCACAAACAGCACCACGGAGCCGATGGCCAGTGCGCGCATGGTGGAACAGCCGTTGAAGGTTTCCTTGTCCGCGTCAATGGAGGTCGGCGTAATGGCCCCGCCGTCCGAGGACTTGAGGATCCACTCCGAGCCGGTGGTGCCCATGAGGAACACCTTTTTGCCGCGCGTCATCCAGACGATGGCGTTGACCTCGCTGTCGTCGATGGTAAACTGTGCCATGTCGTTGTCGCGGCTGGGGCGCGAGCGCGAAAGGTTCTGCGGCTCGCCCACCTTGCTGCCCCACACGGTTTGCGGGCGATTGTCAGTGCCGCCCATCCACTTGCGGCCGCCAAAGAAGGCGCCGCAGCGCGGATAGTTGCCCGCGGAGTCGAACGGCTGGTAGTCCTCGGGCGGGGTCAGGGTGGCGTCGTAGTCCTGGCCGGTGTCCTTGAACACCTCGCCGTCCGGGTCGGCAGAGCCTATGTACTTGAAGATGCCGTCATAGCCTCGGTAACAGCACACTTCCACGGCATCCGCGCCGGCGTTGCTCCACACGCATTCGTTGTAGTTGGTGGTGGAGAGCGAGGCGTTGCCGTTGGCCACAGTGATGGTGGCCGTGGGCAGCGACTCGTTGCCGTCCATGTCCTTGGCCGTGAGCTGGTAGGAGTAGCTGGTGCTCCCCGTGGTGCCCTTGGCCGTCACCGCGGCGCCGAGCGGCGGCGTGATGCTCGGGCCAAACACCTCGTCGGCCATGTTCCACTGCGTGTGGGACAGGCGCGTCAGTTTTTGCGGGGCGTGGCGGCTGTGGTAGGAATACAAGATGTCCGCGGTCTGCGTGTACTGGAGCTCGGGCAGGTCAATCTCAAGGTACGGAGTCCCGATCTTCACCGGACTGGCGTTGCTCACGATGACGCCGTAGATGCCGTCCTCTCCGCGCTTCCAAGGGCGCATGTAGCCGTTACCGCTCGCATCCTCGCCAAACTCCAGGGCATAGGCCTGCACCGTGGAGAACTTGAAGGGGATCAGGCGCGCGCGCGCGTTGTGGTTTTCCACCTCGCCGGCGTAGATGGTGCCGGAGCGCTTGGTGCCCGGCCCCTGCGGCCGCACGATGAAGTTGACCAATTCCTCGCAGGCGTTCTTGAGCTTGTTGAAGTCCACGCGCGCGTCCAGCAGCGGCGTGGTTTCCCCTGCGGTCAGGTTGGTGATGATGGGAACGACCTTGCCCATGGCCCGCTCCTAGCGCCTGATGGTGATGTAGGTGTCCTTGGGCAATTCCGGCGGCGTCTGCTGGGAACTGTCGAAGCCCGTCACCTTGCGCAGGGTGTAGTCGTACAGCTTCAGCAGATCCACGGTGCTGGATTCCTCGTCAAGCAGCGGGGTGCAGGCCTCCATGGCCAGGCGCACCACGAGCAGCCGCACGAAGCCGGGGGAAAACTGCAGAGGGTCGTCGATGGCGGCGGTGTAGATGAGCACAGGCGCGACCTCGTTGCAAAACAGCAGGTCGCCCTCAAGCTCGTAGGGTATTTCGGCCAGGCCGGCGTCGCGGTCGATGGCGCGCGCCTTGACCATATCTGTCGGCAGCGCGAAGGAATAGGCCCAATAGTCCGTCGGGTCGTCGGCCACCTTGGCCAGGGCCTCGCGCTTGCGCGCAAAGCCCCAATTGTGCTCCTCCAGGGTTTCGAGCACCATCTGGTCATAAAGCAGATTGCAGGTGGCGGCGGGCTTGTTCCCGCTCTGCTCCAGGCTGGCGATGCGCGCCTGGCCGATCTTGAGCAGGGCCATGTTGCAGATTTTGACTTTGGATATGGTGGCCATGCGCTCCTCCCCTTTCAAAAAGGGGGCTTGTGAGGCCCCCTTGGTGCGTCTTGCCGCTCAGGTCTAGTTCAGCGTCTCGCTGATGGGCGTGCCGGCGGCGTCCTGGGCCTCGGCCTCGGGATCAGCCTTGCGGGGCGGGGCGCTGGCTTCGGCGCCGGTGCCCAGCAATTCGGGCTGGGCCGGGTCGGCCTCGATCTTGGCGCGCTGGGTCGGGTGCAAGGGGTCAATGCCCTTGGCCTTGGCGGCGTCGATGATGAGCTTGGCGATTTCCTCCGTGCTGGCGTTGCCCGGCACGCTCACCTCGAACTTGGCCAAGAGCTTGGCGCGCTTGCTGGTCTGCAGCCCGGCGATGAACGCGACCTCGCGCTGGTCATAGCCCTGCGGGCCCTTGGGCTTGGTGCCTTTGGGAGCCGGGGAGTTGGCGGGCTTGGCAGCGGGCTTTGCCGGGGCGGCAGGAGCGGCGGCCATGAGCTCGGGCTCCGGGCCGTCCTCGGCCACCGGGCCCTCGTCCACGCGCGCAAAATGGCGCGGCACCTTGTCCGCATGCTCCGCTGGGTAGCTGATGCGCTCGCCCGGCTTGTACAGGCGGCCTTTCCAGAACGTCTTTTCCTCGCATACAAATACAGCCATGTTGCCTCCTTGCGCCACTAATGTATTGCGCGGGGCGGGGAGGTGGCGGCTGCCCCGCCCCGCGCGGGCAAGGGGGCTTGCGCCCCCATCCCTTCAGGTTCTGCGGCCTACTTCATGGACTCCGGGGTGCCCATGGGGCTGCCCAGCCAGGCAGTCATCTTGCCGGCGGCGATGGCCGCGTCCGCCGGGGTGGTGATCTTGAGCTGCAGGTACTGGTAGGTGGCGTCCGCCGGAAGCGGCACGTTCCACAGCTGGTCGCCGTCGTCGCAGTCAGTGATGGTCAGGGTCTTGGACATCAGCACCGCGGCGTTGGTGGTGATGGCCGTGCCGTTGTTGGCGCTGCCGTGGATGAGTTCCAGGGTGCAGGTGGTGCCGTCGCCGGTCTTGGTCCAGTCCGTGTCCTCGCAGATGACGTTGAGGTTCAGACTGTTGCCCTGGCCGGGGTTGAGCGCCTTGGCCGCGCCAAAGAAGTTCTGGCCCACGCCCAGGTCGATGATGTTGGTCGAGTAGATGCTGGCGCCGGAAGCGCAGGCGACCGACTGCGAATCGGAAAAGACCAGCTTGTCGTCCATGATAGCCATAGTGTTGCCCTCCTAACGATTGACGCCAGCGCCTAGCTGACCTGGGTTTCGGTGTCGAGGATCTGGTCCACGCGGCGGATGGGCACGCCGCGGAAGTGCTGCACGGGCACGCCGAAGATCTCCGCGCTGGTGAAGTTGACGTTGGTCTTGTCCTTCACCGCACTGTCAATCTGCGCCAGCACGGTGCCGTTGCAGTAGGCCTTGGAGCCCTGGCCGCGCTTCTTCATGCGGTTCATGACGTTCAGCATCACGTCGTCGCTCCAGAGGTTGCTGGAGCCGGAAGTCTCGATGTTGCACACGCGGCCCACGGTGCGCGGATCCTTCACGGCCATGCCGGCCTTCACCTCGAAGTAGTCACGGTAGCCCTGGAACTTGCGGCCGGTGGAGGCGCCGGAGCTGTCGTACTCCTCCAGCGTCACCTCGCCCAGGTCCTGGTGCTTGATGCCCATGTTGGGCTGGTTGCGCGGATAGAACATGAAGGTGCCGTTCAGGCTCCAGTTGACCAGGTACACCGAGGTCAGGTCCGATCCGGTGCCGGAGCAGCCCAAGGTGGTGTTCTTGGAGGTGCCGGTGCCGGACAGGGTGTTCAGGCGCGGGGCCAGGCCCGTGGGCTGCTCGGGGTCGATGTTGCCATTGGCGTAGACCATGGCCTCGGCCAGGGTCTGGCCCAGGCCTTCCAAAAAGGCCGAGGCTTCGCTCATGCGGAAGGCCTTGGGGTCGGCGGCGGCGTCGGCCAGGGTCTTGTCGCACTCGGCGTAGGAAACGAGCATGCCGAGCGTGTCCACGATCTGGCGGGTGTCGCTCACCTCGGTGCCGGCACCGCGGTTGATGCGGCGCCAGGTGCCGCTGGGCAGGCTGGAGCGCTGGGTGGACAGGTTGGAGAAGGTGTCGTTGCCCTCGGTCCAGATGGCGTCCTGCAGGATCTCGTTGTCCTCGGTCAGCACCTCGACGATGGCGGCGGTGTCGCCGTTGGGATCCTCGCGCTTGGCGAGGTCCATCAGGGTCAGCTTGTTGCGGGTGAGTTCAGCCATAATGGCCTCCTTGCCAGCCTCGATACTGGCTCGTTATTTTTTGTCCATGCTGGGGAAGTTGAGCATGGGCGCGCCGTCCTTGGTCCTGGCGGCAGTGGCCGGGCCGCCGCCCCTGGCACCGCCCAGCGAGTCCTCGCTCATGCGCTCGGCCGCGCGGCTGAGAAGCATGAGGAAGGGAGCGCTGGAACCGATGAGCGGGTTGCGCGCCCATTCCACGATCTGCTTGTCGTCTCCGGCCAGGGCGTTGAACGCGCGCTTGGCGTGGTCCAGCTTCTGGTCGAAGTTGGCGCCCCAGCCGCCCTCCTTCTCGGGCTTCTGGAGCATCTGCTTGCCCTGCTCGTTGGCCTTGGCTTTGGCTTCGGCCTCGGCCGCCTGGTGCTTCTCGCTGGCGTCCTTGAGGAATCCGTTCTGCCATTCGGCCAGGCCCTTGACCTGCTCCTTGGTCAGCTTCAGCTCCAGCGCCTTGGCGCGGAAGCTGCCGCTGTACGCCTCGTCCACCGTCATGCCTTCGGCCACGGGGATTTCGTAGGCGTCCGCGCTTTCCGGCGGCTTGGGCAGCGCCTTGAGCTCGCCGTCCATGTCGTGGAAGCGCTTCAGGAAGCCCGCCAGGTCCTTGTGGCCCTTCAAAGCCTCGGACCCACGCAGCTCCTCGGGAATTGCGTTCTTTAGTTCTTCCGGCAGGGAGTCGAAGAAGCTGGCGCCAGCGCCGGCTCCTCCCGCTCCCTGGCCCTCGGCCCCGGTCCCGGCGCCGTTTCCGGCCCCGTCGTTGCCGCCCTGGTTCAGGTTGGCGTTTCCTTCCGTTCCGGCGCCCTGGCTCGCGGTGTCATCCGCTCCGGCAGCACCATCATTCAGCAGGGTGTCCATCCGTCTCTCCTTGTGTTGGTTTCTGAGCTCTGTAGCTCAAGGTCAAAAGGCGGGCAGCGCCCACCGGGTCCGCGTCTGTGATGTCTCGGAACAAGCCTTGGGCCGCCTCGTGCTTGCCCAGCAGGTAGTAGGTTTCCGAGTTGCCCGTGAACAGCTTCTCCTTGAACAGGCCCAGCCGCTCCAGAATGACCCACAGCACGCGCAGGCCTTCGGGCATGGACAGGAGCTTGGCCAGGTCGTTCAGGTACTCGCGCACGAGCTCCGGCTGGCTCGCGTGGTCCCGGGCGATGCGCGCGCGCATTTCCGCCAGGGAAAAGCCAAGGCCGTGCTCCAGGGCGGAAAGGTTGACGGGTTCGGGTTCTTTCTTCTTCATGGCCTACCCCGGCAAGCCGAACGGGCGCGGCCCGGCAGGAGGTCCAAGGGGCTCGGTCTGCACCGGGTTGCCCGCGCCCATGATGGAATCCAGGGCGTTGTTCCCGGCGCCGACCGGCGTCTGCGAAAGGGTCTGCGCGGCCTGGGGCATGACCTTGGCCATTTCCAGCTGGTGCTGGGCCTGGGCCTGGGCCTGCAGTTCGGCCTGGCGCTTGGCGCGGATGGCCTGGACCTGCTCCTCCGGACGCACGATGGCGGGCGGGCTGCCGGTGAGCTCGTGGAACTCGTCGACGGCCTTGTCCAGGTCCAGCTTGTCCATGAGGTCGGGCTGGAACTTTGCCAGCTCCAGGCCGAAGGTGACGGTTTTCTGGATGCTGCGCGTACCCACTTCCTTCTGCGCCGCGGCCAGCTGGGAAATGTACTCGATGCGCAGTTCCATGCCCTTCAGTTCTTCCGGGGCAGGCGGCAGCATGCCGGCGCGGTTCAGCACCGCGAACACGCGCGAGACAACCGGGTCCAGCAGGTCGTTTTCCAGGCGCTCGATGGTCGGACCGAGAAGCAGCATCTTTTCTTCCTGCCGGGCCAGGATCTCGGTGGCCGTGGCGTCCGGGTTGGTCATCAGGAAGATGAACAGATCGTTGTAGAACCCTTCCTTGATGGCTTCGCGCGAGTCGGCTATGAAGCGGTCCATGTTGGCCAGGTCCGGGTTGATCTGGTACAGCGGCTTTATCTGCTCATCGCCGTAGGTCTGGCCGCCCGGCAGATGCACAATGCGGTCACGGTACTCGGGCGGCACCAGCATGGGCGGGTTGTTGACCTTGTGCACGCTGGTCATGAAGTCGCCGCGCGCCGAATAAAGCGTCTTGATTTCCGGCAAGGTGTACCAGCCGGGCCCCACGCCGTAGACGTTGGAACCGACCACATCCCAGCGCGCAGCCATGAACGGCTGCTCCACGTAGCCGCCTTCGCCCAGGATGCCGTATTCACGCTCGCCGCGGCCGTCCACCTCAAGCCAGACGGACTTGAACGGCATGTTCAGGTTGTCTTTCTTGGCGCGGTCGTAGTCCTTGCGCGGGCAGATGACGTGCAGCACGCGGTGATAGTCGCCGGGCTTGTCGCGCAGCGAGTTCTGCACCGCCACGGACAGGCGATCCTTCTTGAACTTCTGGCCCATTTGGCGGGCAGTCATGTTCACCACGCGGAACAAGGTATCCGTCTGGCCCGTGTGGTTGGCGTCCAAAAGATATTCACCGATGGTGAACGAGCGGAAGCTCATCAGGCGCTCAAAATCTTCCTCGCCGTAGAGCAAATTGGTGCCGAAGCCCGGACACTCGATGTAGACCGAGTGGATGGAGTCGTAGAAGTTGGAGCGCCGCAGCGCCTGGTACATGATCTTTTCACACTCAGCGAGGTAGAGGCGCACGGCCTGGCGTTTGGCAAGCTCAGGATAAGGGGTGCCGAGGCGGAACCAGGCCCGCGCCGGCGAGGTAAGCCCGGCCTGCAGCATGGCGGCCAGGTTGCCCAGGTACTTGCGGGTGCGGATGTCCAGCACCTTGCTGAAATCCACGTTGCCGGTGTTCGGGATATCTCCGTCAAACAGGCCGCGCTCGGGCATGGTGTTGGCGCGAATGTCCTTCCAGCGATTGAGCCAGCCCTTTTGAGTTTGGCCGCGCAGTTCTTCGTAGCGCTCCAGGTAGTCCTGGCGCGTCATGGCGTCGGTGTCGCGCAGCAGCTTGCCGCCTTCCACGTCCGCGTTCAGCGTGGGCGAAGCGTTCACGGCCTGCTGCTGGCCCTGCTGCTGGTCCGGAACGCGGATGCCCGCGCCCAGGTCCGGGCGGCGTGCCTCGCGCTTCTTGCTGTTCTTGCCCATGGCAGGCTCCTAGATCCCCAGCAGGTTGCCGGCGCCAGACTGCGTGCTGGCGTTGCCCAGCGCGCCCATGCCGCCGGTGAGGATGGACTCGGTGCCCGAGGCACCAGCGGCCTTGCGCGCCTGTTCCTTGCGCAGGATGTCGGCCTGCGTCTCGCTCACGTTGCGCGCGCTGCTGGTGGAAAATGGCGTGGTCGTCGGTGAGGACGGCGTGGCGGCCTGGGCCGGGGCTTTGGACGCTCCGCTTCCCAAGGCCTGGACGACAGAAGAGCCAGCGCTGGCAACTCCGGCTATGGCCGCAATTATTGGTAGTGCTTCTCCACCGCTCATTCTTTCCCCCTATCTCCAGCCAGGGCTGGCCTGAGTTATTCCCGTGTCCGGCCTGCCTAATAAAGGGCTCGCGGCCGCTGGAAACACTGCTTTAAAGTCAGGGTCAAGAAGCCTAGATTTGGTGTCAAGCATGTCATCGTGGGTCGAGACGGGAAACGCCAGCAACTCGTCCGTGACGAACTCCTCCGTGGCGTTATGCACGCGGCCCTCGGCGTCCACGAAGTTGTCCACCTGCGGCAGCCACCAGCGCCCGTTCTCGAAAAGCGGCACCAGCCGACGGATGCGGTCGTTCTTGGCCATGCTGCCGCCCAGGGGCGTGATGGCGAAACGGTAGTTCTCGTCCTCCATGACGGTCTTGATGTGCTCGATGTCCGAGTCCTTGCCGTATTTCTCGTAGCCCACCTTGAGCGGCCGGAACTGGCGGTGCATGTCGATGAGGGTTCGCGTGCGCTCGGTCAGGTTCATGCGGGCGCGCACGCACTTGATGGTGTAGACGTTGCGGTCTGCGGCCAGGCCCATGACCTCGATGACGGTGTAGTCCGAGCCTTTCTTTTTCTCGCCCGCGGGGTCGCAGATCATGTAGATGTTCATGCCGTGCAGGCTCTTGGGGATGTAGTAGCGTATCCATTCCGGTTTGAAGCCCATAGCTGCGTCCGCCGTTGGGTTTAAGAGGTACTGGCAGCCGAAGATGTACGGGCCCTGGTCCCGCCGCTTCTCGGCCACCTGTTCGCGTGTCCAGAAAACAGGTTCCCCATTCTCCTTGCCGTCACGGGTCACGGGCACGATGCGCGGCTTGGCCACCTTGTCCTTGATGACCACGCCCAGCGCGTCCAGCAGGTGGTAGCGCGTGCCCCACATGCGGCGGATGCAGCCCACGCGGCCCAGGCTGTAGGACAGCCGCAGCATGTCCGAGGTCTTTTTCATCATTTCCGGGCTGCCAACGTGGCGCTCGGTCACCACGTCGTCGTAGTTCAGGATGCGGAAGTGCTTGCCCGTGGGCATGGAGTCCACCAGGCCCCAGGCCTCCACAGTCGCCTCGCGCGGGTTGGTGTTGCGCTTGACGATCAGCCCCTCGTCCTCGCTCCACTTGGGGCTCTCGCGCTTGGGGTTGTCCCAAAGGATCTCGGGGAACAGCCGCTTGAGCAGGCGGTTGTTCTCCATTTCGTTCTTCAGCACGCGCAGCAGGTCCTTGGCCAAGGGCCGCGTGACCGAGAAGATGCCGATGGTGATTTCCTTGTCGCGCAGGATGTCCTGCAGGAGCAGCAGGAAGGAGCCGATGGTGGACTTGTAGTGCTCGCGCGCCCACAGGTCGAGAAAGCCGTCCGGCTCGGCCTGCACCACCTGGCAGCGCTCCAGCAGGAACTCGCGGTCCAGGTCCTTGCGGCCGCACCCATGCACGCCGAGGTAGAACAGGTCGTTGCGCAGCAGGAAGCGCTGCGTCTCGTCCAGCGCGCGCAGACTGTGCCGGCGCGCCTCCTTCAGCGTGTCGTAGTAGTAGCGGTGCGCTTCCTCAACGCTCGTAAATAGCAAGGCGCTCCCGGACAGATTCGGGCAGGTCGCCATCCTGTTGCGCCTGCGGCCTCGCCCCGTCCACGTTGAAGGCCTGGCGTTCAAGAGGGATGGTCTTTGAAAGGGCAGCGGCCAGGGCCGCAGTCATCTTGGAGGACTTGTCGAGATCGAGCGTGTGCTGCTTGCGCTCCTCCAGCGCGGCCTTCTCCGGCGTGTCCTGCTCCACCTCGGTCAGGTGCTTGTCCAGGCGGTTCATCAAGCGCTCGGTCAAGGCGTTCAACCTGGCCAGCGCCACGCGGTGCCCGCGCACCACCTGCACCACCACCTCGGCCGCGGTCTGCACCGCCATGTCGTCCGCCTGCGCGCGCGAGGTGTTGTCGGCAACTTCCCCGACAACAGCGGGCGGGTCTGCCGACAACTTGATGCGCGCCAACTGCGCGACCTTGTTTGATAAATCCTGTTTCCAGCCATGGCGCTTGGCCTTCTGCTGCACGGCCTGTTTGCTGATGCCGAACATGTTCCCGATCTCGGCATTTGACAGTTGACCAAGGCAATACTGGCGCTCCACGGCCTCCCAATCGGTGGCCTTGCGTTTTAATTTGCTCTCGCTCATGTTGTTCATCCAGGATGATGGTTGGCGCAGTTGGTTTCGACGATGGTTTGGCGTTTATCAAGGTTATTCAAATCCTTGCGTAGTTTGTCGAACTCCTCCCACGGCACGCAGTCCTTGTCCGTCTGGCGCTGGCGGGCGTCGATGGCGGCGATAAGCGCCTTGACCTCGGCAAAGCCGGCCTTGATGTCGTCGCTGATGCTCACCCGGTCCGAGCGCAGCAGATAGGCTATGATACCGAGAAGAATTAATATTACCGCGCCGGAAACTCCGAGTGCCCATTCCGCGCTCATTTCGCCCACTCCTTGAGCAGCGTTTGCAGCTTGTCGCGCTGGGACACCACCCCCTCGCACCAGGCCACGTAGTCGATGTGGTCCGCCATGGCGTCGGCTATGGTTGCATTGCCCTGCCCGGCACCAGCAGGGGCGGCGGCGGCGGCTTGTCCAGCAGCTCGGCCGGGACCACCGGCTTGGGGCACACCGGGGGCGGACAGGCGCCGGGCCTGGTTCCACAGCTGCACAGCGTCAGCAGGCAGCACGCAATCAGCAGGTATCTCGCGCGTGACATAGACGATCCTCCCCCGCAGTCTGGAGCGCTGCGTTTCGATGGTGCGCTTGGTGTCGATGAGCTCCACGGCCAAGCCGTTGGAAAAAACGATGGCGGCCTGCTGCTTGAGCACGGCCTCGCGCGTGGCCTCGGCCAGGTTGGCGCTGTACTCGGCCCGCAGCTTGTTCTCGGCGCTGGCGCTTCCGCGCGTCCAGCCCCACCAGCCGCCCACGAGCAGCGCCACCAGCACGGCGGCCACCGCTCCCAGCAGCATGGCGCCGCCGCGGTTGCTCATGCCCAAAGGATTAGTCAGCATGGTTCACCCCCATGGTGTACAGGTCGTTCCAGGCGTGGATGAGCTCCGGCACCTGGGCAAAGGGCAGGGCCTCGACCTTGATGCCGCAGGAGCATTCCAGGCTGGCGCCGTCCGGGCCGGACACGAGCAACGGCAGTTCCCCGCAATGGCAGCGCACGGTGTGCAGGGGCTTGTTTGTCTCTCCGGCGATGAACACGCTCATGGCGCCACCCCCCTGCCCCACCCCGCGGCCTCGTACACGGGCATGAGCCTGCGCATGATGCGCTGGGGATAGCCCCGGTTCTCCCGCCAGGCGGCCACGGAACGCCCGGCGTTCACCTTGTCCACGTGGCCCCACCAGCGCGCGCGGTCATAGCCTTGCTGCTCGGCCAGGGCCTGGTCGCGGTAGACCCAGCCCAGGCCGCCGTTGTAGGCGGAGAGCGTCATGGCCCACAGGTCGAAGTCGCTGGCGGCCTTGATGCGGCGCTTGTTCTGGAGGTCGTAAGCGCAGAGCGCGCGGGCGGCCCAAACGGGGTTGGTCGGCAAAGCCGGGCCCAGGTCCGTGCGCTGGCGACCCATGTCGCGCGCCGTGGCCGGCATGAACTGCGCCAGCCCGCGCGCACCTACCGGAGACACGGCCTCGGGGTTGCAGCCGCTTTCCTGGGTCATCTGCGCCATGAACAGGGCAACGGGCGCGTCCGGCCCGGCCTCGGCCAGGGCGGCCTTGCGCATCAGATCCTTGTAACGGTAGCAGGCGGCCGGGATGTCGCCCCAGCCGTGCGCAGTGGACATGGACAGCACGGACGCGAATATGCCTGCCAAAAGCAGCACGAGCACGGCCCGCAGCGCCCAGCGAATGACGATGACGCCCGGCTGCGTGGCCATGCTAGTTCCCCAAGGCCACGGCGAGCACGCAGGCCACGATGGTCAGGACCTTGAGCGCGGCGCAGACCAGGAACTCCAGTTCCTTGCCGGGCGCCACCTTGAAGTCCGATTCACCGGGCTTGAAGATCATGCACAGGTGCCACGGCTCGGCCAGGCGCGCGCTGGGCTTCAGATAGGGCACCAGGGTGTCGAACAGCAGCGCGCCGATGACCCCGCCAGCGCACGGAGCCAACACCTTGCCGAACAGTTGCGACAGGTTGTTAGGGTTGGTGAGCACCAGCAGCGCGGAAAAGATGCAGACTGAGACGATCCACCAGATGAGGCGAGGCGGCTTGTTTACGTCGGTGTCTTTGAACATGTTGCCCCCTTGTTTTCATCATCAGGGGCATGGCAAAATTTGGTGTCAATGACGAAAAAGCCCCTAGTCCGAAAACCAGGGGCTTGACGGTCCGCAGCAGAGTCTGGCGGGAGATGTTAAGTCATTTTGAGAAAGGCTTATCCGGTACGCCAGGATCGGCAAGGCAACCCGCGCAGCGCACCGTCATCGTCCAGCCTTCCACTTTTTCCTCGTTGGGCAGGGCTTCGTCGTACAACTCACACGCTAAGCCGTGTCCGCAGTCATTATATCCCCGGCAATACGCGTCGCAGTATCGCCCTTCATAAATGCGCGGTATAAGCACGTAATCCGTTGTTTTTTCCATAAGGCACTCCTAGTCAAAACACATGCCAGCGTCAAATGGTCCGCAGCAGTAAGGCAGGCTAGGCCGTGGCCTTGCTTTCCACCCCGCGCGCGATGCGGTCCAGCGTGCGCTTGTGCAGGTACTTGAGCGCGTGGTTGACCCCGGCCAGCGCGTCCTCGTTCTCCTGGCACGGGAACTTTCCGGCCTGGAATCCTTCCAAACGGTCCTTGACGATGGCCAGCAGTGCCTCGTTGGTGATGCCGGGCAATTCTAGGCTCACGAAGTTGATGGGCACCAGCACGTCTTTGCCGTCAGGCCCGGCATAGCATATCTCGTAGTCCTGCTCGGCCCCGGCAATGGTCGGGTGTCCGAGAGCGGTCAGCACGGGCTGGCGGTCCTGCTCGTGAGCCTTGTGCGTGGTTATTTCGCGTGTCGCCATGGTCGTGTCCTCCTGCTATTGCTGCAGCGCCGCGCCATCGGCGGACGCCTGCAGCGGGTTGTACTGGCCCTCCACAATGAGCTTCTTCTCCGTGATGAGCGCGGCGCCGCCGGTCATCAGGCCGGGCTGGCCAGGCTTGGGCACCTCCATCAGCTTGACCGTGATGGTCGTCGGCGTGGCCAGGTCCTCGTGAGCGTCCAGGTAGGCGGCCACCTTCACCGCGTACAGGGCGCGCACCTCCACCGCGGGCACGCAGTTGCGGGTCATGGCGTAGGAGGCGGCCAGGGCGTTGCACCACACGTGCAGGGCGCGCGTCAGCATCGAGACGCCCCGGTCCGTCCAGCGCCGCCACAGCCTTCGGTGGATGAAGGCATGCACCTGCACGCTGATGTTGGCCTGGTGCTGGGCCTCCGCCTCCTTGAAACGCCGTTCCGGCCAGGACAGAACGCCCTCGCTCCCCTGCGGGTTCACAGGCCCGCGGCCCATGACGTACACGGCCAGGCGCCGCGAGCACGGAACCATGGGCCCGGGCGTAAAGTCCACGTCCTCGGCCAGGATGCCCTTCACCACATGGCCCACGTTGACGGTGTTCAGATTCTTCACCTTGTCCTCCCTGGCTCTACGCCGGAAACATTTTGATCTTGTGGGTCAGGCCGTCGTACACGCAGCGCTTGCGCGAGCGCTCCCTGGTGGCCGGGTTCTCCAGCACCAGGTGCCCCTCGCTGGACAGGGCCGGCCACTGGATGCCGACCACAAGCAGCGTCACCCCGCTTGCAATGTCCACGAACCTGCGGCCCATGACGGCCCGCGATACGATGGTGCCGATGTCGCCGGCGGCGTCAAAGGCCGACTCCTCGCGCTCGGCGCTCCAGGTTTCGTTGTTGAAACGCATGGTGGACAGCGGGCGTTTGAGTTTCTTAGGCATGGTGCCTCCTATGACCAAAAGAATATTATTTCGTGACGCCCAACACCAAAACGCAAACCCCAAGTGTGGACAACAACACCAAACCACCAATTCAAAACCCCGAATTTCCACGCACCACCAAAGCAAATGCTAAAGACGTGCTGCCCCCACTGCATATTTCCAAAGCGCATCATAGAAAGGCGGCCATTAAACATAAGGGCCCCCCATCATCATGCCGCCCGCGTTGGACAGCATGGCCTTTTCGTCCGGCGTCACCACGCTGGACTCGCCAAGATAGGACAGCGCCTTGTAGTAGGCCCGGCCGCACACCACCCAGGCCTCGGGCGGGATGTCCTCGGCCTTCAGCATCACGTTGCACACCTGCCGCAGCATGGCGTCCAGCTCTGCCTGGCGCTCAGGCGGGCAGGGTCTGTTTCCCGTGGCCCACTTGCTCACCACGGTATGGTCCAGGCCCAAGGCCATGGCGATGGTGGCGTTGCCCAGGCCGAACTCGCGCAGCAGTTGCATGGCCTGGTTGAGGTTGCGCTGCTCGTGCTGGGTTTCCACATGCCGGGCGATGTCGCGTGCGATGCGCCGCCGGTCGATGTCGTTCAGGATCATGGCCGGTCCTCCTTGCCAACGGGTTCTGCGCCCTGGTCCGCGACAGGCGCGACAAATGCAGCCTTTTCCATTTTCCGGCGCTGCTCATAGCGCTTGCCCCGCTCGTCGATGAAAGCCGCAAACAGGGCCAGGGCCACCACCATGAGCACGATCAAGCCCCAGGACAGGGCCAGCACAACGCGGTTTTCGTGATCCTTTTCACGCGAACGCATCACGCACCTCCTTGGAACAGTTTGGCCTGGCCAACGATGCGGCCGGGCAGCGCATGAAACACGCACTCGGCCACGTCCGCCTGCCCGGGCGAGGTGTCCGCGCTGGTGTCCAGGTAGTACCTGGCCCACTGCTTGGCGCCCTCGTCCGTCGTCTCGCTCATCATTTCGCACACGATGTTCAGGCGCTCTTTCTTACGCAGCCGCAGCACGATGGCCGCCAGACGCATGCAGCCGTACAGGCGCAGGGCCTCCAGCGGGGTCAGCGGCTTGCCGGAGAGCAGGTGCTCCCGCACGCGCGCGTGCTGCGAGGCCGTGGACTCGTAGTTCATCTGGTCTATGTCGGGCATCACACCACCCCCGGCAGCACGAACTGGAACCCCTGGCCCGTGCGGACCGCGGCCACCCGCGCGCCACGGAAGGCCCGCAGCGGCGGCAGCACGGTCACGCCAGGCTTGTAGCCTTGGCCCAGCTGGATGCCCTCGTAGTAGCCGCGCTCCTGGTCGAAGCGCTCCACCCGCACCCGGGCCATGCCTTCCATGCGGTGCCTGGACCGCAGCAGCACCACCTGCCCCCTCAAAAGTCTGGCTTCCATGGGCAATGCCTCCTTGTGAGCTCGCGCACCTCGCGCACGTTGAGCGAAATTCCTTGGTAGGCCTGCGCGGCCTTGGCCGCCTCGATCTGCTTGCGCTTGTCCTCGCACCCGCGGCAGAACATCGAGGCCTCGTCCTCCACACAAGTCTGCAGGCACAGCGGGCACAGCACGGCCTACTCCGCCGGCGCCTTGTTGATGCGGTTCCACTTGCGCACGGCCTGGGCCTCGGCCTCCGGCCCGTAGAACAACTTGGTTTCCCGGCAGGGGCATTCCACGCGCACGGCGTCCACGCGGTGGATGTTGCCCCACACGATGCGCCCCGGCGCCTGGCAGCGCGCGCAGGCCACGGGCAACGGGCACGAGTGTTTCATGCGCTGCCTGTGGTTGCGCCTGCAGCGCAGGGGGATGGGGTTGGTGGAGTGGTCAGGCATGGCTGGCAGCCTCTTTGACCAAAAGGACAAGACCACGACCTTTGCTCCGTCCTGCAACGCGCCACCCTGCCCGCTTGAAGCAATAGCCGGGATTGGCCGAGCGCACCTTGCTGGCGTCCACGTATGTGAACAGTCTGCCGGTGACAAAGCCTTCACACTCCAGAATAATTTCGGAGGAAAGCCGCGCGCCTTCGTTGCGAAAAATCGAACACTCCCACCCGGTTTGCCCGTCCAGGCGGTACTGGCAATGACGCCACACAAACAGCCATGTCCCGGCAGGATCGCGCAGAATGATGGCCCGACCCGGCCCAATAAACTCCCGGTGTCCGGGCGTCTTGCGGCTGTAGTGCCTGTCGGCCAGGGCGCGGGCTTCACGGTCATTGCGCCGGGTGCGCACACAGGAACCAAGGGGCAGCATTGGGCTCACAGCCCCTCCCCCGCCCCGGCCAGCAGCGGCAGCTCGCGCTCCATCATGTAGGCCCTCACGAACTCTGCCGCCTGTTCGACGTTGATGGCGTCTCCGTAGCCGTGCAGGCGCACAACGCGGTTTGCCTTTGCTCGGGCGAGAGACTTTGCATCCAGCCCTGCCATTTCAGCCAATCGCAGGAGTACGGGCTGCAGGCGTCGAAAGCTGCGGGGTAGGCCATAAGCCAGCGGGAATGTGCCGGGTTCAACTGGCCGCCAGAATCCATCCCGGCAGAACAGCCAGTCAGCAGATCGCCAGAGGCCGTTAACCTGGCCGGGGCGCCCTGTGTCAGCTTGGTGAAATCCCGCAGGTCGTTGGCATGAGGTCCCAAAACCCGCGCCAAAGCCTTCTCCGGGTCTTTGTATTCGCCGCCTGCAGCTTCCTTGCTTGTCGGAGTCGGCCATCCTGCCAGGTGAACAGCAACATCCGCCAGACCAATCTGAGGATCTGAGGGCTTCCGGTTCCCAATGATTGGCGGCCTTGGCTTGGCTTCGATGATGTGGGCCTGTGGCGTCGGCCATCCCGCGAACTGCGCGGCCAGCGAGAGGTGCGTCACCGCTGAGGCCCCCATCTGAATTCCCCGGTCCTTGCACGCTTGTTTCCTGGCCAGGTGTTGCTCCGGCGTCCCCCCCGGCTCGTGGGCCGCAGGCGTCGGCCAGCCGCTCAACGCAACCGCCCCCGGCAACCTGTCCGCTCCTTGTCCGGGACCTCCTTTCGGACCGTCTTGCTGACATGGGGTCGGCCACCCAATACAGGCGCTGGCGGATGTGCGGCGCACCGAAGCCCGCAGAGCAGGAATCAACCGTCCCGACGGCGTGGCCCGCTCTCTCCATGTCAGCCGATACAACGTCGAGCCAAGCGAGGCCGTCTTTTGATGCAACCTGTTCCCCAACCGCAGGGACAGCCTTCGGCTTTCCGTGCGCAAAGAGGTGGAAGTACGCAGGCCAGAGGTGCCGCTCGTCAGCAAACCCATCTCCTTTGCCTGCCGCGCTGAAAGGCTGGCAAGGCAGGGAAGCTGTCCAGATGTCCCACCAGTCGCGCCATCCGGCGAGGCGCAAAGCGAGGGACCAGCCGCCGATCCCGGCGAAGAAGTGGCATTGCGTGAATCCTGCCAGGTCAGCAGGGGTAACGTCCTCGATGCTTCGCTCGTCAACCTCTCCATGCGCAATTACTCCCTGTGCAATGCCCTCGCGCAGCCATGCGGCTTTGGCCTTGTTGTGCTCGTTGTAGTAGGCCCTGGTTTTGGCTTTCGCCTTCACAGCCCCACCTCCGCCCCGCTCAAGAACCGCACCGGCAGCCCCAGCGCCTGGGCCTCTGCCACCTCGCGCGCCACACCTTTGGACCGGGCCGCGGCGTCCGCCGGGTACACCCACACCGCGTCGCACAGGCGCAGCAGCGGCAGGTCCTGGCCCATCCAAAACTCGTGGTCCAGCAGCAGCTCGTCCGGCAGGTGCTCGGCAATGTGGTGGCTGTGGGATATGGGCGAGAACACGCTGTGCCCCTGGCGCATGATCCAGGCGGCCACGGCGTTGGCCAGGGTGTACCGCATGGCGCGGATGTGCGCGTCCGGATGGGTGTAGTGCGTGGCAAGGTAGACGATCATTTCAGCACCAAGAACTGCGGGGCGGGTTTGGGGTCCATGTACTCCGATATGGCTCGCATGGCCTCGCCCAAGCCCCGGCACACCACGGCCTGGTAGCCCTGCGCCAGCAGCTTCTCGCGCCACTCTTTCTGCTCGGGCTTTTCGCGGCCGCCTTCCTGGCGCTTCATTTCCACGAACAGGCCGTGGTACTCGCCGCGCGCCACAGGCAGCATCAGGTCCGGCACGCCTTTTTTCACGCCCTCGGCCTTGAGCTTGGCCGCCACCACCTCGTCGCGGTCGCCGCCGTTGGGGATGGCAAACAGCAGCTCCAGCTCGGGCCAGCGCGGCGTCATCCACCCCACCCACTGCATCAGGGCCACCTGCTCCTTGTGCTCGCTCGGGCACGGTGCACCGAGCTTGAACATGCGCTTGCGGGTCAGGCTCATTTCTTGGCCTCCGGCACGTAGACGCCCTTGATGCGGGCGGGCTTGAAGGGAATCGAGGGAAAACGAGAAGGCCACGACTCTGAGGGCAAGGGATCTGTACCGAGGTAGACGTGGTGCGAAGGTATCTGCATGTCGCCCAGGATGTAGACAGGCTGCTCCGTGTCCCACGGGTCGCCCACGAACATCTGCGGCTTCTGTTCCACGGCTTCCCGCTGCTTGTGCGAGCGGTAGTTGCGCCGCTGCATGTTCTTGCGGTGCTCCAGCCGGCACGCCTCGTCCGGACACACGCCCTGCTGGCTGTTGCGCGGCTCGAACTCACGCCCGCAGATGATGCACAGTTTAGTGCAGTTGCGCTTGCCACGCTCCCGCTTCTCGCGGATCATGCGGGCCTCGCGCGCGTTGGCGCAGGCGATGCTGCACGTCTTGCGGTTGTAGCCGCCGTCCGGCAGGGGCCTCAGGCACTCGGAACAGGTCTTACCGCTCATCCTTCCCCCCTTTCGTCCGGCGTTTCCCGCAGGGCCGCAGCGCAGCGCCGCGGGTCTGCCAGCAGCTCGTCGAAACGGACGTTAACGCGCCGCACCAGGTCCTGGTTGTTGGCCACGAACATGCGGAAGTAGAACTTGGCCACGTCCCACTGCGTGGGCGGAACGATGTAGCCGCGCTCGGCTATCTGCACCCGGCTGGCCGCGAACTGGCCCGAGGGCCGGCACAGCGGGCAGTCGAAGTAGAACTTGTCCACACCGCCCTGGTCGTTCTTCTTGAAGGCCACTATCTGCCCCTTCCAGGCGCCGGGGTCGCACTCGCTGCACTTGGTGGAAAAGCGTTCGCGCTCGTCGCTCGGCACCGCGGCCTCGGGGTCCAGACTGCGAAAGGCGCCCAGGATGGCGTTGCCCAGGTTGTTCGGGAACTCCTCCTGAGCGGAGAGGCGCGCGGCGATCTGTCCGCAGTGCCTGCCGTCGATGTGCCCCACGCGGTCCCACAACGCGCTCAGGTAGTCCTTGGTCAGCTTGGGCGCCTTGGTGAAGGAGTGGGCAATAGTGCCGACCATCTTGGAAAACTCCTCGCTGTTCATGGCCGCCCGTCCTTTTTGCGCTGCTCCGCGGCCCAGGCCGCAAGCTCGTCCTTCTTGCCGGGGCCCGCGGCCATCTTCAGCGTCAGCTGGTCGAACTTCTCCCGCAGCTTGGCCGTGGAGAGGATGTTGTTGGCCCAGCAGAAGTTGTTGTCTCCGCGCGGCTGGTTGTCGGACTGCGCCCAGGCGATGACCTGGCGCACGTGTTCCACCTCGCGCTTGTCGATGCGCAGCATGAGGTCCACGTGTCTGGCCCAGGCCTGCAGGTCGGGCTGCTTGAAGTCGGGAAGGTTCTTGCGGATGCAATTGAACAAATACGTGGCAAGTCGAAGGGGCTCGTCACCTTCGACAAAAGGTATTTTCTTCTTCTGTTCTTTCTCTGTATCTGTATCTACTTCTTTGCTCCGGAGTGGCTCCGGAGTTTTGCCCCGCTTGCGCGTCCATTCATCGCGGAATTTCAGGATGTTGGGCATGTCCACAAAAACAAGGTTGCCCGGTTGTTGACACGAAGTTGCATCGAAGTTGGTATTATGTTGGGGCGAAGTTGAATCGAAGTTGACAGCAAGTTCAGATGAAGTTGGCGAGGTGTTGGAGTTGATCTTGAGGGTGATGAGATTAAGCTCGGCCATGGTCCGCAGCATGTCGAAGGCGTGCCGCGCGTGGAACATGCCTAAAACCCGCTGCCAGTGCCGCAAGGGATAGCTGGCGCTGGTTATGCCCCGCTCGTCCACGTGCTCGGCTATGGTTTCCAGCACGGCCCAATAGGAACCGAACCCGGCCATGCCCTTGAGCGCGATGAGCTGCGCAATCTTCGGATCACGCAAGGAGCAGGTCATGTGCTTGAACCACCGCATGGGCCGCCACCCTTTGGGTCTAGATATTATCTAAAACAAATTGCGATATTCGGACTACTTATGACCGCGCTGCCACAAAATAGTTACTGACTTCCGTGGCTCACGAGGATAAAACGGGCAGTGGCAGGGTACTTTTGAGCGAAGGCACAGGACCTGATGAGCGCGAACTCGTACAGGTCCGGCCTGGAAAGCCCGGTCACGCGCATGGCGTCCTGCACCATGGACTCGACGCTGGGACGAAGCCTTGTCGAACGCGCCCCCCCCTTCTTCTCAGCATGCATGCTGCGGCTCCCGCGTGGTGCCGTCGCCCCGAAGGCGCGTTTGGGAAATGGCCTCGGCGGCCGGGATGGTTTCGTCCAAGGTCTGCATGGCCTTGCGCACCAGGTCTGCGTTGCTGGAGCGCATGTCCTTTTGCGGGTCGTTCAGCACGCGGGTGATGTACCCCACGCGGATGCCCGCGGCCTTGGCCAGGTGGTTGGGCTTGAACTTGGTACGCGCCAGAAACAGTTTGATCTCGGTTCCGATGTTCATGAAAGCACGACTACCAAACTTGGTACCACAAGTCAAGCAGAACAACCAAAAATGGAAGTTCGGTTTCGCAAGTTAAAGATAAGAGGATGTTATGGGTATATCAGAGCAGATCATCGACACTTTAAACGCGCTGGTGCAGACGGAATATGAGGGCTACCCCAACCGCCTGGCCAAGCGCGTAGGCATCACGGTGCAGCAGCTCGGCCGCTGGCTCACGGGCGAGACCTCGCCGCAGCTGGAAAAGATAGGCCCCGTGCTCGACGCGCTAGGCTTCACCCTTGCGCCCCCGGGCGAACGCCAGGCCGCGCTTCAGCGCGAGGTGCAGTTCCTGGCGCCGCGGATACTGAGCGCCGAGCTCGGCACGCCACCGCCGGCGAGCGACGACTACTTCGCCGTGCCCCTGGCCGAGTCGCCCGTGGCCGCCGGGCCGGGCCTCATCAACGAGGACCAGGTGCGCGGCTGGATCATCGTCTGGCGCCACCACGAATCCATACGCTTCCGCACGGACCTCGTGGCCGTGGAGATCGGCCGCGGCGAGACTTCCATGACGCCCACGCTGCATCCTGGCGACATCGTGCTGGTGGACCGCGCCGAGCGCCTGCCAGACCCGGACGGCAAGATCATGCTTACCTGCGACCCGGACGGCGGGTGCGCCATCAAGAGAGTGAGCACTCGCAAGGTTGACGGCGATATCGAGTTGGTGTTTTATTCGGACAACGGCAAGGAGTTCCCCCCGCGCGTGCAGCGCCTAGGGCGCGACTACGGCGGCGAGCTGGCCCACGCCATCGGCGGCAGGGTAGTGTGGGCCTGGTCCGACATGACCAGGAAGTGAACGGCATGAGCGCCCGCACGAAACTTGTACTTGCCTTCATTCCTTGGCTGGCCGGGTCCGTTGCCGGCGCCCTGCTTGCGGATGACCCGCCTGGTGACCTTGCCCTGGCCGGCTACATCCTGGTGATGATGCCCTTCTCGTATTTCGTGTGGGCCGCGCTCTATGACTACAACAAAGCCAGAAGGAGTCCGAGATGAAAAGCGCTTCCGTGCTCGTTTCCCTGGTCCTGGCCGCCATGCTTCTCGTCGGCTGCGCCACCAGCGCTAAAAAAATTGCCGATGTCCGCATAGGGATGACCAAGGCCGAAGTCATCCAAACGCTTGGTGAACCTTCTGGATATGGTGCGGAAGGACCGGACACCTATCTCAATTACAGCATGCTTGAAGCTGTCGGAGATTGGGACCACACAAAATATTCCGTCGTTTTAAGGAATGGACAGGTGGTGAAGTACGGCCGCTTTGACCAGTTGAAATAGTCTCAAACCACTGATGGGCGGGGCTTTAAGCCCCGCTTTTTTCCTTGCGCCAACTGGCGCTTTTTTTGCGCCCTCCTCGCTACCATTTTTGGTATTTCTTCTTGACGAAAGCTACCACGTTTGGTAGTCATGGACTCACGCCACGCACACACCGGCCATACGAGAAAGCGGTGGAGCGCGCTGGGGCCAGCGGAGCGGCAGAGCCAAACCCACCCCAGCCGCGCAAAGCCTCCCAGGAACGCCAACCGGCCCGCAGCGGCGGTTGCTCTTTGATTCGCAGTCGTAGAGCCAGCAGGAACGGAAGTGCGGACCCCCCGCCTGGTGCGTTCCTGCTGGCTAGGGCGCGGCGGCGTGGATGGACACGCTACCGAAAGAGGGGCTGACCCCAGCGGGGTCTGGCTGGTCAACGAGGGGGCGAGGAATGCGCCAGATGCAAAAGTACCTCATCCAAGAGCCCCAATAGCCGGAATCAAGCCCGGCCTGCGCCCGAATCCACGACTGCGAATCTCCTACGGGAATGCCGGGCCTCGACATCGCGGGCTGACAGCGGAGTCTCTAGCGGTCCTCACAGGACGCCCGGCAGGGACGGTATCAGCAAGGACCGCGACCGCTGAAAGGGTGCGGAGGGGAAAGGAGCCTTCCGCACCCCACCCGCAGACAACGGAGGCGCCATGTTTGACCCGGAATACGCCCGCGCCAGGCGCGCGGAGCTCTGGACGCGGGACTTTGTGCCCGGCCTGGAGCCAAGCAGGAGGATGGAATGCCCAACAAGCCCCGACAGGAAAAGCGCATCTGCGCCTTATGCGGCACACGCACCAGGCGCTTGTTGCCCACGGAAGGGACCGCGACATGATCCGCTTTCTTGACAACATCTTGGGTCTGGTGCCGCCAGTGGTCTTGGGTGCCATCGCCTACGAGAACGGCTTTTCCGTATCCGCATCGCTTGGGGTGGTCATCGTAGCCCTGTACCTGGCTACCATCACTAAGCGGCTTGGAGGGTAGCCCATGACACGCTACCTCATCAACTGCATCATCGCCTTTGCCGTTGGCATGTTCTGGAGTGTCAGCGGTTCGCCCTGGTACAAGAGCGTGCTCATGTTCTTGAGCGTGCTTCTTATGCTGGAGTGGTTCAACCCCAGCAACATCCTAAAAACCAGGGTCGGAATCTTTACTGTAAAAGCCCTCACCAAACTGATCCGCTGGTTGGGCGTGGATGACATGCCGCCCGTTGCCACCCCGGCAAGACGTAGCGCCCCGTTACGTCAAGGCTACATCCGCCTGCGCGGAATCAACATCGAGATCGACGGCATGGGGCAGGACGGCCAGGCCATCCTCGCGGAGTGCACACGGCTACGCGATGGCGTGGATCGGCTGGCGCTGGAGGCCTTGGGCCTGGTCAACCCCATTTTGGACTACGCTTGCCGCGTTTCGGGCGTGTTGAAGTCCACCAAGTTTTCCTGGGAACCCGGCGACGTTGACCCCGAGGCTCTTTGCACCATCCTTGCGGAGTCCAGGTTTGAGTCCAAGCACTACGACATGCCAAAAGTCGCCCGCCTGGCCAGGCGCGTGACATGGATCAAGGGGGAAAATGCATGAGCCGCCAGCAGTTCGCCCTGCTCCTCCTCGTCGTCATCGTCCTTTTTGTCACCATCACCGCGGCCCGCTACAGGGCGCACAACCGCAGGAAGGTGTAGCCATGAGCCAACACATATACATGGGGCCGCCTGAAATACTCCGCCCCAAGGACGAGTTCACCCGCGCCATGTGGTGCCCGGAGGTGGAGGAGGAGCGGCGCCGCGCACGGAGCGACAAAGGCGCAGCGGAGTCTGAATTGCACCACCTGAAGCGTTTTGCCGTGGGCACACCCAGCCACGGCGGCCGCATCTTCACTTTGCACCTGGAGTTCGACGGCATGATGCTCGCCTCCATGGCCGGAAACATGGAGCAGGCGCGTGATTTCATGTGGGCCTGCGTCGAGGAAAAGATCGTCAACAACCTGTTTCGTGCGAGGCGGTCATGAGCGGCGCAACCAAGATCGAGTTCTGCCACATGACGGTCAACCCGCTGGTCGGGTGCTCGCGCAAGAGCCCGGGCTGTGACCACTGCTACGCCGTGACTATGGCCCGCCGGCACGGTGGTAACCCCAAGACGCCGCAGTACCACGGCCTGACGCGCATGAGCATCGGCGGCCCGGAGTGGACCGGCGAGGTGCGCTGGGTGCCGGGCGTGCTGGAAAAGGCGCTGGTGGGGCTGACCCTGTGCCGCACCAGCAAGCGCGTCTTCATCTGCTCCATGTCCGACATCGCCCACGAGAAGGCCACCCTGCAGCACCTGGCCAACGTGTACGCCTTTGCCGCGGCGCTGCCGCGGCACAAAATCATCCTCATCACCAAGCGGCCGGACCTGCTGCT
This sequence comes from Humidesulfovibrio sp., assembly GCF_031082295.1. Classification (GTDB taxonomy): domain Bacteria; phylum Desulfobacterota; class Desulfovibrionia; order Desulfovibrionales; family Desulfovibrionaceae; genus Humidesulfovibrio. The sequence continues at coordinate 76,041 of NZ_JAVHLD010000013.1, forward strand.
GCTGCGCACCCGGGCGCTGATGGAGCGCCTGGAAAACTTCCGCGACACCTGGGACGCCGCGCGCAAGCAGTTGTACGACGCCTGCAACGCCGCTGCACGGGCGCGGTTCAGCGTCAACCGCGACAGCAAAAGCGCCCTGGCGCTCCAGAACAAAGCGGAAGCCATCGGTATCCTGTACGCCGACGTGCGGTTCCCGCTCAAGAACGTCATGCTTATGGCAACAGTGGAGGATCAGGAAAGGCTGGAGGAGCGGATCGAGCCCATGATGGAACTGGCCGCGCGCGGCTGGCACACGGGCCTGATCTCCGAGCCCATGCTGTCGGGCATCGACCCGGATCGCATCACCATCAGCAACGAGGACGGCAGCGGCTACAACATCAACGCGCTCGAAGGCACGGCCTGGGACGAGGAGAACGGCGAGCTCTCCACGGACCTGGACGGCGAGGTTCCGGCCAAGGCCATCGAGTGGTTCGTCTGCGGCATGGAGCAGGGGCCTGGCAGGCGCCTCCTGGACATCCGGTTCGCTATGGCCCGTGCCACGGAATGCGCCATCGCGGGTGTGCCGTGCTTCTTCAAAAAGGACAGCTACGGGCGTTACCCCGCCCAAATGCCCCGCCACTTCCCGGAGTGGATGCTGTGCGACGGGGAGGCGAAATGAAAGAGCGCCCCATCATCTTCTCCGGCCCCATGGTCCGCGCGATCCTGGCCGGGACCAAGACGCAGACGCGGCGGCCGGTGAAGCCGCAGCCTGAGCCATATGGAGAGCCTGACTCGTGGTGGCATCCGGCGACAGAGGGTGAACCCCAATGGGGGGCACACCTCTCAGATGCCATCAAGTGGGTATGCCCCTACGGCCAGCCCGGCGACCGCCTGTGGGTGCGGGAGGAGTGGCACATCGCGGGCAGCTCAAAGCACCATTCTGAGCCGTTCCAGCGCATCCATGTAGCCTACCGCCCACACTCTCAAATGGCAATAAAAGGCGGGCACAGGGTTGACGGCAAGACGTTCCACCTTGACCCTAACACGCCATATCCGTGTTCCAGCACCCCAAGCCACCGCAAGGACGGCGCTATACGCTGGCGCCCTTCCATCCATATGCCCCGCTGGGCCTGCCGCCTGGTGCTGGAGATCGTGAGCGTGCGCGTGGAGCTGTTGAAAGACATCACCATAGCCGATGCACAGGCTGAAGGCTTTGACGGGCACGGGGCCATAATACCCTTCATCCAGACGTGGGAGCGCATGTACGGCAACCGTGGCCTTGGCTGCGACGCCAACCCTTGGGTGTGGGTGGTGGGGCTCAAGAGGGTGGAGGTGGCCGCATGAGCACTTCCGACAAGCTGCAGGACCTGATTTCGCGTTGCGAGGGCGCGGTGTACATTTCCGTGAACGAGCACCGCAACTGCTACGACAGCGTGGAGCAGCACCTCGCAAACATGCCGACCAAGACGGACGACATCAACCCGGACGTGCGGGAGAAGATGATCCAGCTGGACACCGTGGTGGAGGTGCAGTTCTACCCGCTGACCCCGGTCGGCTTCCACGTTGTCTACCACCACGATCTCGACGCCGCGCTCGACGAGGCCCTGGCTTGCTTGGGCAAATGATTCAGGATCATAAGGAGGACTAAGTGATCTACCAGTACTACCTTCCCGACCACGGGGAAGACGCAACGGACGCCACCGAGTTCGACAGCCATTGGGGAAAGGACAGCCTTCGCTGGGTGGCGCAGGACGCGGCGGAGGAACATCATTCCGAGCACGACGGATGGGAGCACAACTGGCCGCTCCTGTTCGTCATCCTCGATGAAAACGGTGACGAGCTGGGGCGCTTCAACGTGGAGCGCGAGACTCGCCCGGAGTTCCACGCCTCCGAAGCCAAATGACACCTAATCATCCGCGTTTCATTTGTTAACAACAATACCTCTTGCGTCTCAAATCACCAGAAAAACGAGACACAAGTTGCCGCAGAGGAATATACGTGTACATCCGCACAGCCAAGGCCAGGGAAATCATCGACGCCGACACCGACGAGGCCGCAAGGAAGATCCTTGAAGGCCTCGGCGTGGTGCCGGTGGACTTTGGGCCTGGCCGCGGGCGCGGGCTGCGCTGGCCAAAGGATGAAATAATTATTGCCATGGACAAAAGGCGCTTCGGCGTCAAGCGGCCCCTGCCGGCACAAAAAAGGGTTGAGTGGACGCGGGAACTCGTGGTAGCGGCGGTGCATGGCGATACAAAAGCGTGACCGCAAGGCCAAGCCCTACCAGGTCTACTACGTCAACCCCAGCACCAGGAAAAGGGAAACGAGGTCGTTTGCCACCCTGCGCGAGGCCAGCGAGTACGACTCGGAGATCAAGCACAGGCTGAAGTTCAAGCCGGAATCCTTCGGCACGGAGCACAGCTCCGGCATTGCCCCCAGCTTCCAGACCCTCACCCTGGCCTACCTCAAGCACAAACGCTTTCCACCCAAGAGCGAGAACGAGACGTTCCACCACCTCAAGCCCGTCATGCCGGTCATCGGCCACCTCACCGCCGAGGAGATAACCCGCTCCACCCTGCGCGTGCTGGTCATGCGCCTGTCCGAGGGCGGCATCAAGCAAAACACGGTCAACCGCCGCATCAGCATCGTCAAATCCGTGCTGGCCTGGGCCGAGGACGCGGAACTCATCGAGGTGAACCACGCCCGCGGCTTCAAGTGCCTGCGCGGCGAGGACACCCTGCTGCAGCCGCCCACGCCCGGGGAGATAGAGCGCATCCTGGCCGTGGCGCCGGACCACCTCATCCGCGCCGTGACCCTTTCCTTCTACCTCGGGGTGCGCGTTGGCCCGTCCGAGCTGCTGCGCCTGCGCTGGGAACATTTTGATCTGGAGCGCAAAAAGGTCATCGTCCACAGCGCCAGGAAGAACCCCAAGGCGCCCTGGCGCGTCATCGACCTGAAAGAGGCCCTGATGCCCCTGCTGCTGCGTTGGCAGCAGGACGGGCACGAGTATGTCATCCACTACGCCAGGCGCGCCCACGGCCAGGTTGTGGACCTTCCAGTGACCACGTTCAAGCGCTCCTGGCACACGGCTTTGCGCGCCGCCGGCATCACAAGGCGCATCCGCCCTTACGACCTGCGCCACGCCTTTGCCACCTATGCCCTGGCGCACGGCGCGGATCTCAAGTCCGTGAGCGAGATCATGGGCCACGCCGACACGTCCATGGTGCTCAAGCGCTACCAGCACGCCCTGCCTGCGCAGAAACTGGCGGCCATCAACGCCGGGCCGGTGCTGAAAGTGGCTACATCAAATGGCTACGTTTCTGGCCCCAAAACACCCCTTTCCGAGGTAGCCACTCACGAAAAAGTGCAATAAAAACAAGGCATATAGAATGCGTCGCCGCGTTCGGGACGCGGAGACCGGAGGTTCAAATCCTCTCATCCCGACCAGACAAATCAAGGGCTTGCGGCATAAACCGTAAGCCCTTTCTCACGATGTCCGGTCACTTGATTTCACACCCTTCCACAAAGCAACTCAATAAGACATACCATAAAAAAGCCCCGGCGAAATCATTCGCCAGGGCCTGTTGCCGTTCTAAGGCCGAGCGGCACTGCGACTCACTCGCGGCCGCGCATGACAACCCTGGGCTTGCTGCCGTCAGCGGCGCCAAGAAGACCGTCCGCCTCCATCTGCTCGATGTACCGCGCGGCACGATTGAAACCGATGCGGAAACGGCGCTGAATGAGCGAAATGGACGCCCTGCCCTGGCTGGTGACGAACTCGACGGCTTCGGCATACATGGGGTCATCGGCTGTGCCGGACTCCCCCCCCCCTGGCCTCCGCCAGCGCCACCGACGTCGCCGTCCTTGCGCCACTCGGAAAAGTCCAGGTCGAACTGCTGGGGCTGGCGAGCCTTCCAATGGGCAACAATGGCCTCGATCTCGGCCTCATCCACATAGGCTCCGTGCAGGCGCCGGAGCTTGGCCCCGCCGGACTTGTAGAGCATGTCCCCCTTGCCCAACAGTCGCTCCGCGCCGACCGTGTCCAGGATGGTGCGCGAGTCGTGGCGGCTCGTTACCTGAAAGGAAATGCGCGTGGGGAAGTTGGCCTTGATGAGCCCCGTCACCACATCGACGCTGGGACGCTGCGTGGCAAGGATCATGTGTATGCCCGCGGCCCGGGCAAGCTGTGCCAGGCGGACGATGCACGTTTCCACGTCCTTGGCGGAGGTCATCATCAGGTCGGCAAGCTCGTCGATGACGATGACGAGATACGGCAGGGGCGCAAGGTCGGCGAATTCCTCCGGACGCTTGTCGCCCATCTCGGCCAGCTTCTGGTTGTACCCCTCGATGTTGCGCACTCCGAGGCGCTGCAAGATCTCGTAGCGCGAGTCCATCTCGCACATGGCCCATTCCAAGGCGCTTTTGGCAAGCGCCATGTCGGTCACCACGGGGTGCACCAAGTGCGGCAGGTCGGAGTAGATGGCAAGCTCAATGCGCTTGGGGTCGATCAGGAGCAGTTTGACCTGTTCGGGTGTGGCCTTGAACAGAATGCTCACCAGGAAACCGTTCAGGCACACACTCTTGCCCGCGCCGGTGGCTCCCGCAACAAGGAGGTGGGGCATGGTGGCCAGGTCGGCGATCTGCGGCGCGCCCTGGATGTCCTTGCCAAGCGCCAGGGCCAAGGGCGAGCGGGCCATGGCGAACACCGGCGATTCGATGATCTCGCGCAGCGACACGGTCTGTCGTTTCTCGTTGGGAATCTCCACGCCGATGGAGTCCTTGCCGGGAATGGGGGCTTCGATGCGCACGGCCAAGGCCTTGAGAGAAAGCGCGATGTCGTCGTTCCGCGCCGCAATGGTGCTGATCTTGACGCCGGGTGCGGGCTTGAACTCGAACATGGTGACCACAGGCCCGGGCAGCACCTGTTGGATCTCACCCTGAATGTTGAAATCGGCCAGGCAGGCGGTGAGCTGGCGAGCCTTGGCCTGCAGGGTTTTCGGATCCGCGTTGGCCTGCTGCAGCGGCGCCTCGCGCAGGAGCTCAGAACTCGGCAAATCGGCGCGGGCAGGAGGACTCGCCGTGGCTGGCGCCTTCTTCTTGGCGCCTGGCGTCTCAAAAGGCTTGAGCACCAGGTTGTCGCCCGTCAGATCCGGCTCGACGTAGGGCTCGGCCTCGGCCTTGCGTGAGGTCTGTGCAGCCCCGGCCGGTGTCTCGGTCTTGTCTGGCTTGCCCTGTTTGCCGGGTTTGTCGGCCTTCGTGGTACCGCCCTGGCTTTCATTGAGGGTCCGTCTGCGCAGCATGCGCTCGCGATACTTGCACCACTGGTCATAACAGAACGATTTGACGCGCTTGAAGACCGTCGCCCAGCTCACCTGGAAGCCGACCTGAACCGAGGCGGCCGTGAGGAAAATCCAGAACAAAACCGAGCCCCAGGGGCTCAGCAGGTCGAGGGATGTCCCGGCAAGATACTTGCCGAGGAGGCCGCCGGCTGTCAGCGATGGCTTGATGTTGGAGACGGGCTTGACCCAGGGGCTCGTAACCCAGGCCATGACGCACAGGACAACCGTTCCGACGCCAACCCAGCGGTGCCAGGGCAGGCTCAGCCGGTCGGAAAAATGGGACAGGCCCATGTAGGCGAGCAGGAGCGGCCAGGCAATTGCCCCGATGCCGAATATCTCCACGAGGAAACCGGCTATGTAGGACCCCACCGTCCCGGCCATGTTGCTGGTCTTCCAGGTGGCGGTGACGGCCTGGTTGAAGGTCGGGTCGTCCGGATGGAAGGAAAAGACGCACAGAAACAGGAACGAGGCGATGAAGAGATACGCCAGGCCCTTGATCTCCATGCGAAATTTAATGCTGTCCGTGACCCTACCCTCCACTGTCGCGGCCTTGCGGCGAGGCTTTGCGACGGTCTGCGATGCGCCCGGCCCGGAGAAATTGCGCCCCGGACCGGGAGCCTTCACCGACTATTCCCGGTCGCGGCTGATGTAGGCGCCGGTGCGGGTGTCGACCTTGATGCGCTCGCCCTGGGCGATGAACAGCGGCACGTTGACCATGATGCCGGTCTCCATCTTGGCGGGCTTGTTGGCGTTGGTCACGCGGTCACCCTGCACGCCGGGCTCGGTCTCGATGACCTCGAGCACCACGGACGCGGGCAGATCCATGTCGAAAAGCTCGCCGTTGTACAGCAGGACCTTCACGGTCTCGCCTTCCTTGACGTAGCCGCCCTTCTCGCCCACCTGAGTGGCCGGGATGTGCTTCTGCTCATAAGACTCCATGTCCATGAACACGAAGTCGTCGCCCTCTTTGTAAAGGTACTGCATGTCCTGCATGGCGATGTCGGGCTTGTCCACCTTCTCGCCGGAGCGGAAGGTCTGGTCAACCACACGACCGTTCAGGATGTGCTTGAGCTTGGTGCGCACGAAGGCGCCGCCCTTGCCGGGCTTAACATGCTGGAACTCAACGATTTCGTAAGGCTTGCCGTCCATCTCGATCTTGAGACCGCGACGGAAATCAGACGTGGAATACATTCAACCTCCGGGCATAAGCGGCGGGCAACCCTTTGCCACGCCTAATTATTTTTTGTCCTCAACTTTTGCGGCGTGCCGTTCCAGCGCAAGGACGGCCAACGCATACCCGAGAATGCCGAAACCGGCAACAACTCCAATGCAGGATTTCCCCATGAGGCTTTTCTGGCGCAGGGGCTCGTCCGTGCGGGCAAATATGTTCGAGAGATGCACCTCGACGCACGGCACGCCAATCCACGCCAGGCAATCCGCAATGGCAAGGCTGGTGTGCGTCAACGCCCCGGCGTTGAAAGCCACGCCGTCCAGGCCCTCGCTCCGGGCCTTCTCCAGACGGTCGATGAGGTTGCCCTCAAAGTTCGACTGATGAAAAAGCAGCTCGATGCCCTCGGCCTCCGCCCCCATGATCTCCTTCAGCATGCCGGGCAGGCTGTCCAGGCCTTGGGAGCCGTAGATCTCCGGCTGACGTGCGCCGATGTGGCCAAGGTTGGGACCGTTCAGGACAAGATATTTGCGAGTCTTCATGGCTGCCGCCTGGGGTTAGGGGGTGCATGCACGCTTGACGCCGAAGCAAAAAGCCACCATCTACAGCGCACCGGGAACAACTCCCGGCAACCGGGGTATTATGAATCGAACTTTCGACTTAGTCAAAACCGCGTACGAACTGTCCCAACTGCTGCCGACCGAAGAGCCGCAAGTGGCCATGGCCGGTCGCTCCAACGTGGGCAAATCCTCGCTCATCAACTGCCTTGCCCAGCGCAAGGGCCTGGCCAAGACAAGCTCCACGCCCGGCAAGACGCAGAGCGTCAACTTCTTCAAGATCGAGCCAGGCGGCTACACGCTTGTGGATCTGCCCGGCTACGGCTACGCGCGCCGCTCCCAGACCGAGCGCGCCAAATGGGGCAAGCTCATCGAGCACTTCCTGACCAAAAGCCCCGGCCTCAAGGCCGTTGCGGTGCTCATCGACGTGCGTGTGCCGCCGCAGAAAAGCGATCTCGAGCTTGTTGGCTGGCTGCGGCACGCGAACATCCGCATACTGCCCGTGCTGACCAAGTGTGACAAGGTGAATCAACGCGAGGCATCGGCCCGGCAGCGCGAATGGCGTGATCTTCTCGGCGGCATGGCGACGCCCATCTGCTTCTCCAGCGTCACCGGCCAGGGACGAGACGCCCTGTGGAACGCTCTGGACTCCCTCGCGGCGCCCCCTGCCGAACCGGCGGAATAATCGCCCTACCCCTGCTCCTCGCGAGAAAAGATCAGCTGCATCCTCACGCGAAGACGATGCGCCCGAATGCCCAGCCAGGGGATGGAAACCCAAGCCAGGCGGGCCAAAGCCGCTGCGCTGAAAACCCCGTTGGCGAGCCATGCACCGAGAATGGCTGGCATGAGGCCCTTCTGCCCGGTGGTTATCCCCAAAACATAGAGTCCGTAATAGCCGAACACGACCAAGAGGCTCAGCAGAAGGTTCACGTACATGTTTTCGAAAAGGGTCGACAAGGCCAAGGCCAACAACGCCATGGTCAGCATGGAAAAGGCGTAGGACCACTTCCCATGCCATGCCGTGCGCAGACGCTCGACGTTTGACCCCGACTCGCGCAATTCGTCAATGACTTGGCCCAGTCGCAACAGCGGCAGGTCGGCCTTGTCGCCGCTGTCCATGGCAAGGAAGCCGCGCATGTCTTGGCGCACCGGGATGAAGTGCGACAAGAGCTTCATGGAATCGAAATTGCCTGTCTCAATCTCCCAGACATCCAGCAAGCCCCAGCCGTGCTCATCCACAAGCCCTTTCTTGGCAGTCATGATGCGCGAAAGGCGATTGGTGTCGCGGTCAAACTCGTACACGGTAACGTCGTTGACGCGGCTCTGAGTGGGCTGCGCCTCGCCCGCGTGGACGATATAAGGCCCTTCGCGAAACCAGAGGTTCTTCAAGACCCGCTTGTCGAGCTGACGCTTGCGGACCTCCTCGCGCCAGATGCGGTTGGCCTCCTGCTCGCCATAGGAGGCGAGGAACTGGGAGAACACCAACTGGCCGACGCTCCATATGAGCGCATACACAATAAAAAAGCGTAAAAACCAGCGAATGGACACGCCACCGGCGCGCAGTGCCATCATCTCGCGGCTACGCACCATGAGTCCAAGCTGAATAATGACCGCCAAGAGAAATACGGCCGGCAAAATCTGGGAAAAGATCAGCGGCATCTTCACTGCGAAATATGTCAGTATCTGGCGTACGCCTAAGCCGGCATCGATAAAATGCTCCAGGCGGTCAGATAGGTCGGTGAGGAGATAGATAAATGTGCCCGCTCCCAGGCAAGTGGCCATGAGAAACAAGTTTTGGCGCACGACGTATGCCCCGAGCGCGCTGAGTCGGAAGCTCGAAAAACTCACGCGACGCTCCTTTGGCGCAACTTCTGGAGCAGCCAAAGCACGCCGGTGGGCATGCGCTCGCGCACGGCCTGGCGCAAGAAGATCAGCCCGACGCCCAGGAAAAGAAGATTGGGAATCCAGACCCCGACAAAGGGCGGCACAATCCGCGACTCACCCAAACTTTCAGCCACGGAGAGAAGTGAATAGTAGACCAAAAAAACCCCGAGGGCCAAGACAATCCCAAACTGTTGCTTGAAGGCATGGAACACGCAGGCCACGGGAACGGAAAAGAGTCCAAGGATCAGGCAGGCGAGTGGCAGGGCAAGCCGCTTCTGGATCTCAACCTTGACCTTGAGTTGGCGAGTCTGGTCAAATTCTTTCATCAGCTCAGGGTCGGAGTCATACTCAAGAAGCCTCGCGAAAGAGAGCTCCTTTGGCGAAGTGCTTTCGAAGCCGAGTTTGCGCAGCATTTTCCCTAACGGCAACCGAACGGAATATGTACCAAAGTGTAGAATATCCAAGGTCTCGCCCACGCGTCGGAAAATACGGCCGTTTTTAAAGAGAACCTTGATCTGCTCGTTCTCGGCATCTGTGATGACTGATCCTTCCGGCGCAATGACAGTAGTTGTGAAGGCTTTGTTCGTTTTGTCCTGTACGAATACGAACTTAATATCACCAGTTTCCAGGTTGACCTTCTGTGCATAAATGGTGAGGCCTGGAAATTCTTGGTTAAATACGCCGGACTGCAAAGAGAGCTTTGTCTTGGTTCTGGCAAATTCTATCAGTGAATTCTTGAACTGCTGCATGCCCCAAGACACGCCGAAAAGGCCGATATACAGGCTGAAGAGCGAACACATGCCGCCGAAGACAAGAGGCGCGAACAAGAGTTGATAGAGACTCACACCGCTGGCCTTCAGCGCCGTAAGCTCACGATCGGCGCTCATGCGGAGGAACGTCAAAAATATGCTGAGCATGCAGGCGATTGGTGTCAACAAAAGCAAAAATACCGGGCTTAAATAAAAGAACAATTTCAGGATATCAAAAACGCCAAGGTCTTGTGACAGCAACATTTCCCGCAATTGCAGCAGCCGCCCGACCAGGATAAGACCCAGCAGGCAGGAGCCAATGAGCACGAACAGCGAGAACTGCTCCTTGAATATTTGACGGTGAACGATCTTCAATGATGTTACTCGACTGTGGCATCGCCCTTAAAGAAGCGCTCAAGGAATTCCTCTTCAAGAGGACCGAGGTTGAAGCGCATGGCAGCTTCCTCGATGGCTTTCTTCCGCGCGGCAGGGCTGTCCAACGGAATGTTTTGCTCGCAGATCCAGTCTATGGCGCGCTTTGTCAGCTCGCACTGAGGTATCACGGTTGTCATAATATCTCCTCTTTTTGCCATTGCTTGCCAATGACTTGCAAAAGATACACCAGCCTTGTCCGTCTGGCAACGCGAAGGATTTTGCACCAGCAAAAAGAAGATTTCGATTCAACGCACATTGCCCCCTGTTACCCCCTTGCAAACCGTTTAGAGAATGGCTATAAGGCGCTTCCCGTTGAGGGAAATGTGGCGAGGTAGCTCAGTCGGTCAGAGCATGCGGCTCATATCCGCAGTGTCGGGGGTTCAATTCCCTCCCTCGCTACCACATGACAAAAATGCCGCGCCTTCGGGCGCGGTTTTGTTTTTGGTCCTTGCCTTCCTGGGGCAAAGGCTTATCTTTCAG
>NZ_JAVHLD010000014.1 GCF_031082295.1 Humidesulfovibrio sp.
GCGGTCTTCCGCGAATCTTACGGCTGTCGACAGCATAGATGGGCCTCAGGTCCCCGGCGGGGTCCAGGGGCAGCGCCCCAGGCCGCCGGAGGCTTCCCGTCTACCTGGCCCGGCTCCACAGGGCGAGCACGAGCAGGCGCCAGAGCATGTTCTTGCGGTTTTTGCCTTCCGCGTGTTCGCGGGCGATGGCTTTTGCCGCGTCCATGTTGAGGTGCTCGGCCAGGCCCGGGTCGGCGGAGGCCAGCGCGTCCATGACGAAGCCGTGCATGGGTCCGGCCATCCATTCGCGGATGGGCAGGTCGAAGCCCTGCTTGCGGCGGTAGAGGACGTGTTTCGGCAGCACGCGCTCGGCCATTTTTTTCAGGAGGTGCTTGGTTTCGCCTCTGTGCACCTTGAGCCCGACGGGCAGCGCGGCGAAGAGTTCGATGAGCTTGTGGTCGAGCAGGGGCGAGCGCACCTCCAGGCTGGCGGCCATGCTGGCGATGTCCATTTTGACCAGCAGGTCGTCGGGCAGGCAGGTGGCGTTGTCGATGTAGAGCATGCGCTCCACGGGGTTGGCCGCGTGCTCGAAGGAGCGGTCCAGCCAGGGCAGGAACCAGTCGGCGTAGGTTGCGGCCAGGCGTTGCCGGGCCTCTGGCGTGTAGAGGCGTGCCTTGAGGGGCCACAGGCGCGGCTCGGTGCGCAAGAGCGGCTTGGTCTCGGGCCAGAGGTTGGCTGCCAGGAATTCCCGGCGGGCGCGGGCGATGTCGGTGTGTGTGGAGGCGAGCCTGCGCAGGCTCTCGTCCTTGGGGCGCGAAAGCGGCAGCAGCGAGTGTATGGCCGAGGCCACCTTGGCGTGGCGGTAGGTGGGGTAGCCCAGGGCCAGCTCGTCGCCGCCGTCGCCGCCGAGGGCCACGGTGATGTGCTTTCTGGCCATGCGCGAGAGGAACAGCGAGGGCAGCGCCGAGTCGTCGGCGTAGGGTTCGCCGTAGCGCAGGGCCACCTCGGGCAGGGCCTCCAGGGTGGCGGCGGGCATGATCTCGTGGGTGAGGTTCAGCCCCAGGTGGCTGGCCACGGTCTGGGCGTGGGGCAGCTCGTTGTATTTCTTTTCGTCGAAGCCGATGCTGAAGGCCCGGGCCTGCCCGGGGCTCAAGTCGGCCAGCACGGCGGCCACGAGGCTCGAGTCCACGCCGCCGGAGAGCAGCAGGCCCAGCGGCACGTCGGACTCCAGGCGCAGGCGCACGCTTTCGCGCAGGCAGTCCCAGGCCAGGTCGAGGGCCTCGGCCTCGCTCACGTCGAGCTTTTCGCGGTAGTCCACGTCCCACCAGCGCCAGACGCGCAGGCCGTCCTGGCCGTAGACCGCGCAGTGGGCGGGCGGCAGCTTGCGCACGCCCTTCAGGATGGTGCGCGGCGCGGGCACGTAGCCAAGGCTCAGGTACAGGTCCAGGGCTTCGGGGTCGAGGCCGTGGACGGAGCCCCCGGCGGGGCAGAGCGGGTGCGCGCGCAGGGCGCGCAGCTCGGAGGCGAAGACAAGCCCCCCCCCATTTGCTGAGGGCGGCCCGTCGAAGTAGACCAGCGGCTTCTTGCCCAGGCGGTCGCGCGCCAGGAACAGCTCGCGCCGGCCCGCGTCCCAGAGGGCGAAGGCGAACATGCCGCGCAGCAGGGGCAGGCAGTCGCGCCCGTGCAGGCGGTAGAGGGCCAGCAGCACCTCGGTGTCGCCGGTGGTGCGGAAGACCTCGCCCTGTTCTTCCAGGGCCGTGCGCAGGGCGCGGAAGTTGTAGATCTCGCCGTTGAAGACGATGACGTTGCCGGTGTGCGGGTCGTGCATGGGCTGGCCCGCGCGCGGGTCCAGGTCAAGGATGGACAGGCGCGTGTGCCCGAGCGCCACGGCTCCGCCCGGCTCAAGCCAGGAGTCGGTCTGGTCCGGGCCGCGGTGGGCCAAAAGGCCCAGCAGGGGCGCCAGGGCCGCGAGGTCGGCCTGGCCGGGGCCGCCGGAGGCCGGGGTCGGGCGGACGTGTCCGCAGATGCCGCACATGCAGGGCCCTGCCGCGCCTAGAGCTCCAAAGCCTTGCGGAAGAAGTCGATGGTCTTGACCAGACCGTCCTCCAGCTTGGTCTTGGGCTCCCAGCCGATGACCTGCCGGGCCAGTGTGATGTCCGGCTGGCGCTGGGTGGGGTCGTCCTGGGGCAGGGGATTGTGCACGATGCGCGACTTGGACTTGGTCATGCGGATGACGGTCTCGGCCAGCTCGAGGATGGTGAACTCGCCGGGATTGCCCAGGTTCATGGGCCCGGTGAAGTCGTCCGGGGTGGCCATGAGCCGGATGAAGCCCTCCACCAGGTCGTCCACGTAGCAGAAGGAGCGGGTCTGGCTGCCCTCGCCGTAGACGGTGATGTCCTCGCCCTTCAGGGCCTGGACGATGAAGTTGCTGACCACGCGGCCGTCGTTGATGGCCATGTTCGGGCCGTAGGTGTTGAAGATGCGCGCCACCTTGATGCGCAGCTTGTGCTGGCGGTGGTAGTCGAAGAACAGCGTCTCGGCGCAGCGCTTGCCCTCGTCGTAGCAGGCCCGCGGGCCGATGGGGTTGACGTTGCCCCAGTAGCTCTCCACCTGGGGGTGGATGCTCGGGTCGCCGTAGACCTCGCTTGTGCTGGCCTGCATGATCTTGGCCTTGATGCGCTTGGCCAGGCCCAGCATGTTGATGGCGCCGTGCACGCTGGTCTTGGTGGTCTGCACCGGGTCGTGCTGGTAGTGGATGGGCGAGGCCGGGCAGGCCAGGTTGTAGATCTCGTCGACCTCCACGTAGAGCGGGAAGGTCACGTCGTGGCGCAGCACCTCGAAGCAGGGGTGGTGCAAAAGGTGGCGGATGTTCTCCTTGCGGCCGGTGAAGTAGTTGTCGACGCAGAGCACGTCGTGCCCGGCATCGAGCAGGCGCGCGCACAGGTGCGAGCCCAAAAAGCCGGATCCGCCGGTGATGAGGATGCGCTTGTTCTGGGCCATGGACTCTCCTGTGGCTAGAGGTGTCTGCATCACAGCGAAGATGTAAGCAAAAATCGGGCTCAGCACAAGGCCGCGCAGCGAGTATTCGGGGCTCCTCGGCCTGTTGGCGCGGGCTCGCAGGAAGCCAATTTGCGAAATAAAAAACACTATTATTCCAATGTTATATACCAATAATTGGGAGGCATTCCGGGGCAAGAAAGACTCGAAAATTCACAACAGGGGTTGACGTCGTTGGCAAGTCCGGGCAAAAGAGGGCATCATTTTCTAAAGTTTGGTCCAAGGCCCGGTTTTTCGGGCCGAATTTGTGGAAGGGGGAGGGCTATGGTCTTTAGCTGGCTGCATTTGGCCATCATCCTGTTCCTGATCGGAGGCCTGCTGTTCGCAGGCGGTCCGCTCATCCTGTCGTACCTGGTGGCGCCCCGGGCGCGCGGGGGCGACATGGGCATGCCGTACGAGTGCGGCATGCGGCCGTATGGAGGCTCTTGGACAAGGTTTGGGATTAACTACTACGTTTACGCCTTGCTGTTCCTGGCGTTCGACGTGGACGTGCTCTACCTGTTCCCGGTGTCCACCGTGTACCGCGCAACCGAGGGTTGGCTGCCCTTCCTGGAGATGTTCATCTTCCTGTTTGTGCTGGTCTTAGCCATTATCTACTTCTGGGCGAAAGGGGTGTTCACATGGCCGCGCAAAATCTCCTAGCGCAGAAACCCGATGTCGTCGTCGCCGACCCGATCCTGAACATAGGGCCCGCCAAGCAGATCGTCGACATCTGCCGCTCCATGTCCCTGTGGCCCATGACCTTCGGTCTGGCCTGCTGCGCCATTGAGATGATGTCGGTCGGCATGGCCAGGTGGGACATCGCGCGCTTCGGCGCGGAGGTTTTCCGCCCCTCGCCGCGCCAGAGCGACATCATGATCGTGGCCGGAACGGTGACCAAGAAGATGGCTCCCGCCGTTGTCCGCCTCTACGAGCAGATGCCCGCCCCGCGCTGGGTCATCGCCATGGGCAACTGCGCCATCTCCGGCGGTCCCTTCAAGTTCAAGAACCAGTACGGCATCGTCGAGGGCGTGGACAACCTGATCCCCGTCGACGTGTTCGTGCCCGGCTGCCCGCCCCGCCCGGAGGCGCTCCTGGAAGGCTTGTTCAAGCTCCAGGAGAAGATCTCCGGAAAACGTTTCTGGCCCAATCCCCCGCTGGAGGGGCCGTTCGACGTGGAGGGCAAGTAGCATGGAAGCGCTCTTCAGCGGACTTTCCGCCCTGTATCTGGCCAAGTGCGACGCCGCCAAGACCGGGCAGGTCTTCCAGGCCTTCCTGCCGGCAAGCACCCTGGTGCGCGCGGCAGAACGGCTGCTCGCGGCCGACTACTATATTGAAGACATCTGCGCCGTGGACTGCGCCGAGGGGTACGTGGTGGTCTACCACTTCGACCACTTCGAGGCTCCCGGCCGCGTGACCCTGCGGGTGCTGGCCCCCCACGCAAGCCCGGTCGTTCCGTCCATCGCGAACGTGTTCCACGGCGCCGAATGGCACGAGCGCGAGACCAGGGACTTCCACGGCGTTGTGTTCGAGGGCAACCCGAACCTGATTCCCCTGCTCATGGACCCCGACATGGCCGACTGCTTCCCCCTGCGCAAGGAGGACAAGGCCCGGGCCAAGGCCAAGGACATGCTGGAGGCGGGCGAGGTCGTGTACTGCCACCCGTCCTTCACCCTCATGACGCCTGACGCGCCAGCCGAGGCCAAAGAGTCTGGCGGCGACAAGCCGGCCACGGCATAAACCAGGACAGCGGCACGCCTATGACAACCTATCAAAACAACGATCACCTGGCGGGCGATTTCTACACCCAGAATTTCGCCAAGACGGCTGGCGAGGGCAACCTCATCCTGAACCTCGGGCCGCAGCACCCGTCCACCCACGGCGTTTTGCGCGTGGTGGTCGAGCTCGACGGCGAATACATCATGCGCGCGGAGCCGGTGCTCGGCTACCTGCACCGCATGCACGAGAAGATGGCCGAGGTGAAGACCGCGGCGCAGTTCATCCCCAACATGGGCAGAGTCGACTACGGCCACGCCCTGGGCTGGAACTGGGCCTTCGTGGGCGCTGCGGAACTGGTGGGCGGCATCGAGGTGCCGGAACGCGCCGAGTACATCCGCGTCATCACCTGCGAGCTGAACCGCATCGCCTCCCACCTGCTCTGGTGGGGCGCGTACCTGCTGGACCTCGGCGCCTTCACCCCCATCATGTACGCCTTCGACGACCGCGAAAAAATCCTCGACATCCTGCAGGACCCCACGGGTTCGCGCCTGACCTACAGCTACTACCGCATCGGCGGCGTGGCCAAGGACCTGAGCGCCGACTGCATCCGCCGCATCCAGGAGTTCATCCCCTGGTTCCGCTCGCGCCTGCCCATGTACAAGGATCTCGTCTCCGACAACATCATCCTCAGAAAGCGCATCGAGGACATCGGCGTCATCGAGCAGGAAGTCTGCCGCCGCTTCGGCGCCACCGGCCCGGTGGCCAGGGGCTCCGGCATCAAGTACGACGTGCGCCGCGCCCAGCCCTACTCGGTCTACCCGAAGCTCGACTTCGAAATCCCCACCTCGAACCTCAAGTGCGCGCGCGGCCGCTACGACGTGCGCATGGCCGAGATGGAGCAGAGCCTGCGCATCATCGAGCAGGCCCTGGAGATGATGCCCGAGGGCGAGGTGCTGGTGAAGGGCGCGCCCAAGCCTTCGTGGAAGGTGCCCAAGGGCGAAGGCTACTTCGCCGTGGAGGGCGCGCGCGGCAAGATCGGCGCCTACGTGGTCAGCGACGGCGGGAAGAACATCTACCGCACCAAGCTCCGCGCGCCGGGCTACTGCAACTTAAGCCTCTTCGCCGAAGTCTCCCAGGGAACCATCCTGGCCGACGCGGTGGCCATCCTTGGCAGCCTTGACCTGATCATTCCGGAAATCGACAGGTAGGAGAAGTAATGAACGCCATACCTGCAGAGTTGTTGAACATCCTTATCGGTTTGGTGGCCGTGGCCGCCAGCGTGGGATTGATCGGCCTGGTCATGGTCTGGGTGGAACGCAAAGTCGCGGGCCACATCCAGCGCCGTCCCGGCCCCTATGAGGTCGGCCCGAGCGGCGCGCTGCAGCCCCTGTGCGACGCGCTGAAGCTGGTGGGCAAGCAGCTGTTCATGCCCCTGGGCGCGGACCCCATCCTGTTCTGGCTGGCGCCGGTCCTGGCCTTCCTGCCCGTGCTGCTGCTGTTCCTGCCGCTGCCCGTGGGCGATGGCCTCCAGGCCCTCGACGTGAACCTCGGCGTGCTCTTGATCCTGGCCTTCTCCGGCCTGGCGGTGCTCTCGGTGCTGCTGGCGGGCTGGGCCTCCAACAACAAGTACGGCCTGCTCGGCGCCGCGCGCGGCGTGGCCCAGGCCGTGGCCTATGAGATCCCGCTGCTCCTGTCGGTGCTGGCGGTGAGCTTCGTGGCCGGCAGCCTGGATCTGGCCCAGGTGGTCAAGGGACAGGGCACCTGGCCCTGGAACTGGAACATCATGACCCAGCCCCTGGCCTTCCTCATCTATATTGTAAGCGCCCTGGGCGAGACCAACCGCGCCCCCTTCGACCTGCCCGAGGCAGAGAGCGAGCTCACCGCCGGTTTCCACACGGAATACTCGGGCATGGGCTTCGGCCTCTTCTTCCTGGCGGAATACGCCAACATGGTCGTGGTCTGCTCCGTGGCCACGGCGCTGTTCCTGGGCGGCTGGCACGGGCCGGTATTGCCCGGACCGGTGTGGTTCGTGCTCAAGGTTTCGGCTCTCATGCTGCTCATGGTCTTCGTGCGCTGGACGTATCCCCGCGTGCGCTTCGACCAGCTCCTGGTGATCAACTGGAAGTGGCTCTTGCCCCTGGCCGTGGCCAACCTGCTGCTGACGGCCTTCTTCGTGAAGCTGGCCCAGTTCGCCTAAGACGGTGGTGTAAGGTATGATAAAAGAAGCCCTGAATACCGTGTCCGACCTGTGGAGCCTCATGGTCGGCCTGCGGGTCACCAAGGATTACTTCCGCGCTCCCCAGGTGACCGTGCGCTACCCGTGGAAGGCGGTGTCGAACATCGCCACCTACAAGGGACACCTGGAACTCGTCGGCGGCAAGACCGGCAAGCCCAAGTGCATCTCCTGCGGCATGTGCGCCCTGGCCTGCCCCAGCAACTGCCTGACGGTGGTCAAGCGCAAGCCTCCCAAGCCCACTCCCGAAGAGGAGCAGGCCCTGGCCGAGGCCAAGGCCAAGGGCGAAAAGCCCAAGGACAAGACCCCCAAGGATCCTGAGAAGTTCATCTACGACTTCACCTTGTGCAGCCTGTGCGGCACCTGCATGGAGAACTGCCCGGTGGGCGCGCTGGACTTCACCGGCAGCGCGTACCTGGCGGGCTACAGCCGCGAGGACTTCCACTTCGACCTGGTGCAGCTTTTGAAGAACCAGGCCGGGCTTGAGGGCATGGACGCGTCCGCCGCCCCCGAGACCGGGCAGAGCGAGGCCTAGCATGGAAAACATCGCGAAAATCGTGTTCGGCTTCTACACGCTCATCATCCTGGGCGGCAGCCTCGTGGCCGTGGGGGCCAAGAGCCTGGTGCGGGCCATGGTGGGCCTCATCGCCACGCTCATGGGCGTCGCGGGCATGTACATGCTCTTAAACGCCCAGTTCATGGCGCTGATGCAGATCCTCATCTACGTGGGCGCGGTCTGCGTGCTCATCTTCTTCGCCATCATGCTCACCCGCGCCGACGCCGGCGGCGAGGAGGCCGACAGCGCGCCCCTGCGCCAGAACCTCCTGGCCCTGACGGCGGTGCTGTCCGTGGGCGGCATCCTGGGCTGGCTGGTGCTGACCCGGCCGCTGGCCACAACGGGCACGCCTGTCGAGGTGTCCATCGAAAATCTCGGCCTGGGCCTGCTTGGCCCCTACGGCCTTGCCTTTGAGCTGATCTCGGTGGTGCTTTTGGTGTCCATGGCCGGGGCTGTGCTCCTGGCCTGGGAGAGGAGGAACGGCAAATGAGCCCGCTTACGCTCTATCAACTGGTGGCCCTGATCCTGCTCATGGCGGGGCTTTTTGGAATCTCCCAGCGCAGAAGCCTGGTGGGCATGCTCATCAGCGTGGAACTCATGCTCAACGGCGCCGGACTCTCCATCGTGGCGGCCAGCCAGCTCACCCCGGCCAACGCCATGCTGGGGCAGCTCGGCACCCTGTTCGTCATGGGTCTTGCGGCAGCGGAGGCGACCCTGGTCCTGGCCATCATCGTGGTCATCGCCAGGCGTTTCGGCACCACCAAAACCAGCGTCGTTTCGACTCTGAAGGGATAGCGCTATGACGACCGGGATCATTGAAAGCGCACGCGTGCTCCTGCCCATCGCGATCACCCTGGTGGCGCCGCTGTTCATCTGGCTCTGCCGGAATGATCAGAACAAGCGCGAGGGCGTCTCCTTCGCGGCTGGCGGGCTCACCTTCATCTCCGTGTTGACCCTTGCGCCCCAGGTGCTGGCGGGCAACATCTGGAAGTACACCCTGTTCGACATCATGCCCGGCATCACGGTGACGTTCTGCGCCGACGGGCTCTCGCTCATCTTCGGCCTGGTCGCGAGCTTCCTGTGGATGTTCGCCACCAGCTACAACATCGGCTACATGCGCAGCCTGAACGAGCACGCCCAGACGCGCTACTACGTCTGCTTCGCGGTGGCCATCTTCGGCGCCGAGGGCGTGGCCCTTTCCGCCAACGTGTTCACCCTCTACCTCTTCTACGAGGTCATCACGGTGTTCACGTACCCGCTGGTCGCCCACCACCAGGACGAGACCAGCTTCACCGGCGCGCGCAAGTACATCGTCTACCTCATGGGCACCTCGAAGCTGTTCCTGCTGCCCGCCATGGTCATGACCTACGTGCTGCTCGGCACGCTGGACTTCCACCTGGGCGACGTCGCCAAGGGCATGTTCCCGCCTGATGTGGTCGCCGCGCACCCGCTGGCCGTGACCATCACCTACGTGCTGTACATCGCGGGCATCGGCAAGGCGGCGCTCATGCCCTTCCACAACTGGCTGCCCTCGGCCATGGTCGCGCCCACGCCGGTCTCGGCCTTGCTGCACGCGGTGGCGGTCGTGAAGGCGGGCGTGTTCTGCGTCTGCCGCATCATCCTCTCCGGCTTCGGCGTGGACGTGATGCACCAGCTCGGCCTGGGCATCCCCACGGCGGCGGTGGCGGCCTTCACGCTCACTGTGGCCAGCTTCATCGCCCTGACCAAGGACGACCTGAAGGCGCGGCTGGCTTACTCCACCGTGGCCCAGCTCTCCTACGTCGTGTGCGGCGTGGCGCTGTTGACCCCCATGGCGGTGCAGGGCGGCATGGCCCACATCGCGCACCACGCCTTCTCCAAGATCACGCTGTTCTTCGCGGCAGGCGCCATCTACGTCGCCACGCACCTGAAACAGATCAGCAAGATGGACGGCCTGGGCCGCAAGATGCCCTGGACCTTCGGAGCCTTCGCCATCGCCTCCTTGTCCATGATCGGCATGCCGCCGGTCTGCGGCTTCGTCAGCAAATGGTACATCGTCAACGGCGCGCTGCAGGCAGGCCAGATCATCATCTTCCTGGCCTTCATGCTCTCCACCGCACTGAACGCGGGCTACTTCCTGCCGGTGATCTACCGGGCCTTCTTCAAGGAGCCGCTGCCTGATCCGCACTTCCACCACTTCAAGGAAGCGCCGCTGACCATGGTGATCCCGCTGTGCACCACCGGTGCCATCTCCGTGATCCTGGGCCTGTATCCCGCCCTGTTCATGGATTTCGTCAGAATCTTTGGCAAGTTCTAGGGGGCCTGATATGAGCTTGTTCGGGATGTTGCTTACGGAACTGAGGGCCAGGCGCGGCGTGTTCGGCGTCCTGTTCTTCCTGGGCCTGGCTGTGCTGGTCGGGTTCAATGTGTTCATCCGCCCGCACGAGGCCGAGTTCGTCTACGACGCCTACGCCGGGTTCTGGCCCGTGTTCGGCCTGATTGTGGGCCTGGCCCTGGTCATCGTCATGAAAAAGATCGTTCAGCCCATGATCAGCCGCGGAGATGACTATTATGAGCGAAACAGCTAACTTCTTCGTCCACCCGAGCGTGGGCTTCTTCGCCCTGGCGCTGGTCTTGCCGTTCATCGGCGGCAAGGGCTGGAAATGGCTCCTGCTCGTGCCCTCGATCATCGCCATCTGGAGCGTCATGACCGTGGTCCCCGGGAACTACGGCGAGCTTTCGTACCTCGGCCAGACCCTGCAGTTCGGCCGCGTGGACAAGCTCTCGCTGGTCTTCGCCCAGGTCTTCGCCGTCATGAGCCTCATCGGCATGGTCTACGCCATGCACGTGGAGGACAAGCTCCAGCACATCATGGCCTGCGTGTATGTGGGCGGCGCCTTCGGCTGCACCTTCGCGGCGGACTTCCTGACGCTGTTCATCTTCTGGGAGTTCATGAGCATCGGCTCCACCTTCCTGATCTGGCTGGCCAGGAACCCGGTCTCGACCAAGGCGGGCTTCCGCTACTTCATGTACCACACCATCGGCGGCCTGTTCCTCCTGATCGGCCTGCTGCTGCGCTACAAGGCCGTGGGCAACTTCAGCTTCGACGCGGTCGCGCCGACGCACATGATGGCCTACGACTGGATGATCCTGCTCGGGTTCTGCGTCAACGCTGCGGTGGTGCCCATGCACGCCTGGCTGCCCGACGCCTACCCCGAGGGCACCGTCACCGGCTCGGTGTTCATGTGCGCCTTCACCACCAAGACGGCGGTGTACGTGCTCATGCGCGGCTTCGCCGGGGTGGAGCTCCTGGCCATCGCCGGAACGGTGATGTGCGTCTACGGTGTGCTCTACGCGTGCATCGAGAACAACGCCCGGCGCATCTTGTCCTACCACATCGTCTCCCAGGTCGGTTACATGGTGGCCGGCATCGGCATCGGCACGGCCATGACGCTGAACGGCGCCACGGCCCACGCCTACGCGCACATCCTTTACAAGGGCCTGCTCTTCATGGGCACGGGCTGCCTCCTCTACGCCGCGGGCACCACCAAGCTCGACAAGCTGGGCGGCCTGGTGCACCGCATGCCTTGGGTCATGGTGTTCTACATGGTGGCGGCCCTCTCGATCTCGGGCATGCCCCTGTTCAACGGCTTCATCTCCAAGACCATGACCATCGTCGGCGCCGCCGAGGCGCACCGCACCTGGCTGGCCATCGGCATGGAAGTGGCGGCGGTCGGTACGTTCCTCTCTGTGGGCATCAAGCTGCCGTACTTCGCCTTCTGGGCCAAGCCGGCCAACGACAAGCTCGAGCTGAAGCCCATCCCGGTGAACATGTACGTGGGCATGGCCATGGGCGCGGCGCTGTGCATCGCGCAGGGGCTCTATCCCGACATGCTCTACCGCTACCTGCCCTTTGAAATGGAACACGCGTACCATCCGTGGACCGTATGGCATGTGTTGCAGGCGCTGATGCTTCTCGGCTTCTCCGGGCTGGCCTTCTACATCACGCGGGACATCATCACCCCGCACGCCAAGACCAACCTGGACTTCGACTTCTTCTATCGGCTCATCGGCCGGGGCATCTTTGCCCTGGTCTGCAAGCCCCTGGCCTGGATCGACGACCGCTGGACCGAGGCCTATCGCGCCGCCGGTCTGCGCGGCCTGCTGACCCTGGCACGCGGCACGGTCTGGTTCGACACGAAGGGAATCGACACCGTGGTGGACGGCTCGGCGTACACGGTCCAGAACGTGGGCGTGCTTGGCGCCAAGGTGCAGACCGGCAGGCTCCAGGATTACCTGGGGCTGGCGGCAACTTTGGCCCTGTGCGTGTTCGCGGCGGTCTGGTATTTCGCCTAAACCTCGCAACGAGACGGAGAGCGAGCCTTGGAATTCGGATACCCAGTTTTAACGACACTGATCGTCTTTCCGCTTCTGGCCGCAGCGGGGCTTTTCCTCATCAAAAGCCCGCAGGTTGCCCGCGCCTATACCATGGGAGCGTCCATCCTGGAGCTGATCCTGGCCATCCCGCTCCTCACCTTCAAACACAACGCCGAATGGCAGTTTGTGGAGCGCGCGCATTGGGTGCCGCAGTGGGGGCTGGAATACCATCTCGCTGTGGACGGCATCAGCTACCTCATGGTCATGCTGACGCTCGCCATCCTGCCGCTGTGCGTCATGTGCTCGTGGACGTACATCTCCAAGCGCGTGAAGGAGTTCCACTTCTGCCTGCTGTTCATGACCGCGGCCTGCGTGGGCGTGTTCTCGGCGCTGGACTTCGTGCTCTTCTACGTGTTCTGGGAGGCCATGCTCATCCCCATGTACCTGCTCATCGCGGTCTGGGGCGGCGACCAGCGCCGGTACGCCTCGCTCAAGTTCTTCCTGTTCACGCTGGCGGGCTCCACGCTGCTTCTGGCGGCCATCGTGGCCTTCCGCATCACGGGCGGCACCTTCTCCATCCCGGAGCTGATGCTCTTCCCCTTCACCTTCAAGTTCCAGTTCTGGGCCTTCCTGGCAATGGCGCTCGCCTTCGCCATCAAGGTGCCCATGTTCCCGTTCCACACCTGGCTTCCGGCAGCCCACGTGCAGGCGCCGAGCGCCGGCTCGGTCATCCTGGCGGCGGTGCTGCTCAAGATGGGCACGTATGGTTTCCTGCGCTTCTGCCTGCCGCTGACGCCTGAGGCCAGCGTCTACTTCGCGCCCATGATGATCGCCATCTCCATCGCCAGCATCCTTTACGGCGGGGCCATCGCCCTCGGCCAGGAGGACATCAAGAAGCTGGTCGCCTACTCGTCCGTGGGCCACATGGGCTTCGTGACGCTGGGCATCTTCCTGTTCAACCTGCGCGGGATCGAGGGCGCCCTGTTCCAGATGCTCAATCACGGCATCATCACCGGCGCGCTGTTTATGATGATCGGCGCGGTGTATGAAAGAAGCCACAGTCGGCAGATCGCCGACAACATGGGCCTGGGCAAGTATCTGCCCGCGTTCATGGGCTTCTGGGGCCTGTATGCGCTGGCGAGCTTCGGCTTCCCCGGCACCAACGGGTTCGTGGGCGAGATGCTGGTGTTCACCGGCGCCTTCCAGGTCAGCCCGTACATCGGCGCCTGCCTTGTGCCCGGCGCGCTCCTCGGGGCGGCTTACATGTTCCGCGTTTCTCTCAAGATGGCCTGGGGCCAGCCCGCATGTGCCAAGACCTGGCGCGATCTGAACACCCGCGAGTGGACGTACCTTTTGATCCCCGCGGTCTTCGTGTTCTACATCGGCCTGGCCCCCGGGCTTTTCTTCAAGCTCATCGATCCTTCCGTTGAGAAGCTCGTGGGCGATTTGAAGCAGCGCAACACGGTGGAGCAGAAGGTGGCGGCAACGCCCGCGCCTGCTGCGGTGGCCGCCGTTGTTGTCCCTGCCGAACCGGTCAACAATTAGGGAGTGGCGGCCGTGGTTTTCAATCCCATCCAGATTGTCCCGGAATTATACCAACTGTTGCTGATTCTCGCCCTGTTCTTCCAGAGCCTGGGCGATGGCTCGGAGACCCCTCCCGCGGAGCGCTGGCTTCCGTTCTTCGCGGGCTTCGGCATCTTCGTGTGCATCGTGTCCTGGGGGGCGGAGGGGCTTATCTTCGGCGGGGCCTACAAGCTCGACGCGCTTTCGCAGTTCATGAAGCTCGCCATTTCCTTCGGCTTCTACGTGACCGTGCTGAACGCCTCGCGCCAGCCCTCCCTTGAGGAGCGCAAGCGCCCGGACTACTTCATGTTCCTGGCCATCTCGGCCTGGGGCTTGATGATCCTGTCCTCCGCCGTTGAGCTCATCACCATCTACCTGGCGCTTGAGATCTCGTCGTACAGCCTGTACGCCGTCATCCCCCTGCGCAACACCGGCTCCAAGGGCGACCCCCGCGCGGCCGAGGCGGGCATCAAGTACATCCTCTTCGGAGCTGTCGCCACGGCCCTGGCGCTGTACGGCTTCTCCTACATCCTGGCCAGCCAGCACACGAGCTACATCTCGCAGTTGGCCCTGCGCACCTGGACCTGGGACGGCGCGCCCATGGCTGTTGTCGGCCTGTCGCTGTTCCTTGGCGGCATGTTCTACAAGCTGGCGCTCTTCCCCTTCCACTTCTGGTGCCCGGACGTCTACCAGGGCGCGAGCAACGAGACCGCCGGATTCGTGGCCACCCTGCCCAAGCTGGGCGCGGTTGTGGTGCTGGTGCGCCTGGCCACGCTGCTCAAGCCCGGCCTTGAGATCACCACCCTGCTGGCGATCCTTGGCGCCTGCTCCATGACCTACGGCAACCTGTGCGCCCTGGCCCAGAAGGACCTGAAGCGCCTGCTCGGCTTCTCCTCCGTCGCCCACGCGGGCTACATCATGGTCGGCCTGGTTTCCGGCACGGCCATGGGCCTGTCCGCCGCGGTGTTCTACGCCCTGGCCTACCTGGTCATGAACCTGCTCGTGTTCTGGGTCGTCAGCCGCATCGCCTCCGACGGCCGCAACCTGCAGATGGACGACCTGAACGGCCTGTACAAGCGCGCCCCGGCCCTGGCCTTTGCGCTTGGCGTGGGCGCCTTCGCCCTGGTCGGCCTGCCGCCCACCATGGGCTTCATGGGCAAGTTCTTCCTCATCACCTCGGCCTGGGACCATGGCTACAACTGGCTGGTCATCACCCTGGTGCTGAACAGCGCCATCGCCATCTACTACTACCTGAGCCTGGTGCGCCACGCCTACACCCACGAGGCGGGCGAGGACGTGCCCACGCCCGACAACAGCGCCTTCAGCATCTGCGGCGCGAGCCTGCTGGCCCTGCTGGTGCTGGTGCTCGGCATGGTGCCCGGCCGCGTGTTCGACTTCGCCATCATGGCTGGCAAGCAGCTCATCCCGTAACCACGCATCGCTTCGACCAAACGAAAGGCCCGCACACGCGGGCCTTTTTTGTTGCGCCTCTTGACTTCCCGCCCCAAGCCGTTAGCGTGATTCAAGAACCCTGGAGGCGTTATGCACGAAGTCAGCCTCGGCGGCATGCTTACCGACTACCTGAGCGGCGAGAGCATCGAGGAAACCACCTACGAGGAGTTTCGTCAGGCCCTGGCGAAGTTCCTTGTTGAGGAGAAGGGCTACCCGAAGCAGTCGCTGAAGGCCAAGGTCCCGCTGGTGTTCCAGATCGATGGCGAGGACACGGGCAGGCACATCGATTTGGTTGCGTATGATGAGGCCGGACGCCCGCTCCTGCTGGTGATCTTCTGCGCGGGCGACGTGGGCAGCTTCGAGCGCGAGACCGTGAGCTGCGCCAGGCTGTTTCCGGGCGGGCCGGTGCCCGTGGCCATCGCCTCGGACTCCATCGGCGCGAGCATCCTCGACACCGCCACCGGGGACTGCACCGCCACCGGCGTGCGCGCCATCCCCACCTGGGACGCGGTGCGCGCCATCGACGCCGCCATCGAGGCCGCCACTGGCCGCGTCCCCCTGTCCGAGGAGCGCCGCCGCAAGGAGGAGCGCATCCTGCACGCTTACAACGGCTTCCTCTACGGCACCTGCTGCAGCGAATCCTGCCGCGTTCCGCCCAAGGGCAGCGCGAAATAGCCGCCATGGCAAGCGAGAGTTTCCTCGACAAGCTACACCTCAGGACCGGCGACAAACCGGCCGAGGCCGACGCTGACGCAACCCTGCGCTTCGGTGGCTCGCCGGACCGCATGAAGGTGGGCGTGAGCCGTTACGTTCCCGCAAAAGGCGCGGGGCAGCCCCTGAGCGTCGAGCTGTTGCGCAAGGCCCTGCGCGACACGGGCATCACGGCCCCCCTGGACGTGGAGCACGCGGAGGAGGTGGTGAGGCTGCTCTTGTCCGGCAAGGACGCCAGCCACATCGTCATCGCGCGCGGTGAGCGCCCCCGCAACGCCCAGGACGCCTGGATCGAGCTTTCCGGCGCGCCGGGCCTGCCGACATTTCCCGGCCAGGTCATCGGCAGGCTGCACGAGGCCGTGCCCGCCAAGCGGGGCCTGGACGTGGCCGGCAACGTGGTGCCGCCGCCCGACCCGCGTCCGCCGCGCGTGCTCGCCGTGTCGTCCGGCATGACCAAGGACCGCGAGGGCATGCTCATCGCGCAACTGGCTGGCGTGGTGCGCGTCACGGAAGACCGCATAGAGCTTTCGCCCCTGGTTCGCCTCTCCCCCGACAAGCTGGAGGCCACGGCCTCGCTGTACGCCAGGGACGCCCAGGGACGCACGGTCACGCCCGAGGCCATGGTCCAGGCCCTGGCCGGGCAGGGCGTGAACTTCGGCATCCTGATGGACGCGCTCACAGACGGGCTGGCCCAGGCACAGAAGGCCTACGCCCCGGTGCAGGACGTGGTGGTGGCGCGGGGCCAGGCCCCGGTCCACGGCAAGGACGCGCGCCTGGAGCTCACCTGCGGCGAGCGGGCCTGCGCAGAGCCCCCGGACGAGCACGCGCGCATCGACTATCGGCACCGCAGCCTGTTCCAGGTGGTGGAGCAGGGCCAGGACATCGGCCGCCTGCACCAGCCCACCAAGGGCGTGCCTGGCCGGGATGTCACCGGCGCGGTGGTCCCGGCGCGCGATGGCGCGGCCCTGCGCATCCAGACCGGCAAGAACGTGGAGGCGCTGGAGAACGGCGCGCTATTCCGCGCCAAGATCCCCGGCGTTGTGCTGGCGGGCAAGGGCAGCCTGGACGTCTCCGAGCTGTTGAGCATCCCCGGCGACGTGGACTACGGCACAGGCAACATCGAGCTGAAGCAGGGCTCCCTGTGCGTTGGCGGAACCGTGCGCACTGGCTTCACCGTCGAGGTGCCGGGCCAGGTGCTGGTGGAAGGCATGGTGGAAAGCGCGCGCGTCATCGCCGGGGGCGATGTCATCGTGCGCGGCGGCATCTTCATGTCCGGGGAGGAGGCCGCCTATGTGGAGGCCGGGGGCAACGTCAGCGCCGCCTTCACCCACAACGCCATGGTCCAGGCGGGCGGCGACGTCACCATCGCCCTGTCCATGGTGGGCAGCAAGACCAACAAGGGCTCCCGCGTCACCGCTGGCGGGTTCCTCCGCGTGAGCGACCCCAAGGGCCGCATCATGGGTGGCACGGTGGTCAGCGCCAGGGGCGTGGAGGTGTTCGACGCCGGGAACGAGCGCGGCATGGTCACCACCCTGGCCTTAAGCCACGAGACCCCTGAAATATCGGCGCTCATCAAGGAGCTGCGCGAGCTTAAGGCGCTCAAGGACCGCGCCATGTTCGTGGTGGGCGAGGGCGACGGCGCCACGGCCCTGTCCCGGCTGCGCGCGGAGCGCCGGGCCGAGGCCGAAGACCTGCTGGCCCGACGCGACGGCATCGAGTCGCGCATCAAGCAGATCCAGCGCAGGCTGGCCGAACTGGCCCAGGAACATCTCGAGCGCGTGTCCTCGGCGCGCATCATCGTGCACGGCACCGCCTACCCCGGCGTGGGCATCAAGATGGGCGGCCGCTCGCTCTACGTTGACAGGCCGCTGACCAACTGCGTCTTTTCCTGGGACGTGCAAAACAAGGAAATCGTCACCACCACCCTGTAGAGGATCCCTCACGCCTGGGCGCGGTGGCCTCCTTTTGGGAAGAATTCAAGTGAGAGATGAAGAAGCGGGGCGATCTTACGTGGTCAGGCCAAAGCCGAACGGGCTGTTTCAGCGGAAAACTGAGACAGCCCGTTCGGCGCTATGGGGGATCGGGGGGCATGCGACGGGCAGGCGAGGGGGCTTGGACATCGCCCGCCCGTCGCAGACAAGGGGATCGAGCTAGTAGAACTCTTCGGTCCAGCCCTCGGCGGTGATGCAGCGGCGCGGGCACAGGCTGATGGCCTCACGGACCTCGTCGTGGGTGGCGAACTGGCGCTTCAGGCTGGGCCTGCCCATGTCGTCGTCCCACTCGAAGATGTCCGGGCAAATGTCGCAGCAACCGGAACAGGCGTTGCACTCCGAACGGTCCACAAGGACCTCGTGAAGCGTCGCGGCCTCATCGGTCGGAGTCTGCTGCGGGGCGTTTTGCTGTGTGGCTGACTGTTGCATGGCCTGGCCTCCGAAGGTCTTGCGACACTTCCGGGGCGGCGCAGGCCGGAAGCATCAGACGTTGAAACGGAACTCTATGATGTCGCCGTCCTGCACATAGTAATCTTTACCCTCAAGTCTGGCAAGACCCAGCTCCTTGGCTTTCTTGAAATCGCCGGCCTTGAGGAAGTCCTCGTAGCCGATGACCTCGGCGCGGATGAAGCCTTTCTGGAAGTCGGTGTGGATGACGCCTGCCGCCTCGGGGGCGGTGGCGCCAACGCGCACCGGCCAGGAGCGGACCTCAGGCGGCCCGGCGGTGAGGAAGCTCATGAGGCCGAGGAGCTTGTAGGTGCGGGAGATGACCATGGACAGGGCGCTCTCGGTGAGGCCGAGGTCGGTCAGGAACATGGCGCGTTCCTCGGGGTCCTCGATGGCGGCGAGCTCGCGCTCCAGGCGGGCGCTGACGGCCATGTGCATCTGGCTCAGGCCGTCGGCGGGCAGGGGGTAGTTGCCCATGTCCTTCTCGGCGATGTTCCAGGTGTAGAGGATGGGCTTGGCGGAGAGGAAGCGGTAGCCGCGCATGCAGGGCTCGTTGCAGAGAGCCGGGTCCACGCGCAGGGGCTTCTCGTCCTCCAGAAGGGCGCGGGCCTTGGCCAGGCATTCCTCTTCCTTGGTGTCCACCAGGTCCTTGTTCTTCTTCTTGTCGCTGGCCATGCGGTCCATGCGCTTCTCGATGACCGCCAGATCGCTCACCAGCAGGTCGGCCTCCACCGCGCCGTACTGCTGCTTGGGGTCAGCCAGGCCGGAGTAGGCGTCGAGCACGCACAGCAGGCAGTCGTAGGGGCGGATGTCGTTCAGCACCTTTTCGCCGAGGCCGTGGCCCTTGCCGCCGCCGCCGGGCACGTCGAGATATTCGATCTCGCTCAAGGTGACCTTTTTCGGGTTGAAGAGCTTGATGAGCGGCTCCAGGCGCGGCTCCGGGACCTTGACCATGGCGCGGTTGCCAGCGGCTGCGGCCTTTTCGCCCGAGAGGGCGGCGAACATGTCGGTCTTTCCCGAGCCGGAAAAGCCGAAGATGGCGGTTTTCATGAGTGATCCTTGTGTTGTCGATGTTCGGCGCGATTTCTGGCGCGGTCTGCGGCGCGTTGCTTGGCGCTGGGGGCCGCAGGGGCGTCACTCTAGGCAGGAACCGGAATGGATGCAAGCCCGGCCTGGGGGCGGCTGCGCGTTTGAATACCGGCGCGAATTGCCGTAGTATCCACCCACGAAACAGCGAGGGGGACACCCATGTCGGGCGAGGCGAACATTTTTCTCATCGGGGCGCGGGCCAGCGGCAAGACCACCCTGGGCCGCAGGCTCTCGGCCAGGCTCAAGCGGCCCTTCGTGGACACGGACCAGCGAGTGCTCCTGCGCACGGGCAAGACCGTGGCCGAGATCGTGGCCGAGGGCGGCTGGGAGGCCTTCCGCGAGGCCGAGAGCCTCGTCCTGTCCGAGGTGGCGGTGTTCACGGGCCAGGTGGTGTCCTGCGGCGGCGGCATTGTGCTGCGCCAGGAGAACCGCGAGATGCTCCTCACGGGCCGCGCGTTCTACCTCCAGGCCCCGGCCGAGGTGCTGGCCGAGCGCCTGGAGCGCGCGCCGGGCCACGACCAGCGGCCCTCGCTCACCGGCGCGGGCATCGCGGCCGAGGTGCGCCAGGTGTTGGCCGAGCGCGAGCCCCTGTACCTGGGCTGCGCGCGGGTGGTGCTCCGGGCGGATCAGCCCCTGGAGGCACTGGTGACCGAGGCCCTGGCCGAGATCGACAGGCTGGAGGGCCGGACCTAGGGCGGACCTGGGGCCGCGCGGACGAAACGCGCTAGCGCCGTTGCCAGGGCCGTGCGAATCCCGTAGCATGGCATCTGGTGGAGAGCGCCGCCAGGCCCGCAAGCCTGGCAGGGCGAAGGAGTCTCGATGGGTTCATGGAAGAAGGGGCACGAGTTCGGCCCTGAGGACCTGACCGCAGGCCTGCCGGAATTCCTGCGCGAGCTGGCCCAGGCTCTTGAGACCGGCCAGGCCACCGGGGCTCTCGACGGCCTGCCCGTGGCCGAGCTGCGCAAGCTGGTGCTCGTGGCCGAGCGCCACGACAAGGGTCTCAGCCTGAAGCTCAAGGCCAAGCGCGCCCACGAGGTCCGCGTGCCCACCCGGCCCAAGGCCGCGCCCGCGCAGGAGCCCGCGGGCAGGGACAAGGCCAAGGTCTTGGCCTCGCGCGAGAAGTACCGCCAGCTCAAGAAGAGCATGCAGGCCGACTTCAAGGCCATGCAGGCGCTGGCGCGGGAGGGCCGCCTGCCGGGGCCGGAGGTCGTGGAGAGTTTTCTGAGCCTGGCCGAGCTCATGGCCCAGGGCGAGCAGCCGGTGAGCGGCGCTGTCCTGACCGAGCTGGCTCCGGCCAACGCGGCGTTCCTGGCCGATTGCCAGGCCCTGCGCAGGGCCATCTCCGCGCGCGACGCGGACGCCCTGGCCGCGGCCCTGGAGCGGCTGAGCCGGCGCAAGTCCGCCTGCCACGCCCAGTTCCGTTGATTTCAAGCGGTTCCGTCAAAAAGGAGCGAGAGCACATGCAGCCAGACGACTGCGGACACGGCGCAAGCCCCGCTGCGGCGCACAGCCTGACCCCGGAGGTCACCGAGGCCGACGAGCGGCTGTTCGCGGCCATCACCTCCACCAGGATGGACGAGGCGGCGGTTGCCCGCATCGTCACGCCCGCAGTGGTGCAGCCCAATCAGGAGGCCGTGCTGGCCGTGCACTGGCACCCGGAGTTCGTGCCCATGGAGCTCATCCGCACGCGCATCGAGGCCACCTACCCGGCCATGCGCACCCAGCTCATCATCCCCACCCAGCACAACGAGCTCATGGAGTACGGCCAGTACACCGGGGTCGAGGCGGACTGCTACTCCCGCGGGTTCAACCAGAAGGTGCAGATCCTGCTGCACTTCCGCACCGAGCGCCTGAAGAACGCCGGGGTGCTCAAGAGCATGCTGGCGCACACCCTGGACTACCGCTCCACCCAGCTTCACGACTACCTGAAGGCCGTCACCGGCGAGGACGACGCCATCCTGGCCGCCAGCGCGCGCGAGACCGGCACCGAGGAGGAGATCGTGGCCCTGGCCCGGCTGCTCTGCCGCAAGCTCTCGGCCCTGGTGGAAAAGCATGGCGGCGCGCTGCCCAAGGACGCCTTCAAGAACAAGCTGGTGCGCAACTTCGTGGACGGCTACCGGACGCTTTTGGACGACCGCCTGGTGAACCGCGCCCAGGTCTTCCTCAAGGCCGTGAAGCAGCTCGTCAAGGCCCAGTTCCCGCTGACCTATTTCTATCGCACCACGGAGTTCATCGAGGAGGCGCGCGCGCTCGGCGGCGGGGTGGTCATCCCGCACCCGGAGCAGTTCTGGCCCATCCTGCTGGCCGAATACGACGTGGACGGCTACGAGGTCTGGAATCCGCAGTCACAGCGCTACACCGAGTTCCTTATCAACGTGCTGCACGAGAAGAACCGGCGCCGCGGCCCGTCCGCCCGGCGCATGCTGGTGTTCATGGGCGACGACACCCACATGGGCGAGAAGACCCTGGCCCCGGGCAACGGCAATTCGTCCAAGACCAGGCGCGAGATCGGCCTGCAGCCCGCCTGGGACGACCTGTCCATCGGCAAGAAGCTTATCGTGGCCGACATGGACAGGGTTCGCGTCATCGAAGAGTACACCGCGCGGCTCGACGGCTAGCGCAGCCATATCGGGGGGACCACATGGGCCACGACCAGAGGTTTGTCTTTGAATCCGTGCAGGATGCTGCGAGCATCCGCAAATACCTTGAGGCCGTCATGGAGGGCCTGGACAAGGGCCGCCTGGTGGTGACCACCGGGGCCGAGGAGTTCGTGCTGGAGCCCGCCGGGCTTCTGAACTTCACGGTGAAGGCGCGTCGCCGGGGCGGCGAGGGGAGGCTTTCCCTGGCCATCACCTGGAAGTGCCCCGAAGACGAGGCGCCCAGGTCCGGCGAGACCCTGAGCATCAAGGCCTAGCCGCCATGTTCACGCTCGAGGGTATCGAGGAGAACTTCCGCTTCCTGGTGCTTGAGGTCACAAACCAGGTCAGCGAGACGCGCGCCTTTTTGCACGCCCCCAGCCACGAGGGCTACGACAAGGTCGTCTCCCGCGACGACTACATCGACAACCTGAAGAACATCGTGGAGGAGAAGTGCTTCTCCAAGATCCACCTTGAGCGCGGGCTGTCCAAGCGCGACATCGACCGCATCCGCGGCCTGCAGATCATCTCCGGCAACCTGGAGCGCATCGCCGACTACTGCGTGAACATCGCCGGGCAGGTGCGCTACCTGCACGACAAGAACCTGCTCGCCCGCCGCGATCCCGGCCCGCTGTTCGACATCATCGAGGAGAGCCTCTCGCGCATCCTCGAGGTGCGCTCCCGGGCCGAGGTGGCCGGGGCGCTCGGCATCTGCCGCGCGGAGTTCGAGCTGGACCGGCTCTACAAGGACGCCTTCGACCACTTCATGAACGAGCTGCGGCGCGGGCGCGAGGTGGAGAACAGCATCACCGCCATCTTCATCTTCCGCTACCTGGAGCGCATCGGCGACTCGCTGCTGAACATCGGCGAGGCGCTGCTGTTCTCGGTCATCGGCGAGAAGATCAAGATCGAGCAGTTCCAGGCCCTGCAGCAGAACCTGTCCCAGTCCGGCTTCGAGGGCGACGTGGGCGACATCGACTTCCGGTCCATCTGGGGCACGCGCTCGGGCTGCCGCATCGGCCGGGTGAGCCCGCGTGACGCCGCCCCGGACCCTGCCCAGAGCGGCATCTTCAAGGAAGGCAACCTGAAGAAGATGCGGCGCGAGCGCGAGAACATCGAGTTCTGGGCCAAGGTTTCGCCCGGCACCGGGCCGCGCATCTTCAGCTACAACGAGGACGGCGACGGCGCCTCCATGCTGGTGGAGTTCCTGCCCGGCTGCACCTGGAACGAGGTGGTGCTCACGGCGGCCTGGGACGTGCTGGAGGACGCCATCTTCGTCTTCGAGCAGACCGTGGGCGACATCTGGCGCGCCACCCTGGAGCGCGGCCCGCAGCCCGTGGGCTTCATGAGCCAGCTGGACGGGCGGCTCGCGGCCGTGCGCCACGTGCACCCGGACTTCTTCCGCAAGCGGCAAGCCCTGGGCCAGGTCCGCCTGCCGTCCACGGAGGAGCTGTTCCAGGCCTGCCGGGACATCGAGCCCGCGCTCTCCGCGCCCATGACGGTGCTTCTGCACGGCGACTTCAACGCCAACAACATCGTCTACGACCACTCGGCCCCGCGCGTGCACTACGTGGACCTGCACCGCTCCCACCGGGGCGACTGGGTGGAGGACGTGGCCGTGTTCCTGGTGTCCTTCTTCCGCATGCCCATCTTCGAACCGGCCCTGCGCGGGCGCATCAACCACATGATCTCCTCGTTCCACGCGCACGCGCACGTCTTCGCCGACGACATCGGCGACGGCACCTGGCAGGCCCGGCTGTCGCTTGGGCTGGTGCGCTCGCTGTTCACCAGCACGCGCTTCGAGCTCAACTACGACTTCGCCCGGGAGATGAACCTGCGCGCCCACTACCTCATGGAGGGGCTGGCGGAGCACGCGCAAACGGGCAAGCCCTGGGAGGACTACCGTCTGCCCAGGCCGGTGCTGTTCGCCTAGGGGGCCGGGGATGCGCATCGCTGTCATCGGCATACCCGGAGGCTGGTCGTCGGAAGCGCTGGCCGACGCCGTGGCCCGCGCCACGGGCCGACGCCTGTTGCTGGACCTGGGCTCGGCCCGGCTGGATATGGCCTCGGGCAGCGTGTTCTGCGCCGGGCCCGGGCAGGAGCCCGTGGACCTCTGTCGGCTCGACGCCGTGTTCATCAAGAAGGCCGCGCCCCAGTATTCGCCGGACATGCTCGACCGCCTGGAGCTGCTGCGCTTCGTGGCCGGGCGCGGCGTGCCCTGCTTTTCCGATCCCTCGCTCATCCTGCGCCTGGTGGACCGCCTGTCCTGCTCCGTGACCCTGTCGCTGGCGGGGCTGCCCCTGCCGCCCACCACCATCGCCGAGGACGTGGACTGCGCCCTGGACGCGGTGCTGGGCTATGGCCGCGCCGTGCTGAAGCCCTTGTTCACGTCCAAGGCGCGCGGCATGGTCCTGCTGGACGCCGCCGCCCAGGGCCGGGACGCGGCGCGGGTGGTGCTGGAGCGCTTCCACGCCTCCAACAGGGTCATGTACATCCAGCAGGCGCTGGACCTGCGCGGCCAGGACCTGGGCGTGTGCTTCCTGGGCGCGGAGTACCTGGGCACCTACGCCCGGCGCAAGCAGCCGGGGGCGGGGGAGTCGTGGAGCACCAGCACCGAGAGCGGCGGCCGCTACGCCGCCTTCGACCCGCCAGCGGAGATCATCGCCCTGGCCGACCGCGCCCGGCAACCCTTCGGCCTGGACTTCACCTGCGTGGACGTGGCCCTGACCGACAGCGGCCCCTACGTCTTCGAGGTGTCGGCCTTTGGCGGGTTCAAGGGACTCAAGGAGGCTTGCGGCATCGACGTGGCCGAGCTGTTCACCGCCCACGCGCTGCGCCGTCTGAAGCTGCTGGGCCAGGAGCGCCCGGCGTGAGCCTGCCGCCGGTTCAGAGGGACTTCGCGGAGCTGGCGAGGGGCTTTGCCGGGCGCTATCCGGCGCGCCACGGCCTGCGCCTGCGCCTGGAGGAGCTGACCCTTGACGTGCGCAGCAACGACCAGGCCGTGGTGGACGACCTGCGCGGCTATTTCGGAGGCTTCGCCGAGGCCGCCCCGGCGGACGGCCCGGCAGACTTGGAGTTCCTGCTGCTGGAGGCCCCGGTGCAGGAGCCTCCCGTGGCCCTGGCCATCAAGCCCGCCGCGCCGGGCAAGCGCCCGGACAAGGAGCGCTTCGCCGACGTTCCGGGGGCCGGGGGCGGGGGCCGCGTGGTGCGCAAGCAGGCCACGGGCATGCTCTTTCTCTTTGGCGCAGTCGCGGACAACATCGCCGCCAATATCGCAGTCGGCCCTTGCGCGGCCAACCGCAACCAGCTGGTGAATTTCCTCTGCGCGCGGTACATGGAGCGCCGGCTGGCCCAGGGCTGGATGCTCGGCCACGCGGCGGGCGTGGCGCAGCCGGGGGCGCTTGGCCGGGGGCTGGCCCTGTGCGGGTTCGCGGGCATGGGCAAGTCCACCCTGGCCCTGCACCTGGTGGCGCGCGGGCTGGATTTCGTCAGCAACGACCGGGCGCTCTTCCAGCCAGGCGGACAGCCCGCCGGTGAGGGCCGCGGGCCGGTGCTGCACGGCATCCCCAAGCACCCGCGCCTGAACCCCGGCACGGCGCTCGGCAACCCGGCCCTGGCGGCATCGTTGTCCTGTGCCCTGCCCGAGTCCGCCCGCACCGCCTACGCCGACCTCTCGCCCGAGGCCCTGCGCGCGGTGGAGGACAAGTACGACGCGAGCATCGACACGTGCTTCGGGCCGGGGAGGTTCCGGCTGGCCGCGCCCCTGGGCGGGGTGGTGGTGCTGAACTGGAGGCACGGCGGCGGGACTGTCCGCGCCCGGCGGGTGGACCTGGCCGAGCGGCTGGACCTGCTGGAGGCCCTGCGCAAGCCGCCGGGGGTGTTCTATCTGCCGCGGGCCATCGCCGCCGCCCCCCTGACCGGCGCCCAGTGCCTGGAAGCCCTTGGCGGGGTTCCCGCGCTGGAGCTCACCGGCGGGTCGGATTTCGAGGCGGCGGTAGTCGCCTGCGAGGAATTTCTGAGCGCCTGAGGCGCCAGCAAGCATAAGGACGGTACCACATGAGCGGCAACACCTTCGGCACCCTGTTTCAACTGACCACCTTCGGCGAATCCCACGGCCCGGCAGTGGGCGGCGTTGTGGACGGCTGTCCCCCCGGCATCCCGCTGTCCGAGGCCGTCATCCAGACCGAGCTGGACCGGCGCAAGCCCGGCCAGGGCGGCATCGCCGCCACCGCGCGCCAGGAGGACGACGCCGTGCGCCTGCTCTCCGGCGTGTTCGAGGGCGTCACCACCGGCACGCCCATCGGCTTTCTGGTGGAGAACCAGGACCAGCGCTCGCGCGACTACTCGAAAATCAAGGACGTGTACCGGCCCGGCCACGCGGACCTGACCTTCGACGCCAAGTTCGGCCTGCGCGACTACCGGGGCGGCGGGCGTTCCTCCGGGCGCGAGACGGTCTCCCGGGTCGCCGGCGGCGCCATCGCCCAGGAGCTGCTCGGGGCGCTCGGCATCCACGTCCAGGCTGCCACGGTGGAGCTGGGCGGCATTCCGGCCACCCTGCGCGACTTCGGCGGGGCGCTGTCGCGGCCCTTTTTCAGCGCGGACCAGCACGTGGTGGCGGCCTGGGAGGACCGGGTGCGCCTCGTCAAGGCCGAGGGCGACACGCTGGGCGGCGTGGTGGAGATCCGCGCCACGGGCGTGCCCGCGGGCCTGGGCGAGCCGGTGTTCGACAAGCTGGACGCGCGGCTGGCCTATGCGCTGATGGGCGTGGGCGCGGTGAAGTGCGTGGAGATCGGCGCGGGCGCGGACGCGGCCTGCCGCCTCGGCAGCGAGAACAACGACCAGATCACGCCGGAGGGCTTCGTCTCCAACCACGCCGGGGGCATCCTGGGCGGCATCTCCAGCGGCCAGGACATCGTGGTGCGCGCCTACGTCAAGCCCATCCCGTCCATCGCCAAGGAGCAGCAGACCGTGAACCGCCAGGGCGAGGCCGTGCGCCTGAACGTCGGCGGACGTCACGACATCTGCGCCATTCCGCGCATCGTGCCGGTGCTGAAGGCCATGGCCATGCTGACCCTGGCGGATTTCGTGCTGCTGCAGAGGCGGCTGGGAAGGTAGGGCTGGTTCTAGACCACCGGCGGCAGGTCCGGGGTCATCACGTCCGGCTCCATGTGGATGGTCACGCGGACCAGTTCCGGCAGGCGGGCGCGCAGCGAGGCTTCCAGCTCCACGGTCAGGTCGTGGGCGCGGGTGATGGGCGTTTCCGGGTGCATGCGGCAGTGGAACGACGCCCCGAAGCGCGCGCCGGAGCGGTGCAGCGTCAGCTGGTGCATGTCGCACACCCCGTCCGTCTCCTCCACGATGTCCGCGATGGCCTGCCGCAGCTCCTGGGCCGCCTCGCCATGCTCCGGCATGGGCGCGGGGTGCGCGCCCTCGGGCTCGATGTGCGTGACCACGCTGAGCACGGGCCCGAGCTCGCGGCGCAGCGCCTTTTCCATGTCCGTGACGCGCGCGTGGGCCTGGGCCAGGCTCAAGCTGCCCGGCACCTCGGCGTGCAGGTCCAGGCTCAGCCCCTCGTCGAGCTGGCGCACCTGGATGTCGTGGGCGCCCAGGCCAGAGAGCCCTGCCACCGCCCGCACGCGTTCAAGCAGGCCGCTGGCCCCTTCCTCCTGCGGCTTCACCTCGACCATCACGTCCGCGCCGGGCAAAAGCTCGCGCACGGCCTCCCGCGCCTCCCGCGCCACCTGGTGGGCCTCGTCGGCGTCGAGCCCCGGCTGCACAAGCAGGCGCATGTCCACGAAGCTCGCCGGCCCGCTTGCGCGCACGCGCACCCGCCGCACACCGGTGACGCCGGGCAGGGCCAGCATGGCGCGCTCGATGCGGCCGGAGGCCTCGTGCACCCCGGCGTCGAGCAGCACGTCGATGGCCTGGGCGCCGAGCCTCCAGCTGACCCAGAGCACGATGCCGCTGACGGCCAGGGCGGCCAGGGAGTCGGACCGCAGCAGCCAGGGCTTGAGCGCGGAGTCCGGGGCCACATGGTCCGCCAGGGCCAGCGCGCCCAGCCCGGCAAGCACCACCAGGGACGACCAGATGTCGGTGGAGAAGTGCAGGGCGTCGGCCTCAAGGGCCTGGCTGTTGTGCTTTTTCGCCGCGGCCAGGAGCATGCGCGAGCGCGAGAAGTCCACCACGATGGACACCACCATGACGCCCACGGCCCAGAGCGAGGCGTCGACCTCGCGCGGGTGGAAGAACAGCCGGTCCACGGCTTCGTAGATGATCCAGACGCAGGTAAGCAGCAAAAGCGCCGTCTCGGCCAGGGCGGAGAGGTTCTCCACCTTGCCGTGGCCGTAGGGG
Source organism: Humidesulfovibrio sp. (assembly GCF_031082295.1). GTDB lineage: Bacteria > Desulfobacterota > Desulfovibrionia > Desulfovibrionales > Desulfovibrionaceae > Humidesulfovibrio. Next base: position 28,120 of record NZ_JAVHLD010000014.1, read on the forward strand.
TGCTTGGCGTCGGGCGGCACGGCCGAGAGGCGCACCGCGAACAGCGTGACCCCGGCGGCCACAAGGTCGAGCCCGCTGTGCGCGGCCTCGGACAGGATGCCCAGGCTGCCGGTGTACAGGCCCGCGCCGAGCTTCATGCCCGTGAGCAATAGCGCGGCGAACACCGAGGACAGGGCGGCGCTGTTTTTTTCCTTCGCGGCCAGGGCGTCGTTTGCATGCGGCAGTTCAACCATTTATGGAGAATATGGCAAGGCGCTCCGGCCCGTCAATGCGTCTGGCCGGGCGCTCGCCCCGCGCCGTGCAGAATCTTTCCGGTACCAACACCTCCACCTTAAGCGTTGTCTGCTGATGGACGATAGGATATGATAATCATGCGCGGGATTCCGACCGTGCCTGCATCACTCGACCTCCACGGCGCGCGCCGCTACCATTATCGGCAAGGAGCCAATATGCCTCAGCAAAGTTCGTCCAGCATCAAGACCAGGCTTGCCGTTTCCGGTTTGGTTCTCGTGGGCGCGGCCAGCGCCCTGTTCGTCACCGGCTTCTGGCCGGACAGCTCGTTTGCCCTGCGGTGCGGGCTGTTTGCTCTGGCCATGCTCGGCGCCGGGGCGCTGCTGCTGACCGTCCACAGCCAGCTGGTGCTGCCGCTCAATGCCTTGCGCGCTTACGCCCAGGGCATCGCCGTGGGCAAGCCCGCCGCCTGTCCGGTTCTGCCCATGCCCGCCGAGTTCGCCATCCTGCGCGAGGCCCTGTGCAACCTGGTGGAGAACCTGAATAAGGCCGCCGAGGTCGCGCGGGAGAAAGAGGCCCACGCCGAGCGCGAGGCCGCCGCCACCATGACCGCCCTGGCCGAGAGCCGTGAAAAAGAGACGGCCTTGGCCGAGCTGCTGGAAAACATGCGCGCCGCCTCGGCCAAGGCCAAGGAATCCGCCGACCGCATCTTCGGGGCCGTGCGCGAACTGAATTCGAACATGGAGCAGGTGGGCAGCGACGTGCACGTGCAGACCGAGCGCGTGGACGCCACCACCCTGGCCATGGAGCAGATGAACGAGGCCATTCTGGACATCGCCCGCAACACCGGCGACGCCGCCCAGAGCGCCGACCGCGCAAAAGGCAACGCCCAGACCGGCGCCAAGGGCGTGCGCGAGGCCGTGGGCTCCATCGAGCGCGTCAAGGACCGCATCCTGGCCCTCAAGGAGACCATGACCACCCTGGGCAAACAGGCCGAGGGCATCGGCCAGGTGCTGGGGGTCATTTCCGACATCGCCGACCAGACCAACCTGCTGGCGCTGAACGCCGCCATTGAGGCCGCCCGCGCGGGCGACGCCGGGCGCGGCTTCGCCGTCGTGGCCGACGAGGTCCGCAAGCTCGCCGAGAAGACCATGACCGCCACCAAGCAGGTGGGCGACTCCGTGCGCAGCATCCAGGAACGCGCGCGGGAGAACGTGGTGGCCGTGGACGCCGCCGCCTCCGACATCATCGAGAGCGCCCGCGTGGCCGAGGAATCCGGCCACTACATGGAGGAGATCGTCAACATCGTGCAGGAGACCGCCATGGAGGTGGCCTCCATCGCCACCGCCAGCGAGGAGCAGTCCGCCACCAGCGAGGAGATCAACCGCTCCGTGGCCGAGGTGAACCAGGTGGCCCGCCAGACCGCCGACAGCGTCGAGCGCTCCACCCGCGTGGTGGTCGAGATCTCCGGCCTCACCGAGGAGCTGGACTCCATCATCCAGGGCATGGCCAGCGGCAAGCTCGCCGCCGTGGCCTCGGACAAGCTCATGACCTGGAGCGACGACCTGTCCGTGGGCATCCGCCTCATCGACGAGCAGCACAAGGTGCTCCTGGGCCTCATCAACGAGCTGCACGCGGCCATGCGCTCGCGCAAGTCCGACGCCGTCCTCGTGGGCGTGGTGGAACGCCTCAAGGAATACACCGTGAAGCACTTCGGCCAGGAAGAGGAATACTTCGACCGCTACGGCTACCCGGAAACGGCTCAGCACAAGGAATACCACCGCAAGCTGGTGCAGCAGGTGCTGGAGTTCGAGGCTGGCTTGAAGAGCGGCAAGGCCAAGGTGACCATGGAGATCATGCGCTTCCTGAAGGACTGGCTCATCGGCCACATCCAGGGCACCGACAAGAAGTACAGCGCGTTCCTGAACAGCAAGGGCATCCGCTAAAACGTGCCCCCGGGGGCGCTGCCCCCTCCCATCCTTCACGCCGAAAGGGCTGCTCCAGGAGAATCCTGGGGAAGCCCTTTCGCCTTATTTTTTGTGAATTATGCCAGCATATTATTGGGCAAAGAAATTGTAAACGAAAAGCCTTCCCGACCTATAGTCCTTTCCCGTATCTGCCGAAGAAATTCGTGAGGTCAGAGCCTGCTCCTGTGCGAAGCGTGAGCTTGCCAATAGGCTGCGGCAGCTGTGATCTGGGCGTATCTTCACCGCGCCGACTTGATGAATGGAAGCCGCTGCGGAATTAGCTCAACAGCATGAGGAGTGAGCGTCACCATGCCGCTGACGATCAACCATAACTTGATGGCCACGAAGACGGCCCGCCTGTTGGCGGACTCCTACGGGAAGCTGGCCGTCTCGACCCGCCGTCTGTCATCCGGCTTGCGCATTCAGACCGCGGGCGACGACTCTGCGGGCTTGGCCGTTCGCGAAATCCTGCGCTCGGAGATCAGGAGCCTGCAGCAGGGCATCCGCAACGCCAACGACGCCATCTCCATGATCCAGACCGCTGACGGAGCGCTCGGCGTCATCGACGAGAAGCTCATCCGCATGAAGGAACTGGCCATGCAGGCCGCCACCGGCACCTATTCGTCGGACCAGCGCCTCATCATCGACTCCGAGTACCAGGCCATGGCCTCGGAAATCACCCGAATCGCCAAGTCCACCGACTTCAACGGCATCCACCTGTTGAACGGCAACCTCTCCGGCGCCACCAGCACCCACAACGGCGCTGGCCTCCAGGCCACCGGTCCCATGAAGGTCCACTTCGGCACCGGCAACGACTCCGCCGAGGACTATTATTACGTTCAGATTGGGAACGTGACAGCCAGCGCGTTAGGGCTGAGTGGAAGTAGTGGTGGAAGTGGTGGCGGGAGTGTGGATAGTGCAACTTATTATGCGCAACAAACGACGCAATACGCTACGGCAAACAACCTGACTGCAAATGGTTTCAGCAACACAATATCTTTCTTGCAAAATAACCTATTAATTGCTGGCACTCAAATGCCTGCAAACGTATACAATGAATTTGACCCAACCGCTACGGTGACAGGGTACCGCACTCAGGATAATCTTACAGAGTATGACTTTGCCGTAGACAGGAGTGGGAATTTACGAGCCATAACATGGGGCACTACTTTAGTAAATTATGTTAGTAATATTACGGTGGCAGGGCCGCCAAGTTCAGGTTCAAGTTCAGGTTCGAGTTCAGGTCCTTCTATTTCCACACAGCAGCTGGCCCAGCAGGCGCTGGCCACCATCTCAAACGCCATCATCTCCAAGGACAAGATACGCGCCAACCTGGGAGCCATGCAGAACCGCCTGCAGAACACCATCACCAACCTGTCCATCCAGGCCGAGAACACCCAGGCCGCGGAGTCCCAGGTCTCGGATGTGGACGTGGCCACGGAAATGACAGAGTTCACCCGCCAGCAGATACTGACCCAGTCAGCTGTGGCCATGCTGTCCCAGGCCAACGGCCTCGGCCGGCTCGCCATGCAGCTCATCGGCGGCTAGGGGTTGTCGGCGTAAGCAGGGGCTCCGCCCCTGGACCCCGCTTAGAGGATTTAATAAAAAGTCTGTAATTTTATGGTGAAGAAATATTATTGAGGTCACAAATTTTGCGACCACTCCGAGCGGCTCATCGTGGGGCGCCAGGGGTGTTCTTCATGCCATTTTCAGAACCATGTGGGTCTTAAGTCCTTGAACTCGGCAGTCGTAAACCGAAGCACGCTGCAGTTCTCCTTGAACAGGTAGGTTCCACTACGCCGCGACCTCAACTAACGTTGCTGCTGACTACCGCACGGAGGTTGTCAAGGATGGCCCTCCTCATTCCCTCCATCGGGATTGCTCGAAGGGCGGCAAGCTGCGAAACGGTGTCGGCGACTTCGCGCGGGCGGATTGGCTTTCCTTGAATGAGAACGAATGGACCATCAGTCTCGGTGAGAAGGCGGTCCTCTGGCAGCTCGGCGATGAGTTGACGGTGCTTTGGGGAGTTGAGCATTTCCTTGTTGATCGAGAAATAGCACCCCAGGGCAACGGCTCGTCTGGCCTCGGCTGTAGTGCCGGTGAACCAGTGCAGGACAACATGTCCCCTGCTTGCTGGCAGTGCGCGTTCGATGTGGCCGAGCACCTTCCCGACAGCTCGGATGCTATGCACGGAGAGAATCTTCCCCCCCTGTTCCGCACAGGCACGGAGGATTCTCTCGAAAACGCGCTCTTGTTCGGGCAAGCTACGATAGAACCGTGGGCCAGCATCAAGTCCGATCTCACCCACATACCGAGCATCTGCCAGGTAGTGCTCAAACAGAGCCACCTCGCTTGCACGTTCGGCAACGAGTTGCGGGTGGAGCCCCAGTGCGACACGAACATGTGTGGCATGTGCTGCCAGTTCGCGGTTCCGAGGCCATGCCTTCGGCGTGGTCGTGACAGCAAGCGTAGCCACTCGCTCTCGATCACATTCTGCAATTAAATCCACGTGGTCTCGATAAAGGTCGAGGTGACAGTGGAAATCAACCCAGTGAGGCGTTTGGTGGGCTCGTTCGTTCACAGCGGTCTCGCTACTACACCTTCCAGCAGTCGACCAACCTCCTGCATTCCTGCAACGTAGACGGCTTCGTAGGCACCGAGTTTGTCAGGGTGATCTGTCAAAGGACCTGGCCGGTGAATGTCAAGACGAGCCAGCCCAGGTTTCCGAGAGAGCCTGGACAACATGAACTGGAAGGAGCGCACATGTTCCCCTTCGGCTTTTTTACTGTTGAGCGTTTGCCCCCGCAGGTCGGAAATGCGATAGGGAGTGTCGTCAGTTCTCCAGGCTTCAAGGATGGCAGCACGCCGGATCAGGCAAGGCACACAGCGACCGCAGTGCTTGGGGGCGCGCTGCTCAGGGTCTGGATCGTACCTGCGGCTACCTGGCGATGAGCAGGACATGGTGTGCCGGGCTTCTCTTTGAAGGAACGGAAGGTCGGCACAGGCCCTGGCCATTTGGCCCTTGGTGAGAAAAGCATATGGGTTCTCAAGGCGAACCTGGAGGCCAAGCCCATACAGAAGCTCGCCGAACCTGGCCATGTAATAGGGGTGGGTCGTGCGGGTGCTGAGGGCGCCAAGCCGCAAAGGGTCAAGCGGCACGTTGAGGGAAATCAGGCCATTCTCGGGTACGTATACGGTCATGTCGCCGCCGACGGCATCGGCAGTCAGCGAGGCGAGTGCGAAAAACAGAAACGAGCGGCCGCGTAAGGTGTCCTCAACAGATCCAACTTCGACGGTGTTGGCTGGAAATGTGACCCTGGCTTGGATGTGGTGCAATGTTTTACTGGGGTGGTGCTGCCTCAAGACGTGTGCACAATGTTCCTGGTATCCAGGAGTAAGATTGTCCCCGTAGTGGCTCACCAAAATTGGGGTTTGTCTTTCGGCAAGGAGGTCGATTGCGCCTATGAAGCTGTCGAGTCCTCCAGAGAAGAGGCAGACCGAGGTCGGGTTTGCCAAAGGGAGTACGCTTGGGGCGGCTGCCAGCGTACCAATCCCAGATGGGCGTGGGCGAAAGTGGACGCTCCACTGATCCCCTGTCAGAAACTTAAGCATTTTGGCTATGAGCGGCGCCAACGCAATCCATCGGTCTGGGGTATGGACTGGCACATGGAGATCGATTTTTCTCGTCCACGCATCCTGCGCATCTGCCGACCGAGAGATGCGAGTGTCAGCGGCGGTGATGGCGGCAGCAAGCAACGCGAGATCCACGGATGTCTCGGAAGGCCGTAACCCAATCTCCCGGAGTTGGCTCAACACCTGGCCCAGCCCAAAACGCAGGCCCGAGTCATCGAGGAACTGAATCTCCGTCGTGTGCATGTCCGCATTTGGCAGCTCAATTGTTTCCGTATCGCCTGCCCCGAGCCGAACTATGATGTTATGGTGTCTCATGCCTGAGCCTCCCCAGCGGCGGCGACAAGTTCGAACGCCACCACATAGATTTCATCAACGACGGCCGCTATGTCTCGGTCCGACAGCCGATCGAGGGAGTCGAGGCGTCCCGACAGTTGCCCCCTCGTTGCCCCGGTGACAAAGTCATGGAGCTGTTCTTGCGCATACTCCACCGCCGAGACATCATCGGGGAATGAAATCGCTCGACCGCCGATGTCGGCCATGACGCGTCCCTCAATCGACCGTGCAACGAAATCAAGGAAGAAATCCTTCAGTTGCTCCGGGGTGATGGTGTCAAAGCCCCCCACGCCCGCCTCGGCCATATCTCCAATGGCCTCTTGCATGGCCTCGCGTGTGATGGACTGATCAACAGTACCACCGGGAGGACAGAGAACCTCGAAAATCGCAAGAAACACATCCGCCGCGGGGCGTCCAATGAGCTCAGGAATGTTGAGTTGGCGCAGCGTTTCCGCTGGTCCGTGACGCTCGAAATCCCGGACGACCTGAAGTATGGCCCGAGCGGTCGTGCGGGGTGACGACATCCGATGAGCGGCATTTCGTGCGCCGCCAGTTCCTTTTCGAACATAACCCGAGAGGGCTCGCCCGAGTGTGTTCCGGTCGCCAGATCGGCAAAAGCGTGAAAAGACGCCGCGTGGCCCGCGCAGGCTGCCGGCGCCGACGGCATCCGGGCGTGGCGGCGAGGGCTGAGGATTCGTCTCTGGAGCTTGTGGCGGCTGCGGACGGGATGCAGGCAAGGCGGGCGCGCCGGGCAAGGTCGGCAGTTCAGGCGGAGCCTGGGGCGCCAGGGGAGACTGTTGGGGCTGCGGGTCATCGACAAAGGGAGGCACAAGGCCATTCGATGGCCCGCCGTAGCATTTTGACGTTCCCATTGCTTACGTCCTCCCCTCGAACTTAAGTATCCCTTGTGCAGCAATTTGAAGCGCCTTGTTGTCGCCCAGCTCACTCCATCCCTTTAGGATTGCCCGGTATTCAGCAACCATGCCGGGATCGGAGAAGCAACTTCCCCAGCTCGATGCAGCCCAGGTCCCGGATTTGTCCGCCTGCAGTTCACGAATGAAAGTGAGGAGGCGTCGCTGAAGCGCCGGGTGCGTTTTTACCATCTGCACAAGGCCATCGACTCCTCTGGGCTTCGTCCCGAAATTGTCTTCCTGGAGGATGCGGCCCCTGATCGCTTCGAACACTTCTTCCTGGTCGGGACCAGTGAGCTTTCCAACCTCCTGGGCGGCCCCGCTGACGGCCATCTGTGGCCCCATCAGCACATCGACAAGCCTCTCCAGGTGGCTGCTCGCCACGAGCCCGCCAAGCGAAATGCGTTTGTCACGGGTGACAAAGACATACGGGCGCAGGTCAACATCACCGAGTGGCGGGTCGATCATCGCCCAGCCCCTCACCCAGTCACTTTTCTCCCATTCAACCACCTCGGGCGGGAGCGATGGAGCGGGGGCTGCCACCGCCTTGCGCTCCCCCTTGGCAGCAGGCTTGTTGCTCTTGCCTTCCCCCGAGGGCGGGATGGGCCGCACATGCGCTTCGAACGCGCGCACAGTATCCGGCTTGCCCTCAGGGTGGCTTGCGGCAAGGCGGGCGACTTGCTCGTAGAACTCGGGCTTGAAGCGTTCCGCCAGCATGATTTTCGCGAGCACAGGCCGCTTGATCTCCGCACCGAACCCACGTGCGTCCGCGATGGCGTGCCGGAGCATCATCGAATTGAGGAAACGCTTGATCTGGCGCGGGTTGCCGCGTGTCCCTTCGCTCAAGATGCCTGTGACATGCGCGCTCATCGTAAGCGCAAGCTTGATTTCTTGCGGCACTTCACCCTGCATCGCCGTCTCGACAGCCAGCCGGTCGAGCCCCCGGCTTTTCCAGGGCTGCTTCATGTCCTCGCGGGCTGCACGAAGGAGCCGGACAAAACGCTCATCAGTTGGGCCCAAAACGCTCTCGGCAATCAGGAGCGTCACATAGACCCGCGTTTCGGCCGCCCCAAGAGCAGGTATACGGAACGGTACCTGGATCAACTTTTCAAGGTAGTTTCTTGCGTAACTGACTGGGCCAGAGCTGGGCGGCAAGTCAGGGAAATGCTCGCGTACCGCATACTCAATCATCATTTCGTCGGCACCGATTACAAAGGCGGTGTGGTCGACAAAGAGGAACAGGCGGATTGCTTCAAGCGTCGAGATGGCTGTTTTGGGGAGGCAGCGGTCAAGGTCGTCCACGATGACCACGAGCTGGTCAATGTCAGCGGCGGCGAGAAGTTCCTTGAACTCACCACGAAAGGCATGGATGTGCTCGGAGAGATTGCCGCTGTCGCCCGGCGCCTCTTTGATGAACTCGCTGGCTTTCTTGGCTGCCTCCTCAAAATCGCTCGCAGTGGCGCCTGCCTGCGCTTTGGACACGAAGGACGTGACGAGGTCACAAAATCCACTCATCTGGTCGAAGGTGGGGATGCCAGTGGCAACGGTGAACGCATACCCTCCAGCTTTCTGGACAAGCTTGAGCCAATCAATCCGCTTCAGCACCTTCTTGGCGGCTTCGGCGACCTTGGCGGTGGTCGGACGAGCGCGCTTGAGTTCTTCGACGATAGTTTCAATGACGACGATTTTCGCGTCCTCGAAGCCCTCGAATGCCCAGCCGTTGAACCAGAGGCACAAAACACGGTCCTTCCCCGCAAATGAGCCCTCAATCATTTTGAGGACGCTCGACTTGCCCGCTCCCCAGTCGCCGTGCACGCCAATGGTCATTGGAGCCTTGGGGGTATTGAGAATTAGGCTGACAATCGTTTGAGCAATCGCCTCATAGTGGAGAAGGTCCGTGGCAGTTTCCTGATCGTTCAGAAACATGGGGTCTCCGGCGGATGGTTGTACAGGTTGGAGCATTGTGGCGTATAAATGGAATTCTATAGCGTAAAATTTTGCTACGTGATTTCGGCCAGGGAATCAACACCGGCAACTTTTCGGAAGAACTCAACGTAGAACCGATTGGGACTATTACGCCAAGGTTCAAGGAAAGGCATTATGCAGGCCCACGAAAAATCTCTTGCTGTTTTTGATTTGATGAGGCATGTTAAAATATTAATTGACATTCGTGAACGCTTTTGCTATACGATTTTTCATATGCGCACACAAATTACCGTGAACACTCTCGTGGTCATCCATTCCAACATTAGAAGATGTTCTACTACCCGGGAAGGGTCTTCCGCGTGGCTGTGTTCTCAGCTGCCACGTGATGTTGGTTGGACGGGTACAAACACCACGAGGAATGAGCATGACCCCAGAAGAACGAGTTTTTTTCGCAGCAAAGGACGCATCGGACATCGAAGCCGTCAGGATCCGTCTGCTTAGGCAGATTGAGCTGGCGGGGGCTGACGGAATCCAGGCGGAACACATTGGCGGGCACTGGTGGAGGCTGGCCAGCAAGCATGCTCCTGACGATGGGGTGATCCGGTCCGGTCTGGCGGACCTCTTTACGCCGGTGTTCTTGCGTGGGGACCTCCCGCTTGGCGCGCAGGACGTCTACCCGGCCCAAGACGAAGCAGACATCCACATCCTGCTGGCCGCTTGCTCCGAAGGGTTTGACAGCTTCAGCGCGCGTATTGAACTCGCGCGCAAGCTTCGCGCAGAAGCACAGCAAGCACGCTCTGGAGCGAAGCGCCTCCCGTTCCTGCTGTCCGCCCCCAGGGTGATTCCGGCTGACGAAGCGGAGCTCATCTTTTCCATGACCGGTGACCACCAGGACTAGCCCAAGAAGGGCCAAAGAGGATGATGTCAGTGAGGCGGCTCTTTTGAGCCGCCTCTTCTTTTTGCACATGAGTGCATGGGGAGAATGATTCCCCCCATGAATACTCGCAATGAACAGATAATTACTCTTTATTCTGTTGTGTTGCATTTATAATTGAGTTGTGCCTTCTGACATTTAGGGATACGTACGGGACACGCTGTACGTATTTGAGCTGCCATCATCTGGGACGAAATGGGAGAATCCATGTAAAGATATCTTTGCGCAAAAACACGGCTGGAAGCATTTCTGTCCGCTACCCGCAAGGAGGCTAAAAGAAGATTATTCCGTCGACGCAAGGCGCGTCTAGTCACCTTTCCTCAAACTCGAAGCCAGGCCGATCTTCATTGGTCATCCAATTCGAATCGTACCGGTAGGGCCACCCGTACCCCCACTGCAACGCCTTTGGACACGGCTGGCGTGAAGCGCCACTTCCGCACGGCCTCGACGGCCTGCGCCTCGAAGACGCCGACCGGCTCGGCGGACAGGACGAGCACTTCGCGCACGCTCCCAACCGCGTCGACATGGACCCGCAGGAGCACTCGCCCTGTGATGCCTCGCCGCCGGGCCTCCGCAGGGTAGACTGGCTTCTCGCACTTCACGGCCTCGGGCATGCGATCCACAGCCACGCCGCCTTGGCCCGCACCGGTGCCCGAAGACCGTCCATCACCTGCATTTGTTCCACCTCCAGTTCCCGGTTCACCAACCGCCCCTCTTGCATTGCTTTCTGGCGTAACGGCGGCAAGCGTCGCGCGCAGATCCGTTTGGCTGGCTTCAAGAGCGCGCGGGGCGAGGTCAGGCCGGGCCGTCGGCTGAAGCGAAGACGTTGATGTGACCGCCTTGGCTCCCTGTCGAGAGTGTTGTGTGACAAAGGAGTTGCTTCCGCCACGCGCTCCGGGTCTTTCTCTGAGGTCCACCTCCATGAGCGGCGAAGGCAATGGCGAAGGTATAGCGGGAAGTGTCGCCGCAAGGGCGCAGCACAGCAGCAGATGCAACCCTGCGGAAATGAACAAGCCCATGCCGCCACCGCTTGAAGGCTGGCGATTGCTGACAGGCGGCGCTTCCGTTGACCGGCCGGGCATGGCTCATCCTTGCTGGGGCTTGGCGCCGCATGGAAATGGCAGGAGCACGCCTGGGCCAGCGCTGGATGGACAGCGCTCGAAGCCGCAGCCGTACACGGGTTCAAGTCGCTCCGGCGCGAACACCATTGAGGGGTTGCCCTGGCAGGCGACCCGCCCTCCCTGCAGCAGCGTGGCCTCGTCAGCGTAGCGGGCGGCGAGGTTCAAGTCGTGCGAGGCCATGACCGTGCAGACCGCTTGCGTGCTGCGCAGCCCGGCCAGCAGCTCCATGACCTGGAGACCGTGCGCCGGGTCCAGGCTGGCGGTGGGCTCGTCCAGGAGCAGGATGGACGGCTCCTGGCACAGTGCCTTGGCGATGAACGCGCGCTGCATCTCACCTCCGCTCAGGTGCTCCAGCCGGACGCCCGCTAGGTGGGCGACCCGCGCGAGGTCCAGGGCGCAGTCCACGGCCTCCTGGTCAGCGCGGGTTTCCAGACCCAGCAGGCCCTGGTGCGCGGTGCGTCCGAGGAGCACGAGTTCGCGCACCGTGAGGGACAACGGCTCTGGCAGGTTCTGGGGCAGATAGGCCATGGTCCTTGCCCGCTGGCGGTGGGAATACGCGGCGAGAGGGCGCCCGAGGAGTTCCACGGTTCCTGCGCTCGGCCGCAGGAGGCCGGCCAGCAGACGCAGCAATGTGGTCTTGCCTGAGCCGTTGGGACCGACGATGCCATGGATGGCGCCCTGCCGTGCAGTAAGGACTACCCCCTTCAAGACGGCAGTGCTGCCGCGAGTGAAATCCAGGCCGCGTGCTTCGACGGCATGGACGGCGTTCATGTGCGCCTCCCGGCAAGCAAAGCCACGAAGGCCGGTGCGCCGAGCATGGCTGTCACCACGCCCACCGGCAGTTCGCCCGAAGCGGGCAGCGCGCGGGCAAGCGCGTCGCACAGGGCGAGGTATGCGCCGCCGCCGAGCACGCAGGCTGGCACAAGCAGGCGGTGGTCCGCGCCGATGAGACGGCGCAGGGCGTGCGGCGTAACCAGCCCGATGAAGCCAAGCGGGCCGCACACGGCCACAGTGGCGCTGACCATGACGGTGGAAGACCAGAGCAGGGCGTTGCGCACGGTCCCAACCGGCATGCCCATGGTGGAGGCGGTCTCCTCGCCCAGTTGGAGCACGTTCATGCCGTGCGCCAGGACCAGGACCACGGCCAGGCAGGGCAGCACGGCGCAGGCCAGGAGCAGCGCGTCTGCGGGCGCGTGTGAGCCCAGGTCGCCCATGAGCCAGAACACCACCGAGGCGATAAGATGGTGGGGCGACAGGGACACGAGAAAGAGAATCACCGCGCCGCAAAAGGCGTTGACCATCACCCCGGCGAGCAGCAGCGTGTCCCGCCCCGAGGCGCGCAGAGAGCGGCCCAAGGCCAGGACTATGCTCAGCGTGGCCAGCCCCCCGGCGAAAGCCGCAGGCAGCCGCAGGGCCAGACTCCCCAGGCCAAGCACTAGCGCGGCGATGGTGCCGATTGCCGCCCCACCGGACACGCCCAGGATGTACGGCTCGGCCAGGGGATTGCGCAGCAGCGCCTGGAACACGAGCCCACCCACGGAAAGGCTGGCCCCGGCGGCGAGCGCCAGCAGCAGGCGCGGCAGGCGCAAGGAGCGCACCAGCGCCAGGGTCATGGGGTCGCCGTCGCCCCAGAGCGCATGCAGAACCTCGGCCGGGCCGAAGGTTGTCGAGCCCAGGCACAGGGCGGCCAGACAGCAGAGCGCCAGGGCCGGGAGCAGAACGGCCAGAAGAATCGCAAAACGGTAGGACAAACGCTGCCTCATGGCCGGTACGCTCCGAAAATCTCGGGGTGGATGATGCGCGCCAGGGCTTCCAAGGCCTCCGCCAGGCGCGGGCCGGGCCGGGCGAAGAGCGCCGGGTCTACTGTGTACAGGCGGCGCTGGCGCACGGCAGGGATGCGTGGGTCGGCTGGCCAGCCGGCCATGCCCTGGTCCTGGCCCAGCATGTCGAAGGCCACCACCACCTCCGGGGCCATTGCCAGCACCTGCTCGGCGGAGAGTTGCGGATAGGCGGGCTCCGCCGGGGCGGCACTGTCGCCCCCGGCGAGCGCGACGAGCTGCCCCAGCAGGCTTTGCGGACCGGCGGCCATGATGTGCGGCCCACTCACCTGGAACAGCACACGGGGACGGCGCTGGGCCTGGGCAGCGCGCACGCGCACGGCCTCCATGCGCTCCCGCAGGCCCTTCACCAGCGCCTCGGCCTTGGCCTGCCGCCCCACTGCGCGGCCGACCACGAGCATGGAGCCCAGCAGCTCCTCAAGGTTTCCGGTGGCCATGAGCGCCACGGGAATGCTGAGTTCGCCGAGCCGGGCCAGGGTCTGGGGCGGCGTTCCGTCCTGTACCGCGATGCAGAGGTTCGGGCGCAGCACCAGGACTCGTTCCAGGTCCGGTCGGGCGTAAGACCCGACGCATGGCAGGCTGCGCACCTCGGCCGGTTCATCGCTGTGCTCAGCCGTGCCCACCACAAGCCCGCCCGCGTCCAGGGCAAAGAGCAGCTCTGCGGCGCTGGGCGCCAGGCAGACCACGCGTTTGGGTAGCGCATTTGATGCCGCTGGGCGCTGGGCTGTGTCTGATGAGTCGGCGGACGAGCAGGCGGCCAGCAGCAAGGCCATGAGGAGCGCGAGGAGGTTGTTCACGCCCACGGCCCTTCTTTGGCGTACCACTCCAGCGAGGCGGCCAGGGCCTGCATCACCGCCCGGGCGGCCAGTTCGCCCGCAAGCACGTGCTTGCCGCAGTACGCGGTCTCGCGCCCGCCCAGGGCCACCACAGCCACGGCGTCAGTACCGGTGCCCGTGGCCGGCAAGCCCGTGGTCCGGCTGGTTATGCCCAAGCCCTGCATCACCGCCGCCTTGGCCTCGGTGATGGTGATCACCGCCTCCACCATTGCCGCCGGAGGCAGACTCGCGCCCAGGGCCACGATGATGTTGATGGTGCCCGGCGGCGGCGTGGCCTCCGGGAAGCCGCGGCACTCGGCAGGGTCTCCGGCGCGGCGGGCGTTGGTCAGCCCGGCGGTGACGGCGGCCAGCACGGCCAGGCCGTTTTCCTCAAGCCTTGCCGTGCGCAGGGACTTCATGGACGCGGCGGTCATCATGCCGACCACCGGGCCATCCCAGCCGCTGGCTGCGCAGTATGCGCGCAGGGTCGCCTCGGGTACGGGGAAGCGCAGGCTTGCGCCCGCGAGGTTGGCGTCCACGCGCAGGTTCAACACATGCCGCGCCAGGCCGAAGCCCCCGCCAAGCACGCAGGAGCCCAGCACCGGACAGGGGCGTCCCAGGTCCAGGTGCAGGCGTTGGTCCGTGGCGTCCAGTCGGATTCGATCCATGGAAATGCTCCGGCGGGGGCCGAGAGTTCGGCCCCCGTGTGTTGGTTTGGCTAGAAGCTCCACTCCACGCCGCTGTAGAAGTTGCGCGTGGGCATGACGTAGTAGGACGTGTTGCCGAAGGCCATGGTGGTGTAGCAGGAGTCGAAGAGGTTGTTCACCCCGGCGTAGACCTTGAATGTGTCGATGGTCCAGGTGAGCTTGGTGTCCACCACAGTGTAGGACCAGATGGGCGGCAGGGTGTTGCCCGCGTTCACCTGCTTGGAGCTCACGTAGGTGCCGCTGACGTTGAACAAGAGCGAGGACAGGATGTCCCAGTCCGCGCTGAGCTTGGCCGTGTGCTTGGGCACCAGCGGCACAATGGTCCCGGTCTGGTCGAACTTGGCCTCGACGTACGCGTAGTTGGCCTTGAGCCCCAGCACTTTGAACGGGCGGTAGCGCAGCTCGGCTTCGATGCCCTTGCGGATGACATCGTTTTCGTAGTTCGAGTTCAGGCCCCAGGCGCCCTTGCTGCCGTCGTACCAGATCTCATCACTTGTCGCGGAGCGGAAGACGGAGAGGTTGCCCTCCAGATTGTCCAGCAGTCCGGCGCGCACCCCGGCCTCCAGGCTCTTGCTCGTCTGCGGCTTGAGGGTTCCGGTCTGGAAGTTCAGCTCGTCCACCGTGGGCGTGCGGAAGGTGCTGGCATAGCTGGCGTACAGGCTGGCCTTCTTTGTCAGGTCGTAGACTAGGCCCAGCTCGTAGGCGTTGTTGTTCCAGGTCTTGTCCGGGATGTCCTCGCCGTGGGCGTCGTAGCGGTTGTAGCGGTAGCCCAGCTGCAGGGTGAGGTCTGGCACCAGGGTGATGGCGTCATGCGCGAAGCCTCCGGCGCTCCACACGTCACTTGTGTTGCGGTTCGCCGCAATGGAACCGGAGGTGTAGTGCGAGGTCCAGCCGTCGCCGCCCAGGCGCAGCATATGCTTTAGGCCAAGCAGCTCGACGCCCACGGTATAGGTGAGGTCCGAGTTGGCGGTCTCGTCGTTGATTTTGTACTTGGTCGCGCCGTAGGCGTAGGGGTTCTCGCGCGTGCGGTAGCCCAGGTGGTAGTCCAGGCTGCCAAATGCATCGAGATCGAGCTTGGCCCCGCCTTGGATGCGGCCGTCGGTGGTCTGGCCCCAGTCGTTGGGGCTGCTGGTCATGCGCCTGGCGTCGCGCGAGAGCGCGGCCGCGCGTGAGACGCCTCCGGGCTGGCCGTAGCGGTCCTCGTGGTAGGCGCTGGAGAGTGAGAGCGTGAGCGCCTTGTTCGCCTCCCAGCCCACGCTGCCCAGGGCATCCTGCTGCCAGAGCGCGCCGTTGGCGCGGTAGCCTGTGGTGTCGCTGGTGGACGCCCCCACGCTGCCGTACACTGAGCCATCCCGCCCGCGCACAGCTGCATTGTACTTGGTGGAATCAAAGGAGCCGTAGCCCGCCCCCACGCTGCCAGAGAACCCGTTCACGGCGTCGCCCTTGCGGGTGATGATGTTGATGACGCCGCCCACGGCGCGGTCGCCATAGATGACCCCGCCCGGGCCGCGCACGATCTCGATGCGCTCCACTTCGCTCAAGGGCACCGTGTTCAGCGGGGCGGCGGCCATGTCCACCGGGGTGATGCGCTGGCCGTCCACCATGACCAGCACGTTCTGGGCGGCGAGGTTGCCCTGGCCGCGCAAATCCACCAGCGAGTTGCGGTCCGTGCCGAAGTAGTTCTGCTGGCTCACGCCCACCTGGCGGGCGAGCAGATCCGTGATGCTGTTGCCGCCGGAGCGCTCGATTTCCTCACGGGTGATGACCGTGACGTTGCGCGGCACCTGCCGGATTGGCTCCTGGGCGCGGCTGGCCGAGACCACCACCTCGTCCATGACGTAGCCGGGAGAAGTGGAGTTGGCTTGGCCACCGGAGTCATCCTTGGCCAGGGCCGCAAGGGGGAAGATGGTCAATAGGAGCAGAACGCAAAGGAAAATACGCACAAAAAAACCTCCTGCTTCAAGAATTGAAGTGGAGGCTTCGAGGAGGGAAATGGGCGCAAGCAAACGCGACAGGCGAAAGCATACCTACCCCGGCTTATACCTCGAAGCCGTAGCACAAGCTATCAGGCAGGTCTCCCGGCTTGAGGATCGTCCTACTTGCCGCACCTTCCCAGCCCTTCACAGAGCCAGTGGCATTTGCGGGGTTCGTCCCCTCTCACGGTTGCGGGTCAGCGTCGGTCTTGCACCGAACTTCCCTTTTCACGTCCAGCGATGGACGACCTGAAAGCAACAACACTGCACCTCTTTTGGGCACAGTCAAATTTGCTTGCCCGGTTGGGCGGTTGCTGTCAAGGACGGTGCCGTACGCGGTGGACTCAAGAAAATTTCTAGGAAATTTTCCTGCTGCGAGCAGCAGTGTGTTCTTCCGCAATTACGGCAGGTTGACGGGGGACGGCTCTAGCTCGCGGCATATATGGCCGAATAATATCAATGGGCTACCCTTGGCGCAAGGATTTGACTTTGTGAGCCGTCAGCCTCATAGCTCTACGTGAGCTGGTGCCCGGTTTCGACCGGGTGAAAAGGGAATCTGGTGCAAGCCCAGAACTGCCCCGCAGCGGTGAACGGGAACGAGCCCCCACAACGAGACACTGGCGTCAGCCGGGAAGTCCGGGGGCGAGGAAGACGGCGAATGCCGCAATGCCCGCAAGTCCGAAGACCTGCCTGCTCCCGTCTGCGCACCATGCGCGGACGGTGTGACGCGTGCGCCTCGTGGGAGGGCGATGCGGCAGTTCTGACGGGCGTGTTCCCTTCGGCTGCTGGTTTCGGCCCCCGCGTCATCGAAACCCAATGCAGCCGGAGACCGCCAATGCCCCAGACCGCCCAGCACCTCGCCGAACCCGTTCCCGCAGATTCCATCCCCAGCGTCCCAGCCGCCGTCCTTACTCCGTTGCGGCCCATTGCGCCGCCCGCCCAGGTTCGCAAAAGAAGCGGAGAAACCATCGCCTTCGACGCGGGCAAGATCCGCTCGGCCATCCAGCGCGCAGGGGCCGCCACGGGAGAGTTCGACGGCGATGAGGCGCGGCTCATCACTGCGCAGGTGGTCAAGGTGCTGTCCCACCGCTTCGGCGGGCGCCTGCCGGACATCGAGAACATCCAGGATGCGGTGGAGCAGGCCCTCATCTCGGCCAACCACTTTCAGACCATGCGCGCCTACAGCGTGTACCGCGAGCAGCGCGCCAAGCTGCGCCAGGACAGAAAAACCGTGGTGGACGTGGCGGCCAGCGTCAACGAGTATCTGGACCGCCAAGACTGGCGCGTGAATGCCAACGCCAACCAGGGCTATTCCCTCGGCGGGCTCATCCTGAACGTCTCCGGCAAGGTGACGGCCAACTACTGGCTGAACCACGTGTACCCGCCCGAGGTGGGCCGGGCGCACCGCGAGGGCGATCTGCACGTCCACGACCTGGACATGCTTTCCGGTTACTGCGCGGGCTGGTCCCTGCGCATGCTGCTCACCGAGGGCCTGAACGGCGTGCCCGGCAAGGTGGAGGCCAAGCCGCCCAGGCATCTCTCCAGCGCCGTGGGCCAGATCGTGAACTTCCTGGGCACGCTGCAGAACGAGTGGGCGGGCGCGCAGGCCTTCAGCTCGTTCGACACCTACATGGCCCCCTTCCTGCGCAAGGACAGCCTCGGCTACGACGAGGTGCGCCAGTGCATCCAGGAGCTCATCTACAACCTGAACGTGCCCTCGCGCTGGGGCACCCAGACTCCCTTCACCAATCTGACCTTCGACTGGACCTGCCCGGAGGACCTGCGCGGCCAGCATCCGGTCATCGGCGGGGAGGAAATGGCCTTCACCTACGGCGAGCTGCAGGCTGAAATGGACATGATCAACCGGGCCTACATCGAGGTCATGACCGCAGGCGACGCCAAGGGCCGGGTGTTCACCTTCCCCATCCCCACGTACAACATCACCAAGGACTTTCCCTGGGACGGCCCCAACGTGGACCTGCTCTTCGAGATGACCGCCAAGTACGGTCTGCCGTACTTCCAGAACTTCCTGAACTCCGACCTCACCCCGAACATGGCGCGCTCCATGTGCTGCCGCTTGCAGCTGGACCTGCGCGAACTGCTCAAGCGCGGCAACGGGCTTTTCGGCAGCGCGGAGCAGACCGGGTCGCTGGGCGTGGTCACCATCAACTGCGCCCGCCTGGGCTACCTGGCCAAGGGCGACGAGCGCGACCTCTTGGCCCGGCTGGACGCCCTGCTGGAAGTCTCGCGCACCAGCCTGGAGATCAAGCGCAAGGAAATCCAGGCGCGCATGGACGGCGGGCTGTTCCCCTACACCAAGCGTTATCTGGGCAGCCTGCGCAACCACTTCTCCACCATCGGCGTCAACGGCATCAATGAGATGCTCCGCAACTTCACAGGCGGGACCGAGGACGTGACCACAGAGGCCGGGTATGCCCTGGCTGTGCGCTTTCTGGACCATGTGCGCGCGCGCATGACCGGGTTCCAGGAAGAGACCGGGCACCTGTACAACCTGGAGGCCACCCCGGCAGAGGGCACCACGTACCGCTTCGCCAAGGAGGACCGCAAGCGCTTCCCGGACATCCTCCAGGCCGGCACCGACGAGCAGCCCTACTACACCAATTCCAGCCAGCTGCCCGTGGGCTTCACCGACGACCCCTTCGAGGCCCTCTCCCGGCAGGAGGAACTCCAGCGCAAGTACACCGGCGGCACGGTGCTGCACCTGTACATGGGCGAACGCGTGTCCGACGCCCGCGCCTGCCGCGAGCTGGTGCGCCGGGCGCTGACGCGTTTCGCCCTGCCGTACATCACCATCACGCCCACCTTCTCCGTGTGCCCATCCCACGGCTACCTGGAGGGCGAGCACAAGCAGTGCCCCACCTGCGCAGGCGAAGGCCGCCAGCAGGACTGCGAGATCTGGACCCGGGTCATGGGCTACTACCGCCCGCGCTCGGCCTTCAACATCGGCAAGAAGGGCGAGTATGACGAGCGCCTGTGCTTCCGCGAGCCCATGCGCAGCTCGGGCGAGCTCACCGCGTGAGACCCTTCGCGCATGAGGATGGGGCCGCCGCCATCGTGGTGGGCGGCCTCACACCCTTGAGCACCACGGACTGGCCGGGAATGCTGGCGGCCACGGTGTTTTGCCAGGGCTGCGCCTGGAACTGCCCGTATTGCCACAACGCGGCCCTGCGCCCCTTTGGTGCCGGGGAGAGGCCCTGGGCCGAGGTTCTGGCCTGGCTCGAAACGCGGCAAGGGCTCCTGGAGGCCGTGGTGTTCTCCGGCGGGGAGCCCTTGCTTCAGCCAGGGCTGAATGGCGCCATGCGGCACGTGCGCGGCCTGGGCTTCGAGATAGGCCTGCACACCAGCGGCATGGACCCGCAGGCCCTGGCGCGCGTGCTGCCCCTGTGCAACTGGGTAGGGCTGGACCTGAAGGCGCCGCGCGCTGCCTACGAGCGCATCACCGGCGTTGCGGCCGCGGGGCACGCCGCCTGGGAGAGCCTCGGGATGCTCCGGGAATCCGGCGTGGTCTTCGAGCTGCGCACCACCTGGCATCCGTCGCTGTTGTCCGAGGCCGAGATCCTGGAGTTGGCCGAAGAGATTGCCGCCGCAGGGCCCCCCTCTTGGGCGTTCCAGGCCTTCCAGCCAGAGGGCTGCGCCAATGCTGAGCTGGCGGCCAAGGAGTGCCTGCCTGTGCCGGAGAGGTTGGTGGTCTCGTTGCGAAGGGTCTTCGGGAGGAACGGGAAGCTGGTCGTACGAAACTAGGCGGGCGGTGCACAGCATGTGACGCTTGGCGGAATCCGACGATGCCGCGCACACGAAGAAAATTTGCGTGCGGGATGTACCAGGGCCACGCTCGGCATTATATGGAAGCCAGTAGCGGTAAACCTCGACACTACAAGGAGGCGGCCATGAAGGGCGACCACGAGCATTCCCACGACCACGCGCACGAGCACACCCACAGCCACGAGCATCCGCACACGCATCCGGGCCAGGGCGAGCATTCCCACCCGCACGAGCACGCCCATGCCCACGGGCACAAGCATGAGCACAAGCACCCGCACGAGCACGGGGACAGCGCTGGCCACGGGCATGACCATGCCCATGAGCACGGCCCGCATGACCACGAGCACACGGGCCACGACCACGAGTTGCACGAGCACGAGCACTAGGCCCAACGCGTCAAAGGAAAGGGCGTCTCCCTGTGACGGGGCCGCCCAAGCTGTCATGTCGTTCCTGTTACCAGGACAGGGTCTTTGTGTTGTCCTTGAAGAGCGCCGGCCCGGTGATGTCCGGGCTGGTGAGCTTGGCCCCGGTGATGAAGTCCGCCTCGGCCACGCCGAACTTCTTGCTGCACATGGGGCAGACCAGCACGGTGCCGCCCTTGGCGGCGATGCCGGACAGGAGCTTCTGCTCCTCTGCGAACTGCGCGGCGTTCTTCTTGCTCGCCACCAGCACGGCCTTGTCGTTCAGGTACACAGTGAGGGGGTGGCCCCGCTCCATTTGCCCCTGGCCGAAGCTGATGGCCATGAGCGCCCGGTGCGAGTCGTCGCTGGTGAGATTGATGAACAGGGGGTCTTTGGCCCCGGCAAAGGCCGGGCACGCCAGGAGCACGAGGGCCACGACGAGGAGAAGACGGTTGAGAATGCGCATGGAAAGCCTCCATTGGATTTGTGTCATTCTCTACCGGCAATGTGATCCTTACGCAAGAGTTCATCCGCCTGGATTCAGCACCTCGCGCCGCAGCACGTCCACCAGGTCGCGGGCCTTCAAGTCCTCGATGCGGAAGTACTGCGCGCCCATTTCGGCAGCCAGACCCTCGGCTAGGCCGAAGCGGATGAGCCCGGCCTTTTCCACGTCCACCACGAGCGTTCGAATGCGCGGGTCTTCGGCGATGGTTCGGGCCGCCAGCTTCGCCTCGGCCAGCGGCTTTCCTCCCGCCAGGCTCACGTTGGCCTTGCCGTCGGAAATAAGCACCAACACTGGGAAGCTGGCCGGGTCGCGGCGAAGCTGGCGTTCCAGCAGTTCGTGGGCCAGGGACAGGCCGTGCACCAGCGGGGTCTTGCCGCCCGTGGGTAGCTCCTCCAGCAGCTTGTAGGCCAGGTCCACGCTTGAGGTGGGAGGCAGCAGCACGGATGCGCCCTGGCCCCGGAAGGCCACCAGCCCCACCTTGTCGCGCTTCTGATAGGCGTCGAGCAGGAGGGAGAGCACGGCGCCCTTGGTTTCCACCATGCGTTTGCCCGCGCCCATGCTGCCGCTGGCGTCCACCACGAAGACGATGAAGTGCCCCATGCGCTTCTCGCGCACGCGCTGGCGCAGGTCCGAAGCGCGTACGAGCACGGCGATGTCCTGCGGCGAGGAGAGTTCTTGCCTACGCCGGAACTGGTGCGGGGCGGCAGCGCGCAGGGTGGCGTCCAGGGCCAGGTCCGTGGGCGCCGGGTTGTGGCGCGCCTTGACGTAGCGCCCGGACTTCTGGCTGGTGCGCGAGCGCGTGCGTCGGCCAGAGCCGGTGCGCACCACGCGGTCCTTCTTGTACACGATGGGTTTGACGCGAAACGCCGCACCCACGGGGAAGATGGTCTCCAGGGCTGCGGGGCTGCCCTTGGCCTCGGATTCGCCGTCTCCCGGCTCGTCTTTTGTCTCGTCTTTCGGCGGCGACTCCTCCATCTCGCCTTCGTCCTCGTTGGTGCGGGCGTCCTCTGGCTGCTGTTCCGCTTGTTTCGGCTCGGGCTGCTGCTCCTGTTGCTGCTCTGGCTCATGCTCGTGCTGGTGTTCGTGGTCCTCCTGCTTCTGCTCCTTCTCCTGCTCTGGCGGAGCGGGGGGCGGCGGCATGCGCCGGCGGTGCAGCAGCACCAGGCCGGCGGCCTCGTCCAGGTCGGCGGCGCGCACGTCCTCGCGTCCGGCAAGGGCGGCAAGGGTGCGGGCTGTCAGGCGCAGGGCGATGTCCGCCCGGTGCCCGGCCACGCAGGCCTCCAGGCAGCGCTCCGTGGCTTGCCGCAGAAGCGTAGCCGGGATGCGCACCTGCGGCAGTGCGCGACGGGCCTCCACGATGGCGCGCGCCATTCGGCGTTCCTCTTCAGCCCATTGCGCAGCGAAGCTGGCTGGATCGGCGTCGAAAGCCTCGCGGCGGCGCAGCACTTCCATGCGCTCGTCCAGGTCCAGCGGGGCTGCCACCTCCACGCACAGGCCGAAGCGGTCCAGAAGCTGGGGCCTGAGTTCGCCCTCCTCCGGGTTCATGGTCCCGACCAGGATGACCTGGGCCGGGTGCCGGAAGCTGATGCCCTCGCGCTCCACCACGTTCTCTCCCATGCTGGCGGCGTCGAGCAAAATGTCCACCAAGTGGTCCGAGAGCAGGTTCACCTCGTCCACGTAGAGCACGCCTTGGTGGGCGCGGGCCAAGAGACCCGGTTCAAGCTGCTTGCGGCCGAAGCGGATGGCCGTTTCCAGGTCCAGGGAACCGGACACGCGGTCCTCGGTGGCTCCAAGGGGCAGATCCACCAGCCGGGCGGGCCGCCAGTTCGTGGCGGGCGTCTCGCCCTCTGCGATGCGCGTCGCACAGGCCGGGCAGTGCGGGCCTTCGGGCGCGCAGGAAAACGGGCAGCCGCGCATCACCTCGATGTGCGGTAGGAGTGCGGCTAGGGCGCGCACAGCCGTGGACTTGGCCGTGCCTTTCTGCCCGCGCGCCAACACGCCGCCGATTTGCGGGCACACGGCGCAGGCGGTCAAAGCGCGCTTGAGCCGCTCCTGCCCCACCAGGGCAGTGAACGGATAGAAGACACCACGGGCGAGCGGGTCAGCGGGCAAGGCCCTTCTCCATGCTGCCCGCCAGTGCCTCCTTGTCCAGGCCGATGTCTTGAAAGGGTTTCTTGCGCATGCGGTGTGGCAGGGCCAACTCGGCGGCGCGGCCCACGTCCTCGCGGGTGGCTATGTCGCGTCCGTCCAGCGCGGCCAGGGTCTTGGCGGTCTTCATCATCACCAGGTCCGCCCTGTGGCCGTCCACGCCCATGTCCACGGCTATCTGGGCCACCAGGCGCAAGAGCTCGTCCGAGAAGCCCACGCGGGGCAGAAGGGCACGGGCGCGCTCCACACGCTGGGCCACGACCAACTCCTTGTCCGCCCAGGCTTCGGCGAAGCCAGCCGGGTTTTCCTCATAGGCTGCGCGGCGCTTGACCACCTCCACGCGGCTGTCGATGTCCAGGATGCCCTCCACCTGCACGCACAGGCCGAAGCGGTCGAGCAATTGGGGCCGCAGCTCGCCTTCCTCCGGGTTCATGGTGCCCACGAGCACGAAGCGCGCCGGGTGGCTAAAGCTCACCCCCTCGCGCTCCACGGTGTTGACCCCCATGGCCGCAGCGTCCAGCAGTACGTCCACGATGTGGTCGTCCAGCAGGTTCACCTCGTCCACGTACAGGATGCCCCGGTGCGCCTCGGCCAGGATGCCCGGCTCGAAGTGCTTCTCGCCCTTCTTGATGGCGGCCTCAAGGTCCAGGGTGCCGAGCACGCGGTCTTCCGTCGCGCCCACGGGCAGGTCCACCACGCGGGTGCGGCGGCGCGTGGGAATGAGCGTCCCGGCCTGGGCCTTGGCCATACAGGCTGCACACAAATCGGTTCCATCCGGTTTGCAGGCAAAGGGGCAGCCCTCGGCCACATCGATTTCCGGCAGCAAGCTGGCCAGGGCGCGCACCGCCGTGGACTTGGCCGTGCCCTTTTCGCCGCGGATGAGCACGCCGCCGAGCTTCGGGTTCACCACGTTGAGCAGCAGGGCCTCTTTCATGAGGTCCTGGCCCACGATGGCCGAGAAGGGGTAGGCGAAGGTATGGTTCTTCAAGGTCTCTCGCTCCGGTATGTTAGGCGGGCTTGGCCTTCATGGCCCGCATCATTTCCTGCCACTGCTCCACATCCTCGGGCCGCATGATGTCCACGCTGCCGCCCTGGAAGTCGCCCGTGACTTCGCCCATGTTCTCCTCCAGCCAGCCTTCCATCTCCAGGTAGGACTCCTTGAGGGCGTCCAGCACTTCGGGGTCGGCCTGCCAGAGGCCGCGCGACTGCGCCTCCAGCAGCCTGCGGCCGATTTCCTCCAGCGCCCAGGGATTGTGCTGGCGGAAGAACTCGCGGTTCTCCTCGTCCATGACAAAGGTCTTGGCGATGTCGTCGAAGATCCAGTCGTCCACCTCGCGGGTGGTGGCCTCCCAGCCATACACGCGGCCCACGCGTTTGCTGATGTCGCCCGCGCCCTTGTAGCCGTGGCGCTTCATGCCTTCGACCCAGGCTGGGTTCAGCAGGCGGGTGCGCACCACGCGGCGTATTTCGTCGGCCAGGTCGCGCACCTGGACCCGGCCCGGCTCGCGGGTGTCGCCGTAGTAGCCCTTCACCTCGCCGCCGCCGAACTGGCGGGCCGCCGCCGTCATGCCGCCGTGGGTGCCGTAGTAGCCGCAGCAGTTGAACAGGTCGTGCTCGTCGCTCACCACCTTGTTGTAGCTCACGTCCACGGTGGAAAGCGCCGCCTCAAGCTGCCGGGGCCGCTGTTCGCCGAACACGTCTTTGCCGTAGGCGTAGGAGTTCCAGTAGACGAAGATGTCCGCCAGGTCGGCTTCCGTCTGCCAGGCCGAGGCGTACACGGCCAGGTTGACCCCGGCCTGGTAGGTGCCGGGCTTGGAGGAGAACAGGCGCAGGGTCGATTTGCGCCAGGCCGCGTCGCCGCTCTCGCCGAACTTCTCCAAGGTGGAGCGGGCGTGCTTGCGCACAAAGTTGTCCTCGTCGGCCTCATCCAGGGAGGCCACGTGATGGATGGCCTCGTCCACCAGCGCCATCTGCTCCGGGAAGCTGTCGCGCAGCAGGCCCGAGACCCGAATGGTCACGTCCACGCGGGCGCGGCCCAGTTCTGCGATGGGGATGACCTCGAAGCCCTTCACGTGGCCGCCCGCCTTCCAAAGGGGCCGCACGCCGATGAGGTGGAATATCTGGCCCATGCCCTCGCCGTCGGCCCACATCATGTCGTTGCACATCCAGAACATGGCCACGTTCTCGGGCACGCGGCTCTCCTCGGCCTGGTGCTTGGCGATGATGGCGTCCGCCAGACGCATGCCCACCATGTGCGCGGCCCGTGTGGGCAACCGCCTGGGGTCCAGGGAGTAGAAGTTTCGGCCCGTGGGCAGGATGTCCTCGCGCCCCCGGGTGATGATGCCCGACGGCCCCGGCTCGATGTAGCGCCCCGCACAGCCGCCGAGCAGCGCGTCGATCTCCTTTGAATCGTCCACGCGGCGTTTCACGTCCCGGATGCGGCGATGGATGCCGGGCAGGTTGGTGGTGGCGGAGCCATCCACCAGGCGTTCGCCCGCCAGAACCAGAACGGCCTGTGCGAAGCCCTCCGCGTCTGAATTGGCCAACGCCGTGCCGCAGGCTTCCCGGCCCAGGCGCTCCACGTCCGCCAACAACTCAGAGTTGCTGACTTTCAGGCGCTGGTCCACGGCCCCCGGCTCGGCCAGCAGGGTGTCCAGGTCCAGCCCCATGAGGCCGCAGAGGGTGCGGCGCAGGGAGCGCGGGTCGTCCGCGTCGTAGCGCAGGATGGACCAGAGGAAGGCGTTCAGGCGCTCGCCCTCCGGCGCGCTGCCGAACACGTGCATGCCGTCGTCGTGCTGGGTTCCGCGGATGAGGTCCAGGGACTCGTGCAGGGCCGTGGCCAGCCGGGGGAAGTCCATGTCCGCCGCGCCCTTGCCCCCTTCTCCCTTGATGGAGCCGAGCAGGTTGGCCTTCTCGGCCACGTCGCGCACCAGGTGCTCCAGCATGTGCGCGCGGGTCTTGTCGGAGTCCTTGGCCTGTTCCCATTCGGCCAAGTGCCTGCCCAGCTCGTCCAGTTCCTCGTACAGCTCGGTGTGCGTCAGCGCCGTGGTCATGTGGTCCACCAGGGCCGCGTAGCTGCGGCGCTTGGCGATGGTGCCCTCGGGCGGGTTGTCGGCGTTGTAGATGTACAGGTGCGGCACCTCGAAGAGGGCCAGGTCCGGCAGGCAGGAGGCGGACAGGCCCACGCTCTTGCCAGGCAGGAACTCCAGGTTGCCGTGGGTGCCCACATGGATGAGCACATCGGCCCCGAACCCTTCGGCCTCGTCCTGCAGCCAGCGGTAGGTGGCCAGGTACTGGTGCGGTGGCGGGATGTCCGGGTCGTGGAGAATCTTGCACACTCGGCCGTCGCAGCGCGGCCCGGCGCATCCGCGCTTGGGCTGCACGCAGATGGCCGCGTTGCCGTAGGTGACGCCGGTAATGACGATCTTGCCCTCGTGCAGCATGGCCGGGGGCACGCCGTCCACCTCGGCCCCCGGAGGCTCGCCCCAGGCCTCGGCTATGCGCGCACGCACCTTCTCCGGGTAGTGCCGCCACCAGCCAAGGTACGTGCCCAGCGAGAGCCGGGCCAGCGCCCCGCCCTTCTTCACGATCTCGTCCACCGTGGTCCAGCGGAATTCGCTGATGGCCTTGCGCTCCATGATGGTCTCGATGAGTTCGGCCCCGCTTTCCGGCGGCTCCACGCTGTAGCCTTGCGCTTTCATGGCGGCGAGAATCCGCGCCACGCTCTCCAGGCTGTCCAGCTTAGCCGCGCCGCCCACGGTGGCCTCCACCGAGGCGCAGGGGTCGTTGTGCAGGATGAAGGCGACCTTGCGTTCGGCAACGGGTTTCTCGGCCAGGCGGATGTACGCCGCCACGCGCCGGGCCAAACGCTGACTGCGCTCGGCCACAGGCACGCGGCGCTCCAGGCTGGCCCCGGTGGAGGCGCTCTCGTACCTGCTGCCGCCGCCCAGGTAGATGGGCTCGATGACGCCCTCGAATTCCGGCATGGCCACGCTCCAGGCTACCTCGCTGCCCAGGCCCTGGGGGTCGTCCCGCCACTGCTCCACGGATTTGCTCGACGAAAACACGGGCTGGAACACCGGCACGCCAAGCTCCTTGAGCGCTGCCACGCCACTAGCTGCGGCGTCTTCCTGATTGCCAGCGCCGCTACGCGTGTGGCCCAGGAAAAAGCTCACCAGCTTGACCACGGCGGACAGTCTGGGCGCGTCCGGAGCCAGGAACACCTCGCGCAGCCAGGCCAGCGCGCCCTTGTTGCCCAGGCCGTCGTCCTTGATGGTGTTGGTGAAGATGGGAATGGCGCGCAGGCCCAGTTCCTCCAGGTCGCTGATGAGCAGTTCCTCCACCTCAAGCGTCTCGCCCACCCAGTAGTGGCGGCCCACCACCAGCCCCACCCAGGGACCGTCGGCCATGGGCCGTCCGGCACAGTGGGTGGAGTACCAGGCCAGGTATTCCGGCAGGCTGGAGAAGTGCCTGCGCGTGCCGCCGGAGGTGGGCATGGCCGGGTGCCACAGGCCTTCCCACGGCACCGGGGCCGGAGGGGGGGCGTCCAGGGTGGCGTGCTCCGGTCCGCCGAACTCCCGTGCCAAGGCCTTGAGCATGTTCGCCACATTATGCAAGCCGCCGAAGGTCATGTACCGGTGCGCGTCCTGCACCAGCTCCGGCCGGGCGGTGGAGAGGCCCCAGAGCGAGGGGTCGTAGCTCAGGCAGACCGTGGGCACGCTCTTGCCCACTTCCTTCAGTCCCGCCTCCATCTCGTCCCAGAACGGCTCCGTGGCCCGGTACAGGAAGGCCGCATCCGAGCTGCGCAGGTCGGCCATGGCCTGGGCCTGGCGCTCCGGGCTGTCCTCCAGGCTCTTGGCCGGGTACAGGCGCAGGGTGAGCCAGGGCAGGCTCTCGGCGGCTCTGGCCAGCCCCTCTGCGTGGCTGTTCCAGACAATGGCGGTGATTTTCATGGTCCGGGCCTCCCCCTCTCGGGCTGTTAGAATATCCAGGCAACGCCAGCGGTGTAGAGGCTGCCGGGGGCCTGGGTGCCGGAGGTCTCGCGCACGCGCACGTCGAACAGGTTGGACACCTCAAGCGAGAGTTCCAGCTTTGAGGCTTCAAGCGCAAAGGCTTTGGACAGCTTGGCATCCACCACGTCGTAGTTGCCGTAGACTTGGCTGTTGGCCGAGTTGTTGTAGATGCGTCCCACGCGGCGGTTCACCACGGAGGCGTTGAACAGCTTGGGGTCGCTGAAGGCCAGCCCGATGGAGGTTGTCATGGTGGGCGTGCCGGTGATGCGCTGGCCCACGTAGGTTCCGGTCATGAGCTTGGGGTCGCACTGCTGGTGATTCAGGAAACTGCGCCAGTGCTCCAGGAAGGTATAGGATATCTCGCCCTCGAAGCCGCCGGTGTCCACGGTGCCGATGTTCTTCTTGTTGTAAGTGCCCGCCGCCACCAGCACGTTGTCGATGTAGTCCACCGCGTGGTTCCGGTAGACCGTGAGCGAGATGCGCAGGTCGTCCAGCGGGGTGATGTCCACGCCGCCTTCAATGGAGCGCAAACGTTCGGGCTTGAGGTCGGTGTTGCCGTAGTAGGTGCTGGTGCCAATGCGGCTGGCGCCGTAGAGCTCGTTCAAGGTGGGCGCGCGGAAGGCCTCGCCGAAGGCCGAGCGGAAGGACAGCCAATCCACGACGTTCAGCCGCGCCCCCACGCGTCCGGTGAAGGAGCGCAGCAGCGAGCGGGCCATCTCGCGCCGGGTCACCGTGGGCAGCTGCTCGGCGTAACCGTTGAACAGGCTGGTGTTCTCGTAGCG
This sequence comes from Humidesulfovibrio sp., assembly GCF_031082295.1. Taxonomy (GTDB): domain Bacteria; phylum Desulfobacterota; class Desulfovibrionia; order Desulfovibrionales; family Desulfovibrionaceae; genus Humidesulfovibrio. The sequence continues at coordinate 57,140 of NZ_JAVHLD010000014.1, forward strand.
CACGCCCGGGGTGATCAGGAGGCGGCCGTCAAACAGGTTCAGCTCGTCCTGCAGGAACGCGCCCCAGACCTGGGCGTCGCCTCCGGCTGAGCCGTAGTTGCTGCCCGCCATGCCGTAGTTGTCGTAGCGGCGGTCGTAGCTGGTGCGCTTGAGGTCCAGGCCAGCGCTCAAGGTGTTGCCCAGGCCCACGTCCATGGTGGCCTTGAGGCCGCCCTGGTAGTCGCGCTGGTAGGCCGATGATTCGCCCGTCTTGGCCATGTTGTTGTACGGGGCGCTGCTGCTGCTGCCGTCGTAGGTGGAATACTGGTAGGCGGCGGAGGCGTAGGCCAGAACTTCGCCTCCCGTGAATTTCTTGGCGTAGCTCAGGTCGGCCTGTTTCTTGGCCATTTCGAACGCCGTGAACTCATGCATGAAATTGTACATGCCCTGGTTCAGGAAGTGCCCGTGCATCATGTTCAGGGTCAGGCCTGAAGTCTTGTCGATGTCGTAGGTCACCACGCCGCGGCCCCAGTCGTTGGTGCTGCGAAGCTTGCCGGAGTTGGTGGCCTTGCCGCTCCTGTAGACCACCTGGTCGCCGGGAACCACCTGGTAGCCGTCAGTGCCGCCCACCGTGGCCGAGCCGTAGAAGCCCCAGTCGCCCTCCTTGCGGGAGTGGGAGGCTGAGGCGCTCATGGTGTCCAGCGAGCCGTACTTGGTTTCCAGCACAGTCTTGCCGTCGGCCTCGGTGGGCTTGCGGGTAATGATGTTGATGACGCCGCCCATGGCCTGGGAGCCGTAAAGCGCCGAGCCGGGGCCGCGCACTATCTCGATGCGCTCCACGTCGCGCGGGTTGATGAAGCTCCACTCGAAGTCGCCGTTCTGGCCGCCCGCCTGGGGGATGCCGTTGAGCATCACCAGTATGCGCGCGGGGTTGCTGCCCTGGCCGCGCATGATGACGCGGTTGTAGGTGCTCGACGAGAGCGGCCCACGGGCGTTGTAGACCTCGACGCCAGCGGCGTTCTTCAGGATGTCGATGGTGGTGGGGGCCACCATCTGGTCGATCTGCTCGCGGGTGATGACCGTCACCGCGTTGGGCACGGCGTCTACGCGGCTCTCGTGGCTGGTGGCGGTGACCAGCACCTCGTCCAGACGGCCGGACTTCGGGGCCTGCTTCTGCGCGGGTTCTTCCGCAAGGGCGGGGAGGGCCAGGCAAACGGTAAGGCCAAACGTCAGTCCCAAGGTCAGGCCAAGGGCAGCAAAGGGGGCGTTCCAACTCATATCTCGTCTCCTCCAAAAGGATATTCGTGTTCAGGCTGTCCCGCTTGCTGCGGACATGGGGAAAAACATGGTTCCGGGCCCGGCCTCCATGCGCAACACCTCCACGCCGTAGACCCGGCGGATGCTCTCCTCGGTGAGCGCCTCGGACGGGGGGGCGTCAGCCTCCACACGCCCGTCGTGCAGCAGGATGACCCGGTGGGCGAAGCGCGCGGCCAGGTTCAGGTCGTGCACGGCCAGAATCACCCCGGTGTCGCGCTCCTCGGCCAGGGCGCACAGCACGGTCATGACTTGCAGCTGGTGCTTGAGGTCCAGACTGCTCGTTGGCTCGTCCATGACCAGCAGGCGGCTCTCCTGTGCCAGGGCGCGGGCCAGGGCGGCCTTCTGGCGCTGGCCGCCGGAAATTTCCGAGAACTCTCGGTGCGCCAGTTCCCCCAGGCCCATGAGCGACAGAGCCTCCCAAGCCGCCTCCAGGTCTTGCTGCCTGGGCCGCCAGGACAGGTAGGGCCTGCGCCCGAGCAGCACAGCCTCGAACACGGTCATGGGCAGGCGCGGCGGTACGTGCTGCGGCACAAAGGCCAAGAGCCGGGCGCGCTCCGCAGGCGGCACGGATTCCAAGGCGCGGCCATCCAACTCCACCTGACCCTTTGGCGAAAGCGCACCGGCCAGGCAGCGCAAAAGCGTGGACTTGCCCGCGCCGTTGGGGCCGAGCACGGCCAGCACCTCGCCCGGGGCAAGGGACAGGGACACCCCGCGCAGCACCTGCCGCTCCGGGTAGTCGTAGAAGATGTTTCGGGCAGTGAGCATTACCAGAACTCCCGTTTGCGGCGCATGAGGAGTCCGAAGAAGAAGGGCACGCCCAGGAAGGCCGTGACGATGCCGATGGGCACCATGTGCGGGGCGAAGAGCGTGCGGCCAAGGCAGTCGGACACCAGCACCAGGAGCGCGCCGGACAGCGCCGAGGCCGGGAGCAGGAAGCGGTGGTCGCCGCCGACCATGAGCCGCGCCACGTGCGGCCCCACCAGCCCGATGAAGCCGATGACCCCGGTGAAACAGATGGCCCCGGCGGTCATGAGCGCCGCCAGCAACAGGGCGGTGAGGCGCAGACGCTCCACGCGCACGCCGAGGCTGGCGGCCATCTCGTCCCCGGCGAGCAGCAGGTTCAGGTCCCAGGCGCGCAGGAACAGCGCGGGAAGGGCTGGCAGAATCATGCCTGCGGCGATGAGAATGTCCGTCCAGGAGGCCCGCGAGAGGTTGCCGAAGCTCCAGAACACGATGGACTGGATCTGCTGTTCCGTGCCCAGGAACTGCAAAAGCGAGGTTCCGGCGGAGAACAGGAACATGATGGCCACGCCCGCGAGCACCAAGGTCTCCGGGGTGGCGCTCTTCATGCGCGCCACGCCCAGGATGAAAAGCGCCGTGATGAGCGCGAAGCTGAAGGCCCCGCCCGCCACGGCCCATTTGGCGATGGCCCCGGCCAGCACGATGCCAAGGGCCGCGCCGAAGCCCGCGCCCGAGGCCACGCCCAGGGTGAAGGGCGAGGCCAGCGGATTGCGGAGCACGGCCTGGGTCACGGCGCCGCCCACGGCCAAACCGGAGCCGACGAGCAGGCCCATGATGACGCGCGGCACCCGAAGCTCCCAGAAGATGACCCCGTCCAGGCCCACGCGAAGCACGTCCATGATGCCGGTCGAGCTGCTGCCCACCACCAGCGAGAACAGCGCCGCAAGACTCAAAAGCGCCCCCAGCGCCGCGATGCGCGCCGAGCGCCTGCCCGTGAGCGCGCCATAGGCCTCGATGCCCGCCTTGGCCTCCGATGCCTCCACCCTACCGCTCCGGGTGGACATACACGCCGCGCCAGGGCCTGCCCTGGAAGCGCTCGATGAATTCGCGGTGCCAGAGGTTGGGGTCCAGGTCCGCGCAGGTGTCCGGGTGCAGCCACTTGGCCAGCCAGGCGATGCCCACCACGCTGGCCGCGCCGCTGGTGACGTCCGTGGTCATGAGGAACACGCGCCCGGCCTTGCCAGCCGGGGTCTTGTTCCAGCCTGTGCGGGCGAGCAGGGCCGCGCGCTGGTCCACCATGCCCTCGGGGCCTTCGTGGGTGTAGCAGCCGTTCTGGGAGCTCATCTTGACCACGGCGAAGGGCTGGCGCTCCAGCACCCACTCCGGCGACACAGGAGTGTTGGCGGGCTGCAGAGCTTCGGAAATGTTTCGTCCGCCCGCGAACTCCAGGCGCTCGTGCATGCCGGAGCTGTTGCCGCAGGCGGCGAAGTCGGAATAGCCCTCGATGTACACGTCCGGGCGGCTTTTGCTGGCGGCCACGCGCCGCGCCACCTCGTCCATGCGCACCTTGAGCCAGTCCAGATACTCGCGGGCCTTGTCCTCGCGTCCGAAGATGCGCCCCAGGCCCTCCACGTCGCGCGGCAACGCGCCGATGCGGTACAGCTCCAGCCGCAGCACCTGGATTCCGGCTGCGCGCATCTTTTCGTCAAATCCGGGTCCGGGCGAGTTCTGGTAGCACAGCACCAGGTCAGGCTTGAGCGCGGCGATGGCCTCCTCGTCGGGGGCGTTGAATTTGCCCACGTTGCGGGCGTTCACAAGCTCTGGCCAGTAGTCCGGATTCTTTGGAATCCAGTCGGAAACCCCCACGATGCGGTCCGTGACGCCCATGAGCCGCAACAACTCGGCGGCGTTCTTGTTCAGCGTCACCACGCGCATGGGGTTGCGCTTGACCAGCACCTCCCGACCCGTGGCGTCGGTGACACGCACCCCCTGGCCTTTGTCCACGCCTCCATCCCCCTTGCTGCAGCCGCAGAGCACCAGCAGCACAAGGAAAGAGGCGGCAAATATTCTGCCGTTCCAGCCCATTATGGTCAAATGTTTCGTCGTGTTGAGCATGCTTGCCTCCTGGGGCGCACCGTGCGGAGACATGCATACCAAAACACAATTCGTAGCACAAGACACTTTTCAATATTAAATTCATATGCTAGTCACGTATTTGAATTTAACAAACCAGAGAGGTTCGTGTGATAGTTCTTGATGGCATAGCCAAGAGCTACGGCCCAAGGAAAGCGCTTGCGGGTGTGGACCTGCACGTGCGCGCCGGGGAGCTGTTCGCCTACCTGGGGCCAAACGGCGCGGGCAAGACCACCACCATCCGCATCCTCACCGGCCTTACCCTGCCGGATGGCGGTCGGGCGCTGGTGGGCGGCGTGGACGTGGCGCAGGAGCCGACGCGCACCAAGGCCCTGTGCGGCGTGGTGGCCCAGGCCGTGAACCTGGACCAGGACCTGACGGTGGCCGAAAACCTGGAGGTGCACGGGCGGCTCTTCGGCATGCCTGCGCCGCTGCGCGCCAGCCGGGCCGGGGAGGCTCTGGAGCGGCTGGAGATGGCCGACCGGGCTTCCTCCTTTGTGCGCGAGCTGTCCGGAGGACAGCGGCGACGGGTCATGATCGCGCGCGCCCTGATGCACGAGCCGCGCGTGCTGTTTCTGGACGAGCCCACCGTGGGCCTGGACCCCTCCATCCGGCGCACGCTCTGGGCGGCCATGAAGCGCATCCGCGAGGGCGGCACCACCATCCTGCTCACCACCCATTACATCGAGGAGGCCGAGTTCCTGGCCGACCGCGTGGCCTTCCTGCACGGGGGCCAGGTGGCGGCGCTGGGAACCCCGCAGGAGCTCATGGCCGGGCTCGGGGCCTGGGCCATTGACGCGCTCAATGGCGAGGGCATGCGCACGGACTACTTTCAGGGGCGTGAGGAGGCGCAGGCTTTCGGTTCTTCCCTGCCGGGACCGTTCACCCTGCGCCGCGTGAACCTGGAGGACGTGTTCCACAAGGTGACCGGGAGGAAGCTGGCATGATTCAGGGCTGGAGCGCGGTCTACTACCGCGAGGCGCTGCTCATGCGCCGCCGTGGCCTCAAAATGCTGGCCACCATGTGCGTTTCACCCCTGTTGTACCTGCTGGCCTTCGGCTGGGGCCTGGGCGACCTGGCCAGCCACGCAGGCGTGCCCTACCTCCAATTCCTGGTGCCGGGTCTGGCGGCCATGTCGAGCATGACCCAGGCCTGGTCCGTGGCCGGGGAAATCAACGTGGCGCGCTTCTACTGGCGCATCTTCGACGAGATCCAGAGCGCGCCCGTGGCCCCCGGCGGCTATGTGCTTGGCGAGGTGCTGGCGGGCATGACGCGCGGGCTTCTGGCCTCCGCGCTCACGGTGCTGCTGGGCGCGCTGTTCGGGGTGCACCCCTGGTGCGGCCCGGCGTTCTGGCTGGCGCTCATGCTCAACAGCTTCTTCTTCGCGTCCCTGGCGGTGGGCCTGGCCATGCTCATCAAGTCCCACGCCGACCAGGCCATGCTCACCAGCTTCGTCATCACGCCCATGGCCTTCCTGGGCGGCACCTTCTTTCCCGTGGAGCGCCTGCCGGACTGGGCGCAGGGGCTGCTGCTCTGCCTGCCGCTGACCCACGCCTCACGCGCGGCCAGGGCTGCGGCCACGGGCGCGGAGCTGCCGCTCACGTCCCTTGCCCTGCTCGCAGCGGCGGGAATCGGGGCCTTCCTGCTCGCCATGCGCAATGTGGCCAGGGCCAGGGACTGACCGGGAGGCCGTCATGAGCGAGTCGCTGACGCTTTCCCCTGCCACGGAACCCTTCCCCGATTCCCGTCCCGCTCAGCACCCGCGCGCGCGGCTGCGTCTTCCCTTCACGGGCCGGAGCATCCGGGTGCGCAGTCTGGCCCTGGGCGTCTCCGTCGCGCTGCACGCCGTGTTCCTGGGCGGGCTGCTGCTGACCAGGCTGACCGCGCCCCTGCCCGTCCTGCAGCCGCTGGTGGAGGTGGATTTCGTGGAGATCGCTGGCCCCAAGGGAGGCGGAGGCTCGCCAAGTCCCGCTGCCCCGGCGGCGGCTGCGGCCCCCGCGCCAAAAGCACCGCAGGCCGTGGCCTTGGCCGATCCGGCGGCGCGGCGCGTTGAGGCTCCCCCAGCCCCTTCCGTGCCGCAGGCAGCTCCCGTCACGGCGGCGGTACTAGGCGCGGGAACGGGAGCGGGTGCCGCTTCAGGGGGAGGTTCGGGCGGCGGCACGGGCGGCTGGTCCGGCACGGGCTCCGGCCAGTCCGTCGGCAGCGGCACGGGCCAGGGCGGCATCGCCGTGGACCGCATGCCCGTGGCGGTGAAGCGCGTGAAGCCGTTCTACCCCATGGATGCGCGGCGGCGCGGCATATCCGGCCAGGTGACGTTGCGGCTTTTCGTCGACGCCGAGGGCAGCGTGCGCGAGGTGCAGGTGCAGGCGGCGGAGCCTGCGGGCGTGTTCGAGGAAAAGGCCGTGGAGGCCGCCCGCAAGTGGCGCTTCGAGCCTGCAGTGTTCAAAGGCGCGCCGGTGGGCGTCTGGATGACCCTGCCGGTCCGCTTCGCCCTGGATGGGCGGGAATAGCAGCGCCGATTGCTCCTCTTGCGCCATTCTTTGCGCGAGCCGCGGGGCTACCGGCTCATCATCCACCCCTCCCGCAATAGCGGGCTGTAGTAACGCATGACGACGCTGGTGGAGGAAAACACCAGATCGTCGATGAACTCCACCCGTCCGCCCGCCGCATGGCAGGCCAGCGCCTCCGCGTGCATGACGCTGGAGGGATCCTCCATTTCGGACCGACGCTCCAATCCCTTGAAGTAGCGGGTCGGCTGCAACAGGGAGAGAGCCTCAACAGCAGTGGGCCAGCGGTTCACGGCCACGGCGTCCACCATGTCCAGGGCGGCCAGCACCTCGGCCCGCTGCTCTTCGGGGAACACTGGACGGAGCGCCCCCTTGCCGACGAACGCATCCGGCGTGAGCGTGACGGCCAGGAAGTCGCAGCGCTCCCGCGCGCGGGCCAGATAGCGCACATGCCCCAGGTGCAGCAGGTCGAAACAGCCGTGGGCCAACCCGGTGACGACTCCCCGCTCGCGCAGTTCCGCCATGTTCCGGGCCAGTTCGTCCAAATGAGCAATTTTATGATGGTGTGTCATGCTTTCCGCCCCAGGTTGTCGAACCACGCTCGGGTGGCCTGTTCAATGCCCTCGGCATCCCAGAGGGTGGCCGCGCGGTAGTCCTCGATGCGCGCTAGCATCTCGCCCACGCCCGCCTCGAAGCCTATCTCGGGTCGCCAGCCGAACTGCGCCCTGATCTTGCCAATGTCCGCCCAGGTGGCGTCGGGCTCGCCCGGTCGCCTGGGCAGATGCACGCGCTCTCCGCCGAGCAGGTCGGCCAGGCGGTTCACAGACTGCGGCTCGCCGCTGCCCACGTTGAACACCTCGCCGTGGGCGGAGCAGGTAGCGGCCAGCACAAAGGCCCGGGCCACGTCACGCACATGCACGAAGTCCCGCACCTGGGTGCCGTCGCCCACGATGGTGAAGGGCTCTCCCGCCAGCTTCTGCGGCAGAAAAACCTTGAACACGCCGCCGTAGGCTCCGTGGGTTTGCGCGCGCGGGCCGTAGACGTTGAACAGGCGCAGGGAGTTGACCTCCAGGCCGTACACCCGGCCCCAGTGCAGCACGCAGTCCTCGCCCAGGCGCTTGGACAGGGCGTAGGGATACTGCGGACGCAGCTCCGCCGCCTCCGAGGTGGGGAAGGCATCGGGAATGCCGTAACAGGAGGACGAGGCCGCGTAGACGAGACGCTCCGCTCCCGCCCGGCGCGCAGCCTCCAGCACGTTCACGGTTCCGTCCACGTTGGCGTGCAGATAGGGGCGCGGGTTCTCCACGCTGGGCACGATATCCGCCAGCCCGGCCAAGTGGAACACCGTGTCCGCGCCCTCGAAGTGTGGCGCGATAACCATGAAGTCCGTGATATCGGCTTGAATGAACGCGCACAGGCCGGTGGCCATGGCGTTGGCGAGGTTTTCCTGCCGCCCGTTGGCCATGTTGTCCACGGCCACAACCTCGACTCCCGCCGCCACAAGGACATCGGCAAGGTGCGAGCCGATGAAGCCCGCCCCGCCCGTGATGAGGGCCTTGCGCATGGTTCTGCTTGTGGAGGAGGTCATGCCGCTGCCTCGCCCTTGGCCGCGCAATGGTCCTCCCCCTCAATGCTCTCGATGTACACTTCGCGCCCGGCCAGAACCTTATGGCCCAGTTCCTGGCCGCAGACCGGGCAGACGGCGAACACGACCTGCTCTTCCGGGGCGAACTCGCGGAAGCAGTCCCCGCAGCGCAGGCGGACCGGTACGTTCTCCACGCACAGCTCCGCGCCCCCAAGCGGCCCGGAGTCCGTGAGCACCTCCCAGGCAAAGCGCATGGCCTCCGGCACAAGCCCGGCAAGGGTTCCGCTCTTCAGGGTCACGCGTGAAAGCCGCACCAGGCCGTGCTGCTCCATCTCCTCGGCAATGATCTGCGTCACGCTTGAAAGCATCGTCATCTCGTGCATGTCCGTCTTACTCTCCCAGCACGTAGGCGAAGATGAGCGGCGCCACGATTGCTGCGTCGGAGTTGATCATGAACCGGGGCGTGTCTGCGTCGAGCTTGCCCCAGGTTATCTTCTCGTTCGGCACCGCGCCTGAGTAAGAGCCGTAGCTGGTGGTGCTGTCGCCTATCTGCGCGAAGTAGGCCCAGAAGGGCGTGTCCTCGCGCTCCATGTCCTGGATGAGCATGGGCACCACGCAGATGGGGAAGTCCCCCGCGATGCCGCCGCCGATCTGGAAAAAGCCGATGGGGATTTTGTGCGCGGCCTTGTGCATGTACCAGCGCGCCAGGTGCTCCATCTGCTCCGTGCCGTGGCGTATGGCTCCGTGGTGCGGCAGTTTCCCGTGCATGACCTCGGACACGAAGATGTTGCCCAGCGTACAGTCCTCCCAGCCGGGGGTGTAGATGGGCAGGTTCATCTCCTTGGCGGCCAGCACCCAGGAGTGCTCGGCCGGGACCTGGTACAGCTCCACCACGCCCGGCTCGTCCAGCAAGGCGTAGGCGAACTCCCAGGGGAACTTCGGCTGGCCCGTTTCCGCCGCCTCGCGCCAGAGCCGCGCCATGCGCGCTTGCACCTGCCGGAACACACCCTCGGGGATGCAGGTGTCGGTGACGCGGTTGAAGCCCGCCTCGTAGAGCTCCTTCTCTCCCTCGGGCGAGAGGTCGCGGTAGCCGGGTACCATCTTGTATTCATTGTGGTTGAAAAGGTTAAACAGATCCTCCTCCAGGTTGGCTGCCGTGCAGCAGATGGCCGCGACCTTGCCCTGGCGGATCATCTTGGCGAGGCTCACGCCGATTTCGGCGGTGCTCATGGCCCCGGCCAGGGTCAAAAACATGGCGCCGCCCTGGTCCAGCAACGCCCGCCAGGCTTTGGCGGCGTCGAGGGTCTCGCGGGCGTTGAAGTGACGGAAGTGCTGCTCCATGAAGGCGGAAACGGAAGGCATCAAGTTCTCCTGCTTTGGTTAGAATGTCTTTGAGCTTCATTGAAATTTGGTGCCAGACGTTGGGTGAGTGATTGACTCCGTGCAACGCGACGCGTTTCATGATCGACATGAGCGCCTCCAACCAGTCCACGGCTGAAGGCGTCCGTGCTCTCCTCGGGGATGGGGGCGACCAAGGTCACATCCCCGCACGCCGGTTTCCTGAGCACTGCCACATGCAGGAACGCATCACCGTCCAGGTGGACCGAGAAGGATACGGCAATATCGTGGCCCTCCGTGAGGATGGCGTTGAGCTGTCCCCATAGCCTCTCTGCTCCGCAGGTCAGGACGAGGGGCAAGGTCTGCACCATGCCGCAGTCCGCGCAAATCCAGGCATTGTCCTCCAAAGTGCTGGTGAGCACCTTGCGCATGTTCCTGGCGTTGACGGAGCCGTCCTTGCACTCGCTGAACCAGGCATGCTTCACCCCCTCCAGGTCCAGAAACCGGTCAAGCAGCCCCTGGATGCGCTTCCGTGAGCCCCTGATTGCGAACACCTTCAAGCACAGGCGAGAGTCCAGGCGCACACGGGTTTTGGAGAGTACCATGTCCCCGGCCTTGAGCTGAAGTTCTGCCAGCCGTTGCGCCAAGCCGGCGGCGTCGCAGTCGTACAGGACGCAGAGCGCGCCGGACAGCTTCTCCCGCGCGGTGCGGGCGGCCTCCAGGTCCAGCCCCTTCTGGATCAGGTGGCGGATAGCCACCGTTATGGTCTTGCGCTTGCCGCCCACGCGGAACCGGTCGATCATTTCCATCTGCTTCGCGTCGAGGCGGAGCCAGAGCTTGGCGCTGAACTTCATGTCCCTTCCTCCTCCCGGCATCCTGGCGGCGCGGGGCGGCAGAGCGGCAACTGCCCGTGTTCGGGCTTCGCGTTCGGCCACGGAGCCGCAGAGTGCTCATCGACTAGAAGCTCACATGATAGTTCATGTAAGCGTTGGTGCCGGGTTCGCGGTACACGTTGCCGCGCGCCGTGGTCAGGTAGTTGGTGTAGGACTCGTTGGTGAGGTTGTTCACGCCCAGGGTGAACTCATGGCGCAGGCCGGCGGCGTCCATTTTGTAGCCGGCGCGGACGTTCAAAATGGCCCAGGCCTGGCTGTTGTGGGTCTCGGACGGAGTGTTGGTCTGTTCAGCGGCCCACTGGCTCTCCACCGCCCACCACCAGGGGCCGATGGTTTGCTTCACGCCCACCAGGCCGGAGAGCGGGGCCACGAACGGCAGCCATGTGGCGTGGGTCTCGTCGCGGCCATAGGTATAAGCGGCGTTGGCGTAGGCCATCCAGCCTGTGGCGAAATCCCATTCCACGGACTGTTCCAGCCCCATGAGCGTGGCCGCGCCGATGTTCACCATTTTGTAGTTGCCGCCGCCAGTGGACTCCTTGGTGATGAAGTTGTCGATGAAGTTGGCGAACACGGCGGAGTTCAGGCGCAGGCTCTCGCCGCTGCGCTTGAGCGAGAGCTCGAAAAAGCGCGTCTCCTCGCTCTTGAGGTTGGGGTCGCCGACTTCGAAGGCGCCGCCGCCGAGCGCGATGCGCTTGTACAGCTCCAAAATGTTGGGCGTGCGGTAGCTGGTGGCCGCCATGAGCGACGCGCTCCAGGGATCGCTGAAGGCGTAGGTGAGGCCCGCGTGCGCGCCCCAGTTGGCGTCGTTCTTCTCGCCGCCGGAGCCGGACACCGGGGTGCCGCCGCCGTTGGTGATGTGCACGGAGTCGGCCCGGCCGCCCAAGTTAAGCGTCCAGGCCGGGGCGAGCTTCCAGTCGTCCTCGGCGAACACCCCGGCGGTGAGCTGGCTGGAATCCGGCACGGGCATGGCGTAGGTGAGCACCCCTGCGGTGCTCATGACCTCGGCGCGGGAGCGCATGTCCCAGTTGGAGGCCTCCGCCCCGGCCACAAGGGTATGGTCGCCCAGTGCGAACACGTTCTTCCAACGGCCGTTCAGGGTCTCGTGGGTGCCGGAGGGCTGCTGCCAGGCCACGGTGCCGGAGGTATAGTTGTCGATGCGCGGGTAACGGGTAAGGAGCTGCCAGGACAGGTCCAGGCTGGACTCCGTGAGCGCCATGCCCTTGGGCGTCCAGGTGTGGACCAGTTGAAGCATGCGGCGGTCGTTCTCGCGCAGGGTCACGTCGGCGTTCACGGGCAGGCCTTTTGAGTTGCCGCCAGGCACGCCGATCTGGCTACCGTCCATGCTCTGGTACTGGAGCATGGTGCTGTGGGCCTCACTCCATTTGAAGGCCCCGGCCAGCTTGCCCTGCCAGTCCTCAAACCGGGTGTTTTTCGTCTTGACGCCTCGCCCGTCGAAATAGCTCGCGCCCTCGCGCCAGCCGCCGGAGCCGAGCATCCAGAAATCGTCGCTGGAGTAGGACAGGTTGGCATAGGCGTCCGGCCCTTGCGGATTCGTCGAACCCGTGAGCGAGCCCTCGCCGTGCCACTCGGGATTCTTGGTGAAGCGGCCCTTCTTGGTGATGATGTTGACCACGCCGCCGATGGAGCCGGAGCCATAGAGCGCGCTGATTGGCCCCTTCAGGACCTCCACACGCTCAATGTCGTTCTGGTTCACCACGCCGAGGCGTCCGTTGATGTCCGTGGTGGTGTTCACGCGCACGCCGTCGATGAGCACCACGACCTGGTCGCGGCCCAGGCCCCTGATGTTGATGTCCGCGCCCCAGGGGGAGTCGCCGGTCTTGGTGACGCCGGGGATGCGGGCGAGCGCGTCGGCCACGGACACGGAACCGGTCTCGCGGATGTCCTCTGCCGTGACCACGCCGACGCTGCCGGGGGTCTTTGAGGCCGGGGAGGGAATGCCGCGCGCGGTGACGAGCACCTCGTCCAGGGTGGAAGGCTTTGAGGTGTCGGCGGCAAGGGCCTCGCCAGCCAGCGCAAGCAAGAGGCAGGCGCACATCATCAGTCGGGGGAGGGGCGGCAGGGGTATCATCGTGGTGGCCTCCTACATGACGAGGGATTTGACGCGGACGCTTTCGAGCATGCCCAGCCGCCCCGCCAGCGCGCCGATCTGATCGGTGCTGGCGTTGACCACCAGGGTGAGCAAGCCCGTGTCCGCCGCGCACTGCGGCAGGCTCATGCGGGCCACCACCACATCGGCGAAGGCTGCCAGCACGGATTCGATATTTCCAAGACACCCTGTGGCCGCGTCGAAGGTGACGCCCACAAGACCGATGCGTGGGGGAGATTGAGTCACGTTTCACCTCGTGCTATTATTTGTAAATTCGTAGCACGGTAGCACGCAAGATGCAAGCGCTTGCCTGAGCGCAGTGGTTCGTAAATTTTAATACTCATACATAGCGGCGCTTCAAGGTATGTACGCCGCACCCGATTGCACAATTTTAAACATAGTAGCACAATAAGCAGATAAAAATCTGGAGGCTTCTATGAACCGTTGTTTTGTCCTCGCCCTTGGCTGCGCCTGCCACATGGCTTTGCTGCTGGCCGCTGCCCCGTCCCTGGCCGCAGAACCGGCCCAGGTGCTGCTGCATCACGGGGAGCGCTTCCTACGCATCGGAAACCTGGGCTTTGCCAAGGCCAACTACGAAAAGCTCATCGCCAACTACGAGGGCAGCCCGGAAGCCGCCGAAGCGCACGGAGACCTCGGGGTCATCGCCGCGCGCCAGGGAAATGACGACCTTGCCGTGGCCCAGTACGAGAAGGCCATCGCGGGTGGCTTCAAGCTGGCGCACTTCAACCTCGGCCAGGCATTGCTGCGCACCTTCGACAAGGGCGGCGACCAGGCGCTCAAGGACCGCGCGCGCGCCGAGTTCCTGGCCTTCAAGGCCTACCTGGACAGCGGCGAACCGCGCCCGGCCATCCTCACGTATTCGCTGCCGGAGGTGGAGACGGAGCTGGCGGACGCGCTGGGGCGTTTGCAGTAAGTGGGAGGCAACCCTCGGCTTCGGACTGGTCCTGTCCTCAGGTTGCGGCAAACGAAAGCCCTGTGAGGGGGTCAGAGGAGGCCTTTATGCCTTCAGCTTGATGCCCTTGGCCTTGAGGGCCTTCACGCCCGCGCTGCGGTCAAAGTAGTGCGTGTGCAGCAGCAGGTGGGCCTTGTGGCCGGTGGGGCCGTCGTGCAGAAAGCCGTCCTTGGCGTAGAGCTTCTGCACCATGGGATTCTCCTGGGACTTGCGGGCCTTGTACAGCTTGGGGTTGGCGTCGGCCGCGTACACGCCGGTCTGGCGCTTGGTCACCAGGTCAAGCTCGGCGGCTTGGGCCTCGCCGACCATGCCCGGCACGGTGGCGGCCACGGCGGCCACGGCGGCGGCGGTTCCGGCCAGCTTCAGGAAGTCGCGGCGGGTGCAATCAGTGTTCTCGCTCATGCTTGTCTCCTTCTCGCGCAGGCTTAAGCCTGGGCCTTCATGGCCAGGCGCTTGTTGATCTCGGCAAAGACCTTGCGGCAGCCGCTGTCGCCCACCAGGACGCTGGGGTTCAGGATCTGTCCGCCGCCGTTCACGCAGCCGCCGGGGCAGGTCATGATCTCGATGAAGTGGTGCGGGCTCTTTCCGGCCTTCACCTCGTCACAGAGCTTCTTGGCGTTGTCCAAACCGCTGGCCACGGCCACGTTGACCTTGCCGAACTTGGGCACGTCCACGCTGGCGGTCTTGATGCCCTCGTGGGCGCGCACGCCCTTCAGGTCCACATCCTTCAGCTTGTCGCCGGAGAGAACCTCGTAAGCCAGGCGCAGAGCCGCCTCCATGACGCCGCCGCTGGTGGCGAAGATGGTGGCTGCGCCGGTGGCCTCGCCCAGGATGGGGTCGGCGGCCTCGTCCTTCAAGCTCTTGAAGTCGATTCCGGCCTTCTTGATCATGTAGGCCAACTCGCGGGTGGTGATGGTCACGTCGGTGTCGCGGTAGCCGCTGGCCGCCAGTTCAGGGCGCAGGCCCTCATACTTTTTGGCGATGCAGGGCATGATGGACACGGTGAACATCTTGGCCGGGTCGGTCTTGGTCTGCTTGGCGCCGTAGGTCTTGGCCAGAGCGCCCAGCATGCCGATGGGCGACTTGGCGCTGGACAGGTTGGGGATGAGCTCGGGGTAGAAGGCCTCCACGAACTTGACCCAACCCGGGCAGCAGGACGTGAACTGCGGCAGGGGCGCGCCATGGCTGGGCTTCTTCACGCGGTTCAAGAGCTCGGTTCCCTCTTCCATGATGGTCACGTCGGCGGTGAACTCGTTGTCCCAGACGAGCTTGAAGCCCAGTTTGCGCAGGGCCGCGTGCATCTTGCCGCCCACGTGGGTGCCGGCGGGCAGGCCGAAGGCCTCGCCCAGGGCGTAGCGCACGGCCGGGGCGGGCATGGACACCACCACCGTGTTCGGGTCTTTCAGGGCCTTGAACACCTCATCCACGAAGGAGATTTCCTCGTAGATGGCACCGTAGGGGCAGTTCACCAGGCACTGGCCGCAGTTCACGCAGGCAGCCGGGTCCAGCACCTTGCGCTTCTCGTCTTTCCCGACCGCCTGGATAGCGCCGGTCTTGCAGACGTCGTCGCAGGTGCCGCAGGCCTGGCACTTGGCGGCATCGACCTGCACGAAGGAGAACTTCGTGGGGTCGATGTTTTTCGGGGCGCTCCCCTTCATCATGACCTTTTCCATGTCTTGCATCATGCACCTCCAGATTGTGTGGACACAACACTCCTCACACGTCGGCGCACCCCGCGCAGACGTGTTACCAAATCAGCAAACGTAGCATTGAAAACCAATAGACATGGAAAACGTGTCATGTCAAGCAGGGGGGACAGGAAACGGCGAGAGCTTGCCCCGCGAGCGCAGAAAGCAGGAGGAACACGCGTATGCTGCCAGAAGGCGGTTTTTTGGGTATGATTTTGGGTGCGACGCTAGGCGTCCAGATCGTTCTGGTGTTCCTGGCACTTATGAGCATGTGGAGCTGGACCATCATCGTCCACAAACTCATCGTTTACCGTCGGGTCAAGGGCCAGGTGGCGCGCGGCTACGAGGCGTTCAGCGACGCCGAAGACCTCGCCCTCGGGCTGCAGAGCGTCGGCCGTGAGGAGGATTCGCCGCTGGCGCGGGTGGGCCTGCTCGCCATGCAGTCGTTCCGCAAGTTGGAGCTTGCTGACGTTGCGCCGGACCGCAAGCGCATGCTCGCTTCGGACACGCTCCGCCGTGTGCTGCGCAGAGGTGTCAGCGCAGAGATGAAGCATCTCTCGAGTTCCCTGTCCTTCCTGGCCACCTGCGCCAACGCCGCGCCGTTCATAGGCCTCTTCGGCACGGTGTGGGGCATCATGCACGCCTTCCACTCCATCGGCCTGTCGCAGTCCGCCGCCTTGGCCACCGTGGCTCCGGGCATCTCCGAGGCGCTGGTGACCACGGCCATCGGCCTGGTTGTCGCCATCCCAGCCACCATCGCTTACAACTTCCTGCTCTCTGAGCTGGGCGAGGTTGAGACTGAACTGGTGAATTTCGCCGGGGCGTTCCTGAACCGCGTGGAGCGCGAGGTTTCCTGGGCTCCGAATTCCTCGCGAGACCAGTAGTCATGGGCGCGAGCGTAGGCGGCAGGGGCCGCTACATGGCCGAAATCAACGTCACGCCCTTCGTGGACGTGATGCTGGTCTTGCTCATCATCTTCATGGTCACCGCGCCCATGCTCACCCAGGGCGTGGACGTGGACCTGCCCAAGACGCGCAGCGTGCGCACCCTGCCCGCAGGCAGCTACCACCTCGTTTTGTCCATCAGGAAGGACGGCGGCATCTTTCTCGACGAGTACAACGTGCCCTTTGAGGACCTGCGCCAGCACCTCATGAACCTCGTGGTGGTGCAGAAGAAGCAGCTCTATCTACGTGCGGACAAGGAAGTGCCCTACGGCGTGGTGGTGAAGGTCATGGGCGAGATAAAGAGCGTGGGCATCGAGAAGCTGGGCGTGGTGGCGGAGAGCGGTGAACCCAATGCTACCACACCTGTTTCACGCCAGACCGCGCAGCACACGTCGTTTTACCCCCGGGGAGCCAGCCCAAAATAGTGCGTACCCACACGGCAGAATGCATGGATGACACGCATGCCGCAAACGGCTTGCCCCTGCGTCAGGCCGGAGCTATGATCGGCATACCCGAAAGCCTGTGGGAGAGATGTACGATGGCGCTGCCTCCTACCTACTACGACTTCATCCTGAAAAACCGCCCGTACGTCGTGGAACTGGCGGCGCGTGATGCCCAGTTCCTCCAGACGCAGGAACCAACGCCCGTGGCCATCGCGAGCGTGGATGACTACAATAGTCGGTTTCCAGAGTGCTTTGAAAAGGTTGACCAAGGCATCCTGGGGCAGGCGTCCCGCGCCTCCGGCATATCCCTGGACGAGATTCGGCCTCACCTCCCGCAGGTGCTTCCCGAATTGCGCGCCCAATTTGCCAGCCTCTACGCCACTGTCAACCATGAATACCACTGCATGGTCAATTTCGAGTTGGCCAACAAGAAATGTTTCCATTTCAGCGACAACCTCTCCACACACCTCTCCAACACAGAAATCAACCTCAAGGCGCGACTGGTGGAGTTGCCGTTCCCGACCTGCCTGTTCGTGTTCACCTCGGCGACCGTCATCAACGCCATGCACAACATCCGGGGCGCGGAAGGCCGCAGGGAGATGAACACCGGAGACCTGGATTATGCCGCCCCGGTCTCCGCGTTCCTCACCCTGCTCCCGGCAGGAGGGAAGCTGCTTGGCCGGAAGCTCGTCATCGTTGCCTGGCACGCCAAGCCGCCGGCCAAGTCCTATTTGATGCTCAAGCGGGAACTGTACCTGGGAGATGGCTGGTCGCTGGAGCAATCCCTGCGGACGGACTGGGAAAAGCTCACGCCCGACGACTTGGGATGTGGCATTAACATTGAGGGCGGGGGCGACATCATCGAACCGATGGGGGACGAAACCTTCTACACGGACGGTTTGGCGTTCTATCGGATCATGCTAAATGCCGCACTCTACCTGGCTTCCGACCAGGCCGAACTCACGACCTGCACCAGTCCGCGCGCCCAGATCGAGATTGATGCGCGCCAGTTCGCCTCCGTTCCGAAGAAGAAGAGAATGCTGAAGCAGGCGGCAGAGCATTCGTGCCTGGACTATGCGGAGGTCGGCGCCTCCCTCGGACCGATTGTCATTGAGCCGGGCACGGCTGCCTCCAACTCGTCAGAATCCGCCGGGAGCAAGCCGCAGGTCAGGTTCATGGTCCGGGGGCATTGGAGGCATCAGCCCCATGGGCCAGGAGCCTCACAGCGTCGGCTGATCTGGATTCGTCCGCACTACAAGGGACCGGACATCGCCGATCTCATCAACAAGCCGTACTTGGTGAAATGACCTGCGTCAGCAAGGTGGCAGCTGGTGCAAAATGAGAAGACCCCCGAAGGGGCCTTTGTCAGCCGCCCGTTAGGGCGGGAATGTGAGACTTGCGGGCTTGGACCGATGCTGAACCATTTCTTCTGATATTTTTCACAATTATATCGATCCAGCCCACATGCGCTTGGTGGCAGCGAGGCACATCTTGCCCTGATCAACAGGAAAGGCGGCCCTTTGCGGGCCGCCTTTTGAATGGGGAAGAGTGCTGTAGTTGCGCCACTGTCGTCGTGCGTCCAGTTGCAGAGGCTGGTGTTGCCGACGTGGCGAACATGGGCCTATGGCCTGCCTGATGAGCCAGAGGGGCTCACATACGTTGTGCCGCGTTGACGGTGATCACCGGATTCGCGACTTCTCCACGTTGATCTTGGCATACGCCAGAGACGAGTGGAGAAAGTTGGTTTCGTGGCGGAGCACGAGGCGCCGCGCGAACAAGCGCTTCGCCAACTCAGCTTTGAAGCGCGTCGCAGATGCGACAAGTCGGTTGATCATCTGATTTCCTCCTTTCATTGATTAGGGGCCTTGCAACTGAAGGAAAAC
>NZ_JAVHLD010000015.1:0-1924 GCF_031082295.1 Humidesulfovibrio sp.
TGAATTCGCATTGCAGCCCCATTTCCACCGCCCTTCACATATGATGATTCTTTGGACTTGAAGAAATTCGTTGCCCAACCGACACTTCTTTTGGAAAGGTTCTTCGCAGCGAGGTTTGTGCCAAGTCCACCACCCAACTGATAACTCATCCAGACGGGCAATTCTATGTGGGCAAATGAATCCACATCGAAGTAGCCATCATGCCCAATGGCTCTAGAAACTGAAAGCCGGAGCTGTGTGTCATCAGAGTAGCATCCGGACGGCAAATTGACACTAACGCCGTAACGCCCGCCGATCTTCCTCTTCCAGCCAATCAAGGAAGAAACCTCAGTCAATCCTGTTCTATACTGGACAGTTTCAGAGTTAGCCATCTCGGTTGTAAATCCGAGGGCATCTCCGTAAGCAGCCCAGAGAGCGGAATTAGTGACTTTCCTCAACCATTGGTCGTAGGTATTTGATGGCATGTGTGTCATTCGAAAGCGTCCGCGTCTATTGTGTACTTGAGCCCAGTTTGTCGTGCTCCAGCCAAATATCCCATAATTTCGGGTTCCTGTTGCTGGCTAGGTATGATTATCTCCGTGAGATGCTTAAGCTCAAGCGATTTGGGGTACAAAACTTCAGCTTGTGGCGATGTCGGGCAAGATATTTGGGTTTTATCAGTCCTTGACTTTTGATAAGGAGGCTTTTCTTTCACAACATCTGCATAGAGGGATTGCAGCCCATCCTTACCCGTACCTCGAAGAACTGTCTCTTCATACGAATTGTTCGTTGTGCAGAAAACTACTCCTTCATGCGTGAGAATACTAGGACAAAAGCTTAGTATGCACCACCAGAATGGCTTATTATGATCCCACTTTTTTGCATAACTCAAAAACATTTTGTTTGCGACCTGAACAGATAGGCTGATATAGTCAGTCCATTTTTCATCTTTTCTGCACTCGCAGTTATTGTGGAGTATGTGGCAAAGGTATTGGTCCTCGTTAAGCCCTTTTCTTGATTTTACAAGACCTGTGTTTAAAATGCCTACTAGGCCGATGTTTGTCGTAAAGTGCACGACTCTCTGGATGCACCTGTCACGTATTAGCTGCAACATGGCTACAGCACCACCTTAGAATATGTTCTTGGATCAAAATAATCCACAAGAGACGATTTTTCTATTGGCTTATATCCGACTGTGAGTGAGTTGCGAGCTCTTCCGCACGACATCGCAATGAGCCTCCTGTAGTGATCAAGGAATACATCACCATCATCCTTGCCATGCGGTGTCATGCTTTGATTTAAACCAATAATAACCACATGGTCGAATTCTAATCCCTTGGAACTGTGCATCGTAATCAGGCCTACATTTACATCATTATCAGGCCATGCTTTTAGTTTTGTCAAATTGACATACGGAATCGAATCTGCGTTCAACCGCATTATGACATCCCTAAACCACCCCTTGGGGTGAAGGAACGCGACACTCTCATCTTTTAGATCAATTTTCGAAACAATGTTCTTGAAAACCCAATTCAGTTGCTGATTATACAATCCTTCGAGCACAATGGGCTTTGGCCCACTTCGCGTGCAGTTCTCTGGTGCTGGCAAGGCCCCAAAATCACCTCCTAAATCTGCACCTTTGATAATTGGAGCAATGAATGCCGCAATCTCTTTCGTATTCCTGAAATTTTCTTTAAGCACAAATACGTTTTCCGGAGTTGCACGAATGCCCACCTCTTTCCATGAAAAACTTTTAGGATAAATCTTTTGCGCCGAATCAATTACGATCGTAAGGCTATGCTCGTCGTTTAAGACATTTTTTACAGCACGCATTTCGTTTGCCGAAAAATCTTGACCTTCATCGATAACTATAACGTCATATTTCTGGGGAGCTGAGAGCTTTGAAATAGTATATGCGAGATCATGAAAATCGAGTTCGTCATTT
>NZ_JAVHLD010000015.1:1934-2686 GCF_031082295.1 Humidesulfovibrio sp.
TAATGAATTTCTCTCGCTGTCCTCTATCAAATCTAGGAGCTTTTCCTCTGCCAGTGCGCTCAAGATCAAGATACTCGTGGAACTGGTCATGAGGGAATCTCCCGAGAACATACTCTAGCTCTGACGCGAGGAATGCATCATCATGAGGAAATTTTGCAAAGCCTGCCGAAAGATATCGTTTTTTCCATCCCTCGCAGATTTGGTTTTGCCTCACCCGCAACGTCCTATATGCCCATTCACCAAAAGTAGATATTTGGACGTCCGAATTTGCAAAATGCTTTCTTTGGCTCTCAGCTAGTTGGTTAACATACCCCATGAGTGTCCTGTTATATGTGAACACGTGTGCCCTAACGGGCGTTGAATCACCACTTCTCTTTTTTAATCCAGACATTCTTCCCAAAACAATTCTTAATCTGAGGAGGCATGTAGTCGTTTTACCGCTCCCAGCAGCCCCTTTGATAATCATAGTTTGAGGATCGGGAACGAATAATTTCAGTTGCTCTGGCGAGGGTTTAACATCCGCTAGCACTTTCATTCGTCAAATCCTCTGACTGCTCATTCGTTAATGCCTGACAAGCCTCCGCGATATGGTTGGGAAAGCTTGTTAGTTCAAAATAGATTTCACACAATTCGTATCCCTTTATGCAACCTCTATACGATTCGAAGTATCTTGCAACTAATTATTTGACGACACAGATGGGTTGATGAATTTTCTAAGAATTCAAGTCAGATAGGAACATTGTTCGTCGAGT
>NZ_JAVHLD010000015.1:2696-71162 GCF_031082295.1 Humidesulfovibrio sp.
AAACGTTTGGGAAACGAAACAAAACATGTTCAGTCCCCCCAAGGTGCTGCAACAAATGGATAGTCGCTGGTTGCATCAAACTCCATTCGCGTATTGCCCCCTCAATTTGCATCTCATGGTCGACAGAGCACCGCGTTCAAAGAACGGCAAGTCAATGGTGTCGGGCAAGCTCAGCGATTTCGGCAATTGGAATCTCGCCCGCCTCCCGTATGGTGCGTGCAGGCCATCCGTCAAAGGTGTCGCCTTTGCGGTTTTCAATGATCATCTTTGCCTGACCCGCTTTAGCAATAGAGCCTCATTACCATCCCATCTCAGTAGTACTGCCGGATATATCCGAACGCCTTGTCAAACAGATCCTGGTCCTTGACTTGGTACTTCACGTAAATCACCTTGCGCAGGGCCTTCTGGACCTCGCGCTCTCCGGCCTTGGTGTTTTGCCAGCCGGGGAACCGGACCAAGCGCACGATCTCGTCGATATCGGTCACGATCCGCTCGATCATCATTGGCGTCTTGCCGTTCTTCACCTCGGCGAACAACTCGGTAAGGGCAGCTTTAGCCTTGGCTTGTTCATCGACCGGGTCCACCTGCTTCTCGGCCTGGACGACCTCCTTGGCCAGGGTTAGCAGCTCTTTGAGAAAGTCGAGACTATGGAGCAGGCCCTGTTCGTGCCGTTCTTTGAGCCTTTCGAGGCGTTCGCCCAGGGCGACAAACTTCGGATTGTCCTTGTGCTTGCGCAGGCGGGCGATGAGCTTTATCTCGATTTCCTTGGATTTCTTGTCCGGGTCCTTGGCATCGAGCAGCCCTTCGAGTACCTCGGCGTTCATCACCAGGGTGTCCAGGTCGTCCCGTACCGTCTCCAGATGCACGTTTTCATGCACCAGTTCGATGGTCTTGGCCCCCAGGGCGTGCCATAGCAACTTGCCGTTGCCGCTTGGCGGCTTAACTGACTCATACACCTGGGTCAGCCACTTGTAGTCCTTTTCATAAGGGCCAAGACAGTGATCGGGAGACAGCGCCTCCCACAGACGGGAGAGTACGGAGTATTCCGCTGCGAATTTGTCTCGGGTCTCGTTATCCGGCAGGCAGTCCTGCGCCGCGATCAGTCCCTCGTAGCCTCCGACGGTGCGGTCCACGCCCGGGAAGAACGCCAAGCATCTCGCCACCACACCGGGCAACTCTTTTTTGAGGTCATCCAGATTGGTGATGACCTTCTGGACAGCCTTTTCATCAAAATCGAGGGCCGTGGCAACATCATCGAAGATGCCCAGGTAATCCACGATTAGTCCGTGGGTCTTGCCGGGATAGATACGGTTGGTGCGGCAGATGGCCTGCAACAGGTTGTGATCCTTCATCGGTTTGTCGAGGTACATGGCCTGCAGAATGGGTGCATCAAAGCCGGTCAGCAGCTTGGAAGTGACGATCAGGAACTTGAGCGGGTCGTTTGGATCGCGGAAACGGTCGAGGAGCTTTTCCTCCTGGTCCTTGTCCAGTTTCCATTCCGCGTACTCGTCGGACTTGCCACCCTGGGTGTGCATGACAATGGCGCTGGCCTCCGGGCCGACCAACTCGTCCATGGCCTTCTTGTAAAGCACGCAGCACTCACGGTCGAAGGTCACCACCTGGGCCTTAAATTCGTTCGGCCCCACCTTCTCCTGGAAGTGCTTGACAATGTGCTGGCAGATGGCGTTCACCCGTGCCGGGGCCTTGATCAGCACCGCCATCTTGGCGGCCCGCTTGGCCAGGTCGTCACGATCCAACTCGCTCAGCTCATCGGTCATCTGCGAGAAGGCTTCGTCGATGGCGTCCTTGTTGATGTGCAGCTTCACGTCCACCGCCTCGAAGTGCAGCGGTAGCGTGGCCTTGTCCCGGATCGAGTCCTGGAACGAGTAGCGACTCATGTAGCCCTGCTCATCCTCGTCTGCGCCGAAGGCCCAGAAGGTGTTGCGGTCCCGCTTGTTGATGGGCGTTCCGGTCAGGCCAAAGAGAAATGCATTGGGCAGCGCGTCGCGCATCTTGCGGCCCAGGTCGCCTTCCTGGGTGCGGTGCGCCTCGTCCACCATCACGATGATGTTCGACCGCTCGTTCAGGCGGCCGTCCGCCTCGCCGAACTTGTGAATGGTGGTAATGATGATCTTGCGGGTATCGGCCGCCAGCAAACCTTGCAGCTCCTGCCGGGTGGCCGCCCCTATCATGTTCGGGATATCAGCGGCGTTGAAGGTCGCGGTGATTTGGGTGTCCAGATCGATGCGGTCCACCACGATCATCACCGTGGGGTTGCCGAGTTTGCGGTGCATCCGCAGTTTTTGGGCGGCGAACACCATGAGCAGCGATTTGCCCGAGCCCTGGAAGTGCCAGATCAGGCCCTTCTTGGGGTAGCCCTTGACCACGCGGGTCACCATTAGGTTGGCGCCTTCGTACTGCTGATAGCGGCAGATGATCTTGATACGCCGGTGTTTCTTGTCGGTGGCGAACAGGGTGAAGTTCTGTAGGATGTCCAGCACCACATAGGGACGCAGCATGGAACGGGTGGAGCGCTGCACGTCCGCAAGCGTCCCCTCGGCCTTGTTCTCGCCCTCGTGCCACGGTCCCCATATATCGATGGGCATGCGCACCGAGCCGTAGCGATAGCACTTGCCCTCGGTGGCAAAGGAGAGGACGTTGGGCACGAACATCTGCGGTACGCTCTGTTCGTAGCCGTTGTGGATGTCGCTGGCCGCGTCCACCCAGGTCACCGCCGGGCGCACTGGAGTCTTGGCCTCGCCGATTACCAGCGGGATGCCGTTGACGAGCATAACGATGTCGAAACGGCGGCCACCTTCCTTGACCGGGTAGACCCACTGGTTGGTGACCACGTAATCGTTGTTGCTGAGATTCTCGAAGTCGATGAGGCGTACCGGGGTATGTTCGCCGCGCTCGCCGAAGGGCATGGACTTCTCGCCCCGCAGCCATTCGGCGAACAGCTCGTTGGCTCGCACCAGGCCTTCACTCTGCACCGACAGCGGGATGGTCCGCAGGCGGTAGAGCACCTCGTCGGCGCGGTCGGGCTGGGCCTTGATCTCCGGGTTCAGGCGGATGAGGGCGTCGCGGACCATCGACTCCACCAGCATGTCGGAATGCTGCCGGGGCAGCTCCTCGGCGGGCACGACTCGCCAGCCCTTGATCTCGCCACCGTAGCTCGCAAGCTCTTCGGCGACCATGCTCGAAATCTCGCCGCTGCAGAGCGTGTCGAGAACCATCTGCTCGACCGTATTTTCTTCGTTAAACATGGGCGGCTCCCGTCACATAGAAATCGATCAGCCCTTTTGTTGTCGTGCTTACCATATGCCAATGGCTCTTCAGCTCTTCCTGCCGATTTCTTATCTCTGCGATATATCGCAATAGCTGTTCTTGCTTTTTGATTGGAGGCGTAGGGATCAACAAATCAAGAGCCCTCGAGCCACTAATATTTGGTTGCGCGCTTCCTTTTGCCAAAGGAAGAACATGCAACCGATGAAACTTTGATCTGAATAGCGCCATTAGATAATCTGGCAAGAGCGATCCACGCAACCGGAACCGAATTAAAAATGCTGCTGGTATGTAGATACGTCCGTCTTCTTGTGCCCTGAATACTGCGCCTAGACCTGCATACTCACCAGACCGAGAGAGAAGAAAATCGCCGTCTTGAAGCAGATGTCTATTAACAACGCTCTCTTCAAGGTTCGCGGCGGGAACATCGGCATACTCAATTCCTCCTACTCGATCAAAGTCCGTAGTTCGAATGGTGTATGCGTTGCCTTCCGGGGAGTACAGTCCTGCGGGAAACCGAGGGCCATACAAGCTTTCTTCCACATGATCACTAAGTTTAACTTGCGGCCACTGGCTTGTTTTCCCATCTGAACCGTAAACAAATGAATCTATTGTAGCCTGCATTAATCCAGACATAGCGCAAAGGGAATTGCTCCAGCTCATCGCGGATTCATCTATCGCCCACAGAATCTCGGCAATACGCTTCTGTTCATCAAGGGGCGGCAGCGGGAATGCAAAATCTTGCAACGCGGCCCAACTGGTTCTTGGCGACAACGAGCCGGCCGAGGTGCCAAGTGCATGATCAAAGAAGGCATCACTCTGGCAGATAAAAGGCAGAAGTTCCGGCAGCAGAACCTTACTGTTTTTCGGCTCGAACGTCAGGATATCCCCAGAGCAAATACCTTCAAACTTGGCATAGGCGACCTTGCGTTGATAAGCCCGGCGCTTGCCGAAAAGAGTCTGTCCTGGCACAAATTTGCGGCTAAAGGATGTGCCATCCGCGACGGAATTCCAGCGACGGATATGCAGATTCTCGGAGTCGATGTGTTCAAGGCCAACGATTCTTTCAATTCCATTGGCTTCGGGATCACGCTCCGCAAGATTGGCGTTTTTTACCACCTCGCCGAACTTCACCATCTTCCAGCCAGGCTTCAGGGGGCGCGTGCTCATTTGGCACCTCCCATCACCCGCGCATCCTCAAGCAATTCGAAGAGGCCATCCATCGACTCCCGCAAAGCCATCGAGCTTTCCTGCCAGTTCGCAATAGCCTGCTTAAGGCTGACCGTTTCGATCGCCCTATTGCCATTGCCGTTTCCGTTGCCCGCCCGTACGTAGAGCGGAATGCTGAGATTGCTGGCTTTCTCCTTGATCTCGTCATTGCCGACCACCCGGGCAAAGCCGTCCACGTCACTGAACGTCTGGTAGACGGCGACAATGCGCTGGATATGGTCTTCGGTGAGGAAGCTCTGTGCCCGCTCACGGGTCACCTCATTAACCGCGTTGATGAAGAGCACCTTGTTCCTGCGCTCCTTGGGTTTGTTCATCCGACAGATGACTACGCATGCTTCCATGGGCGAGTTATAAAAGAGGTTGGGGCCGAGCCCCAGCACACACTCCACCACGTCGTGGGCGACCAGCTTCTCGCGCATGGCCGACTCTTCATTGCGGAAGAGAACACCATGCGGAAACAGGATGGCACAGCGGCCGCTCTTGGCCTTCATGCTCTTGATGATGTGTTGCCAGAAGGCATAGTCGGCGCGGCCCTGGGGTGGGGTGCCGTAGATGTTCCGGCCCCACGGGTCGGCGGACCAGGCATCGCGGTCCCACTGCTTGATGGAGTAGGGCGGATTGGCCAGGACCACATCGAACTGCATGAGTTGGTCGCCTTCGACAAAGGCGGGATTAGCCAGGGTATCGTCCCGGACGATGCGGAAGTCCTCGATGCCGTGCAGGAATAGGTTCATCCGGCCGATGGCCGAGGTGAGCAGGTTGCGCTCCTGGCCGAACAGCCGCACGTTTCGCCACTCCTTGTTCTGACGCTTCAGATGGGTGACGGCGGAGAGCAACATGCCCGCTGAACCGCAGGTGGGGTCATAGATCGACTCCCCCGGTTTGGGTTCGAGCATCTCTGTCATCAGATGGACCACGGTGCGGTTGGTATAGAACTCAGCAGCCGTGTGGCCGGAATCGTCGGCAAACTTTTTGATCAGGAACTCGTAGCCCACACCCAGCTCATCCTCCGGGCAGTTGGCGAGTGAAAGCGTCTGCGAGCTGAAGTGCTCGATGAGCTCGCGCAGCATACGGTCCGGCAGGCGGTCTTTGTTGGTCCACTGGGCGTCACCGAAGACTCCGTACAGGGTGTCGGGGTTGGCTGTTTCAATAGCCCGCAGCGAGTCCTGGATAGCCTTTCCCACGTTCTCAACCTTAGTGCGGGTCGCCTTCCAGTGAGCGTCTTCCGGGATCTGGAAGCGATGCTGTTCGGGGAGTGCGGCGTATTCCTGATCGCCGCCGGATTCCTCCAGCGCATCGGCCAGCTCCTCGCCGTACACGTCACACAGGCGCTTGTAGAACAGCAGAGGGAAGATGAACTGCTTGTAATCCCCGGCATCGATGTAGCCACGCAGCAAGGTGGCCGCGCCCCAGAGGTAGGATTCCAACTCCGATTGAGAAATGTGCTTATTCTTTTTCACCGTGCTACCACTTCCCATTCAGATATATCCGTTGGAATATCGGCGTCATCCAGAGAATCCCAGTCGTAATCGCCGGTCGCCTGCATGTAGACGTCATCGGCGGCCGCCATGGCAGCGTGATAGGAGCCGAGCAGGTCGTCTTTGAACCAAAGTCCCCAGCGACCGTTGGCTTGCGGTTTGATAAGGAACCGACCGATGGGTGATCTGTACTGGTATATCTTCACAGGAGCCCCTCCCGGAGCAGCAGCACCTTCAGGCGATCCTCTGCCGTGTACGCCGCCTGCAACGATTCCTTGAGATTGGCGACGGCCTGATCGATGGTCATGGATTCTTCCTCGATCACCGGCTCCACATAGCGTGGAATGTTCAGGTTGAAATCATTCTCGCGGATCTCGTCGAGCGTGACCACCCGGCAGATCCTTTCCACGTCCTGATAGCCCTCGTACCAGCGATGGATGTTGTCCACGTGTTCCGGCAACAGCTCGTTTTGGGCGCGGCCGGTCTTGAACTCTTTCGAGGCGTTGATGAACAGCACCTTCTGGCGGTGTGCCTTGGGTTTGCTGTCGCGGAAGACCAGGACGCACGGCGCGAGACCAGTGCCGTAGAAAATATTCTGGCCGAGACCGATCACCGCTTCGAGGATGTCCATCTCCAGCAGCTTGCGCCGGATCTCGCCCTCCTTGGACATGCGGAACAGCACGCCATGGGGAAGCACCACGGCCATGCGTCCGGTCTTGCGAGCCATGGACTTGATCATGTGCTGGACCCAGGCGAAGTCAGCAGAGGTCGCAGGCGGCAGCCCGGCAAAGTTGCGGCCGTAAGGGTCGTTGACCCAGACGTCGTCACCCCACTTTTCCAGTGAGAACGGAGGATTGGCGATGACACAGTCAAAGGTGGCGAGGCTGTCGCCTGAATAAAAGGCGGGCAAGCGCAGTGTGTCGCCGCGTTCGATATGAAAATCTTCTGCGCCGTGAAGAAAGAGGTTCATTCGGGCGATGGAGGATGTGGTCAGGTTCATTTCCTGGCCGTAGAGCTTGCCCAGCATGAGGTTCTCATCGCCGCCATGCTCTTTGACATGATGCAGGGCCTCGAGGAGCATGCCGCCAGTCCCGCAGGCCGGGTCATAGATGGATTCCCCGGCCTTGGGCGCTAGAATGCGAACCATCAGCGCGACCACAGAGCGCGGGGTATAGAATTCACCGGCCTTCTTATTGGTCAGGTCGGCAAATTTCTTGATCAGGTATTCATAGGCCTGGCCGAGAATGTCCGCCTTGCAGTGCTTATTGCCCAGGTTGAGCGACGAGAAGTGTTCGATCAGGTCCTTGAGTAATGCGTCAGATAGACGATCCTTGTTGGTCCACTGGGCATCGCCGAAAATGCCATGCAGGGTGTCCGGGTTGGCCTGCTCGAGGCAGCGCATGGCCTTCTGGAGCGCATGGCCGATATTGACGCTCTTGGCCCGGACATCCTTCCAATGGCAGCCCTCCGGAACCTGAAACCGGTGGTTCTCGGGGAATTGGGCAAATTCCATGTCGCCGTCGGAGTCTTTCAGGGCCACGGCATACTCTTCGTCGTAGACATCGGAGAGCCGCTTGAAGAACAGCAGAGGGAAGATGTAGGTTTTGAAGTCAGCCGCGTCGACAGGACCGCGCAGGATATTGGCCGCCTCCCAGAGATGCCCGGAGAGGGTCCCGATATCCAGATCGACTGAATTATTATTCCCGTTCTTCTTGCTCATTCTGCTTGATCCTGTCTGCTCTTGTCCGCCGCACCGCCAGCCTTCACCCACTCGTCGATCTCGTCTTTCTTGAACTTCCAAAGGCGGCCCATTCGATGGGCGGGCATCGCATGCTTGTCTATCCAGCGGTAAACGGTGTCACTACTGACACCGAGGAACTTACCTATCTCATCTACCGATAACCAGCGGTCTTCTATCTCGGCCATTATTATGTGTCCTCATGGGCGATTTGTGTTTGCCACGCCAGAGGCGGTAACGTGGATGTTGGGTGCAGCTTCTCCAGCTTAAGGCATTCTATAGAATGCTTTTGCTAGGGGCCGGTTGTCAAACGCTTTCGTCCGGATAAGGCCGCAAACATCGGCTCAGGGGCGCATGGCCTGCCCCCATGAGTTGTACCACTCGTAAGTCTGGGATGCCTATCTTGAGTCCAGAGGTGGTTCCCTGGGGGCGGCTGGCGCCGGTGGGGCATGCTGCATGTTCTCCTCGTGCGGTTCCGATGGCTATAAGCCTAAGGAAATAGGAATTGCTTACAACCGTGCGCGATGTCCTGCAAGTGACTTTGGGGTAGGGAGTGCATGTAGGGAGAGGGGGCGCTTATGCGTTCTGTGTTTTTTGATACGACTAGTCGGAGGCAATGGTAACGGCCGAATGCCTGCAGCAATCTCCCAGCATATTTGGCAATCATCTGGATATATTTTGCGTATGCCCCCAAGTATGCCCCGCAGGACGTGCCCGTCAGGCTCTTTGGGGGTCAATTGAGGCTTGGGTGAGGGCCGAAGGCCAATGCGGAGAAAGCTGGAGGTGCTTTCCGGGGGAGTGGGTTTCCGTTGATGCTAACTGAGCTAGTGCGTTACGCAAATGCCTGATAGCCGAGTTCGCCCGGCTGTCATTCCAAAGCATCCTGTCACGCGCCTACCTGGCAGGCAATTCTAGCCCTTCATTCATGATGTCCAACACACCGCCATAGCTGAAAACCCTGCCGCGCTTCCTGCCGGTGGTCTCCCGCACGATCCCAAGCCGCTCCAGAAGAACAAGGCTTTTGTTGACCGTGGCCGGGCTGATCCCGGTCCTGGCCCCCAGGGACTTGGCCGTGGCCACAGGATGAGCCAGGAACGCCTTGTGAATCTGGATGGTGGATTCTGCAGCGCGCCCTAGTGTGGTCAACTTCTCTCTGTCTGCTGCGGCGAGCTCATGCAGGCGTCTTGAGGTATCGACCGCTTGTGAGGAAGTTAAGACAACAGCCTCGGCAAAGAATTCAAGCCAAGCCTCCCAGTCGCCATCGGTCCTGACTTGGCCCAACAGTTCGTAGTACCGTTGCCGATGAGTCTTGAAATACAGGCTCAGGTACAGCAGGGGCTCTCGCAGGATCTTCTGTTCACAGAGCAGCAAGGTGATGAGGAGTCGGCCCAGGCGACCGTTGCCGTCCAGGAACGGATGGATCGTTTAGAAATGCTGTCAGCACGGAGGAGGTGCCCAGCATGGGTAAGGTCTACGCCTACTTGAGGGTCAGCACGGACAGGCAGGACTTGGAGAACCAGCGGATGGAGATCACGGCCTACGCCGCACGGCTGGGGCTGGAGGTGTCCGAGTGGCTGGAGGTGGAGATCAGCTCCCGGAAGGACATCAGCAAGCGCCGGATCGTCGAGCTGGTGGACAGGCTCAAGCGTGGGGACGTACTGGTGGTGTCCGAAGTCTCACGGCTGGCCCGGTCCATGCGTGAGGTGCACAACATCATGGGCGACTTGGCCGCCAAGAAGGTGGAGGTGCACATCATCAAGCAGAACGTGGTGGCCCGTGGCGAGGGTGACATGACCACGGACATCCTGATCAACGCCTTTGCCATGGCTGCCCAGATGGAGCGGACCCTCATCAGCCAGCGGACCAAGAACGGCCTTGCCAGGGTGAAGGCCCAGGGCAAGAAGCTGGGCAACCCCAACCTGGAGCGGATCAACACGGCCCGCCAGGAGAAGGCGGACCAGGGCGTGGAGCGCCTGCGGGGCACCTTGGCCGCGTTCAAGGGGCAGGGCATGACCCAGCGCCGCATGGTGGAGGAGCTGAACACCTTGGGGATCAGGACGGCCCAGGGCTGCACCTGGAGCCTGTGCGCTGTGCAGAGGGCCTTGAAGCGCCTGGGGCTGTGAGGTGGGGGCTGAAATACCGCGTTGGCCTTACTCCCCCAACGCTTCTTTGCAAACAGGGCCGAATTACCAGCCACTTCCTTGGAAACAAGGCGCACCTTTTGGGGCACCTTCGGTGGCCTCGCTCCCTGGTGCTGATCCTGGCCCTGGGGGTGCCCCTCGCAAAAAGCGCCTGGGTGGCCCTGCGGGGCGTTCTGGCGGCCTTGCGGTGCCGTTGTGGCCGAGAGGCGGGGGGGCGCGTCTGCGGGCCTCCTGGGTGGCAAATATGACGCATCTCCATGCGTCCGTCGATCTGGTCGATGCAGTGTGCCCAGGCCGTGTAATTACCCGACATGTTTTAGGAGACAGGGTGTGGATTCCTGCACTTTCCTCTTGCAAGACTGGTCCAGTTGTGCTATTTTAAGATATACTACAAGTAATCTACTTGTAGACCACCAGTAAGACCACCCATAGTCTTCCTTGTAGGGTTATGAGTAGTCTTCCTCCTAGAGATAGCTTCAAGATACTGCGAGTCCTCCCGTAGCCCCTCCCAGCTCTCAAGTAGCTGCCCTGTTCATCCTGATCCACCACCACCCACCCAGGCCTACCTGGGCAGCCTATCGCCCTGGACCAGCGCCAGGACCTCCCAGGTGCCCAGCGGTGGGGCCGCTGCTGTGCCTGGGGCATCCTGGCGAGGGCAGGGCGTGGTGTGGGCTAGGGCCGGGCATGGGTGAGGCCGCAGATCGTGATCCCCACTTTCTGGCTGTGGGCGGCAGGCAACGTGGGCGCTCCTGGTGATCCAGGCCCTGCGTTGCCTGCCGCCCTGGTCATTCTGCACCTGTGGGCTTGAGCATCTGTTACGTTTGGTGGGGTGGTGCGGCTGTGAGGGTATCAGCATCGGTGATACCCTTGGGCTTGGTTGCATTACCTTCAGTAAGGGTTTCGTCCCCATCGGCACCTGCCCCGCCTTCGGTGATGGCCTCATCGACACCGTCAACGCCCGTGAGCTGCACAAGGCGCTCGGCTCGAAGCGCGAGTACGCCACCTGGGTGAAGCAGCGCATCGACGCCTGCAACTTCAAGGAAAACGAGGACTTCGTGGTTTTTGACGGAACGGTCAAAAACCCCCTCGGTGGCCGTCCGACCAAGGAGTACTTCCTGACCCTCGACGCCGCCAAGCACTTCGCCATGCTGGAGAAGACCGAGACCGTGACCCTATGCTGGGAGTTTCCCATGTTAGGCGTGCGGGCGGCGCATACCCCTTGTCGAACAGGGGGTAACCTCGTCCTCGGACATCTACCCCGTCTTCACCTTCTCCTCGCCCATGACGTACATGCCGTCCTTGCGGAGGGCGGGGAGTACTTCACGGGTCACCCAGTTCTGGAAGCGTTTGGCGGCGGGCTTGTCCGAGCGCATGATGAGCTTGTAGAGGCCCGACTCGGAGATGACGGCGACCTTCTGGGGGGCCACCAGGGGTGTTCATCTGATGAAGTCCCTTCTCGTCCTGGGGAACAGGGAGAGTGTGGTAAAATTACATTCTCTTTTCACCAGGGAGACGATCCTGCCACTCATCGGATGAGTGGCGGGCATGCCTGACGACCACCAGGGGTGTCAAAAGTTTTGACTCCCTTCTGATCCGAGGCCAACGGGGCCAAGGCCATGGTGATGTTCTTCAGCCCGAGGCAGACCACGACATCACGGGCCGTGAACCACGGCTTGTTGTCGATGTTGGTCACACGCAGGGACCGGCCCTCGAAGTTGAACATGGGGTTGCTGCCGGGGTTGGCGGGGATGTTGCGGCGAAGGGCGGGCCTACTGGCTGGCGATGCCCACCGGACGGGGATCGAGAGGAGCGTGGCACCTGGATGTAGATTGTATAACATGTGAGAATCATTAACTTTATGTTGACGTGACGTGTTGGTGCGGGCATAGGGTCGGGCAAAACCCTTGAGGAGGAACCGACCCATGGACCTGTTTACCTACGACACCGAGACCCCGCCCCCTGCTTTGTTCGCCCTGGACCTCTGCGGCCTCCTGGCCGTGCGCCTCCAGTCCCGTGGCTTCACCCTGGCGATCCTTCCCCGCTGGCTCCTGGCCCTGGACGTGACGTTCACCCGGCGCGGCCTGGGGCTGGCTGGGGTGATCCTTGGCCGTGGCATCTTCAGCACGCGGACGGAGCGCCCGGCCTTGGATTGGTGGGCGGAGGACAGCGCCCGGCATCTGCGGGTGGGTCGCCTGTGGCTCACGCTGGAGCGGAAGGCGCGGCAGGCGGAGGCCCCGCAGATCGGGTAGCGGCGCAACCGGCTAGGCCAGGAAGCGGGCGGTGGGCGTGTGCTTGCCGCCCGCCTTGAGTCTGGGGGGGGATTTGGTGGACGTGCAGTGGACTTGATCCAGTGCGTGGACAGGGGGTGGTGTGCGCTGCCTGCCCAGTTGTCTGGACAGCGGAGGCGTCCGCAAGCGCTACAGCCTCAAAGGTTGCCGCAAGCTCGTAGAGCGCGTTTCGAGGGCCGGGATGAAGTCTAGGTCATCCGAGGTCGCTTCGAGGCCGCAGAAGCCAAATGGTGAAGCCAGTTTCAGCGTGGGACCAGATGCTCCAGGTCCAGGCCTGGCATGGTGTTGCCTGGCGCCTGCGGCCTATTCGGGTGCAAGGAGTCGCTTGGAGATGCCACTAGCAGTCAATACGAGGTCTCGGAACTGCGTCACCGAATCCGCCTTGGTCCACAGCCCCACGTATCCGGCCACTGGCTTGGCGGCCTCGTACTCAAGAACAGGCTGTCCATCCACGAGGCCGGTGATCCTGTTCCCGCGCACCTGCACTTCCAGGCGTGTCCAGCGGCCCGCCACCACGGGCAGATCGACCTTGGCCCGCTCCAGCCTTCGGTTGTCCACGAACTCGAAAAGCACGGCGTTGTCCTCCAGGGCGTTGACGCGGAAGGCGAAGTAGTTGCCGGAGTTCTTCAGACCGAAGGCGAGGCCGCCCGCCCTGTCTATGCTCCCGGCCTGGGGCAGTACCTCCACCTGGAGGTCGGCGTCGCGGGCCTGAACATCGCGGGCAACGGCCAGCGGGAAGTAGGCGTAGGCCTCGATGCCGTCCAGGAACTCCTGGTAGCGCTTGCCCATGAACTTCCCGGCCAGGCTGGCCACCCCGGCGGACAGGCCGTCCACCCACTTGGAGCCGTCCTGGCGCAGCACCGGGGACTCGCCGCCGGTCTCCAGGCTCCAGTCGCCTTGCAGGGAATAGAAGCCCGGCACCCGGTTGCGGTCGGTCTGGCCGAGGAAGTCGTAATTCCCCTGGAAGAAGCGCTCCACCATTGCGTCCACCTGGCCGGGGTTGCCAATGGCCACGTCCAGCAGGCGGCTGGAGGCCAGCAGGCGGCCCGTCTGGTCCAGCACGTCCGTCAGGGCGGCGCAGTCTGACCCCTTCAGGCTGGCTTCCAACAAGTCGCCGGTGACGTTGACCACGTAGCCCAGCCGCCCCAGCACCGTGGCCAGGAAATTGATGCGCAGGGACCGCCCCGAGAAGCTGCCAACGCCGCCGGAGAAGCGCAGGGACACATGGCTCTGGCCCGGTTCCTTCCCGCACAGGGCGTCGATGTTGGCGTAGTGGTAGCCGAACTTGGCGCTCAGGTTCACGTAGTCGTGCGAGATGACGGCGTAGCTGTCCCCTCCCGGAGCCTCGGCCGTGGTCGTGGTGGATGCCATGAGCGAGAGGAGGTTGCCCGCGTTCAGGGCCACGCCGCCCGCCCAGGACACGCCGGGGTGGGTCAACCCGCTCCAGAGCGCCAGCATGGGGATGGACTCCACATGGCTGATGGCAACCTCGTCGCAGGTGGTCAGGTTCGGCTTGAGGCCGCCGCCCAGGTCCACGCAGTAGAGCACCAGGGGGATGCCTGCCTTGAGCCGGACCACGTTGGCCTCGTTTCCGGCCTCGTCGCACAGGGCGAACATGGACTTCATGGACTTCTCATGGGCGAAGCGCACGATGTCGTGGATGGTGCGGCAGCCTTCCGGGGTGAAGTCCGGGGCTTCGGGGTCGGTGAGGTGCAGCGGAGCGATGAGGTCCAGGGCGGCGCGCAGGCGCTTGTGCATGGGGCTGTCAAAGACGTGGCTCCTGCGGCCCGAGCGGGTGCGGGCCAGCTCGGCCACCTCGCCGTCATAGACCGTGGCGGCGTCGGCCCAGAGGGTGACGGTCTGGCCGTGGGGGATGCGCGTGGTGGCGTCGCTGGCATCAAACAGCGCGGGCAGCCCCAGTTCGCGGGCCACGGAGGCCAGGTGGCTGGCCACGCCGCCCACATCGGTGACGATGCCAGCGGCCTTGTCCAGCAGCGCCGCGTACTCGGGCGCAGCCGTGCGCACCACCAGCACCGCGCCTTCGGGCATGGACTCACGTCCTGCGGAGTTGAGCACGAAGGCCGGACCCGAGGCAGCGCCAGGTGCCGCCGCCTTGCCGCCCTGGAGCAGCACGGGGTTGGAAATGTCCTCCTGCCTGACCGCTGGCCCCTCCACCGTGACCGCCGCCTCCAGGGGGCGCGATTGCAGCAGGAGCAGACGCCCGGACGGATCAACGGCCCACTCCACGTCTTGCGGGGTGCGGAAGTGCGTCTCCAGGGCCAGGGCGCGGACAGCCAGGTCCAGAACCGTGGCCTCGGACACGCAGGAGCGTTCGCCCTCTGCCCCGGTGACAGCCTGAAGGGCCGTGCCACCCTCGGCCAGGGCCACCAGGCGCTCGGCCTTGGGGCTGATCTCCTGGTGCAGGATACGCAGGGGCGACCGGCCCAGCACGAAGATGTCCGGCGTGGCGCGACCGCTCACAAGCTGTTCGCCCAGGCCCAGCACGGCGTTGATGCGCAGGGCCGGAGCGCCCTCGGGGTCCAGCTGGCCGCCGGGGTCGGCGGTGTAGAGCACGCCGCTGGCCTGGCTGGGGACCATGACCAGGCCCAGCACACACATGGGCGTGTCGGCCTCGTCCAGCCCGTAGCGCAGGCGGTAGAGGATGGCGGCCGGGGTGTACTTGCTGGCCAGCACGGTCTTGTAGGCGTCCAGCACGCCGCCCTTGCCCACGTTCAGCACGGTGGAGTACTGCCCGGCAAAGGAGGCCTGGGAGTCCTCGCCCACGGCGCTGCTGCGCATGGCCAGGAGCACCGGGGCACCGGCCTCGCGC
The DNA here is from genome assembly GCF_031082295.1 of Humidesulfovibrio sp. Taxonomy (GTDB): domain Bacteria; phylum Desulfobacterota; class Desulfovibrionia; order Desulfovibrionales; family Desulfovibrionaceae; genus Humidesulfovibrio. Next base: position 17,687 of record NZ_JAVHLD010000015.1, read on the forward strand.
TCCAGCCGGTCCACTTCCGCGTGGATGGCAGACGCAATGGCCTGGGGCACCTCCGCCGCCATGACGAGTTCGCGCAGCACTCGGCATCGGGCGTCCAGGTCTTCCAGGTCATAGGGCGAGGCCCGGTCCAACTGCGCGGCCACGGCCTGGCGCAGGCCCCCTGCGTCCAGAAAGCTGGCGAAGGCAGCCGAGGTGACGGCGAAGCCGTCCGGCGTGGGCATTCCAAGCGTGTTGCGCACAGTCGCCAGGTTCGAGGCCTTGCCGCCCACCAGGGCCGTCTGGCCGGGGTCCACGGCGGACAGGGGCTGCACCAGCGGGGCATCGCCGCGCAGCGCCACGGTCCTGTCCCCGAACAGCGGAGCCAGCCCGGCGTCCACGCGGGCCAGAGACCCGCGCAGCTCCTGGTGCCGGTTTCCGGTCAGGGCGTTGAGCATGACCACCAGTTCTCCTGTGGTTTCGGAGAGCCTGCGGCAGGCGTCGCGCACAGCGGCCATGTTGAACGTGCCGCCGCCGTAGTAGAGCTGTTCCAGCCCGGCCAGGATGTCCAGGGCCTCGTTGTTGTTCTCAAGCAGCGCCTTGAAGTTGGCATACTTCTGCGCCAAGCGGCCATCCGGGTCCACGAGGAAACGACAGGAATTCTCTTTGCGGAAGAAGCGGAACAGGCTCATGGAGGACTTCTCCTGTTTGTGGGGCGCGGCAGTGCCGGAAGGTTCGAGATGATCCTTTCTCTCAAATGGCTGACTTCATGGCAAGGCACCTTTGGGGCGGTGATTCCGGCTCACTGGGGCACTAGATGCTCCAGGTCCAGGCCGGGGTAGTGGAGCTTGTCCATCGCCTCGGCCAGGACATGCAGGGCGAACCCCTGCCCGTAGCCCTCGCCTACGCCCGGCACGGTGTGCCCCTGGAGGATGCTGCGGATGTCGAAGGGCACCCCGGAATCCCGCAGGCCATCCTTCACCGTGTGGCGGAAGGAGTGGAACACCTTGCGGGGGTCCGTGATCCCGTTGCTCCGACAGTAGCGGCCCCACCAGGATGTCCAGCCCTCGGTGGGGCTGCTGCGCTCGGACTTGAGGGCCGGGAACAACGGGCCGCCCTTGGCCTTGCGGCGTTCCTCGACGTAGGCCAGGAAGCCGAGCCGGACCAGCTCGTTGTGGACCGGGACGCGACGCTTGGAACTGGTGGTTTTGGTGCCTGCGCTAGTGAGGTCCAGGTAGGTGATCCCCCTGTCCGTCCGCACGTCCTCCACCTGAAGCCTGCCCAGCTCCTGGAGGCGCGCCCCTGTGAATAGGGCCAGGATGGGCAGCCACTTGGCCGCCTCGCCTGCGCCGCCCCTGGGCCTCGCGCCCTCGGTGAAGATCGGGAAGCGGTAGATCAGGTTCAGGTCTTCCACGGAGTAGGGCAGGCGCTTCTTTTCCTTCACCTTGCCCACGTCCACCTTGATGCCCGTGGCCGGATTGTGCTCCAGGTAGCCGTTCTTCACGCCCCAGTTCAGCACGGCGGCCAGAGCCGCGAGGCACTTCTCGTTGATGGTACGCTCGGACAGGCGCGGGAGGCTCGTGTCCTTCTCCGCCAGCTTGATCAGGGCTGGGAGCTTCTTGCTCCGGTAGTGCTTGGGCAGCCGGTTGATGGCCGGGCACTTGAGCATGGCGTCTTTGAACTCACGGACGTGGGCCTTGGCGATGCCCGGCAAGGGCAGGTCGCCGTGCAACTCCTGGAAGTGCCGGACGTGGGTGGCGTAGTCGGTGACGGTGTTCTCCGGCAATGTGCGCTGCTTCTCGTCCTTCCACTTCTCGAAGAGGCCGGACAGCGTCAGCTCGCCCCCCACCTTGGCCGAGGTCTTGCCGTGGCTCTCCAGGGGGCCGGGATCGGGTGGCGTGTCCACCACTTCGCCCTGGTGCCGCTGGACTTGCTTGTCCGTGGCCGTCACAAGGGCCTTGAGAAAGCGGTGGGCTAAGGTCTTGAAGTCCTGGCTGGCCCGGTCCAGTTGGATGCCATGGCCCCACAGCCAGTCCTCCACCACCGGGGCCACCACGCTCATGTCGCCACGGGCCAGGGCGCGGCGGTAGGTCTCAAGGCGCTGGGCCTGCTCTTCTCCTTGGCGCTCGAAGAGCCAGTCCTCCATGCCGCTGATCCTGATCTCGTCATCGGCCTTCAACATGCTGTGCTGGAGGAGGAGGCCAAGGCGGTCCATCTCCGTCTCGGACAGGCTGGTGCGGACCTCTGCGTCCCGCCTGGCTCGGATGGCCTGGAACTCCTGGAGGACTTGCCCGCGCTTGGCGGTGCCTCTCGCACAGGCTTCCTCGCGGTTGCTGGTGCCGAGGGAGAACGTCAGCTCCTTCTTCGGGTGGTAGTGCGCCAGGAGGTCAACAGGCACCTTGACGCGCAGCCGGAAGTTCGTGCTCTTGTCCCGGCGGGTGAGGCCAGGGCACTTCATGGGCATAGTCTTCATGCCTCCAAGTGTACCACTGAAGTGTACCAGTTGGAAGGCGAGAAGCTGTTGAATATCAGGATTTCTTGGAGTCTCGAAGGCTTGGGAGTGTGATGGCGGAGAGGGTGGGATTCGAACCCACGTACGGATTATTAGTCCGTAACCCGATTTCGAGTCGGGCGCGGTACGGCCACTTCGCTACCTCTCCGCACTTGAGAAGGCGGGTGTGATGCCGTTGCGAGACGCGGTGTATACATTGTGGAGGGGCCGCTGGCAAGCCTACCGGTCAAGGTCCTCCCAGTTCATCTGCTTGTCCCAGGCGACCTTGCCCACGCTCTTGCGGATCTTGCGCAGCAAAACATACAGCGCGCCTGTGCCGCCGTCGCGCGGCTGGGCCGTGCAGAAGGCCAGAACAATACGCCGCAGCGGCTCGCGCGTCAGCCAGCTCTGAATCTCCGCGCGCAGGATGCTCAAGCCCCCCGGCGAGTTCTTGCCGCGCCCGGGGATCACCAGCACCACGCGCTTGCCCGCCAGATAGCTCTCGCGCATGAAAAACAACAGTGCGTCGTGCGCCTGGTCCGCGTTCTGCCCGTGCAGGTCCAGGTGCCCCTCGACGGACAGGCTCCCGGCCTTGAGCTGCTGGAAGATCTTGGAGTCCAGCCCGCGCACGAACCCGCGCATGTACTCGTCCGAAAGCTCCAGGTCGAACTCGATGGCGCCCTGGGCGGCCAGGCGCATGAGCTTGGCGTCGGAGTCGTCGCCGTCCTCCGGCTCGACAGCGGCGGGCGGCGGCGGGGGCGGCTGGATCTGGCGACCGCTGCCGGCAAGGGGGGCGATGCCCTGCATGGCCCGGAAGAACATGGCGTCGTCCGCGTTGCCGGGGCCACTGTCCTGCTCGGGAGCGGGCTGCGCGGGCCGTGCGGAAGGCTTGGCCTGGGAAGCCTTCGGGGACGGCACAGCTCCGCCCTTCATGGCGATGCGGGCCAGGTCCACAGCCGTGGTCTTGGTCTTGCCGCCCGCCAGCTTCAGGTCCTTCAGGTCGTCCAGTGATGAAAGCTTCTTCGCCATGGTGTGCCTCGCTGTAGGCACTCTACAACAAAGCAGCCCGGGAGCAAAGCGCGCCGGGGGAGGGTGGGCCGCCGGGGGGCAACTGGACTTCGCCCGCCAAAATCGGTAGGAAACAGCCCGCGACCGCCGGTCCGCGACCGGACCCAAACCAGGCGGCCACAGGCGAGGCTTCCATGCTCAAGATCGAGGATCTGCGCGTCAGCATTGGCCAGCGAGAGGTGCTGCGCGGCATCGACCTGCACATAAAAGAAGGCGAGACCTTCATTCTTTTCGGCCCCAACGGCTCCGGCAAGACGTCCCTGCTCATGACGCTCATGGGCTTCTCGGGCTACACCGTCACCGGCGGCAAGATCACCTTCCGCGGCCAGGACATCACCTACATGCCCATGTACGAGCGCGCCCGCTTGGGCATCGGCATGAGCTTCCAGCGTCCGCCCACCATCCACGGGCTCAAGACCCGGCACCTGGTGCAGATGTGCGCGCGCGGCCGCGAGGTCGACCCCGAGGCCCTGGCCGCCAAGGTCAATTTCGTCGATTTCCTTGAGCGCGACATCAACGCCGGGTTCTCCGGCGGCGAGATCAAGCGTTCGGAGCTGTTGCAGCTCATGGCCCAGAAGCCCAGCTTCGTGCTCTTCGACGAGCCGGAGAGCGGCGTGGACCTGGAGAACATGCAGCTCATCGGCAAGGTGGTGCGCCGCCTGCTGGACGGCGAGGTGGACCTGCCCCCGGGCGCCTGCGCCAAGCCGCTCAAGTGCAAGCTGCGCACGAGCGGGCTCATCATCACCCACACCGGTTACATCCTCGACTACATCAACGCCGACCGCGGCCAGGTGCTCTACGAGGGACACCTCTGCTGCGAGGCGCGCCCCCGCGACATCCTGGAGCACATCCGCAGCTACGGCTACCAGGAGTGCATCAAGTGCCTGAACGAGCCCTCGGGCTTGCAGCCGCTCGACCTCACAAGGACGGCATCATGAAAGACGTCAACCTGAACGACTTCTCCTTCACCGGCATCGAGCGCGGCGAGATCGCCGACCTGCGCACCCTGGACGAGAGCGACAAGCACCGCATCCTGCACGCGGGCGTGGACGTTGACTCCGACGCGGCGAGCGCCGTGTTCATGCACATGGACCAGAGCACCGTCCACTGCAAGTCCCGCGATCCGGGCCTGGAACTGCTCGACTTCAACGTGGCCATGAAGCGCTACGACAATCTGCCGGAGTACGTCTGGAAGCTCGTCGACAAGGACAAGGACGAGTTCACCAGGAACGTGGCGGCCAACACCCACGGCGGCTACTTCATCCGCACCAAGCCGGGCGTGAAGATCACAAAGCCCGTGCAGTCCTGCCTGTTCCTCAAGGCCGACAACGCGGGCCAGAACGTGCACAACATCGTGGTGGTGGAAGAGGACAGCGAGGTGCATATCCTCACCGGCTGCTCCACGGCCCACGGCACGACCCACGCCGCGCACCTGGGCATCACCGAGTTTTACGTCAAGAAGGGCGGCAAGCTGACCTTCACCATGGTCCACAACTGGGGCGAGAACGCCACCGTGCGCCCGCGCTCCGTGGGCGTGGTGGAAGAGGGCGGCGTGTTCCAGAGCAACTACGTGCTCATGAGCCCGGTGGGCAACCTGCAGATGTACCCGGCCATCCACCTGAACGGGCGCGGGGCCATCGCCCGGTTCAACTCCATCATCGTGACGCCGGCCGGCTCCTACGTGGACACCGGCAACCGCGTCATCATGAACGCGCCCGACACGAGATGCGAGATCATCGCGCGCACCATCACCACCGGCGGCACCAACATCGCGCGCGGGCACATCGCGGGCCACGCGGTGCCGTGCCGGGGCCACCTGGAGTGCAAGGGGCTCATCCTGGGCGGCGGGCAGATGCTGGCCATCCCGGAGCTGGACGCAACGGTGGAGGGCGTGGACCTGTCGCACGAGGCGGCGGTGGGCAAGATCGCCCAGGATGAGATCGAGTACCTGATGGCGCGCGGCATGGACGAGGCCGAGGCCACCAGCACCATCGTGCGCGGCTTCCTGAACGTCGACATCATGGGCCTGGAAGGGCCGCTGGCCAAGGCTATCCAGGAGCAGGTGGAGCAGATCGACGCCAACGCGATGTAGCTCCTTTTCCAACAACATGAAGCGCCCCCGCGAGTCCTGGTGACTTGCGGGGGCGCTTTCGTTTGGCGGTGTCGCAACACCCTTGAAAGCCCCGAAGGGACCTAGCCCTTGAAGTCGCGCAGGGCCTCGCAGATGTAGTTCACCTCGCTGTCCGTCAGCTCCGGGTAGATGGGCAGGGACAGCAGGCGCTGCGTGGCCTTCTTGACCACGCTCATGTCGCCCACGGTCTCGTGGTTGCCCGCGAAGCAGGGCTGCTCGTTCAGCGGCAGGCTGTAGTGCACCGAGCTGCCGATGCCCCGGTTCTTCAGGTGCAGGGCCAGCGCGTCGCGCCCCTGCTTCAAGGTCATGGCGTACTTGTGGAAGATGTGGGTGTTGCCCTCGCGCACCTTGGGCGGGCGGATGTCGGCCCGGCGCTGGAGCGTCTCGGTGAAGGCGCTCGCGATGGCCAGGCGGCGCAGGCGCCACTCCTCCTCGTGCCCCAGCTTGGCCTTGATGATGGCCGCCTGGACCGTGGGCAGCTGGCTGTTGTGGCCGATCTCGGTGTACACCCGCTGCCCGGCGTGGCCGTGGTAGCGCAGGCGGCGCAGGTGCTCGGCGATGTGGTGCTCGCGCGCCAGGGCCAGGCCGCCGCTGCCTTGCGCGCCGATGACCTTTGTGGGGTCGAAGCTGACGCAGGTGACGTCGGAATGCGCGCCGGGCGCGACGCCGTGGCGGGTGGCGCCCAGGGCCTGGGCCGCGTCCTCGATGACGAACACGCCGCGCTTCTTGGCCTCGGCGTAAATCTCGGAAAGCTCGGTCATCTGGCCGTAGAGGTGCACCGCCACCACGCCGTCCACCTTGCCCGACTTCACCAAATCGAGCAGCACGTCCTCGCGGGCCATGTAATAGTCGTCCTCGATGTCCACGAACACGGGGATGCCCCCGGCGTGCACGATGGCCGAGGCCGAGGCCACGAAGGACAGGCTGGTCACGGCCACGCGTCCGCCGGGCTTGAGCCCCAGGGCCTTCATGGCCAGGATGAGCGCGTCGGTGCCGGAGCCCACGGCCACGGCGTGGGGCAGGGCGAAATAGTCGCCCACCAGGGCCTCCAGGTCGCCCACTTCCTGGGCCTGCAGCACCTTGCCGTGGGTGAAGACGGTTTCCACAGCGTCCATGAATTCCTGGCGGTGGTTGGCAAACTGGCGGTCCAGGCGCATGAAGGGAATTTGCATGAGGGAAGCTCCTTGGAGACGGATTCGTGCGTGTTTGCCACAGGTCCGCGCCGGGCGCAACCGCGGCCAAGATGTGTCAAAGTCAATTTCTTCTCGCCTGGTTCAAGTCTCTTGACTTAAGTCAAGTAATCCGCCAGAAAATAGGGTAAGCTACAAATGTGTGGGCACAGTTGCCAGGTGCAATTATTTCAGACAGTTGCATTTTGTGCCTGCGGGGAAGCCGTCCAGGGGTCCGCCTGGGCGGGACGTTTAGCCTGAAGGGGTGGGGGAATGAGTGACGAGAAACGTCGCGGCTTGAGGATTGTTCTTCTGGCGGGCGCAGTGGCCTTGGCCGTGGCGCTGTTCCTGGCCGTCGGCCCGCCGCAGCTCTTGGCCAAATCGGAAACCCCGGACTTCTGCGCCTCCTGCCACGTGATGGAGGCCGAGTACGAGGCCTGGTTCCACCAGGGCGCGCACCGGCGCAAAGTCTGCGTGGATTGTCACCTGCCCAATGACAGCCTCCCGTCGCACTATGTCTGGAAGTCCATCGACGGCATGAAGGACGTGCTGGTGTTCAACTCCGGGCGCGTGCCCGACGACATCCGCATCACCGAGCATGGCCGCAGGACAGTGCAGGCCAACTGCATCCGCTGCCATGAGGACACGGTGGAGATGATCAACCAGGAGCGCAACTGCACCGACTGCCACCGCCGCATCATGCACAAGCGCAGTGGCGCCATCGAAACGCAGTAGCGGGGCGGTCTCATGAGAACACAAATTTCTCCGTTGCAGGGGAACAACGCATTTACGGGAGGAGGAGCGACATGGCTTTGAGGAAAAAGGGAACCCTGTTCGTCGTTACAGTGGCTTTGGCGCTGGCGTACCTGGTCATCCCCTACGGCTGTGCGCCCAGCAAGCCGGAGATGGTCAAAACCGTCGCCATTCCCGATGGCGAGATCGATCCGGAGCTGTGGGGCAAGGCCTACCCGGAAGAATATGAGACCTGGAAGAAGACCAACGACCCCGAGCCCGCCGGAAAGAGCAAGTACAAGCGTGGCATGGACGCCGACCACCTGACCTACGACAAGCTCGCCGAGTACCCCTACATGGCGCTCTTGTTCAACGGCTGGGGCTTCGGCGTGGAGTACAACGAGCCCAAGGGCCACGCGCGCATGGTGCGCGACCAGCTTGAGATCGACGCCAGCCGCCTGAAGTCCGGCGGCGTGTGCCTCTCCTGCAAGTCGCCCTATTCCGTGCAGCTCCAGAAGCAGCTGGGCGAGGACTACTACTCCAAGCCCTACAAGGAAGTTCTGGCCATGATCCCGGAGAAGAACCGGGAGCTCGGCGTGGCCTGCATCGACTGCCACGACAACAAGGACATGGGCCTCAAGCTCTCGCGCGGGTTCACCCTGGGCGCGGCCCTGGACGCCATGAAGGTGGACCAGAAGAACCTGACCCGCCAGGAGAAGCGTAGCGCCGTGTGCGCCCAGTGCCACGTGACCTACAACGTGCCCAAGAACAAGGAGATGAAGTCCGTCGGCCTGTTCTTCCCGTGGCAGGGCAGCAAGTGGGGCGCCATCACCATCGAGAATATCGTCAAGGTCATCCGCTCCGACGACTCCTACCGCGAGTGGAAGCAGAACGTCACCGGCTACAAGATGGCCTTCATCCGCCACCCCGAGTTCGAGCTGTTCAGCAACAAGAGCACTCACTGGAAGGCCGGGGCCGCCTGCGCCGACTGCCACATGCCCTACACCAAGCAGGGCGTGAAGAAGTTCAGCGACCACCGCGTCATGAGCCCGCTCAAGAACGACATGAAGGCCTGCATGCAGTGCCACACCGAGACTGCAACCTGGCTCAAGGAGCAGGTCACCACCATCCAGGACCGCACCGCGTCCATGATGCTGCGCTCCGGCTACGCCACCGCCACCGTGGCCAAGCTCATCGAGTCCGCGCACAAGGCCCAGGCCGAGGGCAAGACCATCGACCAGACGCTGTATGACAAGGCGCGCGACTACTACGAGGAGGCGTTCTACCGCTCGCTGTTCATCGGCGCGGAGAACTCCATGGGCTTCCACAACCCGTCCGAGGCCATGCGTGTGCTGGGCGACTCTGTGGCCTTCGCGGGCAAGGCCGAGGGTCTGCTGCGCCAGGCGCTGACCAAGGCTGGCGTGGATGTGCCGCTCAAGGTCGACCTGGAGCTGGCCAAGTACCTGGACAACCGGGGCGAGAAGAAGATCATGTGGGACAAGAGCGTGGAGTTCAAGGACCCCTTCGGTCTGCAGGACCAGTTCTAGGCTGACGGTTCAGACAACGGCAAAACCAAGGCCCGTCGCGCAAGCGGCGGGCCTTTTCTACAATTGACTGTTGAGCTGTGTCAGCTATACTTAATTTCAATTCGGAGGGTCCATGCTAAAAGCCCGACAGGTGCTAGATGATTGCCGTTTTGCGCTAGACAGGCTGACTCACGCCGTGGGGCGGCAAGAGTATAGGGTCATGTTTTTGGCGACTATTGCTTTGTGTAGAGCGGTTGGCCATGTGCTCAGAAATGTTGATAGGGACCAGTCATCTGAAGCTGGACACAAAATTGACGTTCAATTCAAACAAATAGATGATTCAAAAAAAGACCCCCAAAGTATTTACTGGCATTTCATCAAGAAAGAACGCGACATTCTAATAAAAGAGTACCAGTGTAATTATGATGATGGGTCGCTAGATCTTTGGACATGTGACGATTGGTATTCGATCGTGGACATGAATTCCTGTGCAATGAAACATGGTCCATTCCAGGGCGTTGATTCGATAAAACTGCTTCGCCAGGCAATTGAATGGTGGGATACCCAGCTCAGTGAGATTGAAAGAAGTCTCCCAGGTGCAGCGAGTAAGGGGACACCATAACCTGAAGCAAGACCCCGCTCCTCCCGCAGTTGACAAACCCCGCCCCGCGGGTGACTTATCGCCATCCCAACCCCCATCACCAACAGCCCAAGGTGCCCGCATGCCCACGCCCCCGAAAGACAATACCGAAGCCCTCAAGCTGCGGCGCAAGGAACTGGGCACCCGCATCCAGGACTTTGAGAAGAAGATCAAGCACCTGACCCGGGAGCTCGCCGAGGAGAAGGCCAAGCCCGCCTTCAAGACCAGCAAGGACCCCCGCCACAGCAAGATTCAGGACCTCGCCCGGCGCAACGTGGCCAAGCTCCAGGACAAGCTCGACGAGGTCACGGAGCTGCGCGCCAAGGCCCTCAAGGAGCTGAACAAGATCAGCCTGGTCATCAAGGGGCAGGCGTAGCGGCCCCTGTCCGGCCCCTTCGCCGCATCCGCCCGCCGCTTCCCGCCTGTCGATTCTTTCCCTTCGCTTTCTGTACCCGTGTTTCCGCGCATGTCCCTGCCGACCGGCAGGGCGTCGCCTTCCGTTGGCCTCAAAACTGCATTCGCCTGTGGGGCTGCAGCAGTTGCCGGGTTATCCGGCCCCCAGAAGGTCCGCAACAGGAAGGAAGCGCATGCATACCCTGCCAGAATTGAAGAGAATGAACCGCGCCCTGCTCTCGCACGAGGCCAAGCACAACATCGGCCGCGTGGAGTCGTACCCCTCGCTGGTGGCCATCACCGCGCTGGAGAAGTGCAACTTCCGCTGCATCATGTGCTCCCAGCACCACAAGTCGGACGCGCAGATCAGCCAGGCGGCCCTGGAGCGGATCGGCCGCTCGCTGCCCTACACGGACTACGTGTGCATCACCGGCGGCGAGCCCTTCCTGTACGGGCACATCGACCAGTTCTTCCAGCTTTGCCACCAGGGCGGCTGCGAGCCCGTGGTGCAGACCAACGGCTCTCTGCTGCTGGAGCGGCAGCGCCGCATGCTGCTGAAGTGCGGGGTGGGCATCGTGAAGATCAGCTGCGACGGGGCCAGGGCCGAGACCTACAACCGCATCCGCCCGGGCGGCAACTTCAATACGCTTGTGCAGAACATCCGGCTGCTGACGGAGCTGAAAGCTGCCCGCGGGACAAAGCTGCCCGTGCTGGAGTTCAACTTCGTGGCGATGCGCTCGAACGTTTCGGAGCTTGTGCCGCTGGTCAATCTGGCCAAGGCCATCGGCGTGGAGGTCGTCAACGTGTTCCTGCTCCTGGCCGAGACGGAAGACATGGCCCGGGAGTCCCTGTATTTCCAGCCGGATTTGGCGGACCAGGAGTTTCTGCGCGCCGCCCTGGCAGGCAAGATGCTCGGGGTGAAGGTGAACGTGCCGCCGCTGTTTGCCGACAAGCCGGTGTACGCTGAGGCGGTGTGCGAGAGCCACCGCTGCGCCGCTCCCTGGCAGAGCATGACCGTGAACGTGGACGGCTCCGTGGCCATTTGCTGCGGCGGCGCAGGCCTGGCCGGGAACCTCAACACCGACAGCTTCGACGAGGTCTGGAACCACCGCTCCGCCGCAAGGTGCGCGAGACCGTGAACACGGAGAACGAGCTTCCCTGCTGCCGCAACTGCCGCCAGGGGCGCCCCGTGATCGACCAGGTGGCTGCGCACATTCAGAACCCGGAGCTGGCCGCCAGGGCGAAGGAATACTTCGCCAGCCTATAGCGGGCCACCACTCCCCGCTGCCAGGTCCGCCAATGTTCGCTGGAGCACCGACAGCGCCAGGACATTTGCGTAATTCGATGGTGAGTGGCCCCGTCGTGGGGCGTGCGCATCGTAACGGGAGGGGGCTTGGCGTGGACAATTTTATGCAGATAAGCGTGGCCGCGACGGATGTCATCGGGAAGGCCTTGCAGGATATCGACAGGGCGAGAAAGCCGGAATATCAAGTGTTTCTTGAGGACAACTGGGTTCTGATACTGGTCGTCCTCGCCGTTGCCGTTGCGGTTGTCATCACGAGACTGCTCAAAAAGTAACTTCCCTCAGCCCACGTTTTTCACATCCACCACCGGAGTGCCGTCGATGGCCTCCAGCGGGAACACGCGCAGCCTCGCCGGTTCGGCGATTTCCAGAATGGTGACCTCATGCAGCCCGAGGGGATTGGGCCTGTCCGGCGAGCGCGTGGCGAAGACCCCGCGCAGGGGCCGGGCCTTGTCCGCGCGCGGGTGGCATTGCAGCACGCCGCGGTCGCCCTGGTGCAGCCAGGTGACGACGAGGATGCGGCTGCCGACCTCCAGGCCCAGGAGCGCCGGAGCATAGGCCGCGTCGAGCTCCAGCCAGGCCTCGGGTGCGCCCTCCTCGCCGGATTTCGGCGCGGCGTCGCGGTGCTTGAGGCTTGAGCGCACATGGCCCAGGATGGTCAGCGTGGCGGTTTGCATAGCCTCCCCCCCCGAAGGATTCGCAGCTCTCAGCCGAAGTGGTCGAAGCCCGCGCGGGTGAAGTCCGCGCCGTTGACGCGCAGGCCGGGCGCGGCCGACACAGTGCCGATGTGCCGGGCGACGGGCAGCGCCAGGAGCACGCCGGAAAGGGCCTCAGGGGTCACGCCCGCCAGCAGGGAATAATCCTCGCCGCCGAGCATGAAGGCCTCGACGGGGCCGTGGCCCTGCGCGCAGAAGAACGCCAGCGCCTCCGGGTGCAGCATGTGCTCGAAGAGCTTCAGCTCGGCGCCCAGGCCCGACTCCAGGCCGACCAGGCGCGGGAGGTCGCGGGCCAGGCCGTCGGAAACGTCCATGAGCGCGCGCACGCCCGGCAGGCCAGCCAGGAGCTGTCCGTCGTCCAGGCGCGGCTCGGGCCGCAGGTGCGCGGCGGTGGCGGCGGGCATGGCCTCGCAGGCGGCGCGGCCGGTTGCCTCCAGCGCCAGCAGGCCAGCCCTGGCCAGTCCCGCCTCGCCCACCAGCACAAGCTCGTCGCCGGGGCGCACGGTGCCGCGCCGCAGCAGCGTTCCGGACGGGCCGGGCCGCCCGAACACGCAGAGGTCGAGGATGAGCGCCGGGCCTCGGCTCAGGTCTCCGCCCGCCAGGGGCAGGCCCAGGCGATTCGACAGCGCGGCCATGCCCGCCAGCATCTCGTCCAGAAACGCGTCGTCCACGCCTCCCGGTCCATCGGGGGGCAGGACCAGTGACAGCGCGCAGGCAATCGGGGCCGCGCCCATGGCGGCGAGGTCGCTTGCGGCCGCGGCCAGCGCCTTGTGGCCGATGTCGGCGGGGGAGAAGTACGAGCGCCGGAAGTGCGCGCCCTCAACGAACAGGTCGGTGCTCACGCACAGCGGGCCAAGGGCGCCCCCCTGCATGTCGAGGATGGCGCAGTCGTCGCCACGGCCAAGGAGGATGCCCTCGGCCTGGTTGGGGAAGTGGCGGTCGATGGCCGCGAGAAAGTCCTGTTCGGAGGTCGGCATGCATGTCTCCTCTGCGCATCTCTTGCCAGATTCTGCCCGCGCCGTCGATGCCCGGAGGGCCTTGACCGCGAGGCGCGGTTCAGCCGCCCCGGCGGAAGTCCGGGGTGAAGGCGGCGCTGGAGCCCACCTCCTGCACGAAGCCGTCGGAAAAGCCCAGGCGCTCCATGTGGCGGCGCACGGCCGCGTATTCGATGGGCTTGAGGCAGCGGTTGATCTCGGGAAACTCGCTGGCGCGGTGGGCCGGATAGTACTGGCCCATGAGGCTGACGGCCGTGTCTGTGCCCAGATTCTCGGCGATCCAGTCCAGGGCCAGGTCCGCGCGCCCCGCGTTGCCCGGCAGCACCAGCAGGCGGATGAGCAGCCCGCGCCGGGCGATGCCGTCCTCGACCACGAGCCGACCCACCTGGCGGTGCATCTCGGCGATGGCCGCGGTGGCCACCTCGGGATAGTCCGGCGCGGCGGAGTAGCGGGCGGCGGCGGTGGCGTCCATGTAGCGCAGGTCGGGGAGAAAGATGTCCACCAGGCCTTCCAGGCTGCGCAGGGACTCCACTGTCTCGTAGGCGCTGGAGTTCCAGACCACGGGGATGGTGAGCCCGCTGTTCCTGGCGAGGGTGAGGGCCTCGCGCAGCGGCGGCGTGAAGTGCGTGGGCGTGACCAGGTTCACGTTGTGCGCGCCCGCCAGCTCCAGTTCGAGCATCAGGGCCGTCAAGTCGTCCACGCTCAGGTCATGCCCCGGGCCGCCGCCATTCGGGCCGACTCCATTTGGGCCGTCACCCTCCTTGTCGGCACACTCGGGGCCGCCAAGGCAGATGTCGTGGTTCTGGCAGTAGACGCAGCGCAGCGAACAGCCGCAGAAGAAGATGGTGCCGCTGCCCCTGGCCTCCTGCGGCGCAAGGGAGGTCGTGCCGCTCAGCACCGGCTCCTCGCCGACGTGCAACTGCGCCAGGGCCACGCGCACGGTCGCGCCCATGCCGCACAGGCCGGGCTTTCGGGTACGGTCGACGCCGCAGGCGCGCGGACAGATGCGGCAGGCCTCGAGGCTGTTCCCGCTCATGCCGGCAGCGCCCCAGGTTGCGCCAGCAGAAAGGCCAGCTTGGCGGCGCGCGGGCGCTTCTTCACCGCCAGCTCCAGGCGCAGGGCCGCGCCCTTGTCCTCGCAGGGGGCGGAGGCCATGAGCGCCACGGGCAGGCGCGCGCGGGTGTATTTGGAGGCCGTGCCGGCGTTGTGCTCGGCCAGGCGGCGGGCGAGGTCCGTGGTCACGCCGCAGTAGAGCGTGCCGTCGGCGCAGGAGAGCAGGTACGCGGACCAGTTGGGCATGTGGCGATGATAGCCCCCATCATGGCACTTGCCAAGGCCGCGTGAGGCGATATACGTCCTCCACGCCGCCCGCTTGAAAACAGGGCGGCAACCGGAGGCTGAAAGCTTTGTCCAAGATCACCGTCCAGAATGTCGCGAAATCCTACGGGGGCGAGGAGCTGTTCCGCAACCTCTCCTTCGAGGCCCTGCCGGGCATGCGCCTGGCCGTGGCCGGTCCAAACGGCTCCGGCAAGAGTACGCTTCTGCGCGTGCTGGCCGGGCGCACCGAGCCCGACGGCGGCAGCGTGGTCATGAGCAAGGGCGCGCGCCTGGGCTACGTGGCCCAGGAGCTGTCGCAGGCCGATCTCGTCGAGCCGCTTTTGGGTTGGGTGCTCTCCGTGCTGCCCAACTGGCGCGACTTCTGGCGCGAGTGGGAGCATGCCGCCGAGGAGCGCGACGAGGCCAGGCTGAAGAAGCTGGCCGAGCGCCAGGCCCGGTTCGAGGAGCAGTACGGCTACAACCCGGAGCACAGGGCCAGGGCCATCCTCTCCGGCCTGGGCTTCAAGGACGAGAAGCTGGCCCGCAGGCTGGAGACGCTCTCCGGCGGCTGGCGCGAGCGGGCCAAGCTGGCGCGCGTGCTGCTGCAGGGGGCGGACATCCTGCTGCTGGACGAGCCCACCAACCACCTGGACCTGGAGGCGGTGGAGTGGCTGGAGGACTACCTCCTGAATTTCAAGGGCACGCTGATTTTCGTGGCCCACGACCGGGTGTTTTTGGAGCGCGTGGGAACCCACGTGCTGGTGCTGGGCCTGAACCGCCCCGTGGTGCGCGCCGGTTCGTTCAGCCAGTTCGTGGCCTGGATGGAGGAGAACGCCGACCAGCGTGAGCGCGAGGCCGCCAAGCTGGCCGCCCGCATCGACCACGAGGAGACCTTCGTCAGCCGCTTCCGGGTCAAGGCGCGCAAGGCCGCCCAGGCCCAAAGCAAGCTCAAGAAGGTGGACAAGCTCAAGGAGGAGCTGACCAAGCTCAAGGACGAGCAGCTCTCGGCACGGCCTGGCCGCAGGCTGTCGTTCCGCCTGCCGGAGCCGGGGCGCGGCGACAAGGTCGTGCTGAATGTGGTGGACCTGGAGTACGCCTACCCCGACCGCCCGGAGAAAAAGGTCTTCAGCGGGCTGAACTTCCAGATCTTCCGCGGCAAGAAGATCGCCCTGGTGGCGCCCAACGGCAAGGGCAAGTCCTCGCTGCTGAAGGTCCTGGCCGGGGTGAACACGCCCACCAAGGGCTACGCCAAGCTTGGCTCCAACACCCAGATGGGCTACTTCAGCCAGCATGCGCAGGAGATCCTGCGCTCCACGGGCACGGTCATCGGCGAGATGCGCCGCCTCTCCGATCCCAGAAGCACCGAAGAGCAGCTCATGGGCGTGCTGGGCCTGTTCCTGCTGGGCGAGAAGTACTTCGAGCGCCCGGTGGCCGCGCTCTCCGGCGGCGAGAAGGGCAGGCTGGTGCTGGCCAGCCTGTTCATGGGCCGCTGCAATTTCCTCATCCTCGACGAGCCCACCAACCACCTGGACCTTGAGACCCGCGAGGGCCTTGTGGCCGCGCTCAAGGACTACGAGGGCACGCTGCTCATGGTGGCGCACGACCGCCACCTCATGGCCGAGGTGGCCGAGGAGGTCTGGACGCTTGGCCCGGACGGGCTGACCCAGCGCCACGAAGGGTTCGAGGACTACGACGCCAAGCGCCGCGTCGCGCTGACCGAGGCCAAGCTGGAGTCGCGCCGTGACGCCCGCAAGCCGGACGGTGCGCCGGTTGCGGCGGCCTCCGGGGGCGAGGCCGACGAGGCGCAGGGTGGCAAGCGCCTGTCCAAGGAGGACAAGCGCCGTCAGGCCGAGCTGCGCAACGCCTACTCGCGCAAGCTCAAGCCCCTGCGCGAGGAGTACGCCAAGTGCGAGCAGGACCTTGAGCGCGTGCTGCTTGAGCAGGGCGAGCTGGAGGCCAAGATGAACGACCCCGCCACCTACGAGAGCGGCGGCGAGGCCATCGCGGTGAACAACCAGTACCGCGAGGTCAGCGATTGGGCCGAGAGGCTCATGGAGCGCATGGGCGAGCTGGAGGCCGACATGGCCGCGCTCCAGGCGAAAATGGATGCCGAGATGGAGGCCTTCGGTGAGTAGCGCGCCCGGCCTGAAGCCAGACCCCAGGCCCGATCTTGAGGTCGTGGCGGGGGTTGTCTGGCGAGATGGGCGGTTTCTTGCCGTCGAGCGCCCGAAGGGCAAGGCCCACGCTGGTTGGTGGGAGTTCCCCGGCGGCAAGGTGGAACCCGGCGAGTCTCTGGCCGACGCCCTCATCCGCGAGCTTGAGGAAGAGTTGTCCTTCACCTCCACCGAGCTCGTGTTCTGGCGCGAGAAGCGCTTCGTGTACCCGCAGGGGCCGGTGCGCCTGCACTTTTTCCACGTCACGCGATTCACCGGCGAGGTCGTGCCGCTGGAGGGCCAGCGCTTCGCCTGGTTCACGCCGGGCCAGGCCGACGTGTCCATCTTCCTGCCCGCCAACGCGGACATCGTGCCCGCGCTCGCGTGGCCGCCACCCCTGAAGTAATCCCGCTGAATACCCCCCCCGGCCAGCGCCGAGGCGGCCGCCACGCCCAGGGCAAGCCCCTTGGCGGGCTGCTGCGCGCATGGCCTCCTGAAGAAGAGTCCTCCAGACGCGCATCAAAAATCCTCGCGCATTGACTCTTATCCTTCTTTCGTCCAAGTATATGACAATCCTTTTCACTCGTTGCCCGCCAACGCCAACCCGAAGGCAGTCTTGCATGAGCAACTATGCCGCGCACCTTTTGCTGGAAAAGGCCCCCCTTTGGTCGGAGCGCATCGCCGCGCGCTGCGAGGGCAGGAGCCTCACCTATGCCGAGCTGGTGCGGCTGTCCAAGGCCATGGGCGGCCTGCTGCGCCAGCGGGGCGTCGAGCCCGGCGGCAAGGTGCTCCTGGTCCTGCCGGACAGCTTTTCCCTCCTGGCGAGCTTTCTCGGCTGCATGCTGGGGGGCATGGTTCCCGCCCCGCTGAACAGCCGCCTGCGCCGCCAGGATTATGCCGAGTGCCTCGCGGACATCGAACCCGCGCTGGTCATCGTTTCCGCCGGGCACGAGGCCCTGGACGCCGCCGCCGAAGCCGGCGTGCCCGCCCTGGTCCTGGATGACCACAGCCTTGAGCCGCTGCTGCAAGACGTTGCCCCCGTGGTTGCGCATCCCTCCGGGCTGGACGACGTCGGCGTGTTTTTCGTCACCTCCGGCACCACGGGCCACCCCAAGGTCGTGCCCCACCGCCACGAGGACTTTTTCGTCGTGGGCGAGTGCATGGGGAATTTCTTCGGCATTAGGCAGGACGATGTCCTCTTGTGCTCCGCCAAGATCGGCCACGCCTACGGCATGTTCTCCTCGCTCATCATGCCGCTTCAGGTCGGCGCCACGGTGGTGCTCGACCCGGACAAGCCCACCCCGGAGAACACCCTGCGGCTGTTCGCGGAGGAGAAGGTCACGGTCTTCCTGTCCGTGCCTGTCCTGTTCACCATGCTGCTGCTGGCCATGGATTCCCCGGAGGGCGCTTCCCCCGCGGGACTTGGGCAGGTGCGGCTGTGCTTCGCCGCGGGCGAGGCCCTGCCCGGAGCCGTGTTCGAGAGCTGGCGCGCAAAAACGGGTTTGGAAATCTGGCAGGGCTACGGCTCAACGGAGACGATGACCTTCATCATCGGCAGCCGCCCGCCGGACATCGTGCCCGGCACGGCGGGACGGGTGCTTAAGCCCTATCAGGCGTGCGTTCTGGACGAAAACCACCGCCCGGTCCCGTCCGGCGTGCCCGGACAGATCGCCGTGCGCGGGGCCTCGGTCACACGCGGCTACCACAACGCGCCGGAATGGACGCGCCGGATATTCACCGCCGACGGGCTGCTGCTCACCGGCGACATGGGCGTGGAGCGCGACGGCCTGTTCACTATCATGGGCCGCATGGACGACATGTTCAAGGCGGGCGGGCTGTGGGTTTCGCCCATGCGGGTGGAGAACGCGCTGCTCTCGCACCCCGACGTTGCCCAGTGCGCCGTCACCGGAGGCGACGTGGGCGCCTTCACCCTGGTGCGGGCGCATGTGGTGCCGAAGCAGGGGCGGGAGGCCGGGCAGGAGCTGGTGGAGTCCCTGCGGCGCCACGCCCTGGAGTCGCTGCCCGACTACATGGTCCCCACGGACATAGTTTTTCACGCCTCCCTGCCCATGACGGCCAGCGGGAAGATCCAGCGGTTCGTCCTGCGGCGGGAGGCCTCAAACGGTTGATGCGCGCTTTCTCGATCGTGAACAAACCTGAGACGCAAGGAGCATTTCATGTCGGCAACACTGGAAGACCTCAAGAAGACCTTCGCTTTCGCCATTCCCGCTGATGTCCTGGCCAAGCTCGACCCGGCCAAGCCGCTGGCCGCCCAGGGCGTTGATTCCCTCGCCATGACGGCCATGGCCGTGGCCATGCAGAACGCCTTCGGCGTGAAGGTCAGCGTCGAGGAAGGGTTGAAGCTGAAGACGCTCAACGACGTCCTGGCCTTCGTCAACAAGGCCCGCTAGCAGGGGCTGCAGACAACATGACGACACGCGCGGAGGCCCTGGCCCGGCTCAGCCAGCAGCCGGACACCGTTCAGCCGGGGCTTGTCTACGTGGTGGAGGCCTTCCGGCCGGAAGACGCCGAGGCCGTGTGCGACCTGTTCTACAGGGTCTATCAGGACGCCTACCCCGTCGACATGTACTACATCCCCGACGCCGTGCGCGGCGCGGTGGCAGAGGGCGCGCTGTATCCGGTGGTGGCCCGCCTGGCGGGGGGGGAGGTCATCGGGTTCGCGGCGTTGTACCGCTCCTCCCCGCCCTTCGCCGGGTTGCTGGAGTTCGGGCTGGGCATGGTGCACCCGGCGTATCGCGGCTCGCTCATCCTGTTCCACCTGACCACCGAACTCATGGACCTGATGAACTCGCTGCCGTCGGTCGAGGCGGTGTACGGCGAGGCCGTGTGCGACACCATCATCACCCAGCACTCCAGCGCCCTGTTCGGCTTCAGGGAGGTGGCCCTGGAACTGGAGCTCATGCCGGGGGGCGGCTCGGGCCGCATCTCCTGCCTGGCCGTATTCCGCAACATCCGCGACCGCAGGCGCACGCTGCATGCCCCGGCGTTCTGCGCCGGGGAGCTGGGCAAGCTTCTGGCCTGGGCGGAGCTTGACCGCGAGGTGGTGGCGCTGGGGGAGGAGTCCCTGGCCGCGCAGGCGACGCGCCTGGAAGTCCAGACCTTCGCCCACGCCGGGGTCATGCGCGGCAACGTGTACAGCCTGTCCGGCGACGGCGCGGCGGCCATGCGCCAGGCCGAGGCCGCGGCGGCGGAGCAGGGCTGCCGCGTCTTCCAGTGGTTCCTGAACCTGGCCGAGCCCAGCGCGGCGGCCGGGGCCTGGCCGCTGGCCCGCAACGGCTACCGGCTGGGGGGGCTCATGCCGCGCTGGTTCGACGACGACGCCCTGCTCATGCAGAAGCTTCTGGACCCTCCCGCGGTGGAGCGCATCAACCTCTACTCTGACCGCGCGCGCGAGATTCAGGCCATGACCTTGGCGGAGCCCGCCCTGTAGCCCCTGGCCGGTTGAGCCCATCGCAACCGGCCAGAGCCCCTGTCCTGCTCCGCAACTCTCAAACAGAAATGTTCGGCCCGGGTTCCCCTCCTGTGCCGTGCATTGCCGCGCCCCGCGCTATCCCAAGGGGCTTAAGCTTCTCTGGCGGCGCAGGCTTGTGCCAAATCCTCACCCGAACATTGTGAATCCTGGCGCAACCGTTGCGGGCCGGGTCAAGAAAGGATACAGGCCTAGTTTCTGCGCCCACCCCGGAGTGAATCCTTTCGATCATCATGGCGCGGCAACAACCAAGGAGTCCTGACGCGTGCGCATCGCGGACCTGATACCAACTCGCAAGCCATTTTTGTCGCTGGAGTTTTTCCCGCCCAAAGACCGCGACACCTGGCCCAAGTTCTTCGAAGAGGTCGAGAAGCTTAAGGCGCTCGACCCACTCTTCGTCTCCGTCACCTATGGCGCGGGTGGCGGCACCCAGGCCAATACGCTCGACATCGTCACCCGCATGAAGAACGACCTGGGCCTTGAGCCCATGGCGCATCTGACCTGCGTGGGCGCATCAAGCGACGCGCTCAACGGCTTCCTCAAGGCCATCACCGAGGCGGGCATCCAGAACGTGCTGGCCCTGCGCGGCGACCCGCCCAAGAACGTGGAGAACTTCTCGTTCGAAGGGCAGGAGTTCAAGCACGCCTCCGACCTGGTAAAGTTCATCCGCCGGGGCTACCCGGACATGGGCATCGGCGTGGCGGGCATTCCCACCATGCACCCGGAGTCGGCCTCGCTCGCGGACGACCTCAAGTGGTTGAAGCACAAGGTGGACGCGGGCGGCCAGTTCGTGGTCACGCAGCTGTTCTTCGAGAACGAGCTGTACCTGACGTACGTTCAGCGCCTGCGCGAAATGGGCGTCAACGTGCCGATCCTGCCGGGCATCATGCCCATTTTGAGCATGAAGTCCGCCGAGTTCATCGCCGGCCTGAACGGCCGCGAAGTGTTCGGCGGATTCTATGAGAAGCTGGAGGCGGCCTTTGCCAAAGGCGGCGACGAGGCCGTGCGCGAGCTTGGGCTCGCCCATGCCACGAGCCAGGTCCAGGGGCTTCTCGACGCGGGAGTGCCGGGCGTGCATCTGTACACGCTCAACCGCGCCGAGGCGTGCTTGTCCATCATGAACAACATCATCATCCGCTAAACGGGGGAAGCCAAATTATGAGCGCGAAGAATCCGAGAGTTGCAGTGGTGGGCGCCACGGGCGCAGTTGGCCGCGAGATGCTTGAAGTGCTGGCCCAGCGCCAGTTCCCGGCCTCCGAGGTCGTTCCCTTCGCCTCGGCCCGGTCCGCGGGCAGCAAGGTCGAGTTCGCCGACGGCGAGCTCACCGTGCGCGAGCTGAAGGAAGACTCCTTCGCCGGGTTCGATCTGGCCCTGTTCTCCGCCGGGGGCTCCACCTCCGAGAAGTACGCGCCGCTCGCCGCGAAAGCGGGCTGCGTCGTGGTCGACAACTCCAGCGCCTGGCGCATGGACCCGGGGTGCCCGCTGGTGGTGCCGGAGGTCAACCCCAAGGACCTGGAGTGGCACAACGGCATCATCGCCAACCCCAACTGCTCCACCATCCAGATGGTGGTGGCCCTGAAGCCCCTGCACGACGAGGCCAGGATCAAGCGCATCGTCGTCAGCACGTACCAGGCCGTTTCCGGCACCGGGCAGAAGGCCATCGCCGAGCTGGAGACCCAGACCGCCAGGCTCATGAACGGCCAGGAAGTCATCCCCCAGGTGTACCCCTACCAGATCGCGTTCAACTGCCTGCCGCAGATCGACGTGTTCATGGAGAACGGCTACACCAAGGAAGAGATGAAAATGGTCAACGAGACCAAGAAGATAATGGGCGACGACTCCATCCGCGTCACCGCCACCACCGTGCGCGTGCCCGTGTTCTTCAGCCACTCCGAGTCCGTGAACATCGAGACGGAGCAGAAGCTCACCGTCGAGGACGTGCGCAGCATCCTGGCCCAGGCCCCGGGCGTCACCGTGGCCGACTACCCGGAGAAGAAGGTCTACCCCATGCCCATCGACGCCGCCGGGCAGGATGACGTGTTCGTGGGCCGCATCCGCGAGGACGAGTCCATCGACAACGGCATCAACATGTGGATCGTGGCCGACAACATCCGCAAGGGCGCCGCGCTGAACGCCGTGCAGATCGGCGAGGAGCTCATCCGCCGCAACCTGCTGCGCGTGCCGAAGTAGAAGCAACCAAAGGAGGGCGCCCATGCGCGTCGCTACTTCGCAGGAATACCTGGAGGCCATGCTGGAGGCCATCCGGCCCGGCACCGAGGAGGTGCTGGCCTTCTATGACCACCGCATCGGCGTCATCGGCACGGACCCGAAGCTCATGCTCATGCCCTGGGACGACCACCTGGTGCACCGGGGCGACGGCGTGTTCGAGACCATCAAGTACGTGGGCCGCAAGCTGTACCAGCTGGATCCGCACCTGCGGCGCATGAAGCTCTCCTGCCAGGCCATCCACCTGGAGCCGCCGTGCTCCTGGACGGAACTGAAGGAGGCCATCATCGAGCTGGCCAGCGCTGGCAACGAGCCCGACGGGCTCATCCGCGTTCTGCTCGGCCGCGGGCCGGGCGGCTTCGGGGTGGACCCCTACGAGAGCCCGGTGCAGAGCCTGTACCTGGTGGCCTACCGCATGCACAAAAAGCCGGAGTCGTACTTCGACAAGGGCGTCACGGCCTTCCGCACCAGCATCCCGGCCAAGCAGGCCTGGATGGCCACGGTGAAGACCACCAACTATCTGCCCAACGTGCTCATGAAACGCGAGGCGGTGAACGGCGGCTTTGATTTCCCCTTCTGCTACGACGACAAGGGGTTCCTGGCCGAGGGCGCGACCGAGAACGTCTGCCTCGTCGACGAGTCGGGCAAGCTGGTGATCCCTGAGTTCACCAACTCGCTGGCCGGAACCACGCTCATGCGCGCCGTGGATCTGGTGAAGGACGAAATGGACATCATCTTCAAGGGCGTCACCGAGGACGAGGTCTTCACCGCCCGCGAGGTCATGATGGTGGGCACCAGCTTCGACTGCGTGTCCGTGGTGCGCTACAACAACAAGCCCATTCACGATGCCCGGCCCGGCCCGGTGAGCAAGCGCATCCGCGCGCTGCTCCAGGCCGACCTGGCGCTGAGCGGCACGGCGTTCTAAGCCGCGCCAGCCCGAGCATGCAACAACGCCCGGTCCCCCTGTTTTGGGAGGCCGGGCGTTTTGTTGTTGATGGGCCGCAAATGGCTTGAGCCGTCGCTAGCAGCCGTCGCCCGTGCCGCAGCAGGCCTTGCCCACGCCGCCGCGCCTGGCGCGCAGGGCTTCCAGCCTGGCTATGCCGTCCTCGCCGTAGGCCAGCGCCAGGGCTTCCTCGATGAACCCGGAGCAGGCCGCCGCCGGGGTGCCGCTCTCGGCCAGGATCCTGCGCGGGGTGTCGCCCACGGCCGCCACCAGCACGGCCCGGCAGTCGGACAGCAGCTTGGCCAGGTCCTCCCAGCGGGAAGGGCCGCACCCGGCGGTCGGGGCCTGCCGCTCCTCGACCATGCGGAAGCCGCCGTTTTCGGCCAGCCCCCAGATCTGGAAGCGCTTGGCTTCGCCCAGGTGCAGGTTCACCAGCAGGCCTTCGCGGGTGGCCACGGCCACGTAGGGGCGGTCGGCCTTGTTCGCGGGGGGCATCTTGCTGCAGGCGGAAAGCACGCCGCCAAGCTCGGTGGAGCGGTCGTGGCACAGGAGCCCCACGGCGTCGGCGCGGCAGCGGCGGCAGTGGGTCATTTGCGGCACCAGGGGGCCTGCCTCGGCGCGCAGGGCGTTTATCTGCTCCTTGGAGGGCTCGACGAGCTCTCCGAACGGGGTTCCCTCGGTGGGGTGCATGGGCATCAGGTTCTGCAGGTCCACGCCGAGTTCTTGAGCCTTTTGGGCCACGGCCTGGATGTGGGTGTCGTTCACGCCGGGGATGACGATGGTGTTGACCTTCACGGCCAGCCCGCGGGCCTTCAGGCCTTCGATGGCCTCCAACTGGCGGCCGAGGATGAGCTCGGCGGCGTCCTGGCCGCGATAGACCACGTTTCCGTCGCGCACCCAGGAGTAGATCTTGGCGCCGATGGCCGGGTCGATGGTGTTGAGCGTCACCGTGGCGTGGGTAACGCCCAGGTCGGCCAGGTCGTCCAGGTACTCGGGCATGGCCAAACCGTTGGAGGACAGACAGAAGAGCATGTGCGGGTATTCCTTGCGGATGAGGCGCATTGTCTCAAGCGTCTCCGCCGGGTTGGCCATGGGGTCGCCGGGGCCGGCGATGCCGATGACCGTGATGCGCGGTTCCTTGTCCAGCACCTGCCTGGTGTATTCCAGGGCCTGGAAGGGCTTCAGGATGCCGCTGGTCACGCCGGGGCGCGACTCGTTCACGCAGTCGTACTTTCTGTTGCAATAGTTGCACTGGATGTTGCACTTGGGCGCCACCGGCAGGTGCACGCGGCCGCAGGAGCCGGACGATTCCTTGTTGAAGCAGGGGTGCTTGACGGACTTCGGGTCGACACTGGCGGATGTGTTGGGAGTAGTGATGATGGTCTGCATGGTCGGCTCCTTTCTCTGATATGTCGAGCTGCTAGAGGTATCCGTAGCCGATGTCGGAATCGTTCTGCTTCTTTTCAAGGACGAGGTTCACCAGCCGGTCGAACAGGGCCTGCGCGCCCCGGTAGCCCAGGTGCAGCAGCCGCTGCCCGCCGAAGCGGTCGTGGATGGGAAAGCCCACGCGCAGAAGCGGGATGTTCCACTCGCGCGCGGCCCGCTGGCCCTTGCTGTGGCCCACCAGCAGGTCCGGGGCGAGGGTCTTCGCCTCTTCCACGATGTCGAAGAAGTCCGCGCCCTCGCGAATTATCGGTCTCAGATGGGGGGGCATCTCCCGCAGCACGGAGCCGCAGGCCGCCTCAATGTGCGCGGAGAGGTTGCGGTTCCTGGCGCCGGTTGCCACCAGCACGGGGTGCACGCCGATCTCGGCCAGGAAGCTCGTCAGGCCGATGCACAGGTCTTCCTCGCCGTAGACCACGGCCTTGAGGCCGGAGACGTACTTGTGGCCGTCCACCAGGGAGTCGATGTAGCGGCCGCGCTCTAGAAGCAAATCGCGCGGGGTGTCGACCCCGGTGATGGACTTGAGCGTGGCGAACAGCGCGTCCGTCTCGCGGATGCCCATGGGCAGGCCCAGGCGGAACAGCGGGGTGCCGAAGCGTTCGTTGAGGGACGTGCCGGCGGTGTCCTGGGTCGAGATTGCCCGGCCCAGCTCCACGCTGGCGCGCGCGCCACTCATGGCGCGGATGTCGGCCACGCTGGTGCCGCCGGAGGGGATGTTCTCGTATTCCAGCAGGGCCGGGGCGTCGAGGGTCTCGGAGTAGTCCGGCAGGACGATTGCCTCCACGCCGAAGCCCCGGAAGATCTCCTTCAGGTGGCGGATGTCCGCCGGGGAGACCATGCCGGAGAAGAGGTTCACGCGGGAGTTGGCCGGGGCCGCGTTTTCCCGTGAGCCGGGGCAGAGCTGGTCCACGAGGGCCTTCACCGCGCCGTGGAAGCCGTCCATGTGCGTGCCGGAGTAGCTCGGCGTGGACACGTGCACCAGTTCTGCCAGCGGCAGGTCCTTGAACTCCTCGCGGAACTCGGTCAGCAGGCGCGCCACGTCGTCGCCAATGGTCTCGGTGAGGCAGGTGGTGGCAACGCCGATGACGCCCGCGCCGTACTTCTGCATGGCGTTCAACAGGCCCTTCTTGAGGTTGGGGCCGCCGCCGTAGATGGCGTTCTTTTCGCCGAGCGACGAGGACGCGATGTCCATGGGCTCGCGGAAGTGGCTGATGATGTAGCGGCGCATGTAGGTGGCGCAGCCCTGGGAGCCGTGCAGGAAGCTCACCGCGCCCTCCACGCCCTTGAAGGCCAGGGTGGCGCCCAGCGGAGTGCACAGCTTGCAGGCGTTGGTGGTGGCGACGTTGCTTAAGCCCTTGTAGTCGCTGGCCGACGCGGCGGGAGCGCTGACTGCGGAATCAATGACGGCGTTCAGGTCCATGGTCTACGCCTCCTCGATCGGACGGTTCTGGGACTCGCGCCGGGGCACGAACTGCCAAATGGGGCTCATGACCGAGGCGTGCACTTCCTTGGCGAAGTTCAGCATGCCCACGAAGCCCTCCAGCGCGATCTTGCGCTCGTGGTTGTGGTCGCAGAAGCCGACGCCCAGCTTGAAGGCGATGGGGCGCTCCTTCACGCCGCCCACGAAGATGTCCACGTCCTTTTCCTTGAGGAAGGCGGACAGCTCCAGCGGGTTGGCGTCGTCCACCACGATGGTGCCGGGCGCGCAGATGGCGGCCAACTCGCGGTAGTCATCCTCGGTGCCGGTCTGGGAACCCACGATGACCACTTCCATGCCCAGGTGGCGGAAGGCCTTGACCAGGGAGAAGGCCTTGAAGCTGCCGCCCACGTACACGGCGGCCTTCTTGCCCTCCAGGTCGCGGCGGAACTCCTTGAGCTGCGGCATGAGGGTGGCCAGCTCGTCGCGGACGAGGAGCGCGGTGCGCTCGACCATGCCCGCCGCCAGCTCCGGCTGGGTCAGCTCGAAATGCTCGGCCACGGCGTACAGGCTCTCGGCCACGTCCTCGATGCCGATCCACGACACGCGCAGGAAGGGGATGCCGAAGTCCTCTCGCATCATCTTGGCCAGGTCCTGGGTGGAGCCGGAGCACTGCACGAGGTTCAGGGCCGCGCCGTGCGCGCGCTTGAGGTCGTCCACGCGGCCGTCGCCCGTGATCCCGGCCACCACCTCGATGCCCATGCGGTTCAGGTAGTCCTTGATGATCCAGGTCTCGCCCGCCAGGTTGAAGTCGCCCATGATGTTCACGGAGAGCTTCGAAATGTCCGCGGTCTCGCCGGTGCCCACCAGGGTGCGCATGGCCTTGCACGCGGCCAGGTAGCCCTCGCGCTTGTTGCCCTTGAAGCCCTCGCTCTGCACCGGGATGACCGGGATGCCGTGGCGGGCGCTGGCGGCCTTGCACACGGCGGCAAGGTCGTCGCCGATGAGGCCCACGATGCAGGTGGAGTACACGAAGGCGGCCTTGGGCTCGTAGCGCGGGATGAGCTCGTCCAGGGCCTTGGCCAGCTTCTTCTCGCCGCCGAACACGACGTCGAGCTCCTGCAGGTCGGTGCTGAAGGACAGGCGGTGCAGCTCCGGGCCGGAGGACAGCGCGCCACGGATGTCCCAGGTGTAGGCAGCGCAGCCGATGGGGCCGTGCACCAGGTGCAGGGCGTCGGCGATGGGGTAGAGCACCACGCGCGAGCCGCAGAACACGCAGGCGCGCTGGCTCACCGCTCCGGCGAGGCTGTCGCGGTTGCAGGCCATGGCGAAGTCGCCGTCGCCCACGCGGTGGATCTGGTCCTTGCGCTCCTCGAATATTGTCGCACGCTCCGCAGGGATCGCCGCGGAATCTTCGGGGCAGGCGATGTGTTCCGGCGTGAGGGCCTTGGCTGTCTCGGTCATGATGGACTCCCTTGTCCCGCTGCCCTAGGGCAGGGTGCGCCGCAGGCAGACGAGGTTTGTGGGCATGAAGCCGCAGGCGCGGTAGAAGTCGTGGGACGGCGCGTTGTCGCGGTCGGCCAGCAGTTGCAGGCGGGTGGCGCCCAGGCGCGTGCCCCAGGCCTCGATCCGTGTGAGCAGCGCCCGGCCGATGCCCAGGCCGCGAGACTCCGGCCGGACCACCACGTCTTCCACCAGCAGCGACGGGCCGCCCTCTGCGGTGGAGACGACGACCTGGGCCGTGGCCATGCCGACCACCACGCCGGCGGTATCGGCCACAAGCACCAGGCGGTTCTTGGCGCCCTCTAGCATCTGCAGGAGGCCGTCGCGCTGCCGCCGCGCGTCCACCGCAAAGTCCGCCTCCAGGGAGAAGAGCATTCCCAGGAGTTCGACCAGGGCGTCCAGGTCGCTTGTGCGGGCTTCGCGGATGGTGCAGGCGGCAGTCATGGGATGCTCCTCTGAATGTCTGAACTAGGACAGCAGATACTCGGCCGCGGGGGTGCCCGCTTCCAGGCCGTCGGCCATGGCATCGAGAATGGCGTCGATGGCTTCCTCGCTGTTCACGCCCTTGAACCAGAGGTTGTCGGGCTGAATCACCAGGATGGGGCCTTTCTCGCACTGCTTGAGACAGCCGGTGGTGGCGACCTGCACGTCCAGGCCGCGGTCCAGAATGCCTTCCTCGATGTACTGCAGCAGGCCGTCGGTCTGCTTGTGGCAGATGCCCTTGGGCTCCTTGCCCAGGCGGAAGCTCTGACAGACCAGGATGAGTTTTTCGGGCAGCGCCATGGTGATGCTCCTTGAGGCTTGAGGTTGTTGTTTCGTTTGTGTCAGCTGAAAATGTTGAGTTTAATTAGCCTTCACACGCTTCTTGCCGTTTTTTTTTCCGCCTCCGTACAGGGCGTCCACAGCGGACTGCACATCCGCCTCGGTGGTCATGACCGTGATGCCGCGCTCGGAGAGCACCTTGCGGGGGTTTGCGCCCACGCTGGAGGCCAGAATGGCGAAGCAGTCGGACAGGGTGTCGGCAAGGGCGTTCCAGCGGGCGTCGCCGTTGCCGGAGCCCGTTGCCACCGGTTCCGGCGCGTTGCGGGTGCCAAGCAGGCTCGGCAGGCCGTCGCGCTCGCGCGGGCCGTAGACCAGAAAGCGGATGGCCTGGCCCAGGTGCAGGTCGACCTCGAGCCCGCCGGAGCTGGCCACGGCGACATTGGCGCGGCCGGGCGAGGGCTTGGGCAGGGCCGGGTTCTGGAGATCGAGCACCGCCGCGGTCCCGGCATGCTCCACCCAGGTGATGTCCTGGCCGCAGGGATCGGCCTCGGGAACCAGGGCGATGTGCTTTGCGGCGGCGGCGCGCAGCTCTGCCAGGCGCTCCGGCGCCAGGGGCGGCAGGGCCGGGGCTTCCAGCTCCTGCATGGCGTCCGGCTGGTCGGCGGGCTTGCTGCCGCAGCTGGACGACGTGGCGCAGGAGGAGCACTTCACGGGGGTGCAGGGCACGCTGTCGCAGCCGCAGCCGGTGGCGCCGACGGGCGTCGCCGGGGTGAAGGGCAGCACGGCCAGCATGTCCGCGCCAAGCGAGGCCACGATGCTCGCCACGTCGGGCACGTGCTCCTCGTTGATGCCCGCGTACACGGTCATGTTGACCTTGACGAAGAGCCCGGCCTCGCGAAGGTAGCGGATGGCCTGGGCCTGGGCGTCCACAAGCAGCCGGGAGGCCTCGGGCAGCGGCAGGGTGCGCTTGCCGGGGCGAATCCAGGCGAAAAGCTTTTCCACGATGAGCGGGTCCACCGCGTCCACCAGCAGCGTCACCTGCGAGACCCCGGCCTCGGCCAGCTGGGCGGTCAGCTCGGCGATGGAGGTGTCCTGCGGGCACAGGCCGATGGTGGTCAGCGAGAGCGACAGCTCCGGGTGGGCGGCGCGTACGGCGCGCAGCGTCTCAAGGGTCGTGGCCGGATCGGCCAGGGGGTCGCCGGGGCCGCTGATGCCCACGGTGGAGAGCTTGACGCCTCCGTCCGTGGTGTCGGACAGCACGCGGTCCAGCCACTGGGTCACGTCGCGAGGGGAAAGGGCGCGGCCGGGGGTCTCGGGTTCGCCGAAACGGCGGCGCACGTTTGTCTTGGCGGCCACGGGCAGGAAGATGCTCCCGCCCTTGGCGCATGCGGACCTGGTGGGGCTGGGGTTGGCGGCGTTTGTCATCGGCGGCTCCTGTTCGCGGGCTTGAGAGTGGCGGCGTTTGTCCCGCCCCCGGTCCGGCGCCGTCTGCTGGACGGGGCGCGGACCGGGGGGCAGGGGAGGTTAAAGGGTCAGCTCGAACTGGGTCTCGGAGTCGTCACGGTCCTTGCGGTCGAGGAGGAGGCCCAGAATCTTCTCCAGCAGGCGCAGGCCGCCCTTGTAGCCGACGGTGGGGAAGTACTGGTGCCCAACGCGGTCAAGGATGGGGAAGCCCCAGCGCAGGAACGGGAGGTCCTCGTCGCGGGAGATATACTTGCCGTAGGTGTTGCCGATGAGCAGATCCACGGGCTCGTTCTTGATCCACTGGTGCAGCAGGAACATGTCGCCGCCGGCCTTGACGTTCACCTCGTAGGGCAGGTGGGCGGTGAGCTCCTTGATGCGCTTTTCGAACTTGCTGCCCGGAGTGCCGGTGACCATGTGCGTGGGCCACATGTCGATGGACACCAGGAACTCGGTCATGGCGATGAGCTGGTCGGGATCGCCGAAGAGGGCGACCTTCTTCTGGTAGTAGTACTGGTGGGAGTCGCTGATCATGTCCACCAGCTGGCCGCGCTCGCGGGTGATCTCCTCGGGCACGGAGGTGCCCGCGATGATGCGCAGGGCGTCGACGAAGCGGTCCGTGGCCTTCAGGCCGAAGGGCATGTCCAGCACCTTGCAGGGCACCTTGCAGCGCGTGTCCAGGCTGCGCGCGGCGTCCGCGCTGCACCACTCGCCCAGAGCCAGGGTGCCGACTGCGTCGCCGGCTTCCTTCAGCTCCTTCATGGTCACGCCGCCTTCCGGGAACATGTGGTACTCTCCGGAGAGAGGACCGTTCAGCACGCCGGAGGTGTCGGGGAAGAGCGTGATGGGCACGGCCATGAGAGCCGCCAGGCGCTTGAGCTCCTCCATGTCCGCGGGCTCGACCCAGCCGGGGATGACGTTGACCTTGCCGTTCTTCTTGCCGGTGTTCTCGGCCACCTCGGTCATGCCCTTGACCATGTTCGAGAAGCCGGTGACGTGCGAGCCGATGTAGGACGGCGTGTTGCAGTAGATGATGTGCTTGCCCTTGGGCACCAGGCCGGACTTCTCCGCCTTGTCGCGGATCTGCTTGATGTCGTCGCCGATGGTTTCCGACAGGCAGGTGGTGTGCACGGCGATGACTTCCGGCTCATAGACCGTGAAGATGTTCTCGATGGCCTGCAGCAGGTTGGCCTGTCCGCCGAAGACGCTGGCGCCCTCGGTGAAGGAGCTGGTGGCCGCGCTGATGGGCTCCTTGTAGTGCTTGGTGAGCGCGCTTCTGTGGTAGGCGCAGCAACCCTGGGAGCCGTGGCTGTGGGGCAGGCATCCGTGGACGCCGAGCGCCGCGTACATGGCGCCGATGGGCTGGCAGGTCTTGGCCGGGTTCACGACCAGGGCGCTGCGTTCCTTGATTTCCTTGGGTGTGTGTCTGAGCAACATAGTGTGATCCTCGCTATTCCCAGACGTAGGTGGCCGAGAGTTCGGGGTTCTCCTGCCAGGGGGCCTTCATGAAACCCCAGACCTTGCTGTTCACCAGGCGGTCGATTTCCTTGTAGAAATTTACCGCGCCCTGGAATCCGGCATAGGGTCCGCCGTAGTCGTAGCTGTGCAGCTGCTTCAGGGGGATGCCGAGCTTCTGGATGGAGTACTTCTCCTTGATGCCCGCGCAGAAGATGTCGGGCTTGATCATTTCCACAAGCTTCTCGGCCTCGTACTGATTGAGGTCGTCGATGACGAGGGTGCCCTTGTCCATGTCCGGGATCAGGCCCTTGTAGTCCTTGAACTCGAAGCCGGAGTCGGTGAGCGCCTTCATCTCCTCCTCGCTCTTGCGGGGGGCGAAGCGCTCCGGGTCGGCCTCGACCTCGATCTCCTCGATGTTGCGGGAGTCGGCGTCGACCTTGAGGCCCGGGATGACTTCGCGGCCCTCGTAGTCGTCGCGGTGGCCGAACTCGTAGCCGGTGGACACGGTCTTCATGCCGAGTTCATTGAAGAGCTCCATGTAGTGGTGCGCGCGCGAGCCGCCCACGAAGAGCATGGCCGTCTTGCCCTCGGTGCGGGGCTTGATGTCCTCAAGGGCTGCCTTCACGGCGGGCATTTCGGCGGCGATGACGGCCTCAATGCGGTCGATGAGCGTCTTGTCGCCGAAGTACTGGCCGATCTTGCGCAGGGACTTGGCGGTGGCCTCGGCCCCGATGAAGTTCACCTTGATCCAGGGGATGCCGTACTTGGTCTCCAGCATGTCGGCCACGTAGTTGATGGAGCGGTGGCACATGACGCAGGACAGGTCGGCCGTGTGCGCGCTGGCGAACTGGTCGTAGGTGGAGTTGCCGGAGAAGGTGGCGATGTTGGTGATGCCGCACAGCTTCAGGATGCGGTCGATCTCGAAGCCGTCGCCGCCGATGTTGTACTCGCCCAGCAGGTTGATCTTGTATTCGCCGGGCTTCTTTTCGTCGTTCTGGCCCACGAGGTGCTTGAACACCTGGTTGTTGGCGATGTGGTGGCCGGCGGACTGGCTTACTCCCTTGTAGCCCTCGCAGGAGAAGGCGAAGACGTTGCAGTCGCCGAACTTGTCCTTCATCTCCTTGGCCACGGCGTGGATGTCGTCGCCGATGAGGCCCACGGGGCAGGTGGCGAACACGGCGATGCCCTTGGGGTGGAAGAGGTCGTAGGCTTCCTGGATGGCCGCCTTGAGCTTCTTCTCGCCGCCGAAGATGACGTCGGAATCCTGCATGTCGGTGGAGAAGGCGTAGGTCATGTAGTTCTCGCCGGTCTCGCCCGCGTCGGTCTGGTTGCGGCGGGTGAGCCACGCGTAGAAGCTGCAGCCGATGGGGCCGTGCACCAGGTTCACGATGTCGCGGGTGGGGCCCATGATGACGCCCTTGCAACCTGCGTAGGTGCAGCCGCGCATGGTGATGATGCCGGGGATGGTGCGCACGTTTGCCTGGATTTCCGGCGTGGTGTTCGAGAGGGCCTCATTGATGAGGATGGACGAGGCGCGCTTGCGGGCCACCTTGGGGGGATACTTCTTGAGCATCTCCTCCTTGACCTCGGCTGGGGTCCACTGCGCGGGCTTGCTCTGTGTGGCCATGGTATTGGCTCCTTACCCTTGTGATGACGGGCCGTTAGATGATGGACTTTTCGCCGGACTCGGCGGTGCGCACGCGCACGGCGTCAGTCATGGGCATGACGAAGATCTTGCCGTCGCCAGGCTTGCCGGTCTGGTTCACCTCGATGAGGGTCTTGACCACGGACTTCACGGCCTTGTCCGGCACCACCACGGAGATCATGCGCTTGGGATACAGCTTGCCCTTTTCGCCCAGGAGCGCGGCAGCCTCTTCGTAGCCGCTGGCGGCGCCCTCCAGCACGTGGGGGTTGGCCAGGCCGACGCCGCGTCCCTGCGCCTCATGGGCGAAGAAGCCGTCGATGCCGGCATCGGTGAGAGCCTGCTTGGTGCGGTTCATCATGTTCATGCGCACCACCGCGATGACTTCCTTCATGGGGCTACGCCTCCTCGGGTGTGGCCGTTTCGCAAACGCCGGAGCTGACGGTGTAGACCTCGTCCACGGGGCAGATGAAGATCTTGCCGTCGCCGAAGGCGCCCTTCTTGCCGGAGCGGGCGGCGGTCATGATGGTCTCCACCACGAAGTCGCGGTCGGCGTTCTTGACCACGCTCATGAGCATGGTCTTGGGGATCTCGTCATAGGTGACCTCGCCGATCTTGATGCCGCGCTGCTTGCCGCGCCCGGCCACGGAGAACTTGGTCACTGCGGGGAATCCGGCGTCCATGAGGGCCGCCAGGACGTCATCAGCCTTCTCGGGACGGACGATTGCTCTCACCATGATCATATGAATTTCCTCCTTGCCTTTCGCGTTGTGGTTAGACGGCTTCCATGAGGCCGAAGTCCATGAGCAGCTTTTCCAGCGCATCGATCTCAAGAGGCTTCGGGGTGACGAACATCTCGTTGGTGTCGATGGCCTTGGCCAGGTTGCGGTAGTGGTCCGCCTGCTCGGCCTTGGGGTCGAACTCGATGACGGTCTTGCGGTTGATCTCGGCGCGCTGCACCATGTTGTCGCGGGGGACGAAGTAGATCATCTGGGTGCCGATCTGGCGGGCCAGCTCCTCGATCATCTCCTTCTCGTTGTCGACCTTGCGGCTGTTGCAGATGAGGCCGCCCAGGCGCACGGTGCCGGACTGGGCGTACTTCATGATGCCCTTGCAGATGTTGTTGGCGGCGTACATGGCCATCATTTCGCCGGAGCAGACGATGTAGATCTCCTCGGCCTTGCCGTCGCGGATGGGCATGGCGAAGCCGCCGCAGACAACGTCGCCCAGAACGTCGTAGAAGGCGTAGTCCAGGTCCTCGCTCTCGTGATAGGCGCCGAGAGACTCCAGCATGTTGATGGAGGTGATGATGCCGCGGCCGGCGCAGCCGACTCCCGGCTCGGGGCCGCCGGACTCCACGTTCCATGTGCCGCCGAAGCCGGCCTTGCGGATGTCCTCAAGCTCCACGTTCTCGCCTTCGTCGCGCAGGGTGTCGAGAACGGACTTCTGGGCCAGGCCGCCCAGCAGCAGGCGGGTGGAGTCCGCCTTGGGGTCGCAGCCGACAACCATGACCTTGCGTCCCATTTCGGCCAGTCCGGCCACGGTGTTCTGCGTGGTGGTGGACTTGCCGATGCCGCCCTTGCCGTAAATTGCCACCTTTCTCATCTTCTTCATGACTAACTCCTCTCGAAATTGGTTTGGGAACATCACCCCTAAGGCAAGGGGCGTGCCAGCAGTCACGAATGTTTGTAACAGCGTGATACCAGAACACTTTCCCAGCGCGTGGCGGCTGCGGGCGCTTACGCTTCCGACACAAGCCTACATACCAAAAGTGTATGAACTACGTTTTTGTATGCTGGTCGGCGGCGGGGATGGACTGTGAGCAACATGCTGAAATTGCAGTTCTTGCCCCCACATCGAGCGTTTGGCATCAGAGGTGCAACCCTCCTTGCCAAGACCAAGGGAGGGCGTATGCTCATCGACAGTACGCTGAGGGAAGGGGCACAGGCCTACGGAGTCTACTTTTCAACCGCAGCACGCCGCCGCATGGCCGAGATCATGGCCGCAGCCGGGGTCGACGAGATCGAGTGCGGCTGGCTGGGCCAGGAGGGCCTGCCGGAGTTCATGGCATGGGCCAGGGAGAAGCTGCCCCGGCTGGAACAGGGGGGGCCGGCGCTTTCGCTCTGGTGTCCCTGCCGCGAGGCCGACGTGCGCGAGGCCGCAGCCCTTGGCGTGGACCGCCTGAACATCGGCGCGCCGTCCTCGTCCGCGCACCGGCAGAAGCGCCTGGGGTTGTCCCTGGCCGAGATGTGCGAGCGCGTGGACTACGTGGTGGGCGCGGCTCGCGCCGCCATGGTCCCCTACATTTCCGTCGGCCTGGAGGATGTCTCCCGGGCCGCCCCGCATGAGGCCCTGGCCCTGGCCCGCGTTGCCGTGCAGGCTGGCGCCTCGCGCATCCGCCTGTCGGACACGGTGGGTGTGCTGACGCCGCTCTCCACGGCCCGGCTGCTGGGGAGCTTCCTGCGCGAGATCGCCGTGCCGGTGGCCTTCCACGGCCATAACGACCTGGGCATGGCCACGGCCAACGCCGTCACGGCGCTGGAGTGCGGTGCGGGCTTTGTGGATGTCTCGGCCCTGGGCCTAGGCGAACGGGCGGGCATCGCGGCCCTGGAGGAGGTGGCCGCCTGGCTGGCCCTGCGCGCCTCTGCCGCCATGCAGGGGCAGGCCGTTTACGACGTCCCGGCCCTGCGCGAGCTGTGCCGGCTGGCTGCACAGGCCGCCAAGACGACAGTGCCGCGCAACAAGGCCGTGGCCGGGGAAGATGTCTTCGCCGCGGAGTCGGGCATTCATGTGCACGGCCTGTTGCGTGATCCGTCCCTGTTCGAGCCCTTCGCCCCCGAAGCCGTCGGTGCCACCCGGCGCGTGGGGGTCGGGTCCAAGAGCGGCGGCGCGGCGGTGAGCGCCACCCTGGCGCGGCTGAGCAGGCCGTCCGACCGCGGTTGCGGTGGCGACGCAAGCCTTATGGAGCGGGTGCGCACGCTTGCCTGTCGCCTGGGCCGCCCGCTCACCGATTCGGAATTGCTGGGAGTCCTGTAGCCCGCGCCCAGCGCGGCGGAAGGAGTGCGTCATGAGCCTGGAGCATGTTTTCAAGAGAATTCTGGATGCCTTGTGGAAGCTTGGCGGCATCGGCGCCGCGGCGGACTTGAGCATGGAGCACTTCTGCGATGACTGGGACGCTGGCTGTCCGGTGCTCGCCTGTGCCGAGAACGCCCCCCTGGAGTGCGAGCCCTGCCGTAGCGGCTGTCCCCGCGTATGACCGAGCTGCTGCTGCAGGCGCTCGTGCCGCTGGCGCTGACCCTCAAGGTCGCGCTCACGGCCACTGCCGGGGCTTGCGCGCTCGGCGTCGGGGCGGGTTTCGCGCTGTCCAGGCGCGGCCTGCCCGGCCGGGAACTGCTCGACGCCATCTGCGCCTTGCCGCTGGTGCTGCCGCCCACGGTCATCGGCTACTACCTGCTGGTGCTCTTCGGACGGCGCGGGTGGCTGGGCCAGTGGCTGCAGGAGAGCTTCGGCGTGAGCCTTGTGTTCACCTGGCAGGGGGCGGCCCTGGCAGCCTGCGTGGTGGCCTTTCCGCTGGTGTGCAAGGCCGCGCGCACGGCCTTCGAGGGCGTGGACGAGAACCTGGAGCATGCCGCACGCAGCCTCGGGGCGACAGAGTGCGCGGTGTTCCTGCGCGTGAGCCTGCCCCTGGCCTGGCGGGGGGTGCTCTCCGGCACCATGCTGGCCCTGGCCCGGGCCATGGGCGAGTTCGGTGCCACGCTGATGCTCGCTGGCAACCTGCCGGGCCGCACCCAGACGCTGTCGCTGGCCGTGTACGACGCGGCCCAGGCCGGGCGCGACAACGAGGCGCTGTTCCTGGTAGTGCTGACTTCCCTGGTGTGCATCAGCCTGCTGCTGGCCTCTGGCAAATTTCTCAAGGCCTTACCCGCAACCTGAAGCAAAGGAGCCTCCATGTCGCGCCTCAAGACCGTCGTTGGCTTCCTGGCCCTGTGCCTGCTGCTCCTGGCGCGCGTTGCCCCGGCCCAGGCCGCCGGGCAGAGGGCGGAGATCATCGTTTCCGCCGCCGCCAGCCTGACCAACGCCTTCGACGCAGTGAAGAAGGGCTTCGAGGCGTCGCACCAAGGGGTGGCGGTGGTGAGCAACTACGCGGCCTCCGGGGTGCTGCTCCGGCAGATGGAGAGTGGCGCGCCCGTGGACGTGTTCGCCAGCGCGGACCAGAAGACCATGGACCAGGCCGTGGCCAAGGGGCTGGTGGACAAGGGCTCGCGGCGCGATTTCGTCCGCAATGCCGTGGTGCTGGTCGTCCCGGGGGATTCCCGGTTGAACGTGAAGTCCGCCGCGGACCTGGCCCGGCCCGAGGTGGCCCGCATCTCTCTGGGGAATCCCGACATCGTGCCCGCCGGGCGCTACGCGAAGGAATATCTGGAGAGCACCGGGCAGTGGGCGGGGCTGACGCAAAAGTACATCTTCGGCAACAACGTGCGCCAGGTGCTGGACTACGTCACCCGGGGCGAGGTGGACGCGGCCTTTGTCTTCGCCACAGACGCGCAGAAGGCGGGCGCGAAGGTGCGCGTGGTCCAGACCGCCGAGGGCAAGACCCCGGCCCTGTACCCCGTCGCCGTGAGCGCCACCGGCGGGAAGCCCGCGGCCAAGGCCTTTGTGGACTATCTGCTGAGCGCCGAAGGGCAGCGAATCCTCGCGGCCTTCGGCTTCAGGAAGCCGTAGCAAGGAGTCCCCGTGGCGCTGCGCCTGGATATCAGGAAGACGCTCCGGGCCGGAGCCCAGGAGTTCGAGCTGGCCGCCGCCTTCGAGGCGCAGGGCCGGTCCATCGTGCTCTTCGGCCCGTCCGGCTCGGGCAAGACCCTCACCCTGCGCGCCGTGGCCGGGCTCATGGCGCCGGACGCCGGACGCATCGACCTGGACGGCCGCAGCCTGTTCGACTCGGTCAACGGGGTCGACGTTCCGGCCAGGCAGCGCGGGGTGGGGCTCATGTTTCAGGACTATGCGCTGTTCCCGCACCTGTCCGTGGCGCAGAACGTGGGGTTCGGGCTGGGGGTCGGGCTGTTCGGGCGGCTGGATCTTGCGGCGCGCAACCGCGTTGGCGAGCTGCTGGACCTGGCCGGGTTGGCGCACCTGGCCGACGCCAGGCCGGGCAGGCTCTCCGGCGGCCAGCGCCAGCGCGTGGCCTTGCTGCGCGCCCTGGCCAGGAGCCCTCGCGCGCTGCTGCTGGACGAGCCCTTCTCGGCCCTGGATCCGCTGCTGCGCGCGCGCATGCGCCGCGAGGTGCGCGCCATGTGCCAGGCGGTGGACACGCCGACGATGCTCGTCACCCACGACCCCGAGGACTTGGCCGAGTTCGGCGGCACGGTGGTGCTGTACGACGAGGGGCGGGTGCGCCGCATGGAGACATTCGCGGACGGACCAGAGGGCGGCGTGGCGGCCTCCGGGCTGGTTCTCGGCGAGCACTTCAGCGCCTACGGGTGAGGCTGCCGAGATTGTTCAATTCTGTGAGACGACGAAACAGTTTTTACCGAAAATTTTCAAAAATGTAATTTCACCTATTTTGAAGGTGGAACTGTTGTGCTAATATATCAAGCAAAAACAATGCGTTGCATAATTTCCTCTCGTGGAGCTTTCCTAGGCACCGATATTGCTTTGGTTTCAGCATGACTATTATGCTTGGCAATCTCAAACTTCAGGTGCTCTCGTCCATCTGCCAGATCATAGACACGGCCCTTGACCTGGAACGCGCCCTGTCCGAGATACTGCGCATCCTGTCCGAGTCGCTCAGCATGAAGCGCGCCACCATAACGCTCATGGACCAGGAGAGCGAATTGCTGGTCATCAGCGCCTCCCACGGGCTCACCGACGAGGAGCGCGAGCGCGGCGTGTACGAGTTGGACGAGGGCGTCACCGGCCTCATCTTCCAGACCGCCAAGCCCTACGTGGTGCCGGACATCCGCCACGAGCCCCTGTTCCTCGACAAGACCGGCTCGCGCCACTTGGAAAAGGGCCGCGTGTCCTTCATCGGCGTACCCATCACCTCGCACAAGCGCTGCCTGGGCGTGCTCAACGTGGACCGGCTGTTCGGCGACGAGGTGGCCTACGACGAGGACCTGAGCTTCCTCACCGTGGTGGCCACGCTCATCGGGCAGTTCCTGTCCCTGAACGAAAAGATCAAGGCGCGCGAGCAGGCCCTGGTGCGCGAAAACCTGAATCTGCGCTCGCAGATCACGCGGGAGCGGCGCGGGCCGTACATTGTCGGCAAGTGCCTGGCCATGCAGGAAGTGGAGCGGCAGATTTTGAAGGTCGCGCCCACACGCGCCAGCGTCCTGCTCCTGGGCGAGTCGGGCACGGGCAAGACGCTCATCGCCAAGATCATCCACGAATTTTCCGAGCGCAAGGACCACGCCTTCATCAAGGTCAACTGCGCCTCCATCCCCGAAAACCTGCTGGAGAGCGAGCTCTTCGGGTATGAGAAGGGCGCCTTCACCGGGGCCACCGGCTCCAAGCCCGGCCGTTTCGAGGACGCCCACAACGGCACCATCTTTCTCGACGAGATCGGCGAACTGCCGCTCGGCATCCAGGCCAAGCTGTTGCGCGTGCTGCAGGAGAAGGAGTTCGAACGCCTGGGCTCGAACCTGACGCGCAAGGTCGACGTGCGCGTGGTGGCCGCCACCAACCGCGATCTGGGCGAACTGGCCGAGCGCGGCGGCTTCCGTGCCGACCTCTACTACCGCCTCTCGGTCTTCCCCATCCAGGTTCCGCCCCTGCGCCAGCGCAAGGGCGACATCCCGGCCCTGCTTAACCACTTCATCGACAAGGTCTCCCGCGAGTACGGGCGCATCCTCTCCTTCACGCCCAGGGCGCTGTCGGACCTCACCATGTACGATTGGCCGGGCAACGTGCGCGAGATGGAGAACCTCATCGAGCGCCTGGTCATCATGAGCGACGGCGAGCGCGTGGACGCGGTATTCCTCAAGCCCTACCTGAACCCCTCTGGCTTGCACGGCGCCACTCCGCCGGAGCGGGCGCAGGGGACCCCCGTGTCCGGCGGCACGCCGCTGCGGACCATGGAACGCAACGAGGTCGTGGCGGCGCTCCGTCGCAACGGCTGGGTGCAGTACAAGGCCGCCGAGGAACTGGGCATCACTCCGCGCCAGATCGGCTACCGCATCAAGAAATTCGGCTTGTCCTCCATCATCGAAAAGCAGTCCGGCCACAGTTCCGGAGGCCGCTAGCCCCCTGCGCGCCAGCACTTTCGGCTCGGGCCCGGTTTGTCCCGGTGGCAGAATGTTATCCTCGCCATTGGTCTGGACAGATTCCACGACATGGGCTTATTGTGCTAATTGACGACGTACGGGCTGCGCCACAGAGGTCTGCCCGTTGCACTCTACCGTGTGTCCGGGGAGGGAAAGCGTGCGCATACTTGTCATCGACGACGACATCACCAGCAGGCTCCTGCTTAAGAAACTGCTCTCCGGCTATGGGGAGTGCGTGCTTGAGGACAACGGCAAGGCCGCCCTTGGGACCTTCCTCAAAGCCTTGGGCGACGATGCCCCCTTCGATCTCATCTTCCTCGACATCGTCATGCCCGAAATGGACGGGCACGAGTTCCTCCAGGCCGTTCGGCAGATGGAGCAGCAGTGGGCAGTGCCTCCCGGCCGCGAGGTCCGGGTCGTCATGACCACCTCCCTGAACAGCCCCAAGGAAGCGACCAAGGCCTTCTTCAAGGGCCAGGCCACGGCCTATCTGGTCAAGCCGGTGGACAAGAAGACCATCGACGAGAAGCTCTTGGAGCTCTTTGCTGGGAGCCTGCCCGGAGCGAATGCCGAGTAGGGGCGCGCACATGCAGCTCCCCCCCGACGCCAGCCCCGGCAAGGCCTCTCCGGACGAGTACGTCCGCCACGTCGTCTCCCTCATGATCACCGGGACCGGCGGCTTTTTCGCCCTGGCATTCGGAATCAACGCCCTGCGTCTTGGGCAGACTTTCCTCGGTGTTTTCGATCTTGTGCTGGCGGTCGTGCTCACGGGGCTCACCGCCTGGATCGTCCTGCGGCCTGGTCTGGCCTTCGTGCGCAAGCTGGTGGGCATATTCTGCACGTCCGCTTTCGCCTTGCTGCTTGTGAGCGGCGGGGCGGAGAACTCCGGCATGCTCTGGAGCCTGCTGGTTCCTGCCTGCACGTTTTTTCTGCTGGGGCTGCAAGGCGGCTTGATCCTGTGCGGATCCTACGCGGTTTTCCTCACCGTTTACCTGCTCTGGGGCTATTCCCCCGGCCACTTCCACCAGTACAGCGCCACCTTCGTCTACCGGTTCATCGGCGTGAGCATCGTCAGCGGCCTGGTGGCCATGGCCATGGAATACAGCCGCGTCAGAACCCAGCAGGCGCTGGAGCGGCAGGTGGAGCGCGCTTTGCGGATGGAACGCGAGCTGCGCCAGAGCGAGGAGGCCTTCCGCACACTATACGAGGAAGCCCCGGTGGGCATCTTCACCTCCCTGCCCGAGGGCCGCTACCTCGGGGTGAACAAGTATTTCGCGAAGCTTCTCGGCGAGCAGGACCCCGAGGCGCTGGTGCGCCGGGTCACGGACATCTCGACCCAGACCTACAGCGACCCGGCTGATCGGGAGAGGTTGTACGCCCAGCTCACGCAGCAAGGGGAAGTCTCCAATTTTGTCACACGGCTCAAGGGCGCGGCGCAGGAGCCGCGCTGGGTCAGCCTGAGCGCGCGCGCGGTGTACGCCGAGGATGGCTCGGTTGAGCATTTTGAAGGGTTCTGCTCGGACATCACGGAACGCGTCCACTTCGAAGATGCCTTGCGCGCCAGCAGGGAAAGACTGCGGACCTTCTTCGACGCCTCCTCGGACATGATCTTCCTCAAGGACGAGCTGCTGCGCTACGAGATGGTCAACAGGGCCTTGGCCAGGTTCTGCTCCGTGGCGCCTGTCGACGCCATCGGCCACACCGACGCCGAGATCATGCCCTCCGTCTTTGCCTCGAGGCTGCGGGTCTCGGATGAGTTGGTGCAGAAGGAGGGGCGGGTCACCGTGGACATCGTGACCCTGGGCGAGCGCACCTACGAGACGCGCAAGTTTCCCGTGCCCCTCGTCGGCGGCAAGACCGGCGTGGGCGGAACCCTGCGCGACATCACCGATTTCCAGCGCGCCGAAGCCGCCCTGCGCGACAGCGAAAAACGCTGGCGCCTGATCGTGGAGACATCCCTCGAGGGCATCTTCACCATGGATGCGCAGTCCAAGATCACCTACCTGAACCACCGCCTGGCCGACATGCTCGGCTACGAGCCGGAGGAACTGCTGGGCAAGCACATCTCCGTGGTGGCCTTCCCGGAGGACTATGAGGCTGTCGAGGAGAAGATCGCCAACCGCCGCAAGGGCATCGTCGAGCGCTATGAGCGCCGGTTGCGCCGCAAGGATGGCGAGGAGGTCATGACGCTGCTTTCCGCGACGCCGCTGCAGGACGAGGCCGGGGTATTCCAGGGCTCCATGGCCACCTTCGTGGACATCACGGAGCTGAAGCGCGCCGAGGAGGCCTTGCGCCGTGCCAGCCGCGAGGCCGAGAACGCCAGCCGCGCCAAGGGGGAGTTCCTCGCCACCATGAGCCACGAGCTGCGCACGCCCATGAACGCCATCCTGGGCATGACGCACCTGGCCTTGAGCGGGGAGTTGACGCCGCAGCAGGAGTATCATCTGCACATCATCGACCATGCCTCCAGGGGGCTTCTTGGCCTGCTGAACGACATCCTGGACTTCTCCAAGATCGAGGCGGACATGCTGACGCTTGAGAGCGCCTCCTTCAGCCTGGATGAGGTGCTCGACGAGCTGGCCCTGCTCCTGGGGCCGCAGATGCAGGCCAAGGGCCTGACCTTCGCGGTGGGGCGCGAGCCCGATGCGAGCGTCGGGCTGGTGGGCGACTCCCTGCGCCTGCGCCAGGTGTTGGTGAACCTGGCGGGCAACGCCATGAAGTTCACCGACCGAGGCGAGGTGACGGTTTTCGCGCAGAGCGGGCCGGTGTCTTCCGAGGGGCTGGTGGACCTGCGCATTGACGTGCGCGACACCGGGCTCGGCATGTCGGCGGACCAGCTGGAACGCCTGTTCGACCCCTTCACCCAGGCCGACTCGTCCACCTCGCGCCGGTATGGCGGCACCGGCCTGGGGCTGTCCATCAGCAGGCGGCTGACCGAGCTCATGGGCGGCAAAATCAGTGTTGTGAGCCAGCCGGGCAAGGGCAGCGTGTTCAGCGTGGAGGTGCGGCTGCCCGTGTCCAGCGCCGCGCGGCACCAGGGCGTGCTTTTGCCCACGAACCTGCGCCGCAGCAGA
Source organism: Humidesulfovibrio sp. (assembly GCF_031082295.1). GTDB lineage: Bacteria > Desulfobacterota > Desulfovibrionia > Desulfovibrionales > Desulfovibrionaceae > Humidesulfovibrio. Next base: position 60,975 of record NZ_JAVHLD010000015.1, read on the forward strand.
GCCCTTGTGGCCGATCTGAACGTCAGCTCCTCCGGCATGTTGGTCAAGAGCCTGGCCGGCATGGGCCTCGTGGTCGAACAGGCCTGGAGCGTCAGCGAGGTGCTGGGCCGTGTGCGCGAGTGCCAGCCGCCCCTCGACCTGCTGCTGCTGGACGCCGGCTTGCCGGACCTGGCCCTGCTGCGCAGGGCGCTGGCGGAGAGGCCGCTTGCGGAGGGCAAGGCGCCTGCGCTGTTGTTGCTGCGCCCCCTGGCGGGGGAGAGCGCGTTGGCCACCGAGTCGGACTGGCCGGAGCGGGCCGTGGTCATCAAGCCGGTGAGCCGGGGCCAGATGCTTGAGGCAGTTCGCGAGGCCCTGGACGGTACCCCGCAGTCGTCGGGAGCGCCTGCCGGAGCTGGCGCCCTGATTCCAGGTTATTATTCATCTCCGAAACCGGGCTGGCGGAGCCGAGGCTCCAGGCGGCGGCCTCCGGAAGCGCTCAGGGGGCGTCGCATTCTTTTGGTGGAGGACATCGCCGTGAACCAGATGGTGGCCAAGGGCATTCTGGAGCAGGCCGGGATGGAGGTGACCATCGCCGACGACGGCTCCAGCGCGCTCGCCCTGGTGCAGCCGGGGTGCTTCGACGCCGTGCTCATGGACATCGAGATGCCGGGCATGGACGGCTTTGAGACAACCTTCCACATCCGCGAGTACCTGGGCGAGAGCGCCTTGCCCATCATCGCCATGACGGCCCACGCCTACGACGACGACAAGAAGCGGATTCTCGCCGCGGGCATGAACGACCACGTGTCCAAGCCAACGGACCCTTGGGTGCTCTTCGACACCCTGGAGCGTTGGATTTGCCCTCGGCAAGGCACCGAGGCCACGGAGGAGACCGCCCCGGAGCCCGAACCCGGTGGCGCGGGCGAGGACGCGGAACTGGCGGTCCCCGGCATCGACACTGCGGCAGGGCTCGAACGTTTCCTGGGCGACCGCGAGCTGTACCTCGAAGTCCTGAAGAACTTTCGCGACCGGCATGCCGACCAGGTGGCCAGGATCCGCCAGGCCCTGGCGAACGGAGACACGCCCGGCGCCAGGCAGCTCGCCCATGTGGTGCGCGGAGTGGCGGCCAATGTCAGCGCGCTGGGCGTCTTCGCGGCGGCGTCCGCGCTGGAGCAGGCCTTGGACGAGGCTCAGGCGGACGCGCAGCTGGATGTGTTGGTTGACACGCTGGAGCGGGAGCTCGCCCAGGTCATGTCCGGGTTTGAAGGGCTGAGGCTTGCTTAGCGCCCACATGCAGCCCTCGTGAGCTTCGGTCTGTCCGTCCGCTTTCTGCCTGAAAGCACCTGTGCGCCCGCAGCCGCCTCGGCGCGAGCAGTTCGGGGCGTCGGCTTTCGTCACACGCGGCTGGGCCCACGGGCTTTGCAGGGCCGCCCCGGCGCGAGGCTCACAGGATGTCGCTGATTCTCCTGCCTGCGCAGCGCTCCACAAGCTCCTGCATGCCCAGCGCGTGCTCCAGGCGGCGGCGGATGGCCGCGCAGGCCTCCTCGTCCCCGGAAAAACGGTCCAGCTTTTCCTGAAAGCGCAGGGGGATGTCCACCCGTTGCGGCCCGCGCACCAGCTTGTCCGCCAGGTAGACCAGCTCCCGTTCGGCGGGCCGAGCCACCTTTGCCGGGTCGATGTCCCGGTGCGCAGCCACGATCTCCGCCGTGCGCGTGAACCCAAGGTCCGCCAGGAGCCGCGCGCCTGCCCGCTCGTGCTCTGGCTGTCCCTTGGCGATGTCATGCACAAGGGCGGCGGCCTCCAGAAGCTCAAGGTCCAGCGCCGGGCCGCGTTCGCCCAGCGCCCGGGCCAGGGCCAGGGCCACCTCCGCCACGCCTTGGCCGTGCGCCAGCCCGCGCGCCCCAGCGGCGTGGATGTCGAGCAGGGCCAGCGCCTCCCTCGGAGAAGCGCGGTCAAGGCGCGGCAGGCGTGCCTGGGCCTCTGCAAACGCTGCATCGTCGTCCACGTCGAACAGGATCTGCGCATCGGCCACGGGCAGGGTCGCGCAGGAGAGGGTGGCCAGGGCTCCGGTCAGTCCGCCGTCGCCGTGCCAGGCCAGCACTTTCGGGATGGCGCGGGCGTCCAGCAGCGGCGGATGCCCCGACTCGCCGTGGAAGGTCGGCAGGATCGCCTCGGACTCGCTGGCGCGGAAGCGCTCGGCCAACAGGCGCAGGGTGGCGGGCCGGATGAGCGGGATGTCCACCGGCAGCACCAGCACCCCGGCGAGGGCGTCCGGCAGTGCGGCCAGTCCGGCGCGCACAGAGCTGAACATGCCGCGCTCGAAATCGGCGTTGAAGGCCGACCGCAGCCCCAGGGCGCGAGCCTCTGCCGTGGTTTCCCCGGCGCGGGCGCCGGTGACGGCGACGATTTCCGTTATCCCCGCCTGGCGGAACAGGCTTGCGGCCCGGGCCAGGAGGCTTTGCCCGCCGAGGGCGAGCAGGGGCTTGAAGCCCCGCATGCGCGTGGACTTTCCGGCGGCCAGGATCACCCCGGCCAGCGGGCCGTCTCGCCGCGAGAGGGAGGCGGGCAGGGGGGACTGGCTCATGCCGGACCGCCCACGCCAAGTCCGGCGCGGCAGGCGATGAGCTCGGCGGTGATGCTCACGGCGATCTCCTCCGGCGTCTCGGCCCCGATGGCAAGGCCGATGGGGCAGCGGACCCGCGCCAGATCAGCTTCGCTGAAGCCCTGGTCGCGCAGGCGGGCGTAGACGGCGTCGCGCTTGCGGCGGCTGCCGATCATGCCGATGTACCTCGCCTTGGTGCGCAGGGCCTGGGCCAGCACTTCGGCATCGTGCTCATGCCCGCGCGTGACGATGACCACGAAGGTCTCCGGCCCGCTGGACAGGCCTGCGAAGCAGTCGGCGTAGGAGTCGAGCACCCTTGGCCGCGCCTGCGGAAAGCGCTCGGCGTTGGCGAACTCCGCCCGGTCGTCCAGCACGGTGACGTCGAAGCCGACCAGGGCCGCCATGCGGGCAGTGGGCCGGGAAACGTGCCCCGCCCCGAAAATGAGCAGCGGGCTGGCTGCGGTCCAAGGCTCCAGCACGTAGGGGCCGCCAGCGTGCTCGAACGCGACGGGCGCGGCGATGTTCCGGCCCGCGAGCCGGGCGGCCTGGGCCAGCCCTTCCGGCAGGGGAGCCTCAAGGCTGTCGTGGCCTGGCGCAAGCAGAACCGAGGAGCCTTCGCAGAGGGGCGTCAGCCGCAGGCAGCGCTGGCCCCTGGCCAGGGACCGCTCCAGGTGGCGGAACAGGGGCAGGTCGGCGGGGGCGAGGCGCTCCAGAAAGACTTGCAGGCGACCGCCGCAGATCATGTCCGCGCCAGCGGCCAGTTCGCCCGTGAGGTCGAAGCGCACCACCTGTCGCTCGCCTGTGGCCAGCGCCTGGGCTCCGGCGGCCACGACCCGGGCCTCAACCAGCCCGCCGCCCACGCTGCCCGCGAGAATCCGCACGCCGCCGGAAGCCCCCGCCGCGAGCAGCATGCGGCTGCCGGCCGAACGCGGGGTGCTGCCCTCGTTGGCCAGGATGGTGGCCTGGACCAGGGCTTCGCCGCGTTCCAGGCGCCCCAGCAGCGTGGAGAGATGGTCGTTCATGTCTGCCGCGTCCTTTTGTGGCGGAAGGGTCTACAGAGGGTCGGCGTTCCTGCCGTCCCCTTCCTGCAGCTGGCCGCCGGGCAGAGGATAGCCGCTGTGGCCGGAACATTCCACCCCTGTGTCGCGCCGTTCGTCGCTTGCCATCCCGGGCTGTTGCCGGAAGCAGGGGCATAGTCCTTTGTGCCGCCTTAGAAGGCCGCACCAAGAACCATTGCGGACGAGCTATTTCCCGTCAACCTGACGGGCGACATGTGGAATATGGAGACGGGAGTTTGTGGGTGTGCGACCATGCTCTCTTTGCTCCCGGAGGTGCATGTGCCACTGCTCGAGGAGTTCAAGGTTGACGTAGTCACCGGTCATGGGCGGTCCAAACAGCTTGTGGCACGGGAGTTCGGGCTCTCCCAGGTGGTCGAGGATGGCCAGGGCCCCGCAGAAGTCGTCGTCAGTGGTGTACTGGCTCCGCGTGACAAGCGTGGGCACCCCGGCCAGGCGGGCCGAGCTGATGCCAAGGCCGGAATCTTCCAGCGCCAGGCAGTCCGAGGCTCGGAGCCCAAGCTGCTCCAGGGCCAACAGGTAGGCATCCGGCGCGGGCTTTTTGGAGAGCACCGATTCCCCTGTCACTTCCACATCCCAGGACTCGAGCACGCCACTGAGCAGGCGTGCTTGCAGGGCGCGCACATTGGCCAGGCTGGTGGTGGTCACGATGGCCTGGCGGAGGCCGCAGGCCGAGGCCTCGCGCATGAGGCGGGCCACGCCGGGCCGTAGCGGGGCGGCGCCCTCGTCCAGCAGTCGGGTGTAGAAAGACGTCTTGCTCCGGTGCAGGGCGGCAATGTCCGGCATGGCCTCCGAAATTCCTGCCTTCATCCTTGCATCGGCGAAGTGCCGCATGCGCTCTTTGCCTCCGGCCACGGCCAGCAGCCGGGCGTATTCCTCCCTGCTCCAGCTCCAATCCAGTCCTGCCTCGGCGAAGGCCAGGTTGAAGGCCCGGCGGTGCAGCTCCTCGCTGTCCACCATGGTCCCGTCCACATCCCAAAGCAGTGCTCGCAGTGCCATGTCGTTGCGTGTTCCCTGGTTGTGCTTGGGCGGGAGCGCGACCGGTAGGGGAAGGGCCGCGCTCCCGCCTGGCAGGTGGAAGCCCGCAGGCTAGAGGCCCAGGCGCTGCCGCCAGCCGGGGTAGAGCTGGTCGGCATCGTGGGCAAAGGACTCGAACGCTCGCGCCAGCTCCTTGTGGCTGCTGGCGTACTCCACCAGGTCCGTCCCGGTGCGCCAGGCGTCGTGGGCCTGGTGCAGGGAAAGCGCCCCGGCGGTGGGGCCGTCCAGGTGCCCGAAGGCGCCCCCGCCGGAGGTCTGGCAGACGTTGGCGTGCCCCAGGTTGTCGAAGAAGCCGGGCAGGCGCAGGGCGTTCATGCCGCCGGAGATCATGGGCGTGGTGGCCTTCATGCCGTGCCATTTCTGGGTGTAGTACGGGCCTTGGGCCTCGTCGCGCTCCAGCATGTAGGCGATGTTCTTGTCGGCCTGGTCGCCCTCCATCTTGCCGAAGCCCATGGTCCCTGTGTGGATGCCCGAGGCGCCCTGCAGGCGGGACATCTTGGACAGCACGAAGGCCGTGTAGCCGCGCTTGGACTGCGGCGAGGTGACGGCGCCGTGCCCGGCCCGGTGGTAGTGCAGAAACTGGCCGGGGAAGTTGCGCCGCACCGTGGTCACGGAGGTCGGCCCGGCCACGTAGCCGTCCACCAGGAAGGCGACGTGCGAGGCGTTCTCCTTGAACGCGTCCAGTATGAAGTGCGCCCTGGCGATGATCTCGGCGGGATCGTCGGCCGTGATGTTGGCCGAGAAGATCTTGGCCTGGCCGGTCTCGTCCTGGGCGCGGCGCATGGCGTCGGCCACGGCGCGGATGGTCTCCTTGAGCGGAGCGAAGACCTGGTTGCCCTGTGGCTCGTCGTTCTTGACGAAGTCGCCGCCGAGCCAGAAGCGGTAGCAGGCGTCGGCAAAGGGCGCGGGCCGCAGGCCCAGCTTGGGCTTGACGATGGTGCCGACGATCATGCCGCCGTCCGTCTCTGGACGGCCCAGGATGCGCCAGAAGTCGGCGATGTTCATGGCCGGGCCGTCGAAAAGCTCCAGGTAGGCCCTGGGCACGTAGAAGTCGTGCATCTTGGCGTACTCCACGTCGCCCATGCCCTGGTTGTTGCCGATGCACAGGGTCAGGAACGAGGCCAGCATGGCCTTGCCGTCGATGATGTTGCGGTCGAAGAGGTCCAGCGGGTAGGCGATCTTCACGAGGCTGTCGCCGTTGGCGCGCGGGACCACGTCGTAGACCAGGGCGTCGACGCCCTTGGTGAAGTCGTCGGTGGTGCAGACCTCGACGTTTGTCCCGGTGGAGGACTCCGCCGCGAAGTGGGCGGCGACCTCCACAGGCCCGTGCCCCTGCTTGGGCTTCATGATGTAGGCGCACAAGACGTGGCCGCCCTTGGCGATAAGCTCGTCTTCCTTGAGCTTCAGATTGACGTAGCGATTGGTCTGGTCGAGCAAGGCCATGATGTTTCTCCTTTGCTGCAGTGTGCCGCGCGTTGATCTCAGGCCCGCATCTTGGCGTTCAGGAGATGGTAGCATGTCAGAAGTTGCGTGATGCCGAGCGGATAGCTGCGTTTCTCCTCGGTCCCTTCCATGTAGGCGCCCACGCTGTCGGTGCTCAGGGGCTCAACGCCGTTCAGGTGGTCCATGATGATGTCCATGAGCGTCTCGGCGGTCACGGGCTTGATGGTGCCGGTGATCTGCAGGATGTCCACGGGCAGCCCGTCGTCGCGGCCGAGGGTGATGGTCAGGCATTTCTCCTTCACGCCGGGCCGGTGGTCGATGAACTCGGCGAAGTCCGGGTGCGGGATGGTGGGCCGCAGGATCAGCTCGGTGTTCAGGTTGGTGCCGGTCTCCTCTCCCGAGCCCTGCGGCCGGTAGAAGTTGCAGACGATGTCCGCGTAGCGCCGCTGGGGCCTGATGAAGTTGGCGGAGACCTCCACCCGGCGTTCAAGGGATTGGCGCACCTCCTCCTTGGTGTAGCCGCGCTTCACGGTGTCACGCTTGTACTTCCAGTCCACGCGCAGCTCTTCCTGGGGATCGAGGTAGATCTTCACGTCAAAGGCGTCGCGCATTTTCTGGTTGTAGAAGCCGAGCAACCCCTCCACGATGACGAACTCCTTGGGCTTGATGTACACCGGCGGGTCGAAGTCGCCTGTGGTGTGGTTGTACACCGGCTTCAGGATGGCCTCGCCGCGGCGCAACTGGTAGAAGTTGTGTTCCATGATGTCGATGTGGTTGCAGTCCGGGTGCAGGGCGGAGATGTTCTTCACCTTGCGCTCTTCGCGGTTGTACTTGTGGTAGTCGTCCGAGCAGAGATTGGTCACCCGCTCCGGGCCGAGGATCTTTTCGATCCCGGCGGAGATGGTGGTCTTGCCCGAGGCGGAGTCGCCGACGATGCCGAGAAGGATTGGGCGGGAGCGGTTCATGATGTCCTCCAAGAGTGTTCAAGAAATCTAGGCGAAGGCCTGCACTTCAAGCTGGCTGTGGCGCAGCGGGGTGTACACGGACTCGATGCGCCGAACCGTTCCGCTGGCTCCGGTCATGACCATGGAGCTCGTCTTGATGCCGCTCGGCGTGGGGGTCACCCCGGCCAGAAACACGCCATCGGTGATGCCCGTGGCAGCGAAGAGGATGTCGTTGCTGGCCACGAGGTCCTCGGTGCGCAGCACGCGCGCCAGGTCGAACCCCGCCTCGCGCACGGCCCGTTCCTCGGCATCGGACTGCGGATCGAGCAGACCCTGCATCTCCCCGCCCAGGACGCGCACGGCGGCGGCGGCCAGAACGCCCTCAGGGGTTCCCCCGGTGCCCATCATCACATCCACTCCGGTGCCCGGCATGACGGCCATGAGCGCCCCGGCCACGTCGCCGTCGGTGTGCAGCTGTATGCGCGCCCCGACGTCGCGGATGTCGTTGATGAGCTTGGTGTGGCGCTCCTTGTCCAGCACGAAGACCGTCAGCTCCTCCACGCTCTTGTTCAGGCACTGGGCCACGGTTGAGAGCGTGCGCGCCACGGGGTCGTGGATGTTGACCTTGCCGCGCGCCTGGGCCGGTACGACCAGCTTGTTCATGTAGAAGGCCGGGCCGGGATTGAACATGCTGCCTCTGGGGGCCAGGGCCACCACGGCGATGGAGTTGGGCTTGCCCAGCGCGAGCAGGCGGGTGCCTTCCACCGGGTCCACGGCCACGTCGACCTGGGGGCCGTTGCCGTTGCCTACGCGCTCGCCGTTGTAAAGCATGGGGGCCTCGTCCTTCTCGCCCTCGCCGATGACCACCAGACCGTCGATGTCCATGTGCATGAAACCCTTGCGCATGGCGTCCACGGCGGCGCCGTCGCCCATCTTCTTGCGGCCCTTGCCCAGCCAGCGGAAGGAGGCCAGGGCAGCGGCATCGGTGATGGCGGTCAGCTCAACGGCCAGATGTCGGGTCGATACCTTGCGTGTCATGTGTGTTCTCCTTCATGTGGGTGCGTGGCGTTGATCCTGCCGGGGTCAATACAACCCACATGCCAAGACCTGAGTTGTCGAGAAACACGTTTAATATCAATATGTTGACTTCTTGGCCGTGCTGCCCGCGCGCGTGCGGTTGTGCCGCAGGAGACACAGACCGCGCGCGAAACGGGCAGGCCTGTGCCACCTGCGGCACATAACCGGGCAAGGCTCAGGCTTGGTGAAGCGGTTCGCGGGGCGGTTCAAATAGAACCGGCCAGGTGCGCCGGTTGCTGCCGTGCGCCCTGGCCGGGTTGGAAGGGGGGATGAACAATTGCGGACGCGGGCTCAGAGGCCGAAGCGTTTCATCTTGCGGTACAGGGTGCGCCGGGGGATGCCGGAGATGCGCGCGGCCTCGCTGACGTTGCCGCCGGCCTGGCGCAGAAAGCGTTCCAGCTCCTTGCGCTCGAAGGTGGCCATGATCTGGTGGCGTCGCGAGGTGTAGGCGGTACCGTCTGGCTGCTCTGCCGGGGAAGCGGACGGAGGGCATTCCTCGGCAGAGGCTCTCGCCTGCCCGGGTGTGCAACGGATGGCCAGGTCCTCGCCGCGGATGACGCCGCCTTGGCAAAGAATCACGGCGCGCTCGATGACGTTCTCAAGCTCGCGCACATTGCCCGGCCAGCGGTAGGACTTCATGAGCGCGAGCGCCGCCTCGTCGATGGAGCTGATCTTCTTGTTCAGCTTGGCCTCGGACTTGGTGATGAAGTGATAGGTGAGGTACGGCAGATCCTCGGTGCGCTCGCGCAGGGGCGGCAGCGTGATGGTGAACGTGTTGAAGCGGTAGAAGAGATCGCGCCGGAACTCGTTGCGCTCCACGGCGGCCTCAAGGTCGCGGTTGGTGGCGGCGATGACCCGCACGTTCACCGTCTGGGTGGTGGTGGCGCCCACGCGGCGCACTTCGCCGGTCTGCAGGAAGCGCAACAGCTTGGCCTGCATCTCGCCGCTCATGTCGCCGATCTCGTCCAGGAACAGGGTTCCGCCGTTGGCCTCCTCCAGCAGGCCCGCGCGGTCGCACTCCGCCCCGGTGAAGGACCCCCTGCGGTAGCCGAACAGCTCGCTCTCCATGAGGGTTGCCGTCAGCGCGGTGCAGTTCACGGCGATGAAGGGCCGGTTCTTCAGGTGGCTCGCCTGGTGGATGCTGCGGGCCGCGAGGTCCTTGCCCACGCCCGTTTCGCCCAGCAAGAGCACCGTGGTGGGGGTCTGCGCCACGCGTTCGATGAGTTCCGCGACTTCGCGCAGGGCCGGGGACTTGCCCACCATGCGCTCGCCCAGGCCGGCGCGCTTCTCGATCTCGCGTTCGGTGGCCATGAGCTTGTCGCGGTAAACGTTGCCCTTGCGCAGGGCCAGGGTCAGCAGGCGCACGAAGCGGGCTCCGGGGCCGGACAGAACCACGGCCCCCTCCGGGCAGCAGGCCTCGATATGCCGGGCAACACGCTCGTCGCCTGTCGTGTTGACGATGACGCTCAGGTCGGAGGCGTAGGCGAGGTCGTCAAGCCTGGCGACCAGGGACAGGCTGAGCTCCTTGGCCAGGGCCAGGCTGGACGGGTCCGTGTGCAGGTCGAGCAGGCCGATCAACTCCACGCCGTGCACGTCCTGCACGGCCGAGAGAAAGGGGCCGCAGGTTTTCCCCGGTCCGGCCACGAGCACTTTGACCTTGGCGTCCTTCCACATGGCTGCCTCCGGGCGTTGCGGCCTCCCGCCCGCAGCCGGCGTCTGGGACATGAGCGGGAGGCGTCCGATTGTCAGTTGGTCAGCGAAGCCACCTTCTTGATGAGGCGCACCAACTGGTGGGTGAACCCGGCCTCGTTGTCGTACCAGACGATGAGCTTGACCATGCTGCCGTCCATGACCGAGGTCAGGGCGGCGTCGGCCACGCCGCCGAAGGTGCTGCCCACGAAGTCGACGGAGACGAGCGGTTCCTCGGTGTAGCCGAAGTTCTCGTTGGCCGCGGCCTTCAGGGCGGCGTTCACGGCCTCCTTGGTGGCGGGCTTCTCCACTTCGCAGGTCAGGTCCACGATGGAGACGT
>NZ_JAVHLD010000016.1 GCF_031082295.1 Humidesulfovibrio sp.
TCGCCCTTGAAGACGGGGCTGCCCTCTTGAAGCCCGCGGTTTCCCTCAGGCCCGGCTGCGGTCATTTGACCCTTGACGACTTTGGCGATGCCGATTTCTTTGGCCATGTTCCCCCACACCAATTTAATGACAGGCATTGGCAGCGCGGGAGAGAGATGTGGAATGGGGAAGGGCGCTGCAAAATTGCACTACGTATAACAGCCCGTTTGACTAACGTCAACGTTATCCGGTGGGAGGCTATGCGCGAGCCGAATATTGTTCGGATGAAAGGCTGCTACTTTTTCGACTTGCTTTTGTTCTTGCGGGCCGCTTTTGGCTTGGAGCTGACGCGCTTGGGCGTTTTTTCTTTTCCGGCAGATTTTTTGACGCTGGCTTTTTCCTTGCCGCGCACAGTTTTCCCCTTGGCTATTTTGGCCTTTTTCGCCTTGCGCTTGGGGTGGGACTCGTACAGAGGCGTTTTGCCTATGCCCAGGAAGCCCGGATGGACGCCCAATTCACCCGAAGCCTGGCCCCAGGATTTGCCATCCTTGCGCAGCGCCTCCACCTGGGCCGGGCTGATGCCCGCCACGTGCGCCAGAGCCTCGGCCCGGGTGCGCTCCACGCGTTCCTCGGAAGCCTCCAGGGCTTCGGCCGCTTGGCGCGCCGCCTCGCGGTTGCCGCTCTTGTGCAGCTTCCAGGCCTCCTCGCGCAGCTGGGCGTTTTCTTCCAGCACGGCGTCCATGCGCTTGAGCACGGGGTCGTCGCTGACGGCCAGGGCCGGAGCGGGCAGGCTGAGGGCCGAGCAGGTCAGAACGCCTGCGAAGAATGCGGCGACAAGAAGCAACGAGGTTCTGGAAGGCGTGGGCATATGTTCTCTCCGCAGGGGTCGCGAGGTTGCTTTCACGGGGCTTTCATCCGTCGGCGCGAGCAGCGCCGGGAACAGGCGTTGGCGCCGGTTCCGGGGGAGACCGCCAGGCGCAGGCGAAGGCCAGAGCCAGCGCGCCCGCCGAGGCCGGAGTGTGCAGCGCCGGAGTCAAGGCCGCCGCCAGCAGGGTGGCGAGCAGCAGCCCGAACCCGAAGCGCCTGCGGCCATGCAGGGCGCAGGCCAGCATCCCCGCCGCCGCCAGCAGCGGTCCGCCGAGGCCCCACCCGGCCAGAAGCCTGAGCCAGGACGAGGGGATGTCAAAGGCGGACACCGGGAGTCCGGCGGCTTCGGGCGCCCAATCCAGACCGCCCACGTCAGGCATGGCCAGGGCCACGGGCTCGTTCAGCGGCAGCCCCACAAGCCAGGCCCCTGGCTCCTGCTTCAGCGCCTCGACGACCGCCGTCAGGTACCAGGACAGGCCCAGGTCTTCTCCGCCGCCGAGGGTGCTCGCAAGGGGCAGAGCCATGGACATCCAGATGCCCAGGATGCAGGCGCAGGCCAGGGCCAGGCGTTCCTGCAGCGGGCCGCGCTCCAGCAGCAGGACCACGCCGCCCGCCGCCAGCAGGCCCGGGCGCGAAAAGGTGACGAAGAGGCCGGCCAGGACGAGCCAGCGGGACAGACCCCAGGGGGAGGTGGCGGACACTGCGCTGCCGGTCGACACGGGCAGGCCGGAAAGGTTGGCTCCGGCTGCTTCGGGGCTGTGCGCTTCGGGCAGGTCCAGGGTGGCGCACAGCGCGATGAGGAGCAGGAAGGCCATGGTGTCGGAGGCGGCCTGCCCGCCGCCCAGCAGAAAGCCGCCGCCCAGCACCACCTGCCTGGCCATGATGGCCGTGACCAGGAAGTCCAGCGCCAGCAGGGCGCCCAGCGCGCCGCCCAGGTGGACGAGCGTCTCGCGCCTTGGCGCGCCGAAGCAGAAGGTCCAGGCCGCGGCGAACAGCACCAGCGCCGGGAGCCGCAGCTCGTCCAAAAGCGGCGCAAGGTCCTGGGCCTGGCTCAGCACCGGGCCGAACAGGCGCAGCCCAAGGTGCACGGCCACGGCCATGAGCACGGCAAGGCCCAGGCCCAGCCAGGAGGCCCGCGACAGGGGCCTTCGGGCGTGGATGTCGCGCCCGAGGCTGACCACCAGGGCCAGTCCGGCCAGAACGAGCCACGGCGTCAGGCCCTGGGGGCCGAAGCGCTGGCTGAACTCCGGGCGTTCCGCGACGCGGCCCGCCAGCACGGCCAGGGGCATCAGCACGTAGACCGCGAGGAGCGGCAGCCGAGCCAGGAAGCGGTCGCCCGCGCTGGTCATCCGGCGCTCCTGGCGTCGCGGGTGGTGATGTCTGTCCGTGTGGTCCTGGCGTTTGGCATGAAACGGCTCCGGGGAAGTGTCCCCGGCAGAGGGCATAGCGCGTCCTGGGCTCGGGGTAAAGTCCGGGCCGGAAGAAGATGCCGCAGCGCGTCGCGCAGGGCATGGCGCAACAGGCGGCGTTGTCGGGCCGCTGGGGCGGGCCTCGGCTACAGCTCCACCTGGGCGCCCAGCTCCACCACGCGCCCCGGCGGAATGCCGAAGAAGGTCGTGGCGTTCCAGGCGTTGCGCGACATGAAGGCGAACAGGCTCTTGCGCCAGCCCGCGATCCTGGCGTCGCCGCCGGTGAGCAGCGTCTCTCGGCCCAGGTAGAAGCTGGTGCTTTCCATCTCGACGTCCAGGCCGTGGGCGCGCGCAAGGCGCATGATTTCCGGCACGCTCGGGGTCTGCATGAAGCCGTAGCGGGCGATGATGCGGAAGAACCCGTGGCCCAGGCTGGTCACCTCAAGGCGCGAGTGCTCCGGCACGAAGGGCGTCTCGGCGGAGACGACCGACAGGAGGATGATGAGCTCATGCAGCATCTTGTTGTGCTTGTAGTGGTGCAGCAGCGTGATGGGCGTGCCCGTGGCCGAAACGGACATGAACACCGCCGTGCCCGGCGTGCGCATGGGCCGGTCCGTGGCCACCAGGCTTTCGAGGAACAGGTTGATGGGCAGGCCCATGGCCGCGTACTTCTTGCCCAGCGCCTGCTTGCCGTCGCGCCAGGTGACGATGGCCAGCATGATGACTCCGGCCACGGTCAGGGTGAACCAGCCGCCGTCCAGGATCTTCAGCAGGTTCGCGCCCAGGTAGGTCACGTCGAACACCAGGAACAGCACGATGAGCGGGATGGTCTTCCAGTACGACCAGCGCCACAGGGTGTGCACCACGTAGAAGTAGATGATCGAGGTGATGCCCATGGTGGCCGTGACCGCGATGCCGTAGGCCCCGGCCAGGTTGGTGGAGCTTTTGAAGGCCAGCACCAGGCCCAGGCAGGCCACCATCATGGCGTTGTTGATGCCGGGCAGGTATATCTGGCCCTTGGTCTCGGCCGAGGTGTTCACGATGTGGATGCGCGGGCAGTAGCCGAGCTGCATGGCCTGCTGCGTCAGCGAGTACACGCCGGAGATCATGGCCTGGGAGGCGATGACCGTGGCCATGGTCGCCAGGGCTACCATGGGGTAGAGCATGACGTGGGGCACCAGGGCGTAGAACGGGTTGAAGGCCTTGTCCGGGTGCTCCAGCAGAAGCGCCCCCTGGCCGAAGTAGTTCAGCAAAAGCGAGGGCAGCACCATGGCGTACCACGACAGGCGGATCGGGCGGGAACCGAAGTGGCCCATGTCGGCGTAGAGGGCTTCTCCGCCGGTGATGCACAGCACCACGGAACCCAGCACCACCAGGCCGTGCAAGTGGTTCGCCAGGAAGAAGCGGTAGGCGTAGACGGGGTTCACCGCGGCCAAAACGTCCGGGCGGTTGATGATGGCCGCCACGCCCAGGCCGGCCAGCACAGTGAACCAGGCGACCATGAGCGGGCCGAAGACCTTGCCGATCTTTTCGGTGCCGTGCTTCTGCATGCGGAACAGCACGATGAGGATGAGGCAGGTGCCGGGCAGGATGAAGGGCGCGGCCTGGTCGGTGGCCACGTCCAGGCCTTCCATGGCCGAGAGCACCGAGATGGCCGGGGTGATGATGCCGTCGCCGTAGAGCAGCGCCGCGCCGAAGATGGCCAGGGTGACCAGCACGGTGTAGCCGCGTCCGCTCTTGTCCTTGGTCCCTGCCTGCACCAGGGCCAGGAGCGCGAAGATGCCGCCCTCGCCCTTGTTGTTGGCGCGCATGATGAACATGACGTACTTGAGGCTGACCACCACCAGAAGCGACCAGACGATGAGCGAGAGCACGCCCATGATGTTGCCCGGCAGCAGCGCGATGGCGTGCTGGCCGTGGAAGCATTCGCGCACGGCGTAGAGCGGGCTTGTGCCGATGTCGCCGTAGACCACGCCCAGCGCCGCCAGGGCCAGGGCCATGGTGCGACCGGAATCGTGGCCGGAATCGTGGCCGCCGTTGTCGTCCGCGGGGGGCAGATCGGGCGATGTTTCAGGGCCTTCGGCCTGCCTGGGCTGTGCTGGCGTGTCGGGCGGGTTCTGGCTCCCGGCCAGCGGCGGCTCGCCCTGGGCGTCCTGGCTGGCGGCCCAGGGCAGAAAACGCGCGATCGGCAGGCTGGCAATCCAGGCGAAAATGCTTTGCCCCGGGCGCGAAGGGGCAAGGGGAACAGCGGGCATGAAAAAAACCTCCGGTACGAATGAATACGGGGGATGGCCCCGTGTACCGGAGGTCTTCCCCTTCGACGCCTGCGAGGTTAGCTGACGGGCTCGGACCGAAGAGTGTCCTACGCCGTGGTGTCCGGCGATGCGCCCCAAGGGAGTGGTTCCCCCGCTCCCGGGACACAGTCCCGGAACTCGGCAAGAAGTCCTCTATGCCTGCCCCTGGGGGCTGTCAACAGCCTTGCGCGACCCTTTGCCCGGGCTGGGGGAGAAATGGCCGCGCCGTGCGAGTTGCCAAGGCGGGCGAAAGCGGGATAGGCTGTGGCGCAAAGGTTGGCGGCGGGCAATGTTTGCCTGCGCGCCCGCGGATTATGCGAAAGGTACGCAATTTGCATCGCGCTGGCCGTGGAGGAGTGCCTCCCGGTCGGCCACAGCTTCGGGAGGCCATGCATGTTCGGCACACAGGAATGGCTCATCATCGTCATCATCGGCGTGGTCATGTTCAATTGGCGCAAGCTGCCGGAGTTGGGCAGCAGCGTCGGGAAGGCCCTGACCAGTTTCAAGCGCGGCCTGAACGAGCCTGAAGAGATCGACGTGAGCGAGAAGAAAAAGGACTCCGGCGAAACCCCGCCAAAGCCCTGACGCCCGCAACCGGGCCTTCGGGGCGGCAGCGCTTGCCGCATGAGGGGAGTATATGTTCGTAATCATAGGCATGGTCGTCGTTTTGGCGTGCGTCATCGGCGGGTATCTGCTGGAGGGCGGCAATCTGCACGTGCTCTGGCAGCCCATCGAGCTGCTCATCATTTTCGGTTCCGGCATCGGCTCGCTGCTCGTGGGCTCGCCCATGAAGGTCAACGTGGCCATCGGCAAGAACCTGGTGACCGTCATGACCGGCAAGCCCAAGGGCAAGCAGGACTACCTGGACATCCTCCTGGTGCTCTTCGACCTTCTGTCGCTGGCCCGGCGCGAGGGCGTCATCGCCCTTGAGTCCCACGTCAACAAGCCCGACAGCAGCACCATCTTCACCAACCGGCCGAGCGTGCTCAAAAACCATCACGTCCTCGACTTCATCTGCGACAATTTCAAGGCCTACACCGCCGCCAGCATGGAGCCGCACGAATTCGAGGCCCTCATGGACACGGACATCGATTCCCACCACGAGGACGCGCTGCAGGCGCCCACCAACCTGAACCGCGTGGCCGACGCCTTCCCGGCCCTCGGCATCGTGGCCGCGGTCATGGGCGTCGTGCTCACCATGGGCAAGCTCTCCGAGCCGCCCGAGGTCCTGGGCCACTCCATCGGCGCGGCGCTGGTCGGCACCTTCCTGGGCGTGCTTCTCAGCTACGGCTTCTTCGGTCCGCTGGCGGCCATCATGGGCAGCCTGGTTCAGGATACGAGCATCCAGCTCCAGGTGGTCAAGGCGGCCATGAACGCCTTCGCCATGGGCTGGCCCCCGGCCATGTCCCTGGAGTCGGCGCGCCGGGCCATTCCCGCCCACGACCGCCCCGGCTTCGACGAGTTGGAAGCGATCCTGCGCGAGAGCAAGAAGAGCAGCAAGGGCTAGCCTGGCGCCAGGCGGGCAGGAGTAAGCGACAGTGGCTGAAAACAAGTCCATCATCATCAAGAAGATCAAGAAGGGGCACGGCGGCGCGCACGGCGGCGCCTGGAAGGTGGCCTACGCCGACTTCATGACCGCCATGATGGCCTTCTTCCTGCTCATGTGGCTGCTGTCCATGGTCGTGCCAGAAAAGCGCGCGGGCGTGGAGCAGTATTTCAAGGAATTCAGCCTGTTCGACAAGCAGAGCGCGCTCGATATCCGCCAAGGCGGCGCCATGATCCCCGATCAGAACAAGCCCCCCATTCCCCAGCGCGACGAGCTCACCGAAGACGCCAAGGAAGGCACCGTGGCCATTCAGCCCGTGCAGATCCAGCAGAAGATCAAGAGCGCGGTGAACATCAACCTGCCCGACGTCAAGGACCAGATCTTCGTTGACGTCACCGAGGCCGGGGTGCGCATCCAGCTTGTGTACGACGAGAATAATCCCATGTTCGCCAAGGGCAGCCCCGAGCTTACCGCCAGCGGCCGCAAGGCCCTGCAGATCATCGGCGAGCAGCTGAAGCCCCTGCCCAACAAGATCGTGGTGGAGGGACACACCGACGCCATCAACTATTCCGGCGGCAAGTACACAAACTGGGAGCTTTCCACCCAGCGCGCCAGCACCGCCCGCGTGGCGCTGGAGCAGGGCGGCATGGGCGAGGACCGCCTCTCGCGCGTGTCCGGCTACGCGGCCACGCAGCCGCTGTTCCCCGACAACCCCACCGATGCCCGCAACCGGCGCATCAGCGTGCTCGTGCTGAACTACGTTCCGCCCGAGAGCGGCGACGGCCTGCACAAGGCCCTGGGCGCGGAGGCCTCCAAGGTCAAGCAGCCCACCATCGCCGAGGAGCTCAACGCCACCATCGAGCAGATGCTCTCTGCCGAGGGACGCGGCGAAGAACCCAAGGGCAAGGCCGACAAGGCCAAGGCCGCTCCGAAGAAGGAAGGGCACTAGCCATGAGTGAAGTCGAGCCCGCGCGGCTGCCGAACATGGTCGACAAGCTGACCCCCGGCGCCAGGATATTCGCCATCCTGCACAAGGACGCCCTGCGTGAGCGCATCGACGTGCGCCCCTCGGAGGTGCTGGGTCTTGAGGGCGACGTGCTCTTCCTGCGGCAGACCGAGCCCCCCGTGGGGCGCGAGCACCTCGGCGCCAGCATTGAGGCCGCCCTGCTGCTGGACCAGGAGGGCGCGTTGCGGCCCGTCGGCTATGCCGCGCGGCTGCTCAACATCCTCGACGACTACACCGCGCCCGACCTTACCCAGGTGCAGGCGCTGGCCATCTCTGCGCCCAAGGCCGAAGATTTTTTCGAAACCAGCCTGCGCATGCACTACCGAGTGACCGTGGACGACGACATGGGCGTGCTCATTCGGCTTGAAGGCCTCGAAGGGCTGGAGGAGCAGGACAGCCTGGACGCCCCGAGCGGGCCGGAACTGCTCGACTTCTCCGCCGGGGGCGCGCGCGTGCGGCTGCCCGCTGGCGTGCGCGTCAACGTGGGCGACCAACTGCCCTTCAAACTCGTGTTCCTGGGTTCCGGCTATGCCGACGGCATCGGCATCGTGCGCAGCGTCGAATCCACGCCCGACAACCGCCACCTGGACCTGGGCCTCTTCTTCACCAACATGGAGATCCGCGACATCCGCTACATGGAGCGCATGGTCGCGCGGATCGTTTCGGCCTGCCGCCAGCGCGAACGCGACGCCGAGTACGTCTGACAGCCTGGCGGGTGGTCTGAATAGCGGACCGCAGCCCCTCTTGAGGCCGAACCGAAAGGTCAGAAGAAAGACACCCTCCCGTGGCTGGCCCCCAAAGCCGAAAGGGCTGTTTCAGGTTCCTCCCGCCCCCTTCGGGGTTTCAAGGGTGTTGTGCTCCTGTCTCGCCTGCCAGCCATGGCAGCTGCCGCCTGCTTCACGATTCCCTTAACCATCCCAAAAGTGAAAGGTTCCTGTTGACGTCTTTGCGTCGACAGGAACCTTTCACGTACTGGGGAGTCCAGAGGGCCTCAGGCCCTTTGACGGGGGTCCAGGGTGCGGCGCCCCTGGCTCTACTTGCTCTGCTGCTGTGCGGCCAGGGCTTCGCGGCGGCGCTTCAACAGCGCCGGGTACACATTGCTCAGGATCATGGCCGAGAGCAGGAAGGCATAGGAAGTGGCCTCGTAGCTCCATTCCGGCCAGGACTTGTCGTAGGTCTTCAGCCAGGCCACGGTGGTGTTGACGGTGAACACCACGGCCCAGCACGTTGTGAGGATGATGTTGGTGCGGATGAACGCCGGGTGCTTCCACATGCTCGGGTCGGTGTGCTCGCGGGCGTATTCCTCGGTGAAGGGCTTGCCCATGAACATGGTCACCCAGGTGCCGGCGGCCAGGGCGCCGTTGGCCAGGATGCCCATGTTGCGGATGGTCCACATGTCCTGAAACACCAGCACTGCCACGCAGGCGTATGCGAAGAAGGCGATGCCCACCCACATGATGGCGCCCCGGTGCAGCTTCAGCACGGCCATGGCCAGGGTGAGCACGGAGGCAACCACCAGGCCGATTTTGAGCCGCTCCAGGCTGCCGTGGGCGATGACCAGGAAGGCGATCCAGGGTGCGAAGCTGAACAGGAGTTTCAGGAACTGCATCATGAGCGATCTCCAGAGAAATGTCTGTGGCATGAGCCGGTTCGCGTGGCGAGGGATCCTCAGCCGCTAGTCGTCGAAGCGTTTGGTGATGGCGCCGTAGGCGTCGATGCGCCGGTCGCGCAGGAAGGGCCAGCCCCGGCGCACGAACTCGATGCGCTCCGGGTCCACCTGGGCGAGCAGGATGGTCTCCTCGTCGGCGCTGGCCAGGGCGCTGATCTCGCCCGCTGGCCCGGCCACGAAGCTTGAGCCCCAGAACTCGATGCCCGCGCCCTGGGCGTTGTTGCCGTCGGCGAGCGGCTTTTCGAAGCCGATGCGGTTGGCGGCGGCGATGTAGCAGCCGTTGGCCACGGCGTGTCCGCGCTGGACGGTGGTCCAGGCGTTGCGCTGCTCGTCGCCCAAGAGGTCTTTCTCCAGGGGGTGCCAGCCGATGGCCGTGGGGTAGAAGATGACCTCGGCCCCCTTCAGGGCGGTCAGGCGCGCGGCCTCTGGGTACCATTGGTCCCAGCACACGCACACGCCGATCCTTCCCACGTGGGTGTCGACGGCCAGGAAGCCCAGGTCGCCGGGCGTGAAGTAGAACTTCTCGTAGAAGGCAGGGTCGTCGGGGATGTGCATCTTGCGGTAGATGCCGAGCACGTCGCCCCCGCGCCCGAGCACGGCCGCGGTGTTGTGGTAGAGCCCCGGCGCGCGCTTCTCGAACAGGGAGACCACGATGGCGGTGCCGGTCTTCTTGGCCAGTTCGCCGAAGGCCGTGGTGGTGGGGCCGGGTACCGGCTCGGCCAGGTCGAACAGGCGGGCGTCTTCCTGCTGGCAGAAGTAGGGGCCGAGGAAGAGCTCCTGCAGGCAGATGACATCCGCGCCGAGGGCTGCGGCGCGCTCGGCCAGGGCCAGGTGCGCGGCCAGATTCTCCTCGGCGCTTTCGCGGCAGCCGGTCTGGATGAGGGCGATGGTGTAAGGCTTGCGGTTCATGGCTGCCCCGTTGTTTGTGGTCGGGCTGTTTAATGAAGACGCCGGAGCGGGGTGCTCGCCCTGCCCCGGCGCCAAATGCCGTCGAATGTGTCGTTCAGACTATTTCGGGTCCAGCGCGTCGATGACCTTGACGCCGAACTCCTTGACCGTGTCTGGCGGTTTGAAGAACACGGCCATGAAGGGCGTGTCCATGCCGGTCTTGAGGAAGGTGTTGCTGGTCAGGATGCCGACCTCGGAGGCCAGGCTGGAGTTGATCTCCTCCTCGCTCTGCACCTGCAGCTGGAACTGCGACAGGGTGTTGCCGCACAGAAGCTGCTTGGCGACCAGGACATGGCCCTTCTCGTCGAACAGGGAGATTTCGACCTTGATGCGTTCCTTGGGCGTGGCGAAGTTGTTCACGGCCTTGCCCTCGACAATGAAGATCTGGCCCGCCTTCTCGTTGGGGATGTAATACTGGCGGACGTTGCGCAGGGCGATGTCCTTGACCTTCTCGGCGTTGTCGGTCGTGGCCTTGGGCTTGCTTCCGAACGAGCTCAGGAAGGGGATGTCCATCTTGGTCCAGGGCTTGAAGATGAACAGGCCGACGCCGCACAGAGCCACCAGGGCCAGCACTGCTCCCAGGATGATCCACTTCTTTTTGGGGTTGGCCGCAGCCGCGGGCGCACCCAGGTCAAGCGAGTCGCTGCTGCCCAGGGAGTTGAGGAAGTCGTCGTCCTTGCTCTCGGCTTTCGCGGCCGGGGCCGGGGCGGGTTCGTCGTCGTCAAAGGCTCCGCCAGCCTGAGCGGCGGGGGCGGCGGGCTCGTCGTCGTCCCAGGGCATTTTGCTGGCCGGGGCGCCGTCGGCATCGTCGTCGGAGCTCGGTCCGGCGGCGGGCTCGTCATCGTCCCAGGGCATCTTCTTGGCGGGGGCCTTGTCGGCGCCGGCGGCATCGGAGCCAAGTCCTGCGGCGGGCTCGTCGTCATCCCAGGGCATCTTCTGCGCGGCGGGCTTGGGCGCGGGCGCGGCGGGCGCTTCAGCGGCCTGCAGGCCGCTCAGCTCGTCCTCGAAGTCCTTGGCCGGGGGCATGACGGTGAAGATGTTCTGACACTTCGCGCAGCGGACCTTGGACCCGTTGGGCGCGATCTTGTCCTCTGGGAGATTGTATTTGCTCTCACATTTTGGGCAGGCGACAATCATGGCTTTTCTTTTGCTCCATCGCCCCTATTCGGGAACGAGTTCGTACACGGCGTCCAGTTCGCGGTACTTTTCCGCGTAGTCCATGCCGTATCCCACGATGAATCCCTTTTGTATGGGGAACCCGGCAAAGTCAACCGTGACTCCGACTTCCCTGCGCTCGTGCTTATCAACAAACGCGCAAATTTTCAAACTGGCCGCGCCGCGCTTTTCAAGGACGTGCAGAAGGAACTCCGCGCTGCGGCCCGTGTCGACGATGTCTTCCACCACCAGCACGTGTTTTCCCGCCACGTCCACCTCCATGTCCTTGGTGAACACGGCCTGGCGGCCCCGGCTGGTGGAGTTGCCGTAGCTGGCCAGCCGCACGAAGTCGATCTCCGGGCCGACCTCGCCGATGTCGATGCGGCGCACCAGGTCGGAGAAGAACAGGAAGGCGCCCTTCAGGACGCACACGCAAACCAGGGGCTGGCCCTTGTACTGGGCGCTGATCTGCGCGCCGAGCTCGGCCACGCGCTTCTGGATGGCCGCGGCCGGGATCACCGGCAGCATCTTGTGGGACATGACTTCTACAGCTCCATGATCATTGCGATTTCGTCGCAGTCCGGGAAGCGAGGGCAGTTCAGGCAGTCGCTCCAGACCTTCTGGGGCAGGCTGTCCTTGCTGGTCTCGGAAAAGCCCATGTGCTCGAAAAAAGCCACGGTGTTGGTCAGGGCGAAGACGCGGTAGATGCCGAGGGTCACGGCGTCGGACACGCAGGCCTCCACCAGCTTGCGGGCCAGGCCCTGGCCGCGCTGCTCGCGGGCGACCACCAGGGAGCGCACCTCGGCCAGGTTCTCCCAGCTGATGGACAGGGCGCAACAGGCCAGCACGGAGTCGTCCTCGCCGCTGGCGATGACGAAGAAGTCCCGCAGGTGGCTGTACAACTGGTTGAACGAGCGGGGCAGCACCAGCCCGTCGTCGCCGCTGGTGGTCATCAACAGTTTGTGGATGCCCTTGACGTCGGTGATGCGGGCCTTGCGCAGCTGGTGGGCCACGGGCGCGCTCACTGGGCCTTCACCAGCTGGCCGATGACCGGGTCCAGCATTTCAAAGGGATAGGCGCCCGCGCTGTTGAAGGCCACCTGGCCCTCGCCGTCGAAAATGACCAGGCTTGGGATGCTGCGCACGCCGAACTCGCTCGACACGTCGCCCTTGGCCATGAGCACGGTGAGGGTGGTGGGGCGGGTCTTCAGGTACTCGCGCATGGCCTGGTCGGTGTCGTCCACGCTCAGGGCCAGGATGTCGAGCTTTTCCTTGGGGTACTTGGCGCGCAGCTGCTCCAGCACGGGCAGCTCGGTCTTGCAGGCCGGGCACCAGGTGGCCCAGAACATGATCAGCGTGACCTTGCCCTTGTTGGCGGCGATCAGCTTGTTCAGGCCGGGCATGTCAACGGAGTCGAACTTCTCCTGGGCGCCGGGCTTGCCCTCGCCGGAGCAGGCGGGCAGCAGGCCGAGACAGGCGGCCAGCACGAGCAACAGCGTGAATTTCATGAGGGTCTTAGTCATCGGTGTCCTCATCGCAGCCGCGAATCAGGGGCTGCGTCATAACGTCTGCCGCGCATGTAGCAGAAACACGCGCGGGACGCAAAGACTCTCGGAGCCTGCCCTTGTGGCGGCCTTCCGGGCGATCGGGCTGCCGGCCCAGTGCCTGTCGGCCTAGTGCTTGCCGGAAAGTTCGCCGGCCAGCTTCACGGCGGCCACGGCATCGCGCGAGAAGCCGTCGGCCTTGATGGACGCGGCAAAGGCCTCGGTGACCACGGCCCCGCCGATCATGACCTTCATGTCCAGCCCGCGCTCCTTGACCAGGCGCACGGTGTCCTCCATGCGTACCATGGTGGTGGTCATCAGCGCCGAGAGGCCGATGACCTTTGCGCCCACGCGCTCAGCCTCGTCCACGATCTTCACGGCGGGCACGTCCTTGCCCAGGTCGAAGACCTCGAAGCCGTGGTTCTTCAGCATCAGGCAGACGATGTTCTTGCCGATGTCGTGGATGTCGCCCTCAACCGTGGCCATGACCACGGGGGTCTTTTTCTCGGCGCGGCCGGAGGCCAGCAGCAGGGGCTCCAGCCGACCGAAGCCCGCCTGCATGGCCTCAGCCGAGCGCAGCAGCTGCGGCAGGAAGTATTCCTTGCGCTCGTACTTGTTGCCGACCTCGAGGATGGCGGGGATGAGCTCGTCGTTGACCAGGGCGAAGGGGTCCGCGCCTTCGGCCAGGCGCGCTTCCAGCATGGCCAGCAGGGCGGGCTTGTCACCACTGATGACCGCCTCGCCGGGGGTGGTGGCCGCGCCCTTGGCGATGGACGCGCCGGTACCGCCACCGGCGCCGGAGGTCGGGGCCACGGGCGTCCAGTGGGCGTAGCCCTCGATGTAGCGCCCGGCCTGCGGATCGCGGGAGAGCAGCACCTCGCCGGAGGTCAGGATCTCCCGCAGGCGGTTGGAGGCCGGGTTGGCGATGCACGAGGACAGCCCGCAGGCCATGCTCATGGCCAGGAAGGTGGAGTTGAGCAGCTCGCGCGCGGGCAGGCCGAAGCTCACGTTGGACAGGCCCATGGTGGTGGGCAGGCCCAGGGTCTCGCGGCAGTAGCGGATGGTCTCCAGGCAGTGGCGGGCGGCCTCGGGCTTGCTCGAAACCGTGAGCACCAGCGCGTCCACCATGATGAGGCGGCGCGGGATGCCCAGTTCGTCGGCCTGGGCGAGCAGGCGCTCAATGACGCTGATGCGCTCTGCCGCGGTGTAGGGCAGCTTGCGGCCCTCCAGCGGCAGCAGGATGAACGGCGCGCCGAACTTCTTGCACAGCGGGCCGAGCAGCTCCATGCGGCCGGGCTCCCCGCTGATGGAGTTCACCAGGGGCGAGCCGGGCTGCGTCCACAGGGCGTTATCCATGGCTTGGGGGTCGGAGGTGTCGAGCGAGAGCGGCAGCTCGAAGCGGGCGGAAAGGGCCAGGGCCAGCGACGGCAGCACGGCCTTTTCGTCCACCATGGCCGCGCCCACGTTCACGTCGAGGATGGCCGCGCCGTCGGCGATCTGGGCCTGGGCAAGGCGCAGCGCCTCGGCGTGTTCGCCGCGCACCAGTTCCTCGGCCAAAACCTTCTTGCCGGTGGGGTTGATCCTCTCGCCGATGACGGCCAGCGTGTTCTCCGCTCCAAGGCCCACGGAAAGCGAGCGGCAGGTGAGCACCAGCGGGGTCTTGTCGGCGGGTTCGGGGCGGGCGTAGGGCGTGTCGCCCACGGCGGCGCGCAGGGCGGTGATGTGCGCGGGCGTCGTCCCGCAGCAGCCGCCCAGGAACTTGGCGCCCAGCTCCACAAAGGCGCGGCACTGGCGGGCGAAGTCGTCCGGGCCGAGGCGGAACACGGTCTTGCCGTTTTCGTCCAGCTCCGGCAGGCCCGCGTTGGGCTGCACGAGCAGCGGGGTGGACAGGCGCGGCAGCATGGCCCGCACGATGTCGACGATCTGCTCCGGTCCGGCGGAGCAGTTGGTGCCGATCAGGTCAACGCCGAGGTTCTGCATGGTGTCGATGAAGGTCAGCGGCGGGGTGCCGGTCAAGGACACCGCGCCCTCGAAGGTCATGCTCACGGCCACGGGCAGGTCGCAAACCTCGCGCGCGGCGATGACCGCTGCCTTGGCCTCGGCCAGGTCGAACTGGGTCTCGATGATGATGAGGTCGGAGCCGCCGTCGACCAGGCCCTGGATCTGTTCCTTGAAGGCTGCCACCAGTTCGCGGAAGGTGAGCTTGCCCAGCGGCTCGGCGAAGTGTCCGGTGGGGCCGACGCTGCCTGCCACGAAGGCGCGGCCGTCCACGGCGCGCTTGGCCGTCAGGGCCAGCTGGCGGTTCAGCTCGCGCACGTTCGTGGTGGGGTCGAGCTTGAAGCGCGTGCCGCCAAAGGTGTTGGTGGTGACGACCTCGGCCCCGGCCGCGGCGTATTCGGCGTGGATGGAGGCCACGGGGTCGGGGTTGGCCAGGCCGAAAAGCTCCGGCGAGACGCCGGGAGGCAGCCCGCGGGATTGCAGGAGCGCGCCGAAGCCGCCGTCGAAGAAATGGATGCGGCCATCGGCCAGGAGTGAGCGGAATGTGGACATGGGTCGTCTCCGTATGGGTCTGGTCCGGGAGGGGGGGCGGATGGTCGCGCCGCGCTGGGGCCGGACCCTTGAGTTGGCAAAGCCTGGTTTGGACTGGCGTCAAAGGGCGCGGAGCCTGCGGCCCCGGCCCAGGAGGTCGGGTGTACTGAAAAACGTTGAAAAGGACAAACAAAAACTATACGCTCACGTTTTGCGAAACAAGTCTCCGAGCCAGGGATCACAAGCCCTTTCGGATGAAAAGGCTGGCATGAAGTCGAACAATACCACAGCCTCCCCGCCCGAGCGCCGTCGCCCGACGACCCCGGCCCTGGCCGGGAAGAAGCAGCACCTTCCCGCCCTGGTTTCCACCAAGCGCGGCGAGGTCGGCCTGCGCGATTCGCTGCACCACTACCTGCGCGAGATCGCCCGCTTTCCGCTCCTGGCGCCAGAGGAAGAATTCGAGCTGGCCCAGCGCGTGCGCGAGTCGGGCGACCAGGAGGCCGCCTTCAGGCTCATTTCCTCGCACCTGCGCCTGGTGGTCAAGATCGCCATGGATTTCCAGCGGCGGTGGATGCAGAACGTGCAGGACCTGATCCAGGAGGGCAACGTCGGCCTCATGAAGGCCGTGCGCAAGTTTGACCCGGACAAGGGAATCAAATTCAGCTATTACGCGGCGTTCTGGATCAAGGCCTACATCCTCAAGTTCATCATGGACAACTGGCGCATGGTCAAGATCGGGACCACCCAGACCCAACGCAAGCTGTTCTACAATTTGAACAAAGAGCGCCAGCGCCTGACCAATATGGGCTTTGACCCCACCACCAGCGCCCTGTCCGAGAGCCTGAACGTGTCCGAGGCCGAGATCGAGCAGATGGACCAGCGGCTCTCGCGCCAGGACATGAGCCTGGACATATCCCTTGGCGACGACACCGAGAGCACCCGGCTGGACTTCCTGCCCGCGCTTGGGCCGGGCATCGAGGACATCCTCTCGTCCAACCAGATTTCCGCGCTCCTGCTGGAAAACCTGAAGACCATCGCGCCCAGGCTTTCGGACAAGGAGCAGGCCATCTTGAACGAGCGCCTGCTCTCGGACAGCCCGGTGACCCTGCGCGAGATCGGCGACCGCTTCGGCGTGACCCGCGAGCGTGTGCGCCAGATCGAGTCGCGCCTGCTGGAGAAGCTCAAGGAGCATCTGTCCTCAAGCGTCAAGGATTTCTCCGCCGACTGGATTGAGGCCGAGGAGTAGCCTATGGACCTGCGCATTTTGGAACTCAAGCGTCGAGCCCGCGATCTGGCCGTGTCCCGCGCGCAGTCGGCGTTCTCGCTGGAATGCGCCGAGGAGCTGACCTACGCCCGCGACCTGTTCTTCGACCATCCGCTGCTGCTGCGCCTGCAGGGCGACGCCCTGGGCTTTTTGAACGAGGCCTGCGGCCTGGGGGTGGAGCACGGCAAGAGGGTGGCCATGGACGCCGCAGCGCTGATTCTGGTGGAGCCCTCGGGCCTGTCCGCCGATGAGCGCCGCAGGCTGACCGTGCTGGCCGAGATGGCCGGGCTGCTGCACGACGCCCTGCGCCACGAGGATAACCACGCCGAGAAGGGTGCGGACCTCTGCCTGCGCATCCTGCGCGGCTATGCCATCAGCCCGGAGGAGCGGCTTTGGATCGCCGGGGCCGTGGCCGCGCACGAGAAGGACGGCACGCAGCCGCAGGAGGCGGGCGAGCACGCCCGGCTGCTGGCCGGTGCCGTGCACGACGCCGACATTTTCCGCTACGGGCCGGATATTTTCGCCACCACCCTGTGGGAATTGTGCGAGTGCGACGAGTGGTCGCTTGAACAGATCGCCGCGGCGTTCCCGGAGGGCGTGCGCCGCGCCAAGGCTCTCGCCGGCAGCTTCCACACCGAGAGCGGGCGGCGTTACGGCCCGCCCCTGCTGGCCGAGGGCGTGTCCCTGTCCGAGGAATACGAACGCATGCTGGGCCAGACCCTGGCCGCAAACGCCAAGAATAAAGCGTGAGGACAGCGCATATGCCAACGAGTCTTCCCGCCGCCCGCCGTCTGGCCCTGCCGTTGGCGCTGGGCTTGCTCCTGAGCCTGGGCTGCGTCGCCTGCGTCGCCGCGCGGCGGGCGCCCGTGAAGGCGGAGCCCATGGCTGGCCCGGCCTCCACCACCTACGACTACCTTGAGTTCCAGGCTCTTGCCCAGGAAATGGGGCGCACCGGAGTCCTTTCGCGCACCTCGCCCGAGGCCTTCGCCCGCACCCTGGAGTTGCAGAGGGCAGCGGCCCAGGCCCTGGACCGCATCATCGCCCGCGAGCCCGCGCCCAGCCTGTTCATGGACAAGGGTTTCCTGTTCTGGAACTCGGAGCAGGCGGGAGAGGCCAGGAGGATCCTGGAAAACGGCCTGCGCCTGTTCCCCGACGACTACAACCTGAACGCCGCTCTGGCCAACGCCTACCTGCTTGAGAACAAGCTGCCCGAGGCCGCCGCGACCATCGAAGCCTATCTGGCGCGGCACGACAACCAGCTCCTGCGCGAGCGCCTGGGCCAGCTCTACAACGACGCCGACCAGCCAGCCAAAGCCCTGGAAGTGCTGCGCAAAATACCTCAGAAGGGGCGCTCCAACGACGCCCAGTACCAGCTGGCCAGAGCCCAGGCCCGCCTGGGCCAGCGCAAGGCGGCCATCGACACCCTGCGCAAGCTGACCAAGTCCGCCCCGGACTTCCTTGAGGCCTGGGTGGAGCTGGCCTTCCAGCAGGAGATGGAGAAGGATTACGTCTCGGCCCTGGCCACCTACATGCAGATTCTGGCCCTGGGCGAGACCCGCGAGGACATCCGCCAGCGCATCGAGAACGGCGGCGGCGAGGGGCGCGAGGACATCCGCCTGCGCGTGGTGGGCCTGGAACTCAAGCTGAACAACCCGGACAAGGCCCTGACAGTGGCCCTGGAAGGCTCCGGCAGCAAGGCCTTTGTGCTCTCGGCCTCTCTGCTCTTCTTGAGCGAGAACTACACGGCCCAGGCCAGCACCCTGTTGGACGTGCTGGCCAGCACCCCGCCCGTGCCCGGCGAATATTTCTTCTACAAGGCCGTCATCGCCCACGATGGCGAAAGCAACCCGCAGAAGGCCCTGCAGTTCCTCGACCTGGTGCCGCAGAGCGACGCCCACTACAGCCAGGCCCTCCAGTTCCGCATCCAGCTGCTCTACAGCCTGAGCCGCGAGCACGAGGCCGTGGAGCTCATGGAGCAGGGCAAGCGCCTGTTCCCGGGCCAGTCGCGCTTCCCGCTGCTGCAGGCGGGCTACCTCATGGAAAAGAAGCGCCTGCCCGAGGCGCGCCAGGTGCTGGAGGATGCCCTCCAGGCCAGGCCGGAGGACGAGGACCTGCTCTACCAGCTGGGCGCCGTGCTCGACCGCCAGGGCGACCGCAAGGCCGCGCTCCGGATCATGCAGCGCATAGTGGACAGGAACAAGGAGCACGCCGACGCGCTCAACTACATCGGCTACACCCTGGTGGAGGAGAACCGCGAGCTTGAGCGCGCGCTCTCCCTCATCAAGAAGGCCGACCGGCTCAAGCCGGGCAATGGCTACATCATCGACTCCCTGGCCTGGGCCAACTATCGCCTGGGGCGGCTGGAAGAGGCCTGGAAGCATATCCAGCGGGCCGTGTCCCTGGCCCAGGACGACGCCACCATGTGGGAGCACTACGGCGACATAGCCCGCGAGATGGGCAAGCGGGACAAGGCCAGAAAGGGCTACAAGACCGCGCTCAAGCTCAAGCACGAGTCTCCCGAGCGCGTGAAGAAGAAGCTGAAGGGGTTGTGATCGCGTGAGCATGCTGCGCAGAGTGTGTCTTCTGGCCGGGAGTGCGGCCTTGGCTTTGGCCTGCGCCGCCTGCGCGCCCAAGGTCGAGCTGCCGCGTTTCGACGATGTCCTGGCCAACAAGTCGGCCTTTCAGGATCGCTTCGTCACCGCGCCCATGTTCGCCACCGGCGTGGCCGTGCGCGCCAGCCTGCTGTATTCCACGCCCGCGCGCACCAACCGCACGGATGTGCAGATCTTCGGCGACTACGGCCGCCCCCTGCGCCTGGACGTGCGGGCCGGGCTCGGCACCATGGTCGCCCTCATGCGCGAGGACGCCAGCGGCCTGCTGGCCTATTACCCCGGCAAGAAGGCGGTCTACGCGCACATGGACCCGGTCATCGGCGCGCAGCTCCTGGGCCTGCCCTTCCCCTTCTCCATGCGCGACCTGGCCCTGGTGCTCTCCGGCCACTTCCGCTCGCTGGTGCCGCCGGACAAGGCTCCGTCCGAGATCCGCGCATTGCCCGACGGCGGCTTCGCCTACAGCTACGCCAAGGGCCCGGTGCGGCTGCTGGCCGTGGACGCGTACGGCCGCCCGCAGCGCCTGGAGGGCGAGCTCTCCCCCTATTTCAAGACCCAGGCCGAGCGCGAGGGCGAGGTTGTGTCCGGCCCGCGTGTGTGGAGCCTGGTGTTCTCCGACTATCCCGAGGACGACGGCGACCCCCCGGGACCGGCCACGGTGCTGACCCTGAACCTGCCCAAGGGCGAGAGCGCCGTGCTGCGGGTCAAGGCGCTGGACGAGCGCGGGCTGCCCTGGCCGCTCAAGTCGCTGTCCCTCGTGCCTCCGTCGGATTCGAGGTTCATGGCTCTGGACCGCCAGTCACCGCCGCCTCCGGGCATCACGGACATCGTCACCGGGGGCAGCGAGAACGAACACGGACAACCTGAGGAGAAAGCGCATGGATAACAACAACCAGGCACTGATTCCGGTTGTGGAGCCCCCGGCCCAGCCCGGCCTCGTCGGCACCTTCACCCTGGGCCTCAAGGTCTGGGGACGGGAGATGCGGCGTCTCATAACCGGCCAGGCCAAGCGCCACGAGGTGCGCCAGCTGGAGGCCCGCCTGCGCGAGGAGATGGCCGTGCTGGCCAGGCTCGACGCCTCCGGCCAGGCCACCCCCGGCCCGGAGCGCGACCTCTGCCTGCGGCAGGTGGAGATGCTCAAGGCGGAGATCGCCCGGCTGCGGCGCGAGGAAGAGGCCACGGAACCCAGGTAGACAGCCGGGCGCGCGCCCGCAGGAGGAGCCTTCATGTCAAAGACCATCGTTTTGGCCTCCGACCACGGGGGATACGCCCTCAAGTCCGTTCTGGCGCAGGCCCTGCGCAAGGTCGAGTGCGTGGTGGAAGACCTGGGGCCGGACTGCACCAGCTCCTGCGACTATCCGGCCTTTGCCGACAAGCTCTCCAAGCGTCTGCTGGACGCGGGCGAGGAGGGCCAGAACGGGCAGGTGCTGGGCATCCTCATCTGCGGCACGGGCCTGGGCATGAGCATGGCCGCCAACCGCCACCCCGGCATCCGCGCGGCGGTCTGCACCAACGAGTTCATGGCCCGCATGGCGCGGGCGCACAACAACGCCAACGTGCTCTGCCTGGGCGAGCGCGTGACCGGCCAGGGCCTGGCCCTGGAGATCATGCGGGCGTTCATGGAGGCGCCCTTCGAGGGCGGCCGCCACCTGCGGCGCATCGAACAGTTCGAGACGCATTCCATGGCCTGAGGCCGCCCGGCTCCGAGAGCCCGGCCTGAGGCGGAGTGACGACGCGGAGCCATTCCGCGCAATACAACCCGGCGGCTGCGTGCCGCCCCAAACGAGGACCAACTTCCATGCAGAAGACCATCGCCCCTGACCAGCTTGTGGTGAATACCCTGAAAGGGCTCATCATGGACGCCACCCGCGCCGCCGATTCCGGACACCCCGGCGGAGCCATGAGCTCCGCGGACTTCGCAGCGGTGCTCTACTCGGAGTTTCTGAACTTCGACCCCGAGCGCGCCAACTGGTTCAACCGCGACCGCTTCGTGCTCTCCGCCGGGCACGAGTCGGCCCTGCTGTACGGCCTGCTGCACCTGGCCGGGTTCATCGACGCCGACGACCTGCGCGGGTTCCGCCAGCTCGGCAGCCGCACGCCGGGCCACCCGGAGCACGAGGTCACCCCCGGCGTGGAGGCCACCACCGGTCCCCTGGGCCAGGGCTTCGTCATGGCCGTGGGCATGGCCGTGGCCGAAACCTTCCTGCGGGGCAAGCTGGGCAAGGCCGTGTGCGACCACAACACCTACGTGCTCACCAGCGACGGCGACATGCAGGAGTCCGTGGTCCTGGGCGCCGCCTCCCTGGCCGGGCTGTGGGGTCTGGGCAAGCTCACCTGCTACTACGATTCCAACAAGGTCCAGCTGGCCGGGCCGGTCTCCCGCGTGGACCGCACCGACTACGCCAAGGTTTTCGCCGCCATGGGCTGGCACGTGCAGCAGGTCGACGGCCACGACCGCGACGCCATCCGCGCGGCCATCAAGAAGGCCCAGGCCCAGAAGAAGAAGCCGAGCCTCATCATCGGCCACACGGTCATGGCCAAGGGCGCGGCCACCCGCGAGGGCGACTTTGGCACCCACGGCGAACCCCTGCCCGCGGACGAGATCGCCGCCACCAAGAAGAACATGTGCCTCATCGAGGGCGCCTGCTTCCACGTGCCGGACGAGGCCCGCAAGCATTTCCAGGCCCGCTTCCCCGAGCTCAAGCGCGGCGTGGCAGCCTGGAAGGAGACCCTGGCCAAGCGCATCAAGAAGGGCGACAAGGACTTCCTGGACTTCTGGAAGGCCATGAACACCGGGCGCGGCGAGCTGAAGCTGCCCATGCCGACGTTCGAGCCCGGCAAGAAGATCGCCACCCGCGCGGCCTGGGGCCAGTGCCTGAACATGCTCAAAGACGCCCTGCCGAACCTCATGGGCGGCAGCGCCGACCTCGACCCCTCCAACCAGACGAGCAAGTTCCGCGACGCCGTGGGCATCTTCGCGGCCGACAATCCGCTGGGCCGCAACCTGTCCTTCGGCGTGCGCGAGTTCCCCATGGCGGCCATCCTGAACGGCATGGCCCTGCACGGCGGCACGCTGCCCTTCGGCGCCACGTTCCTGACCTTCTCCGACTACTGCCGCAACGCCATCCGCATGTCGGCACTGCAGAAGCTGCCGGTGCTCTACGTGTTCACCCACGACTCCTTCTACGTGGGCGAGGACGGCCCCACCCACCAGCCTATCGAACACGTGGCGAGCTTGCGGCTCATCCCGAACTTGCTGGACCTGCGCCCGGCCGACGCCACCGAGACGGCGCTCTGCCTGGAGCTGGCCCTGCGCCAGACGAACCAGCCCTCGTGCCTGTTCCTCACCCGCCAGGGCCTGCCGGTCATGGATCCCAAGGAGTACCCGGCCGTGGCCGAGGGCGTGAAGCGTGGCGGCTACGTGCTCAAGGACTGCAAGGACGAGCCGGAACTCATCGTCATGGCCTCCGGCTCCGAGGTCTCTCTGGCCCTTGAGGCCGTGAAGATCCTGGAGGAGGAAGAGCCGGGCCGCATGATCCGCGTGGTCAGCATGCCTTCGGTGAACCTGTTCGAGGCCCAGCCCATGCACTACAAGGAATCCGTGCTGCCGCCCACCGTGGAACGCCGCGTGGCCATCGAGGCCGGGCGGGTCGAGGGCTGGCACAAGTACGTGGGCCTGTTCGGGCTGGCGCTCGGGCTCGACCACTTCGGCGAGAGCGCCCCGGCTGACAAGCTGGCCGAGAAGTATGGCTTCACCGCGCCCACGGTGGCCAGGCTCATCCGCGAGCGCTATTTCGGCTAGCGCAAGCCGCTGCCCAGGGCGCTTGCGGTCTGGCGGGGTGCTCTGCTAGAGTACGTACACGATGGGAAAATCGGACCGCGCGTGAGCGCGCAGGTTCTGCACTTTGAAGGAGAAACACATGGAAGCCCCGCAAAGAAATCTGGCCTTGGACCTGGTGCGCGTCACCGAAGCGGCGGCCCTTTCGAGCGCCCGTTGGCTGGGCAAAGGCGACAAGGACGCCGGCGACCGCGCTGCAGTGGACGCCATGCGCCTGTCCTTCAAGACCCTGGCCATCAGCGGCACCATTATCATCGGCGAAGGCGAGAAGGACAACGCTCCCATGCTGCACAACGGCGAGAAGGTCGGCGCGGGCGGACCGCAGACCGTGGACGTGGCCGTTGACCCCGTCGAGGGCACCAGCCTGCTGGCCTATGGCCGCCCCAACGCCATCAGCGTTGTCGGCGTGGCCCCGGCCGGAACCATGTACGATCCGGGCCCCAGCTACTACATGCAGAAGCTGGTGGTGCCCGCCGCGGCCAAGAACGTGGTCGACATCGAGGCTCCCGTGCCCACCAACCTGAAGCGCATCGCCAAGGCGCTGGGTAAGGACGTGGACGACCTGGTGGTCTTCGTGCTCGACAAGCCGCGCCACAAGAAGCTCATCGCCGACATCCGCGAGGCCGGCGCGCGCATCCAACTGCACACCGACGGCGACGTGGCCGGGGCGCTCATGGCCATCGACCCGCGCAACGAGGTGGACGTGATGATGGGCACCGGCGGCACGCCCGAGGGCGTCCTGGCGGCCTGCGCCATCCGCATCATGGGCGGCGAGATGTTCTGCAAGCTCGACCCCCAGAAGCAGGACGAGAAGAATCTGCTGGCGCAGCACGGGGTGGACATCCGCCGCGTGCTCACCGTGGGCGACCTGGTGAAGAGCGACGACGTGTTCTTCGCGGCCACCGGCATCTCGGGCGGCACCTTCCTGAAGGGCGTGCGCTACCTGGGCTACGGCGCGGAGACCAGCTCGCTCGTCATGCGCGGCAAGACCGGCACCATCCGCTACATCGAGGCCATCCACTCCTGGGATCACCTCATGAAGATCAGCGCGGTCAAGTACGACTAACAAACGCACAAAGGCCGGGAGGGGGCGCCATATCCCCTCCCGGCCTTTTCCTTTTTCCGGTATCCGCTAGATTTCAGGGTCGGCGAGCTTGGCGGCGATGATCAGCGCGTCCTCGCTGCGGGCCTGGGCCTGCAGGCTTTTGGACTCCCCGTGGCAGGCGAAGCCCGCTCCCGAGACATGCACGTAGCCTGCGGAGAGGACCTTGGAGTAGGGAATCTGCTCGCGCATCTCGGAAAAATCGATGCGCCTGGGGAAGATGATGGGCTCTGGAATTCCTGCAAAATCCTCGAACATGATGTATTTCATGGCGTCCTCCACGGTCGGTTGCTCTAGCGTGACTCTAGCCTACGTACATGGCGAGGGCAAGATGCGCCGGACGCCCGCGGGCAGGCCATGAAACACTTTCGGCGCATCGGCATCTGGCAGACCGCCTTCCTGGGCGACGCCGTGCTCACCCTGCCGCTCGTCCAGGCCGTGAAGGAGCGCTTCCCCGAGGCCGAGCTGCACCTCTTCGTGCGCGCCGGGGTGGAGGGCCTGTTCAGCGCCCAGCGCGAGCTCGCCAGCGTGCGGCCCTTTGCCAAGCGCGGCGCACAGAAGGGCCTCAGCGCCGCCACCGCCCTGGGCCGGGAGCTTGCGCGCGAGGGCTTCGACCTCTGGATTTCCCCGCACACCAGCCTGCGCAGCGCTCTTGTGGCCCGAACCGTGGGCGCGCCCGTGCGCATCGGCTATTCTCGTCCCTGGTGGAACCGCTTCGCCTACACGCACCTGGTCGACCGCCGCTTTGACGAACTGCATGAGATCGAGCGCCTGATGCAGCTGGCGCTGCCTCTGGAGATCGACCCGGTAGCGCCCAAGCCGCGGCTGGACCTGCCGGCCGAGGCCGTGAGCCGCGCAGAGGCGGTGCTTTCAGCCCTCCCGGCCGGGCCGAAACGTGGCCCAGTCCTCGGCATCCACCCCGGCTCCACCTGGCCCACCAAGTGCTGGCCCGAGGAATATTTCGCCGACATCGCCCGCCGGGCGCTCGAGGCCGGGGCCGTGGTGCTGCTCTTCGCCGGACCCGGTGAGGAGGCGCTGGCCGGGCGCATCGTGTCGACAGTGGGCAAGGCGGCTGGCGCTGCCGAGGGCGCTGGAGCCGGTCGGCTCGTGAATCTGGCCGGGCAGCTCAACATCCCGGCCCTGGCAGCGACCCTGGGGCGGCTCGACGCCTGCCTGACCAACGACTCCGGCCCCATGCACCTGGCCTGGGTGCAGGATACGCCGCTCTGCGCCCTGTTCGGCCCCACGGTGCGCCAGCTTGGCTTCTTTCCGCGCGGGGAGAACTCCCGCGTGCTGGAGCAGAGCATGGACTGCCGCCCCTGCGGACTGCACGGGCACAAGGCCTGCCCGCAGAAACACCACCAATGCATGCGCGACATCACCCCGGACCGGGCTTGGGATGTGCTGCGGGGCATGCTCGGGGTGTAGGGTCCAAAAGCGTCTTTCGGAAACAGGCCCAAGGCTGCTTTATCTCTGGAGGCGCTCATGCCAACGGACGCCGCGACCTCGCTTCTCCTTGCCGACATCGTGCTGGTGCTGCACACGGCCCTGGCGTTGTTCCTCACCTTCGGCCTCGCCGCCATCTGGCTCGGCGGCTGGCTGGGTTGGGGCTTCGTGCGCAACAGGGGCTTCCGTCTGGCGCATCTCGCCGGGCTGGCCGTGGTGGCGCTGGAGTCCGTGCTCGGGCTGACCTGCCCGCTGACGGACCTGGAGAGCGGCCTGCGCAACGCGGCCCACGCCACGCCGGGCGCCATGCCGTATCGGGGCGGGTTCATCGCCCACTGGCTGGGCAAGATCCTCTATTATGACTTGGACGAGCGGGTGTTTCTTGCGCTGTATCTGGCGGCGCTGGGGCTCACGCTTCTGGCGTGGCGGGTGGTGCGGGTGCGGGGGCGCAAGGTCTGAGCAGAGCCCCAAGATGCCGCCTTCCTCGACAAAACCGCGTGAGTGTGGTCTTCCTTCGCCAAAGGCCTGTGGATGGTCCCGCATGGAAAAGGAGTGAGGCTGATGGCGAAACGAGTCGCAACGTGGGTTGGCCTTGTGGCGGCATTGGCAATGGCCAGTGCGGGAACGCCCTGCCGGGCGCAGGCTGCGGGCGCTGTGGTGGAGACCCGGCACCTGCTGGCAAGCGACGCCACGGGGAGGCTGCCGGACGGACAGTTGCAGGCTCTGGCCGAGCAGGCCCAGGCCACCCTGGACCGTTTGCTTGAGCTGTGGGGCTGTCCTGCACAGACAGAGACCTTCGGCAAGATACTGCTGATCTATGACGAGCCGCTCCGCGGCCACTGCACAAGCACCTGCTTCGTCAGGGGGCAGAGGGGCGGGCGCGCCAGCGGCGAGCCCACACGCACCGTGCGGGTGTTCGGCTGCGCCGAGGCTCCGCTGATGCTGGCCCACAAGTTCACAGCTGCGCTCATGCCGCAGCCGGACAAGCTGTTGCGCAACATGATGGGCGCGATTTCGGAAATGCGCCTTGGCAATCCGATGTCCTTCCCGGCCTGTGGCCAGGATGTGGACGACTGGGTTCGGAGCTTTGCGCGCGGCGGCACCCTGATACCGCTGGGGCAGCTCGGGCCGGACCATGAGTCCTGGGGCATGCGCGATCTTGGTGGCGGCAGGCTCATGGCCCTAGACCGCGTACGGCAACTGCGCGCCTACGCCGAGACGGCGTCCTTTGCCCGCTATCTGGAAGCGGCCCACGGCCTGGACAGCCTCAAGCGGCTGACCCGGCTCTCGCGGACGCAGGCGCGGCCGTGGCAGGAGGCCCTGGGCGCCGATCTGGCCGAGTTGGAGGCGCGTTGGCTGGAATCCCTGAAGGCCGGGGGAGCGGGGCGGGAGGAGCAGGCCGGGCGGATGGCCAGGGTAATGGGGAGGGGCTTCGGCGATCCCTGCGCCCTTGCGCAGCGGGGCGTTGGCCTGCGCTGAAGGCGCGGATCGTTGGCCTGCGCCGCTAGTCGGCGCGCTTCACGGCCACCAGCATGTCCTGGCCGTTCTCGGCGTCGGGCCTGCCGCACCAGCGGCCGGGGACGATCTTCGCCGCCGAAAGGCCCTTTTGCGTGAGCATGCTCCGCACGAGCGACTCCTCGAAGGCCACGGCGTCCTCCTTGCTTGCCGGGTCGGCCACCCAGAACCCGCCGTAGCGCTTGGTGAAGTCCGGGTTGCTCCGGCACTTTGCGAGCCGCGCGCGTGCGTCGTCGTTCATGAAGTAGTAGGTGGCGAACATGCGCCCGCCGGGCTTAAGCACCCGCGCGATCTCGGCGAGGTAGCCGTCCATGTCCGCGGGCAGCATGTGCGTGAACACCGACACCAGGATCACCAGGTCGAACGAGGACTCGGCGTAGGGGAAACGGAAGGTCTCGGCGCTGACGCTGGCGCCGGGGTTGTACACGCCGCTGTACACATCCACGGTGCGGAACTCGAAGTTCGGAAGCCTCGGGGACAGGTTCTTCTGGCACCACTCGACGCCCACGGGGAAAATGTCGAAGCCGCTGTAGCGGGCCTCGGGGCCGAGGTAGTGGGCCAGGCCCCAGGCAGCGCGGCCAACGCCGCAGCCCACGTCGAGCACGCGCTCGTTGGGCTTCAGGTCCGCGTGGCGGATGAAGAAGTCGAGCAGCATTTGCGCGCTTTGGGCGTAGTCGCCCCCGCCGAAGCAGATGCTCAGGTCCGGGTGCGGGACGGGCAGGGCGGTTTGTACGTGCATGTGCGGCTCCTGAAATGAGATGCGCGCGAGCGGAAGGATTTGCCGCGCAAGGAAGAAATAGCAAGGATCGGGCCAGGGGCGGCACGGAGTTGTCGCTTGTCGGGCCGCTTCCTGTTTACACAACAGCTGTTCCGGGTTACAATGCCATATTGAGATGCCCCCGGGCTCAAACTGTCCATGGCCTAGGCCTGCAAGGCAAGGCGGTTGGGAGGTTTCCATGGCATTCTCATGCGGACTCTACCCAAGAACAGGTTTTTCGGACGCCGCCGGGCCGGTGCGTTTTATCGCGCGCGCTCGCTTCTTGTCGGCGCGGTTGGCTGTTGGGGCCTGCGTGGCCGCCCTGCTTTTGCTGACTGGCTGCGGCAGGGCCGAGGCTTCTGAGGCCAAGGGCGGCGCAACGCCGCTCAAGGTCGGGACGTTTGTGCTCCCCCCCTGGGGATGGGTTGACCAGGATGGCTCGCCGCACGGCATCATCTATGAGCTGCACCAGAACATCGCTGAGCGCACGGGCCTGCCCTTCACCCATGGAATGTACCCTTTTGTCCGGCTGAGCGAGATGCTCCGCTACGGAGAGTTGGACTTCATCTCAGGCCAGCCCCATAAGTCGCTGCTTGAGGCCGGAGAGAAACTCGTCCTCCTGCACACCATCAACATCATCGCGGTCACAAAGAAAGGGAGCGGCATCCAAACCCTCCGTGACCTCAAGGGCAAGACCGTCGTCTACCAGCGCGTGGCTTCCTACCCGCAGCTGGAAGGCTTGCCTGGGAACATCGTCAGGGTGGACAGCTACGAGCAGTCCATTCAGATCCTCCACGCCAGGAGCGGAGTGGACGCGGCGGTGTTTTCCGAGCCTTCGTTTTATTACTTCATGCGGATGCTGGGACTCAAGCGCGCGGACTTCGGCGACATCGTTACCATTGAACGCAACCGGGAGGATTGGGTGTTCGTGCGCCGAGGCCTTCCCGCAACGGTAAGGGCCGCGCTGAAGACTGCGGTGGAAGGGGCCACCCGAGACGGGGTGTATGAGAAACTGCTCTTGAAGTACTGCGGCGTTATCGAGAAGTAAACGGCGCGAAGGCTGGGACTGGTGAACCGGTCCGCCGTGCGCTGTCTACCCCACCCCCGCCAGCCCGCGGAGCTTGGCGAAGCATTCGTCGAGGCCGACGTTCTCGCCCACGAGCTGCTGCAGGAAGCCGTTGATGGGGCCGACCATCTCGATGGCGCGGTCCACCTCGGCGTTGGCGCCCCTCTGGTACGCCCCGATGTTCACCATGTCCTCCACGCGCTTGTAGGTGCTCATCAGTCGCAGCACCGCGCGCCCGGCCGCCAGGTTCTCCTTGTCCACCACCTCGCTGCGCAGTCGGCTGATGCTCTTCAGCACGTCGATGGCCGGGAAGTGCGACTGGTCCGCCAGCTCGCGCGTGAGCACGATGTGCCCGTCGATGATGGAGCGCACCGCGTCGGCGATGGGCTCGGTGAAGTCGTCGCCGTCCACCAGGACGGTGTAGATTCCGGTGATGGAGCCGAGCGCGCTCTTGCCCGTGCGCTCAAGCAGCTGCGGCAGCTGCGCGAAGACGCTCGGGGTGTAGCCGCCGCGCGTGGGCGGCTCGCCCGCGGCCAGGCCGACCTCGCGCCCGGCCATGGCGAAGCGCGTCACAGAGTCCATCATGAGCAGCACGTCCAGGCCCTGGTCGCGGTAGTACTCGGCCACGGCGGTGGCGGCGAAGGCCGCGCGCATGCGGATGAGCGGGCTCTTGTCGCTGGTTTCGACGATGACGACGCTTCTCGCCATGCCCTCAGGGCCAAGGTCGCGCTCGATGAATTCGACGACTTCTCGGCCGCGTTCGCCCACCAGGCCGATGACGTTGATGTCGGCCTTGGTGTAGCGGGCCATCATGCCCATGAGCGTGCTCTTGCCCACGCCGGAACCGGCCATGATGCCCACGCGTTGGCCCTTTGCCAGGGTGAGGAGGCCGTTGATGGCGCGCACGCCGACGTCCAGCGGCTGGTCGATGCGCGGGCGTTCCATGGGGTTTGGCGGGGTGCGGTAGAGCGGGGCGAAAGATTCCGCCGCGATCATGCCCTTGCCGTCGATGGGCTCGCCAAAGGCGTCCAGCGTGCGGCCCAGGAGGCCGGGGCCGACAGGGATGTGCGGGGGCGAGGCGGAGTTGCGGATGAGGCTGCCGGGGCGGATGCCGCGCATGTCGCCGTAGGGCATGAACAGGCAGGCGCCTTCGCGGAAGCCAACGACCTCCGCCGGGATGGGCGTGGAGTCGCGGTCCTCGGGCAGCAGGTGGCAGACAGAGCCGAGCGGGGGCTTTATGCCCTGGCCCTCGGCGATGAGGCCCACGACCTTGGTGATCTTGCCGAAGGTCTGGCAGAGGTCGAGCCCCTGGCAGGCGGCGTTAACGGCCTTGGGATCAAGCGCCACTGTGGCCTGTCTCCCTGGCGCTCTCCAGGTCCTCGGGCAGTTCCAGCTGGTCCAGGTAGGGCTTGAGCACCGCCAGGCGGCTGTGCAGCGCGTTGTCGGCCAGCATGTCGGCCGTTTCCAGCACCACGCCGCCTTCCGTCAGGGAATTGTCGGTGACGAGCCGCCACTGTCCGAGGTCGGGACGGCTGGCCTGGATCTCTTCCATGAGGGCCTTGGCCAGGTCATAATCCTGGGGCGCGACCTTGAGGGTGAACTCGCGGTGGGCTTCCAGCCGGGAGCAGGCCTCTTCCATGAGGCTCTCCAGAATGGCCGCGCGCCGCGTGTCCATCTCAACGCGCAGCGCCTTCTCGGTGAACGTTTTTGCCAGCAGGGCGAAGTCGTGCCGGCGCGATTGCCAGACCTCCAGCCCGAGGCCGGAAATGGCCTGGACAAGGGAGCTCATGGCCTGGGCCTGGGCCTGGAACTCGGCGTCGAGCCGCGTCTGGGCCTCTTCCAGGGCCTGCTGGCGGGCGGCCTCGACGGCGGCCTCGACCTCTTTGCGGCCTTCCTCGCGGATGGCCTCGGCCTCGCGGGTGGCCTTTTCCAGGGCGTGGGTGATGATGCCGCGGGCCATCTCCTGGGCCTTGTCTCGGCAGCGGGCGATGTATTCGGCCTCGGTGGCCTCGTCCCACACGGGACGGTGGCGCTTGCCCTCCATCTCCTGAATGGTGATGTAGTCCGGGCCGGGCGTGTCGCAGCCCATGATGACGCGTCCGGTGTAGAGCTTGTCCTGCGGTACCGGATTAGATGAATTCATCTCCACCACCTCTGCTTATGGCGATGCGGCCTTCGGCTTCCAGACGCCGCACGGTCTTGACGATGTTCTGCTGGGCGCCTTCCACTTCGGAGAGCTTCACCGGGCCCATGATTTCCAGGTCTTCGCGGATCATGCCGGCGGCGCGCTCGGACAGGTTCTTCAGGAACTTGTCCTTGAGGTCGTCGGAGGCGCCCTTGAGGGCCTTGGTCAACTCCTCGTTGGAGATGTCCTTCAGCAGTTCGCGCAGGCTGCGGTCGTCCAGGGCCTTGATGTCCTCGAACACGAACATGAGGTTTCTGATGTCGTCGGCCATCTGCTGGGACTCTTCCTCGATCTCGGAGAGCACTTCTTCTTCCGTCGCGCGGTCCACGGCGTTGAGGATCTCGGCCACGGAGTTGATGCCGCCGACCTTCTTGCCTTCCTTGCCGCCCATGGCGATGAGCTGGCTCTGGAGGACCTTGTCGACCTCGTGGAGCATCTCCTCGGCCACGGCCTCGAGCTTGGCCAGGCGCATGAGCACCTCTGCGCGCACGCCGGAGGGCAGGTTGGACAGAAGCTCCGCCGCCTGGTCCGGGTGCAGGTGGCCCAGGATCAGGGCCAGGGTCTGCGGGTGTTCGTTTCTCAGTATCTGGGCCAGGATGCGCGGGCTGACGTTCGACAGCTCCTGGAACGGGGTCGGGCCGGAGCTGATCTCAAGCGTATCCAGAATGTACTTGGCCGTTTCGGAGTCGAGAGCCTTGGAAAGCAGGCGCTTCACCTGGTCCGCACCGCCCATGAGCATCTCCGCGCCGTAGGTGATGGAGTCGTTGAACTCCTTCAGTACGTCCAGCACATCCTCGCGGGACACGGAGTCGATGTCGAGCATGGCCTTGGACACCGCTGCGATCTCCTGGCGCTCCATGCGCTTGAAGGCCTCTGCGGTGAACTTTTCGCCCAAAGCCAAGCAGACTATGGCGGTTTTCTGGGGTCCGGTGAAGCTTGCCACGTTAGGCCTCCTGTCTGGCCCAGGACTTGAGCAGCCTGATGGCCGCGTCCATGTTTTGATCGGTCAGTTGCACCGCCAGATTCTTGGCGTTCTCCAGGCGGCGCGAGGTGTCCAGAGCTTCCTCGGGAATCTCGAGAGCTTCCTCAATGGCCAGGCGCTCGTCGTGACTGGGCAGACTCGCCACTTCCTCAACCTCCTCCTCGGCCACCTTGGGCCGGATAAGGGCCATGACAACCGGACGAACCACCAGGATCAGGAAGAGGAAGACCAACAGGCCGGTCAAGAGCGGCTTGCCCAGGCGCTGGCCCATCTCGATGAAGTTCCTGACCAGCGAGGGGCCTTCGCTCATGTCCATGGCTCCGAAGGCGATGCTGGAGACTTCGATGGAGTCCCCGCGATCCTTGTCGAAGCCCACGGCGCTCTGAACCAGGCTCCTGATGCGGTCGATCTCTTCCTGGGTGCGCGGCACGTAGGTGAACGTGCCCGTCTTCTCGTCCTTGGTGTACGTGCCATCCACGATAACAGCAACACCCAGGCGCTTCAACTCTCCCACGGGGGAGACAATCTGCTGTTCTTCCTTGTTGATCTCGTAGTTCGTGGTGCGCGATTCGCGGCTGGAGTCCTGGGAGCTCTGGGTCCCGGTGAAGCCGTCGCCGCGGAAGTTGGCGTCGGGCACGTTGCCGTCGAGGTTGGCCTTGCCGGCCACGGTCTCCTCCGAGCGGGTTTCGCTGCGGATGACCTGGCTGTCGGGGTTGAACACTTCCTTCTTGATGGTCTTGTGGCTGAAATCAAGCTCGGTGTTGACCCGGGCGATGATCTTCTGCGGCCCGATGACGGGCGTCAGCAGTTCTTCGATGCGGCGCTCGATCTTGCGCTCCATCTGGGCCTTGAAGTCCAGCTGGGTGGTGTTCATGCCCTGGGTGGCTTCGTCGTCGCTGGGCTGGTAGATGGGCTGGCCGTTGGCGTCGGTGATGGTGATGCGGTTCTTGTTGATGCCTTCCACGGCCATGGACAGCAGGTTGACGATGCCCTGGACCTCCTTGGCCTCGAGCTTCTTGTCCTTTTCCTTGAACTTGATGATCACCGCCGCGGAGGGCTGGGTCTGCTCCTCGATGAACAGGCTCTTCTTGGGCACCACCAGGTGCACGCGGGCCTTGTCGACCTGGGGGAACTCCATGATGGTGCGCGCCAGTTCGCCCTGCAGCGCACGCTGGTAGTTGATGTGCTGCACGAAGTCGGTCTGGCCGATCTTGATGTCGTCAAAAATTTCGAAGCCGATGCCCTGGCCGTGCAGGTTGCCCTCACCGGCGATCTTCAGGCGCAGCTCGTAGACCCTGTCCGCCATGACCATCACGGTCTGGCCGTTGTCCTCGAGCTTGTAGGGCTCTTTGGTGGACTTGAGGGTGTTGACGATCTTGGAGGCGTCCTCGGGAGAGAGCTTGGAGTAGAGGACCTTGTAGTCGGGCTTGTTCATGACGATGACGCCCACGACAAAGGCGGCCATGAGGGCCACGGCCAATCCGCCGATGATCACCTGCTGCGAGATGCTGCGGCCGGTCCAGGCGTTCTTTGCCTTCTCCAGGTATTCCATTACCTTCGGGTGCATGTTCGGTCTCCTTGGTGCTCTCTATGGGCTATTCTGCGGCCTAGAACGACAGCTTCGTCAGTTCCTGGTAGGTCGACATGATCTTGCTGCGCACGGCGCTGGTCATGCTCATGGCCAGGCCGGCCTTCTGCAGGGTGATCATGAGTTCGTGGACGTTGGTGTCCTTGCCCGCGGCGAAGGAGGTGGTCAGGTCCGACTTATGGTTTTGCAGGTCGTTGACCTTCTCCAGGTTGCCCTTGAGTGCATCCATGAAGCCGCCCTGGGGGGCCTCGGGGGTCTTCTTGAAATTCGCTCCTACCTTTTCCTGGGCGACCTGCTGGGTCTTCAGCGCGTTCTGGTAGGCCTGCATGGCGACGGACTTGACGATCATGGCGTGCTCCTTGTGCTCTTATGCGGCTAGCGGGCGATCTGCAGGGCCTTGTTGAACATGGCCTTGGTGTCCTGGATGGCCTGGACGTTGGCCTCGTAGGACCGCATGGTGGTGATCATGTTGGCCATCTCCTCCACCACGTTGATGTCGGGGTAGGACACGTAGCCTTCCTTGTCCGCATCGGGGTGGCCGGGCTCGTGGACCTTCTTCATGGGCCGCTTGTCGGTGACGATGCCGCGCACGGTCACGCCCTTGAGCTCACGGTCCTCCGCGTTTTCCATGGCCTTGTCGAAGGGGTTCATGATGGGCGTGGCGGCAAAGGCAACGGACTTGCGGCGGTAGGGGCCTCCTTCGCTGGTCCGCGTGGTCTTCACGTTG
This sequence comes from Humidesulfovibrio sp., assembly GCF_031082295.1. Lineage (GTDB taxonomy): Bacteria > Desulfobacterota > Desulfovibrionia > Desulfovibrionales > Desulfovibrionaceae > Humidesulfovibrio. The sequence goes on from NZ_JAVHLD010000016.1 coordinate 34,025, forward strand.
GCCAGGTTCATGGAGATGACGTTCATGTACGTGCGCTGGGCCTTCATGCCCGAGGCGCTGATGTCGAGTGCGCTCATGAAGTCCATTTACTTGCTCCCTTCCTGAATGGCGGTCTGAAGACCGGCGAAGTTCTTGGAGATGATGTCGCTGACGGCGTTGTACATCATCGTGTTCTTGGCCATGGCGCTCATTTCCTTGTCCAGGTCCACCACGTCCTCGCCGTAGACGACGCGGGGCTTGTACTCGGTGAGCCCCTTGCCCTGGAAGCCGCGGACGTCGAACTCCGAGGGCATGTGTTGGGCGTTGGTGCGTGCCATCTTGCCCTTGGCGTCGAGCTGGAGGGCCGTCTGCAGATCGTTTTCAAAGGCCAGCTGGCGTGGCTTGTAGTCGCGCGTGTTGACGTTGGCGATGTTGCCCATGACAACATTTTGACGTTGCAGGCGCAGGTCAAGGACCTTCTCCATCACCAGGATGTGTTCTTCGAAAAGAGCTTTCATCGTTGTACCTCCTTGCTTGCGGGCAGTTGCCGCCGGGCGGGTGCGCCCAGCGCTGTGCCTTTCCGCCATCGTCTTAGCAACTCGCGTTCCAAAGTTGTAATACGCCGAAATTGCAACACTAATTATCGATCAGGGGAGGGGGCACGCCGTGCTCTCTTAGATGATGGCGGTCTGCTGACGCAGAGAGGGCGATGTTGGGAGGATTTCGGAATGGCGATATTTTCAGTTGGCACGCATGTTGCTAGTTCGGGTCAGGCTCTCATGAGCCATGCAACTTTTGCCGTCCGCATGGAGACGCGGGCAGTTAGGGAAAACGGAGGGGAACCATGAGTCACCTGGATTACGAAATCAACAAGGAACTTGGAGAGTGCTATCTCTTCATGGGCGAGTTGGACAAGGCCGAAGGGTACTACCAGAAGGCCGCGTCCTCCAACGGGATCCACCCGGATCCGTACCTTGGCCTGGCCACCATCGCCGTTCAGCGCGGTGATCTGGACAACGCCCTGGCCTTGTACTCCAAGGCCCACGGCATCGGCGCCACGGACAAAACTTTTGCCGGGATCGGCCTGGTCAAGATGGAGCTGGGAGCGAAGGCGGAAGCCTTTGATCTCTTCATCGAGGCAGTGAGCCGCAACCCCGAGAACATGGTCGCACTCTTGAGCATCATCCGCCTCGGACACGAGCTGGATGCCCTTGAGAAGGTCGTCCCGCATCTGGAGAACTATCTCTCCATCGACCCGGACAAGAGCGAGGTTCGCTACTCCCTGGCCGGCTGCATGGTCTGTCTCGACCGCAAGGACGAGGCCCAGGCGCAGCTTGAGCTCATCGTGGAGAAGGACCCCGCGTTTGCTCCGGCGCGGGAACTGCTCGAGCAGCTGCACCACTAACTGACGGTCTCCCCTCCCTATTGGTCTTCCGCTCCGCCCGGTCGGTCGGGCGGGGCGGAGGACTACATCGGCAGCGGTCCCGTCGGCATATCCCCCGGCTTGCCTTGGCCTGGGAGTTCTGGCACAACCTCGAAAAAGAGAGAGGGTGTCATGGACTTTCTACCTATTCGGCGGGCCATCCTGTCCGTCACAGACAAATCCGGTCTGGCTGATTTCGCATCCACTTTGTCCGAGCGCGGCTGTGTGCTGGTCTCCACCGGCGGCACGCACAAGAAGCTCGTCGCCGCGGGCATCAAGGTCATTGGCGTCAGCGACGTCACCGGCTTCCCCGAAATTTTGGGCGGTCGCGTCAAGACCCTGCATCCGCGCATCCACGCGGGCATCCTGGCCGACAAGGACAACCCCGGCCACCTGCTCACGCTGGAAGAGCTGCGCATCGAGCCCTTCGACATGGTCTGCGTGAACCTCTACAACTTCGCCGACGCCGCCAGCAAGGGCCTGGACCTGAAGAGCGCCGTCGAGGAGATCGACATCGGCGGGCCGTGCATGCTGCGCGCCGCGGCCAAGAATTTCCACACCACGCTCGTGGTGCCCGATCCTGTCTTCTACCCGCGCATCCTGGAAGAGGTCGCCGCTCATGGCGGCGTTTCCCTGGCCCTGCGCCGCGAGCTGGCCGCGGAGACCTTCCGCCGCGTCTCGGCCTACGACGACATGATCGCGCGCTATTTGGCAACGACGCCACTGTAAACAACCCGGGAGGGTGTCCGCCATCGCCCAAAAGCCACAAGGCAACACCCAAGGGCTCAAGCCCAACCAGCTCCAGCGACTGTCGCGCCTGTCCACACGCCGCTTCCCGTCCGCGGGGGGCGGCTTTACTTCGGACCAGGCGCGGGAGCTGGCGCTGCTCTCGCGCGACGTGGGCAGGCAGCTCGGCCTGCTCATCGACCGCCAGGGCCGCGTGGACATGCTCATCGTGGGCGACCCCACCGCCATCTACATCCCCGAGCTCTCCCGCGCGCGCCTGGGCGAGATGCGCCTGCGCGGCCTGCGCCTGCTGCACACGCACCTCTCCGCCGAGGGCTTAAGCCAGGAAGACCTTATGGACATGGTGTCCCTGCGGCTGGACAGCGTCGCGGCCCTCACCGTCAGCGACTATGGCGAGCCCCTGATGCTGCACGTGGCGCACGTGGTGCCCGTGAGCGAGCTGGCCGGGCCGGACGCCAAGCCCTACGACGTGCTCCCGCCAGTGCGCTGGGACCGGTCGGACGTGGATTTCGCGGCGCTTGTCGCGGCGCTGGAGGACGAGTTCGCCCGCGCCGAGCGCTCCCAGGCCGAGGACAAGGGCCGCGAGCGCGCCGTGCTGGTCAGCGTCTCGCGTGAGCCGCGCATCGTGCAGGAGCGCAGCCTGGAGGAGCTGGCCGAGCTGGCCCGCACCGCCGGTCTGGCCGCCTCGGCGCGCATGGTGCAGCGCGTGGCCACGGCCGATTCCCGGCACATCCTGGGCAAGGGGAAGCTGCAGGAGCTGGAAGTTCTGTGCCTGCAAACCGGCGCGCAGATCGTCATCTTCGACCAGGACCTCTCGCCCTCGCAGCTGCGCAACCTGGCCGAGACCACCGAGCGCCGCGTGCTCGACCGCACCCAGCTCATCCTCGACATCTTCGCGGGCCGGGCCACCAGCCGCGCCGGAAAGCTGCAGGTCGAAATGGCCCAGCTCAAGTACACGCTGCCGCGCCTGGTGGGCAAAACCCCGGCCATGTCGCGGCTCATGGGCGGCATCGGCGGGCGCGGGCCGGGCGAAACCAAGCTCGAGATCGACCGCCGCAGGGTCCGCGAGCGCATCACCAAGGTCAAGAAGGAGCTGGAGGACGTGCGCCGCCACCGCTCCAGCACCCGCGACCGCCGCGCAAAGGCCGGTGCGCCGGTCATCGCGCTGGTGGGCTACACCAACGCGGGCAAGTCCACGCTTTTGAACACCCTCACCGGCAGCAGCGTCATGGCCGAGAACAAGCTCTTCGCCACGCTGGACCCCACCAGCAGGCGCATCCGCTTCCCGCGCGAGCGCGAGGTCATCCTCACCGACACAGTGGGGTTCATCCGCCGCCTGCCGCCGGACCTGAAGGAGGCCTTCCGCGCCACACTGGAGGAGCTGGAGTCCGCAGACGTGCTGGTGCACGTGGCCGATGCCTCGCACCCGGAGGCCGTGGAGCAGATCACGGCGGTGGAGTCGATACTGGCCGAGATGGACCTGGGCGACACGCCGAGGCTCCTGGCGCTGAACAAGTGGGAAGTGCTGACCGCGGAACAGCAGGAGATCATGCAGCGGCTGTACCCGGCGGGCATCCCGGTGACGGCGCTGGAGCGCCGGGGGCTCATCCCGCTGGTGGCGGCGATCCTTGGGCGGCTGCCCGTGGACGCGCTGGTGGGGCCGGTGCAGGGCGCTGGCGCTGCCGCGCCGCAGGAGGATTCATCTCCCGACGACTGGCTGGCCGACTGGGAGCCGGGCAGCGGGGTGGTGCAGTAGGGAGGATACCACACGAGTTCGCTTGAGAAATGTATGTCTGCGTGTCAAATGGAGGTGCAAATGTCTCCACTATGCCTGCTGAATAATGAGAATATGTGTGCAAAGAGTAGTACTGTCGAGACCTTGAAGTCTGATACTACGGTTAGGGTCGCATATGGATATGATTGGGGGACGATGTCAGATAATAGTGCATTAATATTTTGGCATGTTGAGGGAATTTTTAGAGAGCTAAGAAAGGAATTTGGGATAGAATTTGAGATGTTTTCTCTAGGTGGCAGAGATGGGAGCATATACTGTAACATATGCAGCCAATTGCAAAGTGCTGATATTGCAGTATTTGATTTGAGCACGCACAATGTGAACGTTGCTTTTGAGTTGGGGATAGCAGTAGGCGCAGGTACTCACGTTTTCGTTCTGCGTTCGAATCATTATAAACGACAAAAGAGGTCGTTCTCAGATTTGAATGGGATATTAGAGTACAGATTTACCAGGGGTTCTGGTAAATTAAAATTTGAGGCAAATTTTACCAGAAGCTTAACTGAGAAACTTATCAAAGCCGCAGTAGACAAAATCGCTACGTTCCAGGGCACAGACGGTCAATTGTAGGCTAGCTGATTCGACACATTATTGGCTCCTCCCCCCCCTCTATCCCTCCAAATCAGGCGGCTCGGTCACCGGGTCGTCCTTCCTTCTGCGCCAGGGCATTTCCTGCCCACGGTCCAGGCGCAGGATGTTCTCCCGGTGCCGCCAGAACAGGAACAGCATCACGCCGAGGGACAGCGGCAGCAGGTGGATGTTGCCCGTGAAGAAGCTGAAGAACGGCAGGGCGAGGGCGAAGGTGAGGGAACCCATCGAGACGTAGCCCGACAGCGCGATGACCGCCAGGCAGCAGATCACCGAGAAGAACATGGTCCACGGGGCCAGCGCCAAGAACACGCCGATGGTGGTGGCCACGGCCTTGCCGCCCCGGAACTGCAACAGCGGCGAGTACGCGTGCCCAGCGATGGACGCCGCCCCGATGAGCGAGAGCGCGATCCAGCCCGTGCCCTCCGGGGCCATGGCCGCGGGCAGGTAGCCCTTGAAGATGTCGAGCACGAGCACCAGCACGCCCCACTGGGTGCCGCACAGCCGCGCCACGTTGGTGGCGCCCACGTTCTTGCTGCCCGCGTCGCGCGGGTCGATGCCCTTGACGAAGCGCGCCACGTACAGGCCGAAAGGCACTGCGCCAAGGCCGAAGGCCACGAGGATGAGCAGGATGGCGATCATTGGGGCTCCTTGCCGAATCTTGGTTACGGTTGTGTCCTTGTACCTGTTTTAAGGTGCGATGAAAAGCCTGGGCGCGCCGAAAAAATCTCCGCGCCAGGGCGGCCTTGGGGCCGTCACCCGGCCTTGTGCGCCGGGCGCTGGTGGTGTATCCCCGAACCATACCACTTTCCTGGAGGCAATCATGGCCGATAACAAGAGCTGCGGCGAGAATCTCATGGGCTTGCCCGAGATCGACTTCACCACCTTCGTGCTGTCGCTTTCGTCCTCGGCGATGGTGCATCTGGGCGAAACCCCGGACCCCAGCACCGGCAAGGTCGACTACCAGCCCCACCTGGCCAAGCAGGTCATCGACATCCTCGGCATGCTGAAGCAGAAGACCGAGAAGGGCCTGACCGACGAGGAGCAGAAGCTCATGTGCGAGATGCTGACCACCCTGCGCATGAAATATGTGAACAAGGTGGGCTAAGCGATGGCGCAGCGCATTCCCGTCGGACTGGTTGGCGTCACCGGCTATACCGGCATGGAGCTCACGCGCATCCTGGCCGGGCACCCCGGCCTGGAGCTGGTGCGGGCCACCTCGCGCTCCGAGGCGGGCAAGACCCTGGCCTCGCTCTACCCGTATCTTTCCGGCCCCGGCGACCTGGGCCGCATGGGCGCGCTCACCGTGACCCAGCCCGACCCCGAGGACCTGGCGGCGGCCTGCCAGCTGGTGTTCCTGGCCGTGCCGCACAAGACCGCCCAGGAGATCGCCAGCGCGCTCATCAAGAAGGGCGTGAAGGTGGTGGACCTCTCGGCGGACTTCCGCCTGCGCCACAAGCCCACCTACGAGCACTGGTACGCCACGCCGCACACCGAGCCGGACCTGCTGGCCGAGGCCGTGTACGGCCTGCCGGAGCTGTACCGCGCGGACATGGCCGGGGCGCGCCTCATCGCCAACCCGGGCTGCTACCCCACGGCGTCCATCCTGGGCCTGGCCCCGGCGCTAGAAAAGGGCCTCGTCCACACGGACGACATCGTCATCGACGCCAAGAGCGGCACGAGCGGCGCGGGCCGCAAGGCCAGCGTGGGCACCCTGTTCTGCGAGGTGGCCGACACCTTCCGCGCGTACAACCTGACCAAGCACCGCCACACCCCGGAGATCGAGCAGGAGGTGTCGCTGCTGGCGGGCGGACCCGTGGCGCTGTCGTTCAACACGCACCTCCTGCCCATCGACCGCGGCATCCTGGCGACCATCTATACGCGCCTGGTGAAGCCCATGACGCTGAAGGACGTGCACGCCCTGTACGCCGAGCGCTACGCCGACGAGCCGCTGGTGCGCGTGCTGCCCGCAGGCACCTTGCCGGAGACGCGCTGGGTGCGCGGGACCATGTTCTGCGACATCGGCCTGGCGGTGGACGAGCGCATCGGGCGGCTCATTGTCCTCTCGGCCATCGACAACCTGTGCCGTGGCGCGTCGGGCCAGGCGGTGGCGGGCGCGAACCTCATGCTCGGCCTGCCCGAGACGCAGGGGCTGCCCACGGCGCCGCTCATGCCGTAGGGGAATACCCCGTGGCGGAAGCGAAACTGACGGCCGCCGCGCTCAAGCGCTGGGCGCGCGCCTGGGGCGCCAGCCTGGTGGGCATCGCCGACCTGGAGCGCCTGCGCGGCATCGACACCGAACCGGCCGACCTGCTTGACGGCTTCACTCGCGCCGTGAGCCTGGCCGTGCGCCTGAGCGACCCGGTGCTCGACGCCATCGTCGACCGGCCCACGCCGCTGTACGCCCAGCACTACCAGAAGGTGAACGCCCTGCTCGACGAGCTGGCCCTGCGCGTGTCCCTGGCGCTGCAAAAGGCCGGGGGCCGGGCGCTGCCGCTGCCCGCGTCCCAGGTGCTGAACAGCGAGCGCCTGACCTCCTACCTCTCGCACAAGGCCGTGGCCGTGGCCGCCGGGATCGGCTGGCAGGGCAAGAGCCTGCTCACCGTGACGCCGCAGCATGGCCCGCGCGTGCGGCTGGTGACGGTGCTGACGGACCTGGCGCTGACCCCGGACCAGCCGCTGAAGAACCGCTGCGGCGCCTGCACCGCCTGCGCCGACGCCTGCCCGGCCCAGGCCATTCGCGGCGCGAGCACCGACAGCCACTACGCCTCGCGCGAGGAGGCGCTGCACTTCGACCGCTGCCGGACCAAGGTGCTGGACGAGTTCGCCAAGCTGCCGCACATCACGGGCGGCATCTGCGGGGTCTGCGTTGCGGCCTGCCCCTTCGGCCGGAAGGGCGGCCGGAGCAGGGGCGCAAAGAAAAGCGCTGAGCCCGCCCACACCCCCGGGTAAACCCGAGTCCGTCGACGCGGCCCAGCGCTTGTGCCGGCGCGGAAATTCCCGATTCCCCTTCGGTCAATCCCCGGCGACTATTCCCCCAGCCCGAAGCCCGGCGTCATGAGCCTGCCCGTGAAGGTGGTCTCGTAGCCACCCAGGGCCTGCATGCGCTCCTGGAACTGCGGGGTCTCGATGACCGCGCGCAGGGTCTTTATGCGCGGGTCGTCCAGGTAGGCCGCCGGGAACACCAGGTCGTAGCGCTCGTGGGCCAGGGGCGCGAAGTCGAGCGCCAGGGCCTTGGCCGCGGCGAAGATGCCCAGGCCGCAGTCCGCCGCGCCGGTAAGCACGTTCACGGCCACGGCCATGTGCGTGAACTCCTCGCGGTCGTAGCCGCGCACAAGCTGCGGCGCGATGCCCGCCACGTCCAGGTGGTGGTCCAGCAGGATGCGCGTGCCCGCCCCGCGCTGGCGGTTGATGAAGCCCACCTCGGGCCGGGCGAGGTCGGCCACGCCCTTGATGCCCTTGGGGTTGCCCTTGGCCACGATGAGCCCTTGGTGGCGGATGGCCAGGTTCAGCACCACAAGGTCCAGGCCAGGCAGGTGCTTACTCAGGAACGGAAAGTTGAAGTCCTTGGTCGCGGGATCGAACAGGTGGCAGCCCGCGAACAGGGCCGAGCCGTTCTTCAGCGCCGTGAGGCCGCCCATGCTGCCCACGTGGCTCGACACCAGGCGCAGCGGCTCCGGCAGGCCCATGAGCTCGTTGGCCAAGAGGTCCAGGATGTTGTCGTGGCTGCCGATGTGCACCAGGACCTTTTCCAGGCCGCCCGGCGGCACCAGCAGCTCGGCCTCGATGTCGGCGTCCTGCTCCAGGCCCTCGCTCTGGGCCGGGATGCGCGTGACGGCCTGGGCCCGCGTGAGGCTGGTGATGAGCCCGGCGCCGCGCGCCAGGGGCGCGGCCACGAAGCCCTCGCCCACCTTGCCGACAGCCAGCCGCACGATTTCCTCCATGCCCGGGCGCGACGGGGTCTTGCGGGCCAGCCGCGCGCGGATCTTCTGGCGGCCGGGGGACTGCTGGCGGGTCAGCCAGCGGACGACGGGCTCTAGGACATCTTCGAGGCAGACTACCGCGCTCACCGGGTAGCCCGGCGCGCCCACGAGCAGGCGGCCCTGCACGTCGCTTCCCATCTTGTCCGTGGTCACGCCTAGCACGGTGGGCTTGCCCGGCATCACCGCGATGCCGTGGCACAGCACCTCGCCAAAGGCCTCGAAGGTGCTGCGGGTGAAATCCTTGCTCCCGGCCGAGGAGCCCGCGCCCACCACCACGATGTGCGCGCCGTCGGCCAGGGCTTGGCGCACGGCGGCCTGGAGGGCCTCGGCCCGGTCCTGCACGGGGGCTGTCCAACTGGGCAGCGCGCCCCAGGAGGCCGCGATGGACCGAAAGACCTGGGAGTTGGACTCGATGACCTGCCCGGGCTTGGGCGTGGGCTTGTCCAGAAAGTTCAGCACCTCGTCGCCCGTGGGGATGAACGTGAGGCGCACGCGCTCCCACACCGGCACCTCGAAGATGCCCGCGGCCAGGAGCGCGCCGATGTCGTAGGGCGTGAGGGTGTGGTTCTGCGGCAGCAGAAGTTCCGTGGCCACGATGTCCTCGCCGATGCGGCGCACGTGCTGCCAGGGGAAGGCCGGGGCCTCGATGCGCACGGTGGCGTCGTCCACCTGCTCCACGTGCTCGATCATGACCACCGCGTCCATGCCTTCCGGCAGGCAGTGGCCGGTGTTCACCGGGTGGAAGGACTTGGGGCTTTTGAGGGTCACGGGGCTGCCCTCGCGCGCGGCGAAGGTGTCGCTGGAGCGCACGGAGATGCCGTCCATGGCCGCGGCGTGGAACGTGGGCGAGGAACACCGCGCGAAGATGGGGCCGCTGGTGACGCGCCCGCAGGCCTCGTGGGCGGGGATCGTCTCCTCGCGGATGAGCCTCGGGCGGTCCAGGGCGGACTTCGCCAGGAGCACGGCCTGCTCGGGCGGAATTGTGGACAGGTAAACGTTGCGATCGGACATGCTGGACTCCCCTGTATCTCGTCGACTATGTCGGCATTGACATAGATGCCCGAAGGGGGCCGCAATTGTCAAGATCGCGCGGCCTTGGCGTGATGTGGCCCCGGCGGGCCGGTCAGCGTTTCGTCGACCGGTAGGTGTCCTTGTTGCGGTGGCGCTGGAAGCGCGTCACGGCCTGGTTGTGCTCGGCCAGGTTGCGGCTGAACTCGTGGCTGCCGTCGCCCTTGGCCACGAAGAAGATGAAGTCGTTCTGCTCCGGGTTCAGGGCGGCCTTGAGCGAGTCGAACCCCGGCGAGCAGATGGGGCCGGGCGGCAGGCCCGCGTGGGCATACGTATTGTACGGGTTGGCCGGGTCCTCCAGGTGGGCGCGCTTGAGGTCGCCGCCGAAGCTCTCGCCCAGGCCGTAGATGGTGGTGGGGTCGCACTGCAGGCGCATGCCGAGCTTCAGCCTGTTGGCGAAGACCCCGGCGATGCGCGCCCGCTCGGAAGGGTCGCCGGTCTCGCGCTCCACCAGGGAGGCCAGGATGACGACGCGCCTGAGCTCGTCGGCCGGGGGCAGGCCCTCGGGCCAGAGCTTCTTGGCCTGGCGGGAGAACTCCTTCAGCATGGCCTCCACCGCCGCCGCGCTGCTGTCGTCGAAGCTCTTGGGGAGCTGGTAGGTCTGGGGGAACAGGTAGCCCTCGGCGCTGGCCGCAGGTATCCCGTATTTTTCGAGCAGGGTGGCGTTTTTCATGGCCTGGGCGAAGCCGTCGCGGCTGGCCAGCCCCTCGGCCTCGAACAGCGTGGCCACGGTCCACCAGGGCAGGCCCTCGCGCACCTGGATGCGATGTTGCAGGCCGCTGGTGGTGGTGAGGACGCGCAGGATCTCCTGCGGGGTCCAGCCGGAGTTGAGCTGGAACTCGCCCGCGCGGGCGGAAGTCATGCGGGAGTGCAGCTTGGCCAGGAAGACGAAGGCCTGCGCGCTCTTGATGAGGCCCTGGCGTTCCAACTCACCGGCGATGGCGGGCAGTGTCATGCCGGGGCGGATGAGCACCACGACCTCTCGGCCGGGCACCTCGGCCGGGCCGAGAAACACCACCAGGGCCACGGCCACGGCGATGGCGATGGTCAGCACGAAACCGGCGAAGGTCCACAGGATGGGCCTTAGGCGGGATTTCGGGCGATCCAGGCTTCCAGGATCTGGACTGCCGACTGGCTGTCCAGGTTCTCTTTCCTTTTCCGGCTCCACAGACCGGCCTCCTTCAACTGCTCTTCCGCCGCGGCGGAGCTGAAGCGCTCGTCTTCCAGATAAATGGGGCAGCTGACGCGCCTGCCCAGGCTCTCGGCAAAGTTGCGGGCCTGGCGGGTGGTCAGGGAGTCCTCGCCCTCAAGCGTCAGGGGCAGGCCAACCACCACGGCGCCCACGCCCTCGGCCTCGATGAGGGCCACCAGCGCCTCGAACAGGGCGTCGCGCGTGGTGCGCTCGATGCTCTTGCGGGCAAACGCCATGCGGCCTTCCGGGTCGGTGATGGCCAGGCCGACGCGCCTGGTGCCGAAGTCTATGCCGAGGGTGCGCATGGTGTGTTCCGCCTTGTGCCGCGCGGTCCGGGGCGGGTGCTGGCCGGGGGGGCGTGGCGGCGCGAGTGTGCTTCGACAGGCCGGGGGCTGTCAATGGCTTTGCGCGGGGCAACCGCATGGATGCGCCTGGGCGTCAATGAAAGGGCGGCCCCTCCCGGTTGGGAAGAGCCGCCCCTGTTGGGAGCTTGTGTCGGCGTGGCGCCTTGGGCCGTCTACTTGCAGACCTGCCCGGACTTGAGCGCCTGGCCCGTGGCCCCGGCTTCCTCGCGCAGTTGGCAGATGAGCCTGTTCAGCACCTGCGCCTGCCTGGCCAGTTCCTCAACGGCCTGGGCGGCCTGGCTCATGGCCTGGGATGTTTCGTTGGAGATGGCGCTGACCTGCTCGATGGAGTGGTTGATCTCCTCGCTGGCGGCGGACTGCTCTTCGCTCGCCGTGGCGATGGAGCGCACCTGGTCCGAGGCGGAGTCGACCAGCTGGACGATCTCCGTCAGGGCCTGGCCGGACTGGCCCGCCAGTCCCGTGGCGTCTTCGATGAGGTGCACGGACTTGTCCACGCCCTCGACGTTGGCCCGGGTGCTGCGCTGGATCACGCCGATGGCGTCGCCCACCTCCTTGGTGGCGCTCATGGTCTTCTCCGCGAGCTTGCGGACTTCGTCGGCCACGACGGCGAAGCCGCGCCCGGCGTCGCCCGCGCGTGCGGCCTCGATGGCTGCGTTCAGGGCCAGCAGGTTGGTCTGGTCGGCGATGTCGGTGATGACGGTCATGATGCGGCCGATGTCTTCGGCCTGCGCGCCCAGGGTGCCCATGTCGACCTTGAGCTGGGTGGTCTGCCGCTGCACGTCGTTCATGCCGGTCATGACCTTGTTCACGATCTCGGAGCCGGTCTGGGCCTTCCTGCGGGCGTTGTCGGAGGTTTCGGCGGCCTGGGCGGCGTTCTTTGCCACCTCAAGCACGGTGGCGTTCATCTCCTCCATGGCCGTGGCCGTCTCGGTGACGCGCATGGCCTGGCGTTCCGCGCCCTTGCTGGATTCGCCGATCTGGGCCGAGAGCTGGGCCGAGGCCGAGGACACGATGTTCACGATGTCCTCAAGCTTGCTCGCCGCGGCCATCATGCCGTCGCTCTTGGCGCGCTCGGCCTCGAGCTTGGCCTGTTCGGCCTCCGCGGTGGCGATTTCGGCCGCGCGGGCCTTTTCCTCGGCCTCCTTGGTCTTGGCCTGGATGTCCTTGATGTTCTGCTCCAACACCCCGGCGGTGGTGTTCAGGGCGTCGTAGATGGCGCCGATCTCGTCGCTGCGGGTGTTCTCGATGCGGTGGTCGTAGACGCCCTTGGCGATCTCATCCACGAAGGTGGACACGGCGTTCAGCGGGCGCAGGATGAAGTTGTTGCTGACGAGCAGGACGGCCAGCGCCATGACGAGCAGGCTCACAAGGCCGACGCCCGAGAGCAGGAACAGGGTCTTGACCACCGGGGCCTTGATCTCGGATTCCTCGATGAAGCCCATGAGCTTCCACTTGGTCTTGGGCGAGGTGTAGACCAGCCCAAGATAGTTCTTGCCGTCGATCTTGAATTCCGCGCTGCCCGACTCCATCTTGAACAAGGTGTCCAGGTGCTTGGCCTCCAGTTCGGCGACCTTCTTGAAGTTGTACTCCTGGTGCCTGGGCTCGGCCATGATGACGCCGTCGTCCTGCACCAGAACAAGGTAGCCGGTGTCGCCCAGCTTGACCGACTTGATGAGCTCGGTGAGGTTCTTGAGCGAGATGTCGATGCCCATGACGCCGATGACCTTGCCGTTGCGCACGACAGTGCGCGCAGCGCTGGTGACGGCCTCGCCGGTGGTGGACATGTAGGCCTTGGAGAGCTTGGCCTTGTCGGTCAGGGGCTTGGCCTCGGTGTACCAGGGGCGCTTGCGCGGGTCATAGCCTGCGGGCATGTCGGAGTCTTCCAGGGCGCTGACAAAAGCTCCGTTCTCGTTGCCCATGAACACTTCCACGTAGGCCGTGTGCGTGGCCTGCACCGAGGCGAAGAAGTCAACGAGCTTGCGGCCCATTGCGTCGTCGGGATCGACCGTGGCCTTGCGCTTCTCGGTCGTGCCGACGTGGGTGGTGGTCACCTCGTCCATGCGCATGGCCAGCGGGTTCTTGGCCAGCATGTCGGCGTTCAAAAGGCATTCGTCAAGGAAGAGGCTGATGGCGTAGTCCACCTGGCTCATCTCACCCCTGGCGGCGCGCACGTATGATTCGCGCGACTGCTGGCTGAAGTTTACGGCCACAATGGTCAGGATGCCCGCCAAGATGGCGGCGATGACCGCCACCAGCCCAAATATCAGTCGTGCCTTGATGGAGCGTGTCATGCTGCCTCCGTGTTAGCAGTTCAGCCTCTTGGGGACGGAAAACCGGTTCACAGTAATATAAGACCACAATGCCTATCGGAATGCGAGGAAATATAATTAGCGCTGGCCAGCTCTGATATTCTGGCTAGTCCTTCCAGCGCTCGCGGATTGCCCATATCTCCTTGGTGTGGCGGAAGAAGGCCTCCACCACCCTGGGGTCGAACTGCGTGCCCGCTCCCTCGCGGATGATCTGGTGGCACTTCTCCCCGGGAAAGGCCTGCTTGTAGGGCCTGTCGCTCGAGAGCGCGTCGAACACGTCCACCACGGCCACCACCCGGGCCTCCACGGGGATGGACTCCCCCGCCAGGCCGAAGGGGTAGCCCTTGCCGTCCCACCGTTCATGGTGGAGCAGGGCCAGGATGCGGGAGAGGCCCAGCAGCTCGGTGTCGGCCATGCCCAGGGCGTAGACCGGGTCCAGGCAGGTCTGGTGGGCCTCGTCCTTGCTGGAGAGCGGCCCGAGTATCTCGCAGCCGTACATGCAGTGAAGTTGCATGACAGCCCACTCGGCCTCGGTGAACTTGCCTGGCTTGAGCAGAATTTCGTCGGGGATGCCGATCTTGCCGACATCGTGCAAAGGCGCGCATTCGCGCAGCATCTCGCAGCGATCCTCGGGCAGGCCAACGGCCCTGCCCAGCAGCGCGCTGATCTCGCCCACGCGGATGACGTGGCGGCCGGTTTCGTTGTCCTTGTATTCCGCCGCGCGGCTCAAACGCTGCATGACCTGGCGGCGGGTGAGCTCAAGCTCTGCCGTGCGCTGGTGCACCAGGAGCTCCAGGTTTGCCTGGTAGTCCCTGTTTTCGCGGATGAGCCGGGCCTTTTCCAGCGCCTTGTCCAGGGTGTAGTCCAGTATCTCGAAGCTGTGCAGCGGCTTGGTGATGAAGTCCCAGGCGCCCAGGCGCACGGCCCGTAGCGCGTCCTCCACGATGCCGACGCCCGAGAGCACGATGAGGGGCAGTTCCTTTGTCCTGGCCACGGCCTCCTGGATGAACGAGTAGCCGTCCATCACCGGCATGTTCAGGTCCACGATGACGGCTTCGAGGCTGTGCAGGTGCATTTCCAGCAGGGCCAGCCCCTCTTTTCCGTTGGCGGCCTCAAGCATGTCGAAGTCGCGGTCTTCAAGGTAGGCGCAGAGCGAGCGGCGCAGGCCGGGTTCGTCGTCGATGACCAGGATGGACATGTTAGGCTTCCTCTTGAGTGATGAGTTCGCGGATACGCGCGAGCACGTCGGCGGCGTTGGCCGGCTTGTAGAACACGTCGGCCTTGACCATGCCCAGGTCCTGCAGGGCTTGTGATACGGAAAAGTCCACGGAGCCGGTGTGGACGATGAAGTGATGGCAGAGCTTGGCGGCGGCGGCGGATTCGATGAACTCCGCACCGTCCATGCCCGGCAGGCGCATGTCCACGACACAGAGCTCGGCCGGGCGCTGCCGGAGCAGTTCCAGCGCGTCCTCGGCGGAAGCCGCACCGAAGAGGTCGAACTCGTCGTACTCGCCCAGGTAGTCCATCAACAGCTCGCGCACGCGCTCCTCGTCGTCGAGCACAAGTATGGGATGAAGCTTGTCAGCCATGGTCTGCCTCCCCGGAGTCGGCTGGCAGCTCTATGAAGAACGTCGTGCCCTTGCCAGGGCTTGAGGTCATCCACATCTTGCCCCCGTGCCCCTTGGTGATGATGAAGTAGGACACGGACAGGCCAAGCCCCGTGCCCACGCCGGGTGGCTTGGTGGTGAAGAAGGGCTCGAAGACCTTGCGCTGGGTGTCCGGGTCGATGCCGGGGCCGTTGTCCGCCACCTCGATGTGCACGCAGTCCTCGCCCGGGCGCATGCGGATGTCGATGCGCGGATTCGGCGTGGGCGGGTTGGCCATGGCCATGGCCTGGGCGGCGTTGCGCAGGAGGTTCAGCAGCACCTGTTCGATCTCGGTCTCCGTGCAACTGCATTCCGGCAGATCCTCGGCCAGGTCCAGGCTGATCTCTATGCGCTTGAAGTCATAGGACTTCTTGAGGTCGTAGTCCGAGGAGGCCAGGAACACGGACTGCTCGATGATGCGGTTGAGGTCGCAGGTTTGGCGCTTGGACTCGCTGCGGCGGCTGAAGTTCAGCATGTTGCGGATGATGCCCGAGGCGCGCAGGGCCGCGCTCTGGATGTCCTCCAGGAACACGTCGAGCTTGCGCGCCTTCAGGTACGCCTGGAGCTTCTCCATGGGCAGGTCGAGGCTGGCCGCGGCCTCCTGGTTCTTCTTCTGGTCCGGGCTGGTGCGCAGGATGAGGTTCTGCACGGCCTGGTGCACGATGCCCAGCGGGTTGTTGATCTCGTGCGCGATGCCCGCCGCAAGGCTGCCCACGCTCATCATCTTTTCCGACTGGATGAGCAGTTCCTGCATGCGGCGCTCGTTGGTGATGTCGTGGATGATGTTGACGTAGCACTGCTCCCCGGCGATGCTGACCAACTGCGCCGAGCTGACCACCCGGCGCAGTACGCCGTCCTTGCGCCGCAGCCGGAATTCGAAGTCGTTCACGTGGCCCTCGGCCAGGAGCTTGGCGATGAACTTGTCGCGCTCGCGCAGGTCGTCCCAGATTGTCAGCTTCGTTACATCGCGGCCGATGGCCTCTTTGCGGGGGTAGCCTGTGGTTTTCTCGAACGCTGCGTTGGCGTCGATGCGCACCGAGTCGCTGAGGCGGACGAAGCTGATGCATTCAGGTGCCATCTCAAAGATGCGCGAGAACTTCTCCTCGCTTTGGCGCAGACGCTCCTCGGCCTGCTTGCGTTCGGTGATGTCGCGGAAGATGCCCTCCACGCCCAGCACGTTGCCCGCTGCGTCGCGGTAGAAGCTGGCGGTTGTGGCGGCCTGCACCGGGGTGCCGTCCTTGCGCTTGAGCAGCAGTTCGTAGTCCTTGATCACGCCCTCGGCCGCCAGCTTGGCCAGGAGCGCCTTGCGTTCGGCCGGAATCATGTAAAACGACTCCGTGAGTTGCCCCAGAACCTCGTTCACGGAGTCGTAGCCAAAGAGCTTCAGGCCCGAGGGGCTGACCATGATGAGACGGCCCGCGGCATCGCTGCGGAAGTAGACGTCCTGCATGTTCTGGATCACAGAGCGGTAGCGCTCCTCGCTCTCGCGCAGGGCCTGCTCGGCCCGCTTGCGCTCGGTGATGTCCTCAATGGTGCCGTCGATGAAGGTCGGCTGGCCGTTTTCGTCCATGTGCAAGGCGGCGTTGATGATGGCCTGGAAAACGGTCCCGTCCAGGCGCAGGAAGTCGACACTCATGCGCGCCCCTGAGGGAGTGGCGAGCAGGGCGTCAAGCAGGCGCTGGCGGTCCTCCGGTTGCTGGTAGAGTTGCCTGCCCAGGTCCGTGACGCCTGCAAGGAAGTCCTGGACGCTGGCGTAGCCGTGCATGCGCGCCAGGGCCGGGTTGGCCTCCAGCACGCCGCCGTGGAAGTTGGACCGAAAGATGCCCATCGGCGAGTTGGTGAAGATGGCGCGGTACTTTTCCTCGCTGGCCCGCAGCGCCTGAAGCGCGGCCCTCTGCTCGGTGATGTCGCGCCAGTTTGTGTAGAGCACTTCCTTGCCCCGGATGTGCACGGGAGAGAGGGTGACCTCCACCGGGAACAGGCTTCCGTCGGCCCTCTTGTGGATCCACTCGAAGCGGTTGATGCCTTTCTCCACGGCGGTGGCCATCATGCGCTCGGCCTTGGTCATGGAGGGCTCGCCGTCTTCCTGCAGCTCCGGGGAGAGCGCGCCGGGGTGGGTGTTGAGCAGGTCCTCCTTGCGGGCATAGCCAAGTATGGACACTGCGGCGTTGTTGCAGTCCACAAACCTGCCGCCTTCAATGATGAGGGCGGGGTCAGGGGAGCCGTTGAAGATCTTTTCGAGGGTTTCGACGTTCTCCCGCAGCTGGTTCTCCAGGCGTCGGCTCTCGGTGATGTCCCGGCCCTCGACGATGAATTGGGTCACCTGGCCGCCCTGCCCGGTCAAGGGGGAGAGGGAAAAATCCACCGCGGTGGGGTTGCCTTGCGCGTCGTTGTTCACCACCTCGCGCCGGACCAGTCCTCCATTCAAGGCCGTGGCCATGTCCCTGCGCAGGGAGGCCTCGGCCTGCTTATGGTCGGGCCACCAGGGGCAGTCCCAGAAGGGCCTGCCGAGCACATCCTCACGGCGGGCCTCTATGAAGGACAGCGCGCTCTTGTTGATGTCCAGCACGTTTCCGTCGAGGTCCAGCAGGCCGCTGAACTGGAACGTCTGGTCGAAGGCGGCCTTGGCCAACGCCTCGCTGCGTCGAAGCTCCTCTTGCACATCCTTGATCTTCTGGATGTCCAGATTCAGTCCCACCAGGCGCTTTGGGCTGCCGTCGTCGTCCCAGGCGATGGCCCGGCCCTTGCCGAGCACCCAGCGATAGCTGCCGTCGGTCTGGCGCATCCGGTACTCGGCCTCGAACAGCCCCAGGCCACCAGAATCGATGTAGCCCCTGAGGGTCTGGTCGGTGCTTGTGCGGTCCTCCGGGTGCAGCAGCCCGAACCATCCTGCGAAGGTGGCCTCCACGGCGCCGGGAGCGAGGCCGAGCATGGCGTACCATTGGTCGCTGAAATAGGCCTGCCCGGTGGCCGGATAGAAGTCCCAGACACCTGCGTTGGTGGCCTCGGTGGCCAGGCCCAGGCGCTCGGTCTGTTCCTGCAGCTCCTGCTGGGCCTGGCGCAGGCTCTCCATCTTTTCGCTCAGCCTGCGCTTGAGGTAATAGCTGATCGCCCCCAGCCCAAGCAGCAGCAGGACGGTGAACACGCCGACGAGCTTGATGAAGCGCAAGGCCTCCGGGCTCAGCATGCCCTCGCTGGAGAGGGATATCCAGCGCTTGCGCGAGACCTCGATGTCCTCGTCCGAAATCTCGGCCAGGGCCTTCTGCACGGCGCTGTAGAGCAGGGGGTACTTTCGGCTTATGCCGATGCTGGAGTGGGAGGTTATGCCCGTGAGGCCGGCCACGCGAAGGTTGGTCAGGCCGTCTTGCTCAATGTAGTAGGAGGCGCTGGCCAGGTTGTCCACAAAGACATCCACCACGCCGAAGGACACGTCGCGCAGGCCTGCGCGCACGTCGAGCACGGGTACCACTTCGAAATGGTCTTTGCCGCGATCGGCCACCTGCTTTTCAAAGGAAAAACCGGCTCCCACGGCCACGCGCCGCCCGGCCAGATCACTCCATGTGACGGTGCCGGGAAAGGCCCGGGTGGTGGTGATGAAGACAAGGGGGACGGAGATATAGGGGGCTGTGAAGTAGGCGAAGCTCTCGCGTTCCGGCGTGCGCTCGATGACGGCGCAAAGGTGGGTGCTCCCCTCCTCCAGGCTGGCAAGCTGCTCGACCCAGTTGAAGCTCGGCACCTTTTGGAAGGTGATGCCGAGCAGCTTTTCGATCCTGGCGATGATGTCCGCGGACAGGCCCGTGTATTTTCCTTCCTTGTCGCGGAACTCCAGGGGGGGGAAGTCGGCCTCGTAGGTCAGTACGATGGCGCCCCGGTTGTCATCCAGCCATTTCTGTTCTTGGGCGGTCAGCCCAGCGAAGGGACGCTCCTTGGAATATGCCGACAGCGCGCAGAGCAAGATGCCAAGCAAGAGCACGACAATTGCGGGCAAGAGAACCGTTTTGCGCAAGCACTCCTCCAGAAGGACCCAGGATGAAGCGGTCAAGGGCGGAAGCCTAAGTCTATGATTATCTCATGTGGATAATTTCGGCAAGGAGATATGAGAAAAGCATTGTTAGTAAATCCTGTTGTGCGTATTTCTGCGTGGCTGTGAACAGGGGCCGGAGCCGCGCCTCCTCGTGGGGTTCCCGCGCTTGTTTTCGGTCCGGCTGCGATGTAGATAATTCCGTCGGCATTCCGAAAGTGAGAGAGCGCCTATGCCCCTGATGCTGCCGCCAAGACCAGCGACCGGCGACCCGAACGTATCCAGGCCCCGCAAGCCCTGGCTGGCCGGGGTGCTGTCCTTCCTGGTGCCGGGCCTGGG
This sequence comes from Humidesulfovibrio sp., assembly GCF_031082295.1. GTDB lineage: Bacteria > Desulfobacterota > Desulfovibrionia > Desulfovibrionales > Desulfovibrionaceae > Humidesulfovibrio. The sequence continues at coordinate 53,477 of NZ_JAVHLD010000016.1, forward strand.
CCAGGTGTATGTCGGCCGTACCCGCCGGGGGTTGGTCCTGCTTGGCGTGGGGTGCGCGTGGCAGGTCCTGGGCATCGGCGCGGCCGAGGCCTTCCGCTGGTGGCTCATGTCGCTGGCGGGATATCTCCTGCTTTGCTGCGCCGCGGGGCTGGATGCCCTGCGCACGGCCAGGGTGTTCGGGCCTTACCATCCCGGCCCGAAGAACAGCGCCATCCTCTACACCGGCTGCGTGGTGGCCTTGGTGACCACGTCGCTCCTGGCTGGCCTGGCCGAGCGCGAGTACTACCCCGTCTACACCGTTGCGCAGACCTCCATGCGGCCCACCCTGCGCACGGGCGACCACCTGCGCGCCCAGTCCCTTGGCCCGCGCGACATCATCCGCCGGGGCCAGTTGGTGGTCTTCGAGTACCCCTCGGAGCACTCGTTGATATTCGTCAAGCGCGTGGTGGGATTGCCGGGAGAGGTGGTGGAGGTGGAGGACGGCCTGGTCTACGTCAACGGCGATCCCATCGAGGAAGGCTACTACGCCGTGCGCAGCAAGAACTCCAAAAGCCTGGACATGCCCGCCGCGCGGCTGGCCCCGGACGAATACTACGTGCTGGGCGACAACCGCTACGCCACCTTCGACTCGCGCAGCTACGGGCCGGTGAACCGGGCGCGCATGCTGGCCACTCCGCTGTACATCGTCTATTCCGTGGGCGACGACGGCGCGTGGCGCACCGACCGCATCGGCCTGCCCGCCAGATAGCGCTCAGTCTGTTGTTTTCGCAAACGAAAGCGCAGGGCTATGCGCTGCTCAGGATCTCGCGCAGCGCTTCTGACAGCGCGCTCTGGCTGTAGGGCTTGGCCAGCACACGAAGGATGTTCGGGGGCAGGTCCGGGGGCATCTCGCCCGCGTGCAGCCGCCCGGACACCATGACCACGGGCAGGCCCTGGTGCTCAACGGCCAGCCTGCGCGCGAACTCCACTCCGTTGACGCCGGGCATGTCGAAGTCCGTGAGCACAAGATCGAACGCATCCGGGTTCTCGGCCAGGGTCGCCAAAGCCAGGGTGGCCGAGGCGGAGGGCGTGACCTCGTAGCCCAGCCGCCCGAGCACGCGCGGGATGGTGGCCAATTGGTCCTGGTCGTCCTCCACGAAGAGGATGCGGCCCTGGCCCCGGCGCACCTGCTCGCCCTGGCTCTGGTCGGCCTCGCCCTCTCGCTCCAGCAGCGGCAGGTAGATGTCGAAGCTGGTGCGCTCCCAGGGGATGCTCGACACGGCCACAGCGCCCTTGTGCGCCGTGATGATGCCGTGGACCACGGCAAGGCCCAGGCCGGTGCCCTCGGCTTTGCCCTTGGTGGTGAAGAAGGGGTCGAAGATCTTGCTCAGGATGTTCTGGGGGATGCCCGGCCCGGTGTCGCTGATGCACAGGCGCAGGTAGTGGCCCGGCGGCAGGGACAGGGTCTCGGCGGAGGCGGTGTCGAGCACCTCGTCGTTCAGCGTCAGGAGCAGGTCGCCTCCCGTCTCGCGCATGGCCTGGAAGGCGTTGGTGCACAGGTTCAGGAACACCTGGTGCAGCTGGATGGGGTCGGCCAGGGCCAGGGCCGGGTCGCGGCGGATGTCTTCGCGCACGGTGATGTTGCGCGGCAGGGAGGCGGAGAGCAGCGACAGCGTCTCGCGCACCACCTCGGCCACGTTCACGGCCTCGAATCCGGCCTGGGACGGGCGGCTGAAGGCCAATATCTGGCGCACAAGCTGGCTGCCGCGCTGGCTGGCCTTGAGCACGCGCAGGATGTCGCCGGTCATCTCCGAGCCCTCTTCCAGGTCGAGCAGGGCCAGTTCGGCCGAGTTCAGGATGGTGGTGAGGATGTTGTTGAAGTCGTGCGCGATGCCGCCCGCTAACGTGCCGATGGCTTCCATCTTCTGGGACTGGAGCAGCATGCGCTGGGACTCGTGCAGGGCGCGCTCCGCTTCCTCGCGCTTGGTTATGTCCTCCACGATGCCCTCGAACGCCAGCAGGTTGCCGGAGGAATCCGCGACGCCGCGGATGTGCAGGAACACGGCCATGCGCTGGCCGTCCGGGCGCTTGATCTCGCGCCGGTAGCCCGCTGCCCCGCCCGGTCCGGGCGCCGCGGTGAGCCAGGCCTCGGCGGCGTCTCCGGCCAGGAAGCCCGCGCCCATCTCGCGCAGGGCCGCGAGGTCGGTCTGGCCGAGCATGTCGAGCAGCGCGCGGTTGGCGTCGAGCAGGGTGCCGTCGGGCGCGGCGCGGAAGATGCCCAGCACCGAGTTCTCGAAGATGCCGCGGTACTTTTCCTCGGCCTGCCGCAGTTCCTCCTCGGCGCGCTTGAGCCCGGTGACATCGCTCAACACGCCCACCAGGCCCATGGTCTCGCCCTTGGCGTTCAGGTAGGTGGCCTTGCTCACGATCATGGAGCGCTCCCCGCCGTGGGCCGCATCAAGCGAGCATTCGTAGATGCGCGAGCCGGGAGCCGCCAGCAGTTGGCGGTCAACCTCGTCGCGCAGGCAGTCCGCTTCGGCCAGCGCCGGGTCGCCGATGTCTTGCGGGAGCTTCCCCGCGATGCCCTCGCGGGTGGTGCCGAAGAAGCGCTCGAAGGCCAGGTTGCAGTCCTGGAAGGCGCTGTTGCGGTCAAGCGAGTAGATGGGCAGCGGGATGGCGTCCATGAGGATTTTGAGGAACGAGAGCTGGTCGTTGACGCGTTCCTGGATGCGGCGGCGCTGGCTGATGCTGGCCACCAGGAGCACCAGGATGAAGATCAGGGCCATGAGGCTGACGATGATGGTCCAGAACAGGCCCTTGTTGATGGTGTAAAAGGCGTAGGGCTCGTTGATGATGTCGCTGCCGGAGGGCAACTCGTTCGTGGGGATGTCGAGCTTGCGCAGCACGACGTAGTCAAAGGCGTAGGGGTCGTCGAAGCGGTCCACCACGGGCACGTTGGCGGGCTTTTCCCCGGTCATGATGCGGAAGGCCTGGCGCGCGGCCATGCGGCCGTGGTCCACGCCGCTGTGCAGGCGCCCGCCCACAAGCCCGTGGCCAAGCAGAAAGCGCCAGCAGCTGTAGACCGGCATGTTCACGTTGGCCGAGATGAGCTCCACGACCTCGTCGGCGGAGTAGAGCTTGCCGTCGCGCTCCAGGTACACGGGGATGACGAAGAGCATGGCGTCCTTGGGCATGGTGCCCAGGCGCTCCATGATCTCGCCCAGAGGCAGGTCATCCCAGAATTCCATGTCCAGGATGCCTTGGAGCCTCGGCACCACCTCGCGGATCTGGCGCTGGATGGCCGCGCCGGTGACCGAGCGGTCGCCTATGACGATCATGCGGTGAAGGTTTGGATGCAGGCGCGCGGCCAGCCGCAGGGTGGACTCGAAATCCACGTTTTCCACCACGCCGGTGATGTTGGAATGCCCGGCGAGGCGTTCGCGCCGGAAGTCGTTGACCCCGCAGAAGACCACGGGCACCCCGGGCAGCATCTTGTCCTGGTAGTCCAGGATGAAGTTGTAGGCGAAATCGTCGGAGGCGATGATGATGTCGAAGTGGGCGCCCTTGAATTTCTCGCGGTAGAATTCATAGAGCGACTTCTCGCGCTCCGGCGTGGCGAAGCGCTTGGTGTCCATGTACTCGATCTGCAGGTCGACGGCGTAGCCGGACTCGGCGAAAAACGAGCGAAGCCCGGTCAGGATGTCGTCGGACCAGGCGTAGCCATTGTGGTAGGAGTTGAGAAACAGGACGCTTTTGCGGACGGGCTCGGCCTTTGCGTCCGGCGGCGGGAAAAGGCCGGCTGCGGCGAGCAGCAGCAGGCAGAGGCAGGCTCGCGCAAAAGCCCTCATGGCGCGGACCGCGAGCATCCCAGGCTGGGGAGCGCGACCCTCCTGGCCAGGAGCAGGCGGGCGGCTTCCGCCAGGGCCGTGCCGATGGCGGGGCTCTTCCTTCTGTTGAACGGCATGCGCACCTCCATTGAAGGAAGCATTGTTGTCCGCTTTCCGTCCTGCGTCAAGAATGCCTTGACGGGCTGTGGCGTACTATGTATTATATTTTCATACTTTCACAAATAGGGGGCATTTATGGCAAAAGTAAAGATTATCATTGCTTCCGCGCTGATGGCGGCCACCCTGGGTTGGACCGGCGTCTCCATGGCCCAGGACCAGACACAGACGCAAGACCAGACGCGCACGCAGGATCGCCTCCGCGAGCGCACCGAAACCACTGAGCAGACTCGTGAGCAGGTGCAGGCCCGCACCCAGGAGCGCACCCGCAGCAACCTCGGCATGGGCTCCGGCTATGGCGGCTCCGGTGGCGGCTCCGGCTCCGGTGGCGGTGGCGGCGGCGGTGGCGGTGGCGGCGGTGGCGGCGGCGGTGGTGGCGGTGGCGGTGGCGGCGGCGGTGGCGTTTCGGCCAGCACCGTGAGCGCGGCGCCCGCCTCCTCGAGCAACCCCGGCGCCGGACCCACCCAGGGCGCGGGCATGATCACCATGGCTTACGCCGGTGCGGGCTTCCCGCCCATGGAGCTGCGCGTGGGGCAGGCCATGAGTCTGGCCACGGCGGGCATGCCGCCCACCCCAGGCACCACGGCTTTCGTCTCCGAGCCCACCGCCGGACACGTGGTTCCCTCGCCCGTGGGCTATGTGCAGCCGCCCCCGGCCTCGCAGTTCCACGGCCCGCGCAACAGCCACGTGGCGCACCACCCCCAGGTGGTGAAGTCCCACGTCATCAACGAAAACACCTACGAGCCCTACAAGGCTTCCTACGTCTGGGAACCGCGCCAGCCGGCGGCCTCACTGCCCTTCCTGGCCTCGGACTACGTGAAGCCCTCGGCCTACGAGGTCCCCCACGTGATCTTCCCCGACGAGCGGCCCGTGGGCATCGCCCTGGTGGAGGGCAGCGCGCGCCCGAACACCACCTTCACCGAGGTCGTCAACCAGAGCCTGAACCTCGACCTGTCCGAGCCGCGCACCATGACCGTGCAGAACTCCTTCTCCGAGGAACGCAACCTGGTGCTGGACAACTCCATCAACCGCAGCCTCTCCTACAGCTTCCCCGAAAACCGCGAGAGCACGGTGAACATGAACCTCTCCCAGACGGTCAACGCCGACAACTCAGTGACCAACGAGCGCACAGTGCAGAACGTCACCGAGGCCCCGGCGCGCGTGCTGAACATGGTCTTCACCGACGCCCCCGCCGCCGCGCCCTCGGCCGTGGTCATGGGCGGGCCGATCATGGCGCGCGTGGCCTAGGTCCGCCGCCCCCCCTCGACACCCTCTCCGGCTTCTGGCATATTGCGGACCTGATATCATTCTTCAGGAGAACCGCATGCACACCCCCTTTGCCCGCACCCGTAGCTGTAGACCGGCCAACCGCCTCGCCTTGCTCCTGGCAATGGCCCTCATCCTCTCGTTTTTCGCGCCGCTCCCGGCCCAGGCCCAGCTCAAGTGGGGGGTCAAGCCCGTGCAGAAGCAGGCCGCCGCCGCAGACAACGCCCCGGAGAAGGTCGCGCAGGACCGCGCCAGCGCCGAGGCAGGCAAGGCCGAAGGCCAGTACGCCCTGGGCGGCCGCTACCTGGAAGGCAGGGGCGTGGCGCGGGACTACGCCCAGGCCAGGACATGGCTCCTCCTCGCCGTGGGCCAGGGCCACGCCGGGGCGCAGCACTGGCTGGGCGTCATGGAGCGCAAGGGCCTGGGCGGGCCGGTGAACATGGCCGAGGCGACGCGCCTGCTGGCGCTCTCGGCCAACCAGGGCAACCCGCTGGCCCAGTTCGAGCTGGCGGAGATCTGGGACAAGGGCCTGGCCGGCGCCACGGACAAGGAGGAAGCCCTGCGCTGGTACCGCGCCAGCGGAACCCAGGGCAACGCCGAGGCCCTGTACCGCGCGGGCATGATGCTCCTGACCGAGCCCGCCGTGCGCAAAAGCGACGCCGAGGCCTACGACCTGCTGCTCATTTCGGCCCGGCGCGGCCACGCCAAGGCCATGTACAACCTGTCCACGCTGCTGGCCCAGGGCCGGGGCGTGAAGCGCGACCCGGTGGCCGCCGCCAAGCAGTGCCGCCTCGCGGCCGGGCTCGGCGTGGTGGAGGCCCAGTACACCATGGGCCTGCTGCTCATGCGCGGGGAGGGAGTTCTGCAGGACCGCACCGAAGGGCTGCGCTGGCTGCGCACGGCCAGCACCGCGGGCCACGCCCAGGCCAAGGTCCAGCTGGCCGTGGCCGAGGCCGAGATCCGCGGCGACAAGAACCTGGACGAGACCACCCGCCAGCTCAAGCAGGCGGCCATGGCGGGCGACGCCAAGGCCCGGCTGCACCTGGGCACGCTGTATGTCTCCGGCGCGGGCGGCCTGCCCAAGGACCGGGTGCAGGCCTACGTCTGGCTGGAGCTGGCCGCCCAGGGCGGCGAGGCCATGGCCGCCATCCACCGCGACGCGCTGGCGAAGACCATGTCCAAGGCCGAGCGGACCCGCGCCACGGAACAGGTGCGCGCCCTGACGCCGCAACCCGTGATCTAGCCGCGGGAAGCCCATGCCCAGGCCGCCGTCCTCCGACCATTGCGCCGCCCCAGCCGGGGACCGGCAACAACCGGCGGCCCCCGCCCCGGAGGTCCTGGCCCGGCGCGAGCGATTCCCGCGAGGACTCGTTCAGCCCGAGGGCGGCTTTCGCTTCGGCGCCGACACGCTCCTGCTCGCGTCCTTCGCCGCCAGCGCCATCCCCGGGGCCGCAGAGCGCGGGGCCAAGCCCCTTTCCGGGCTGGACCTCGGCACGGGCTGCGGCGCGGCGTCCATCGCCCTGCTGCTGCTGCGCCCGGACCTGGAGCTCCGCCTCACCGGCATCGACATCGGCCCGGAGATGGTCGCCGCCGCCAGCGCCAACGCCCACGACCTGGGCCTGGCCGAACGCTTCCAGGCAGAGCTGGCCGACGTGCGGGAATACCCGCGCCCCGGCCTGGCCGCCACCTTTGAGCTGGCCCTGGCCAATCCGCCCTTCCGCAAGCCCGGCACCGGCCGGGCCTGCCCCGACGAGGCCCGCAACCGGGCGCGGTTCGAGGGGCCGGGCGGGCTCGCCGCCTTCGCCGCCTGCGCCTCAAAGGCCTTGCGCCCGCGCGGCAGGCTGTTTGTGGTGCACCTGGCGGAGCGCCTGCCGGAGCTGTTGCGGACCTTTGCCGACGCGGGCCTGGCGCCGCGCCGGGCGCTGCCGGTGCAGGGGCGCCCCGGCCAGGCGCCACGGCTGGTGCTGCTGGAATTTCTGCGCGGCGGCAAAAGCCCGGGCGGCTTCGCGCTGCTGCCGCCGCTGACCTTGTACACCCAGGCCGGGAGCCTGAGCCCCGAGGCGGCGGAATTCTGCCCCGCCCTGGCGACAAATCCGCTCCGGGCCGGGGTTTAGGACGGGCTCACCACTTGCAAACGCAGGCAATGCGGAGTAATGATCTACCCCTGCCCGTCCCTGGCGGCATGCAAGAGGGGCGTGAGGCACAAGACGACAAACATAATGAGGATTCCACGATGAAGAAGTTCAGCGCTCTCCTGCTCATGGTGGCCGTGGCCAGCCTGCTCGCCGCCTGCAACAACACCCCCAAAATCGCAGTTGTCGACGGGGCCAAGGTCTTCCGCGAGTCCAAGCCCGGCCAGGACGCCATGGCCTACCTGCGCACCAAGAGCAACGACCTCCAGGCCGAGGCCAAGGCCGCTCAGGAAAAGGTCCAGGCCAAGCAGACCCAGGAGAACGCCGCCGCGTTCCAGGAGGCCGTGACCAAGTACCAGACCACCATGGGCGCCGAACAGCAGCGCGTCGTGGGCCTCCTGCAGGATAACTTCAACAAGCTGCTGGACAAGTACCGCAAGGACAACAAGGTTGACGTGGTCATCGCCAAGGACGTGGTCCTTTCTTCTGACGAAACCACCGACATCACCAACAAGATCATCGAAGAGTTCAACAAGACCACCATCGACATGGCCGCCAAGGCTCCGGCCGCCGACGCCGCCAAGCCCGCCGACGCCGCCAAGCCCGCCGACGCTGC